>NZ_BAAIHU010000007.1:0-195050 GCF_054590795.1 Kineococcus anabasis
CATCGTGGGCATCGACCGCTTCATGTCCGAGGCCCGCGCCGTCACCAACTTCACCGGCAACGCCGTGGCCACCCTCGTCATCGGCGCCTGGACGCAGCAGGTGGACGGCGAGCGGGTGCGCCGCGTCCTCGCGGGCGAGGTGCCCTTCGACGAGTCCACCATGAGCAGCGACCCGCACGACGCCCACGGCCGGCCGGACGGTGTGGAGGTCGAGACACGCGCCGCCCGCCCGGGCGGGCGCTGACCCCACCGCACGCACCCGGGGGGCGCCCCCCGCGTGCGTCGGTCAGGACCGCGGCAGCGAGCGCTGCACGGCCCGCTGCCCGAGCCGGAGCGACTCCAGGACGAGCGGGACGAGCTGGTCGGCCTCGATGAGGAAGCCGTCGTGCCCGAACGGGGAGCGGATGACGCGCAGGCCACCGACCGCGGCACCCGCCGTGTCCGCGATGAGCTGCTGCTCGGAGATCGGGTACAGCCGGTCGGAGTCCACGCCCACGACGACCAGCGGCGTGGCGCAGGCCCGCAGGGCCGCCTCCGTGCCGCCCCGGCCGCGCCCGACGTCCCACGTGTTCATCGCGTCGGTCAGGACGACGTAGCTGCCCGCGTCGAAGCGGCGGACCAGCTTGTCGGCGTGGTGGTCGAGGTAGGACTGCACCGCGTAGCGGCCCCCGGCCTCCGGCACCTCCCCCTCCTGCGCGTCGCGGCCGAAGCGCAGCTGCAGCTCCTCCGCGGTGCGGTAGGTGAGCTGCGCGATGCGGCGCGCCAGGCCGAGGCCGACGTGCGGACCGCAGCCGGGCGGCAGGTCGTGGTAGTCCCCGCCGTGCCAGCCGGCGTCCGCGCGGACGATGGCGATCTGCGCGGACTGCGTCCCGATCTGGTCGGCCGTGGCGGCGGCGCTCGTGGCGAGCACCAGGGCGGCGCCGACCCGGTCGGGGTGCCCCACGGCCCACTCCAGGGCCCGCATCCCGCCCATGGAGCCACCGATGACGGTGGCCCAGCGCCGGACGCCGAGCAGGTCGGACAGCCGGACCTCGGCGGCGACCTGGTCGGCGACGGTGATGCGCGGGAACGCCGAGCCCCACGGCGCGCCGGTGCCCGGGCGCACCGACGCCGGGCCGGTGCTGCCCTGGCAGCCGCCGAGCACGTTGGCGGCCACGACGAACCAGCGGTCGGTGTCCAGCGCGCGGCCGGGCCCGACGAGGCCGTCCCACCAGCCGGGGGTGGGCTGGCCCGGGCCGGCGGGGCCCGCGAGGTGCGCGTCGCCGGTCAGGGCGTGCAGCACCAGCACGGCGTTGCCGCCGTCGGCGTCGAGCCGGCCGTACGTCTCGTAGGCGAGGCGCACGCCGGGGAGCTCGCCGCCGAGCTGCAGCGGGAGGGTGCCGAGGTCGGCGAGGTGCCGGGCGGCGGCGGGGTCGCCCTCCCGCCACGCCCCCGTGGCCGGCGGCGGCCCGGGCTCGGTGCCCGTCACCGGGGCGCCCGGCTCCCCCTGCTGCACCGGGAGGTCCAGGTCCGCGACGTCCAGGTCCCGTGCCGTGGCCGTCACGCCCCCGCTCCGACGGGGACCGCCGCGCGTGCGGCGGCGAAGCCGGCCTCGAGGTCGGCGAGGATGTCGTCGACGTGCTCGATGCCGACGGCCAGGCGCACCAGGCCGGGCGTGACACCGCTGGTCAGCTGCTCCTCGGGGTTGAGCTGGGAGTGCGTCGTGGACGCGGGGTGGATGACGAGGGAGCGGACGTCGCCGATGTTGGCGACGTGGCTGTGCAGCGTCAGGGCGTCGACGAAGGCGCGGCCCGCCTCGCGGCCCCCGGCGATCTCGAACGCCAGCACCGCGCCGGTGCCCTTCGGGGCGTACTTGCGGCCGCGCTCGTACCAGGGCGAGCTGGGCAGACCCGCGTAGCGCACCGACTCCACCTGCGGGTGGGCCTCGAGGAACTCCGCGACGCGCTGGGCGTTGGCCACGTGCCGCTCCACGCGCAGGGCGAGGGTCTCCACGCCCTGGGCGATGAGGAAGGCGTTGAACGGCGCGACGGCCGGGCCGAGGTCGCGCAGGAGCTGCACGCGGGCCTTGGTGATGTAGGCGGCGGGGCCGAGGGCGTCGGTGTAGACGACGCCGTGGTAGCTGGGGTCCGGGGTGGTCAGGCCCGGGAAGCGCTCGGCGTGGGCGGCCCAGTCGAAGCGGCCGCCGTCGACGATGACGCCCGCGATGGCGGTGCCGTGCCCGCCGAGGTACTTCGTGGCCGAGTGCACGACGATGTCGGCGCCCCACTCCAGCGGCCGGACCAGGTACGGGGTGGCGATGGTGCTGTCCACGATCAGCGGCACCCCGTTGGCGTGGGCGACGCCCGAGACGGCCTCGATGTCGAGGACGTCACCGGCGGGGTTGGAGATCGTCTCGGCGAAGAAGAGCTTCGTCTCCGGCCGCACGGCCCGCTGCCAGGAGTCCGGGTCGTCGGGGTCGTCCACGAACGTCACCGAGATGCCGTACTTGGGCAGCGTGTGCCGCAGCAGGTTGTACGTGCCGCCGTAGATGCGGGGGCTGGAGACGACGTGGTCCCCGGCCTGGGCGATGTTGAGGATGGCGAGGGTCTCGGCGGCCTGGCCGCTGGCGACGAGCAACGCCCCGATTCCGCCCTCGAGGGCCGCGATGCGCTCCTCGACGGTGGCCTGTGTCGGGTTCATGATCCGCGTGTAGATGTTGCCGACCTCCGCGAGCCCGAAGAGGGCGGCGGCGTGGTCGGAGTCGCGGAAGGTGTAGCTCGTCGTCTGGTAGATCGGCAGCGCGCGGGCGTTCGTCGCGGCGTCGGGGGCCTGGCCGGCGTGCACGGCGAGGGTCTCGAAGCGCAGGGGGCGCGGCTGGGCAGCGTCGGACGACGGGGTGTTCTCGCTCACGGTTCTCTCCGGGTGGGGTGGTGCGGTCAGGGACGGGGAGCGTTGTCCCGCCGACACCAGCCGTCGAAGAGGTAGGGGCGACGACCCGGCCAGAACTCGTCGAGGAGCGCGCCGGGAGCCATGGGGCTGATGGTCCGTCATCGGGGCACCGCTGAGCAACTCCTCCCACCTGCTGGGACGCGCCGGGGGATCCGCCCGCGCGCCGGGGCGGGGAGCGGGCACGGCGGGCGATCCTCTGGCAGTCTGTTCGCCGATCACGTTCGGCAACTGTTTAATCACAGCTTGGAACAGGGAGGTTCCGATGCCGGAGTCGACTGGCGTCCCGGGCGAGGGTGGCACCGCCACCCCGCCGACCGCGACCGCCGTCCGCGACGACGGGCTGCGCGTCCTGCGGTGGGGCACCCCCGCCTGGGCGACCAACGGCTCGGAGGTGGAGGGCGGCTGGCTGCACTGGCGCGAGGCGTCCACCGTGCCCCGCGAGGGCGACGAGGGGGACGAGCGGCCGTGCCCGGTCCGGCTGGAGTGCACGGACCTCGCCTACGCCGACGGGCACCAGACGGTGCTGCGCCGCACCGGCCCGCGCGTCTTCGTCGGCGACCTCGCCCAGCTCTCCGTGCCCGAGGCGCGCCGGCTCGCCGCCGCCCTCACCGAGCTGTGCGACCGCGCCGAGGCCGCGGAGGGCTGAGGCACCCCCTCCCCCGCCCTTCCCCGGGTCCGGGCGCCGGGGCGGGCCCCCGGGAGCGCCCTTCTCCGGATCTGCGCGGGCAAGGGGGCGCGGGCAGGGGGGACGACGCCCCCGGGGGATAACCAGGTGCGGCGGCCCGGGCGCGGCCTGCACCCTCGACGGCGGCCCCGCGCGGGGGCCGAGCCCCGCCCCGGCGGGGAGCACCGGCGGAGGAACCGTGGAGAAGATCACCCCCAAGCTGCTGAACTGGGCCTCGGACATCGAGCCCGACACCCTGGAGCAGGCGCGCCGCACCAGCGAGCTGCCGTTCGTGCAGCCGCACCTGGCCCTCATGCCCGACGCCCACCTGGGCAAGGGCGCGACGGTCGGTTCCGTCATCCCCACCGAGCGGGCGATCATCCCCGCGGCCGTCGGCGTGGACATCGGCTGCGGCATGATCGCGGTGCGCAGCCAGTTCACCGGGGACGACCTGCGCGCCCGCGCCTCCCGCGGGGCCGGGCTGTCGCCGCTGCGGGAGGCGGTCGAGCGGGCGGTGCCGCTGTCGGCGGGCGCGCGCAACCGGGAGGTGCTGCCCACCGCCGCGCCCCGCGTGGCGGAGCTGGAGGCGATGGCGCAGCGCGACTACCGGCAGGTGCTGGAGCACTGGGCGCTGCAGCTGGGCTCCCTCGGCTCCGGCAACCACTTCATCGAGGTGACGCTGGACGAGACGGGCGCGGTGTGGCTGTTCCTGCACTCCGGCTCGCGCGGCATCGGCAACAAGCTGGCGCAGCAGCACATCGCGGTGGCCCGGCGCCTGGCCGCGCAGGCCCGCCTCGACCTGCCCGACATGGACCTGGCGCACCTGACGGAGGGCACGGAGGAGTTCGACGCCTACCTGCGCGACCTGCGCTGGGCGCAGCACTTCGCCCTGCTCAACCGCGAGGAGATGATGGACCGCGTCGTCGCCTGCCTCGCGGGGTTCATGGGCGAGGACGTGGTGGAGACCGAGCGGATCAACTGCCACCACAACTTCACCGAGCACGAGCGGCACTTCGGCCGCGACCTGTGGGTCTCCCGCAAGGGCGCCATCCAGGCGGACGCCGGCAGGCCGGGCCTGGTGCCGGGGTCGATGGGCACCGCGAGCTACGTCGTGCGGGGCCTGGGCAGCGAGCTGTCGCTGAACTCCTCCCCGCACGGGGCGGGACGCCGGCTCTCGCGCACGAAGGCGCGCAAGCGGTTCAGCGTGGAGCAGCTGCGGGAGGCGATGGCGGGGATCGAGTACCGCGACACCGACGCGTTCCTCGACGAGCACCCGCTGGCGTACAAGGACGTGGACCGGGTCATGGCGGACGCCGCGGATCTCGTGGAGATCGTCCACACCCTGCGGCAGGTCGTGAACGTCAAGGGCGACTGAGGTCACCGGGGGGGGCGGGGGCACCCGTCCCCCGGCCCGTCGCCCGTCTACCGCCCGGCGGCGGGGCGCTGCAGGAACGAGCGCTCGCCGTGCACGGCCAGCTCCGCCAGCACGGCGGCGGGGTCCCCGGCCTCGACGAGGTCGAGGAGGTGGCGGTGGCGGGCGACGTGGCCGAGGAGGTCCTCGTACTCGTGCTCGCGGGTGGTGAGGTTGCGCGCCATGCAGAGCATCTGCTGGTTCTGCACGGCGGCGTAGCCGTCGTCGAGGCGCCGGTGCCCGGCGAGGGCGACGAGGGAGGCGTGAAACGCGTAGCCGTGCTCCACGAGGGCCCCGCGGTCCTCGGCGCGGGCCGCGGCCTCCATGCGCTCCAGCGCGGCGCGGCAGGGCACGAGGCGCGCGGGCTCGCGCACGGGGACCCCCAGCTCGACGGCGAGCCGTTCCAGCGCCGAGCGCAGGGTGAGGATCTCGTAGGCGTCCCGGTCGGTGAGGGTCGCCACCGTGGAGCCGCGGCGGGGACGGGTCTCCACGAGGCCCTCCTGCTGCAGGAGGCGCAGGGCCTCCCGCAGCGGGGGCCGGCTGATGCCGAGCTCCTCGGTGAGGCGTTCCTCGACGAGCCGCTCGCCCTGCCCGAGCCTGCCGGAGAGGATCATCCGGCGGATCGACTCGGCGGCGAGCTGGACGAGGCTGGGCGGGTCGATCCGCGCCGTGACGGCGGGCGGTCCCGGCGGGACCGCGGCGGGTGCGCCGCGTGGGCTCATCGGTGGCCTCCGGGTTCGGTCTCGGGGCACCGGGCGCCCCCCGCCTTGTAGACAATAGCGCGCGGCACCCTGTGCGGCCAGGGACCGGCACACCGGTTCCCGGCGGTTCAGGAACCGGCCGGCCGCAGCACCCCGTCCACCCGCCGCGGGATCCCCGCGAACTCCTCGCGCAGCTCCTCCGGCAGGAGTTCCGCCGGCGCCGACTGCCAGGTCGCCGGCCGCAGGAACCGGCGCAGCGCGCTCGCCCCGACGGAGGTGTGCTGGGAGTTCGTCGACGGCCAGGGGCCGCCGTGGTGCTGCGCCCAGGACACGGCGACCCCGGTGGGGTACGCGTCGAACACGAACCTCCCGGCGCGCTCCCCCAGCCGGCGCACCACGGCGCCGGGCAGCTCGGTCTCCCCGCGCCCGCGGAATACGCTGGCCGTCAGGGAGGAGGGCAGCCGGTCCACGGCGTCGAGCAGTCCGTCCTCCCGGTAGCGGGCCACCACGGCGAGCGGCCCGAAGCACTCCTCGGTCAGCTCGGGCGGCAGGCCGGCGGCGTCGGCCTGCAGCAGGAGCGGGACCCCCTCGAAACCCTCTCCGCGCGCGGCCCCGCCCCGCGCGGCGACCGCCACCCCGGGCAGGGCGGCCAGGCGCTCGGCGGCACCGGCGTAGGAGCGGGCGATCCCCTCGTTGAGGAGGACCTGGGCGGGGACCTCGCGCAGCGCCTGCGCCATCGCCCCGACCAGCTCGTCACCGGCGGGCCCCTCCGGCACGAGCAGCAGCCCGGGTTTGGTGCAGAACTGCCCGGCGCCCAGCGTGAAGGAGGCGACCGCGCCGCGGCCGATCTCCGCGCCGCGCTCGGCGGCCGCCCGCGGGGTCACCACGAGGGGGTTGAGGCTGCTCAGCTCCCCGAAGAACGGCACCGGGTCCGCCCGCCGCCCGATCAGCTCGACGAGCGCGCGCCCGCCCGCCAGCGAGCCGGTGAAACCCACCGCCCGCACCGCCGGGTGGACGACCAGGTCCGCGCCGGCCCGGAACCCGTGGACCAGTGCGAACGTGCCCTCCGGTGCCCCCGAGGCCGCCACGGCCGCGGTGAGCACCTCGGCGCAGAGCTGCGACGTCGCCGGGTGCGAGGCGTGGGCCTTCACGACGACCGGGCAGCCGGCGGCCAGCGCGGAGGCGGTGTCGCCGCCGGGCACCGAGAACGCCAGCGGGAAGTTGCTCGCCCCGAACACCGCGACCGGCCCGAGCGGCAGCAGCATCCGGCGCAGGTCCGGCCGCGGGCCCATCGGGGTGTCCCCGGCGTGGTCGACGGTGGCCTCCAGGTAGGAACCCTCCTCCAGCACCTCGGCGAACAACCGCAGCTGGTAGCACGTCCGGGTCAGCTCACCGCCCAGGCGACCGGCGCCGAGGGCGGTCTCGCGGTCCGCGGTCGCGACGACCTCCGCACGCCGCGCCTCCAGCCCGTCCGCCGCCGCGCGCAGCAGCGCGGCCCGCCCGGCGCGCCCGAGGTCCGCCAGCGCCGGCGCGGCGGCCAGGGCCCGCCGGCACAGCGCGTCGACCTCCGCGGGGCCCGCCTCCCGGGCGACCACCTCCACGCCTCGCCCGGTGCGGGGATCGACGCTCACGACGTCGTCCATGGGTTTCCTCCTCGTCAGCATGGCCTGCGAGCAGCTCGCCGTGGTAGGCCTGCGCCCGGCGGCACGGATCCGCCGCCGGGCCGTCGCGCACGGCCGGGCGGTCCGGGCGGAGTTTGCCACGCGGGGCGGCGATCCGGTGGGTCCTCCCCCGCCGCACCCCCGCCGGAACCCCGCCGCCGACCACCCGGCACACCCCCTCCGGCCTGCGGACGGGGACCACCGCACCGGCCGGCCGCGCCGGACGAGGACAGGAGATGAGCGATGGAACACGACGACGTGCTCCCCGGGGACCGCGAGCGCGCGACGCTGGTGGGCAGGGTGTCGGACCCCGGGGTGGGGCCCTGCGTGGTGGCGGTCCGCGGCGAGGAGGTGGTCGACCTGACGGGCGTGGCACCGACCGTCTCGCAGCTCCTGGAGCGCCCCGACGCCGTCGAGGTCGCCCGCAGCGCACCGGGCGGGCGGCGCTGGCCGCTCGCGGACCTGCTGGCCGCCTCTCCCGTGCGGGATCCCGGCCGCCCGCACCTGCTGGCACCGGTGGACCTGCAGGTGCTCAAGGCGGCCGGGGTGACGTTCGTGCGCAGCATGCTGGAGCGGGTCGTCGAGGAGCGCGCGGCGGGTGACGCGGCGCGCGCCGGGCAGGTGCGCGCGAAGGTGTCGGCCGCGGTGGGCGGGGCGCTGTCCCGGGTGCGGCCGGGTTCACCGGAGGCGGCGCGGCTGAAGGAGGTGCTCACCGCCGAGGGGCTGTGGTCGCAGTACCTGGAGGTGGGGATCGGCCCGGACCCGGAGATCTTCACCAAGGCGCCGGTGCTGTCGGCGGTCGGCCACGGCGCGGCGGTCGGCGTGCTGTCGCGCTCGTCGTGGAACAACCCGGAACCGGAGCTGGTGCTGGTGGTGACGTCGGCGGGCGTCCCCGTCGCGGCGACGCTGGGCAACGACGTGAACCTGCGCGACTTCGAGGGCCGCAGCGCGCTGCTGCTGACGGAGGCGAAGGACAACAACGCCTCCTGCGCGATCGGCCCCTTCCTGCGGCTGTTCGACGAGGGTTACGCGCTGGACGACGCGCGGGTCAGCGAGGTGCGGCTGCGCGTGGAGGGCGCGGACGGTTTCGTGCTGGACGGGCACAGCTCGGTGGGCGAGATCAGCAGGGACCTGGCGGACCTCGTGCGGCACGCCCACGGGGCGCACCACCAGTACCCGGACGGGTTCGTGCTCTTCACCGGGACGATGTTCGCCCCGACGCAGGACCGGCACGGGCCGGGGCGGGGTTTCACCCACGAGCGCGGCGACGTGGTCCGCATCAGCAGCCCGCGCCTCGGCGCGCTCGTCGGGACGGTGACCACGGCGGAGGAGGCGCCGCCGTGGACGTTCGGGATCGGCGCGCTGATGGCGAACCTGGCGGGGCGCGGCCTGCTGGGAACCGGGCCGGCGGGGGCCTGAGGACGGTCCCGGGCGGGCCCGGGGGCGGTTCCCGGCGGGCGTGAACGCACACACCCGCCGGGTTCCCGTCTCCGGCGCGGACGGGGCCGCGAGACCCTTGCGGGGGGCGGATCGACTGCTGTAGACAATAGCCGCCAGCTCGAGGGAGAGCGTTCTCACGCGATCAGCGGTGCTCTCCCGGGCGATCCAGCCGCGAGGAGATGCCATGCCCCCCACCGCAACCACCGCCGCCGTCGAGCCCGTGCGGGCCGACCCCTCCGACGTCCGCAGCCTCTACCACCACCTGCGGGTCTGCGACGTCGCCGACGCCCTCGACGGCATCGGCTACTTCGACATCACCCTCATGGCGCCCGACATCAGGCCGCTGTGGAGCGGCATGAAGTTCTGGGGCCACGCCGCCACCATCCGCTGCGTCCCCTCCAACAAGCCGATGTGGCGGCTGGAGTCCACGCAGGACATCGTCGAGGCGCACCGCCTCTGGTTCGAGAGGTACCCCAACACCCGCCTGCCCGACGACCTCGCCCCGGGGCACGTCGTCGTCACCGAGTCCGGTGGCGGCCGGGAGGTCGGTTTCTGGGGCTCGGAGAACACGATGGCCGCGGTCGGGCGCGGCGCCGTCGGGGTCATCACCGACGGGTACTGCCGCGACACCGGCGAGGTCGTCCTGCAGCGCACCCCCGTCGTCACCCGCTACCGGGGGCGCACGATCATCCCCGGGCGCATCGAGGTCGTCGAGGTCCAGGGCACCATCGCCTGCGGCGGGGTGCAGGTGCGGCCCGGCGACATCGTGGGCTGCGACGACGACGGCGTGATCGTCGTCCCGCGCGAGGTGGCGGAGGAGGTCGCCGTCCACGCCCGCGCGGTGCTCCTCGCGGACATGCACGCCCGCCGCAGGCACTACGACGCGCAGAACATGCCGCGGGACCGCTCCGTCGACATCGACGCGATCGTCGCCTACTACGAGGGCCTCTGAGGCCCCGGCACCCCCGGCCCACCCCACCCCGTCCCGCTGGAGCGACCATGGCAGTGCAGCCAGGACAGCAGCCAGGACAGCAGCCGGACCCCCTGTCCCCTCCCGGCACCGCGGTCGGTTTCGCCGGCCTCGGCAACCTCGGCCGGCCGATGGTGCTCGCGCTCCTGCGCGCCGGCTGGTCCGTGACGGTCCTCGACCGCGACCCCGCCCGCGCCGCGGCCCTCACGGGTTCCGGGGCGCAGGTGGCGTCCGGCCCCGGCGACCTCACCGCCTGCGACGTCCTGCTGCTCGCCGTCCCCGACGACGCGGCCGTCACCGCCGTCCTCGGCGGCCCGGACGGCTGGCTGGCCGGCGCCGGCCCCGGGCGCACCGTGGTGGTGCACAGCACGGTGCTGCCGGAGACCGCAGCGCGCCTGGCGCAGGAGGCCGCGGGCCACGGCGTCGCGTTCCTCGACGCCCCCGTCAGCGGTGGCGCCGACCGCGCGGAGAAGGGCGACCTGACCGTCATGGTGGGCGCCGCGGCCGCCGACCTGGAGCGGGCCCGGCCGCTCCTCGACGCGCTCGCCGGGCAGGTCGTCCACGTCGGCCCGCCGGGGGCCGGGGCGGCGACGAAGCTCGCCAACCAGCTCATGATGCTCACCGCCCTCGCCGGGGCGCACGAGGCGCTCGACCTCGCCGCGGCGTACGGGGTCGCCGCCCGCGACGTCCTCGACGTCGTCGACACCGGCACGGGCGGGTCGTGGGTGAGCAGGAACTGGGGTTTCTTCGACCGCACCGCCGCCGCCTACGACGCGGCCGGGACCCCGCCCCGCGAGCGGCCGTGGAGCAAGGACCTGTTCGAGGTCGTGGCCGCCGCCCGGGCGGCGGACGTGCGGGTCCCGGTGGCGGGTCTGCTGGCGCAGGTCCTCGCCGAGCGCGTCGAGGCCTCGGCCGCCGCGGCGCGCGCGGCCGGCGGGCCCGGGGAGGACCGGGCGTGACCGACGTCGACCCCACCCCCCGCGCGCTGCCGGCCCCCCGCGCCGCCGCGGGCACCGCGGCCCGCACGCCGCGCCCCGCGCCCCGCCGGGCGCTCGCCACCCGCGAGGCGCTCGTCGGCTACGGGTTCCTCGCGCCCTGGCTCGTGGGCATGGTGGCCCTGACGCTCGGCCCGATGCTGTACTCCCTGTACCTGTCGTTCACCCGCTACGGCCTCCTCACGCCGCCGGAGTGGATCGGCCTGGCGAACTACCGCCTGATGGCCGCGGACCCGCGCTTCCTCAGCTCCGTCGCCGTGACGCTGAAGTACGTCGGGATCGCCGTGCCGGCCATCCTCGTCGCCTCGATGCTCGTGGCGATGGTGCTGAACACCGGCATGCGCTTCCTGCCGTTCTACCGCGCCGCGTTCTACCTGCCCTCCCTCATCGGCGCCAGCGTGGCCGTCTCCGTGCTGTGGCGGCAGGTCTTCGGCGGCAGCGGTGTCCTGAACGCCGTCCTCGCGCGGTTCGGCATCGAGGGGCGCAGCTGGATCGGGGACCCCGGCACGGCGATCTACACCCTGGTGCTGCTCAGCGTGTGGACCTTCGGGTCCGTGATGATCATCTTCCTCGCCGGCCTGCGGCAGGTGCCCCGGGAGCTGTACGAGGCGGCGGCCGTGGACGGGGCGGGGGCGCTGCGGCGTCTCGTCAGCGTCACCCTGCCGATGATGTCGCCGCTGATCTTCTTCAACGTGCTGCTCACCACGGTCAACGCCTTCCAGGCCTTCACCCCGGCGTACGTCGTCAGCAACGGCACCGGCGGCCCGCTCGACTCGACGCTGTTCTACACGCTCTACCTGTACCAGCGCGGCTTCACCGACCTGGACATGGGCTACGCCTCGGCGATGGCCTGGGCGCTGCTGGTCGCCCTCGGCCTGTTCACCGCGGTGCTGTTCGCCACCGCCAGGTTCTGGGTCCACTACGGAGACGAGAGATGAGCGCCCCGACCGCCCCCCTGCCGGGCCCCGCGACGCAGGTGTTCGGGCGGCGGGAGTCCCGCAACCCGCTCGTGCGGGGCGCGGCCCGCCACATGCTCCTGCTCGCCGTCCTGTTCGTCGTCCTCTACCCGCTGCTGTGGATGGTGGGCGCCTCGCTGCGGCCGGGGAACGAGACGTTCGGCACCACGAGCGTCTGGCCCTCGAACCCGACGCTGGCGAACTACCGGGACGGGTGGACGTACAGCGGCCTGAACTTCTCCCGCTACTTCCTGAACTCCCTGGTCATCACGGTCCTGTGCATCGTGGGCAACCTGCTGTCCTGCTCGCTGGCGGCGTACGCGTTCGCCCGGCTGCGCTTCCCCCTCAAGCGGACCCTGTTCGGGCTGATGCTCGCCACGCTGCTCCTGCCGTACCACGTGACGCTCGTCCCGCAGTACGTGCTGTTCAACGAGCTGGCCTGGATCAACACGATCATGCCCCTGGTGGTCCCGAAGTTCCTGGCCACCGACGCGTTCTTCATCTTCCTCATGGTCCAGTTCATCCGCACGCTGCCGCGGGAGCTGGACGACGCCGCCCGGCTGGACGGCTGCGGGCACGTCGGGATCTTCCGGCGGGTCATCCTCCCGCTGTCGGTCCCCGCGCTGGCCACCACCGCGCTGTTCACGTTCATCCGGACCTGGGACGACTTCCTCGGCCCCCTGCTGTACCTCAACGACCCCAACCGCTGGACCGTCACGCAGGGCCTCAACGCCTTCCTCGACTCCACCGGCGGGGAGTCCGCCTTCGGCCCGCTGTTCGCGATGGCCACCCTCTCCCTCGCGCCGATCGTCGCCTTCTTCCTGCTGGCCCAGCGCCTGCTCGTCGAGGGCATCGCCACGAGCGGCCTGAAGTAGCCCACCCCGATGCACCGCACGAGAGGAACGACGATGTCCACTCGCAGGTCACCCCGCGGGCCCGCCCGCTCCCGGCGGCACGCCACCGCCCTCACCGCGGGGTTCGCCACCCTCGCCCTCCTGACCACCTCCTGCTCCGGGGGGACCTCGCGCGGTGCCGCGGAGGCACCGGGGCCCGGCACGTCGAGCGGCGCCGCCGTCGACGGCAAGGGGGAGGTGAAGGGCGACATCCGGCTGGCGTTCTGGGGGTCCGGCCCGCGCGTGGAGCTCACCAACGGCGTCGCCAAGCTGTTCACGGACGCCAACCCGGGGACGACGGTGACGTCGGAGTTCGCCGACTTCAGCGCGTACTGGCAGCGGCTCAACGTCCAGGCCTCCAGCGGCAACATGCCGTGCGTCACGCAGGTCCAGGGCCGCCAGCTCAACGACTACACCACCAAGGGCGTGTTCCTCGACCTGCAGCCGATGATCGACTCCGGGGCGATCGACGTCTCCGCCATCCCGCCGGAGGTCCTCGACACCGGCCGCGGCCTCGACGGGAAGCTGTACGAGATCCCGTACGGCGCCGCCTACGACGCGGTGATGGTCAACCAGACGCTCGCGGAGCAGGCCGGGGTGGGGCTGCCCGCGGACGGCTACACGTGGGACGACTTCGGTGACTACATCCGCCGCGCGAAGGCCGGCCTGCCGCAGGGCGTGCCCGCGGCGAACCTCGGCGGCGGTCGGCCGAACTACTTCATCGCCTGGGTCCGCAGCCACGGCGAGGACCTCTTCGACGGCACGAAGATCGGGTTCCAGGAGAAGACGCTGGTGGAGTACTGGAACTTCTGGGAGTCCCTGCGCGCCGAGGGCGCCACGACGACGCCGCAGCAGACCTCCGAGCAGCCGACGCAGACGGAGCAGAGCTACGTCGCCCAGGGCCAGGTCATGCTGGACACCAACCCCGGCAACGCCCTCGGCCCCGCCCAGAAGACGCTGGACGGCAAGGGCACCGGCCAGCAGCTCACCACGGTGCGCTACCCCTCGGACTCCGGCGGCTCCGGGAACGTGCTGTTCACGTCCGGCTTCGCCATCCCGGTCAACTGCGACAACGTGCCGACCGCCGCGGCGTTCGTCAACTTCTGGATCAACGACGACGAGGGCGCCGCGCTGTTCGCGTCCAACAACGGGGCGGTGACCAACCGCGAGCACCTCGAGGCGCAGCTGGGCAACCCTGACCTGCCGCCGGCGCAGAAGCACCTGCTGGAGCTCTTCCAGGAGATCGTCGCCGAGGACCCGCCCACGGTCGTCTACCCGCCCGGCTACCAGGCGAACTTCGAGGCGGCCTTCACCCGCGCCTACGAGCGGATCAGCCTCGGCGGCGAGAAGGTCGAGGACGTGGCGGCCGCCTTCGTCGACGAGGTGGACGCCGCCCTCGCGGCGGGCTGAGGACGCGGTGGTGGGCGTGGCGACGCGCCGCGCCCNCCCCCCCCCCCCCCCCCCCCCCGCCCCGGCCACCCGAGCCACCCCACCGGACCTGGAGGAGAACCGTGGACGAAGCCGTCGAGCCGGACGCCCCCGGCGCCCTCAGCGGCATGCGGGTGCTGGACCTGACGCAGATCATGGCGGGGCCCTTCTGCACGATGGTGCTGGCCGACCTGGGTGCCGACGTCATCAAGGTGGAGAACCCCGACGGCGGGGACCAGACCCGCCGCTCGTGGGGGCGCACCGGCCGCGGGGAGGACAGCCGCGCGTTCCTGTCGCTGAACCGCAACAAGCGCAGCGTCGTGCTGGACCTGAAGTCCCCCGAGGGCCTCGCCGCCTTCCACCGGCTGGTGCGCGGCGCGGACGTCGTGGTGGAGAACTGGCGCCCCGGCGTCGCGGCACGCCTCGGCGTGGACCACCCGACCCTCTCGGCACTGAACCCGGCCCTGGTGTACGCGAGCATCTCCGGTTTCGGCCAGGACGGCCCGTACTCCCAGCGGCCGGGGTACGACCTCATCGCCCAGGCGATGACCGGGGTCATGAGCATCACGGGCGAGCCGGGCGGGCGGCCGGTCAAGAGCGGCATCCCGGTCGCCGACCTCGGCTCGGGGTTGTTCTGCGCCATCGGCATCCTCTCCGCGTGGGTGGTGGCGCAGCGCACGGGCCGGGGCCAGCGGGTGGAGACGTCGCTGTTCGAGTCGGCCCTCGCCCTGGCCGTGTGGGAGTCCACCGAGTGGTGGGACACCGGGCTGGTGCCGCAGAAGCTCGGCTCGGCGAACCGCATGTCCGCGCCCTACCAGGCGCTGGCGACGCGCGACGGGTACGTCACCGTGGGCGCCAACAACGACCGGCTGTGGCGCAGGCTGTGCGGCGCGCTGGAGCTGGGGCACCTCCCGGACGACCCGCGCTTCGCCACCAACGTCGGCCGGATGGCCCACCGGGGGGAGCTGGAGGCCGTGCTGGAGGAACGTCTCGCCGCCCGCGGCACCGCGGAGTGGGTGGAGGTGCTCCTCGCCGCCGGGGTGCCCGCCGGGCCGATCCAGGACTACCGGCAGGTGCTGGAGGAGGACCCGCACGTGCGGGCGCGGGGCATGGTGACGAGCGTGGAGCACCCGGTGGAGGGCACGGTGCCGGTGCTGGCGTCCCCGCTGCGGCTGAGCGCGTCCCCGCCGGTGGTCCGCCGCCCCCCGCCGCTGCTGGGCCAGCACACCGAGGAGGTCCTCGGCGAGGTGGCCGGCGTGCAGGTGCCGGCGCAGCCGGGTGCCGTCCCGGCGCAGCCGTGAGCGCCCCGGCCGCCGGGCGGGACGCGGGCACCCCCACCGCGGGGGCGGTGCTGGTGCACCGGGAGGGCGGGGCGCTGCACGTGGTGCTGTCCAACCCCGGCCGCCGCAACGCGCTGACGTGGGAGATGTACGACCGGCTGGTCGGGGTGTGCGACGACGTGGCGGCGGACCCGTCGGTGCGCGTGGTCGTCCTGCGCGGAGCGGGGGGCGCGTTCGCGGCGGGCACCGACATCCGCCAGTTCGCCGGGTTCGACGGGGCGGACGGCCTGGCCTACGAGCGCCGGGTGGGGTCGGTGCTGGAGCGGCTGGCGGGAGTGCGGGTCCCCGTCGTCGGCGTCGTGGAGGGCCCGGCGGTCGGTGCGGGCCTGGCCCTGGCCGCGCTCTGCGACGTGCTCGTGGCCACCCCCGGCGCGCGCTTCGGCGTGCCGGTGGCCCGCACGCTGGGCAACTGCATCCCCGCGGCCGTCGTCGCGCGGCTGCAGCGGCGGCTGGGCACCGGCCGCACCACCGCGATGCTGCTGACCGCGCGGCTGCTCGACGCCCGGGAGGCCGCCACCGCCGGGTTCGTGCACCTCCTGGTGGAGGAGGACGGGCTGGAGGAGGCGGTGGCGGGCCTGCTGGGGCGGGTGCTGGCCGGGGCGCCGCTGACCCTGGCCGCGCTGAAGGAGGTCGACCGGCGCCTGGCCGCGGCGGCCGCGGCGGTGGAGGACTCCGACCTGCTCCTGCGCTGCTACGGCAGCGCCGACTTCCGCGAGGGCGTCACCGCGTTCCTCGAGCACCGCGCACCCCGCTGGGAGGGCCGTTGACCACGCAGGCACCCGACCCCGTGCAGGACCCCGTGCAGGACCCCGTGCAGGACCCCGGCGGCTCCCCCGCCCCGGCCCGCACGGTCGACGCGCACCACCACTTCTGGCGGGTGGCCGCCCAGGAGCAGGCGTGGCGCACGGCGGCGCACGGCGCGATCGAGCGGGACTACGGGCCCGGCGACCTCGCGCCTGAGCTGGCGGCGGCCGGCGTGGACGCGACCGTGCTGGTGCAGTCGGTGGACGAGGCGGCGGAGAACGACCGGCTCGCCGCGTACGCCCGCACCACGCCCTCGGTGGCGGGGGTCGTGGGCTGGCTGCCCCTGCGCGAGCCGGCGGCCGCCCGGCGCGAGCTGGACCGCGCGGGCGACGGCACCTGGCGGGGGGTGCGCTGCCTGGTGGCGCGCGACCCGCTGGAGTGGCTGGCCGCCCCGGCGACGGTCGGGCTGTTCCGCGACCTGGCCGCCCGGGGCCTGGCGTGGGACGTCGTGCCCGTCACCGCCGGGCAGGTCGCGGCGGTCCTGCGCCTGGCCGAGGCGGTGCCGGAGCTGCGCGTCGTCGTCGACCACCTCGCCCGCCCGCCCCTCGACACCGGCGACCGCGCCCCGTGGGAGCGGCAGGTCGCCGCGCTCGCCTCGTGCCCCGGGGTGGCGCTGAAGGTGTCGGTGGGCCTGGACGTGCTGACCTCCTGGGGCCGCTGGCGGCCGGAGGAGCTGCGCCCGTACGTCGCGGTCGCGGTGGAGCGGTTCGGGCCGGGGCGCCTGCTGCTGGCGAGCAACTGGCCGGTCGTGCTGCTGCGCGCCGGGTACGGGCGGGCGTGGGCCGACCTGCGGGCGGCGGTCGCGGCCGCCGGGGTGGCCGGGGACGACCTGGCGCAGGTCACGGGCGGCACCGCCACCCGCTGGTACGGGCTCGGCGTGCGGGCGGGGGTGCCGCGGTGAGCGCGCCGGGGCCCGTGCTGATCGCGCTCGGCGGGCGGGTGCCGTCGGTGCACCCGCAGGCCTGGGTGGCGCCGGGAGCGGTGCTGGTGGGCTCGGTGACGCTGTCGGCGGGGGCGAGCGTCTGGTACGGCTGCGTGCTGCGCGCCGACGGCGCCGCCATCGAGGTGGGCGAGGGCAGCAACGTCCAGGACGGCTGCGTCGTGCACGCCGACGAGCACGGGCCGGTGGTGCTGGGGTCGGGGGTGTCCGTGGGGCACCGGGCCGTCCTGCACGGCTGCACCGTGGAGGACGGCGCCCTCGTCGGGATGGGTGCCGTGGTCCTGACCGGGGCGGTGGTGGGCGGCGGCTCGCTCGTCGCGGCCGGGGCGGTGGTGCGCGAGGGCGCGCTCGTCCCGGCGGGCTCGCTCGTGGCGGGGGTGCCGGGGGTGGTGCGCCGGGCGCTGCACCCGGAGGAGGCCGAGCGCGTGCGCGGCAACGCACCGGCGTACCGGGACCTCACCGCGCTCCACCGCGCGGCCACCGGCCCGGCGACCTGACGGGCCCGGGGGGGGGGCCGCACCCGGGCCACGCGCGCGGGAGGTCCCCGCGTGCGCGGCCGGGTGCGTCAGGCGCCGCGGCGCAGCGGGATCACCGGCTCGTCGTCCTCCGCCACCACGTCGGCGGCGGGGTGCTCGACGAGGGCGACGACCCGCGCGGAGAGGAACCTCGCGGTGCGCACGGGCGTGCCGCCACGGGTGACCTCGGTGACCTCCACCAGCCCGCGGCCGTGGCTGACCTCCACCCTGCGCCCAGCGCGGGTGGCCCCGATCTCGTAGGTGCGGGTGCCGCCACCCGCGTCGACGACGACCTCGACCCGATCGCCCTTCATGTTCGCCCCTTCCGTCGGGCAGACCTCCCCCGGCGCCGCACGGGGAGGAGGCGGGACCGCCGGCGAAGATCTCGCCGCAGCGCGCGGACATCCTGTACAACACCCCCTACCGGCAGCACATTCCCTGCGGCACAGGCAGATCGACCCGCGAGGCGCGGACGTGGGCGCCCGGCGGGCGGCGGCCGGCGCACGCCGGGGCCCCGCGAGGGGCACCCAGTCGGGTGACCTCGATGTGAGCGTTAACAAGTTGCTCTACAGTCGTGCCAGCGGATGCACGACCGGCTCCGCGCGAACAGGCACGGCTGCGCGCTGCGCAGGTCAGGCACGGTGAGGTGCCGGAGGGGGTACGGGGATGAGCATGACCGCACAGGAGACCACCGGGCGGGGCGGGCAGGACGCCGCCGTCCCGGCCGACGGCGCACAGCTCCCCGGCCGGGCGCGGGCCGTGCTCGTCAGCGGCCCCGGCGAGCTCGCCGTCGTCGACGTGGAGGTGCCCACCCCCGGCCCCGGCGAGGCGCTGGTCCGCGTGGCCTGGTGCGGCATCTGCGGCTCCGACCGCGAGGTCCTCGCCGGCACGCGCCCCGCGCAGTACGTGCGCTACCCCGTCGTCCCGGGCCACGAGTGGTCCGGCACCGTGGCCGCCGTGGGCGAGGGCGTGGACGCCGCGCTGGTCGGCAGGCCGGTCGTCGGCGAGGGCATCCGCCCCTCCCTGACCAACCCCGCGTCCGTGGCCGGCGACCCCGACGGCGGCAGCACCCCCTACGAGGAGACCGGCTTCACCCTGCCCGGCGGCTGGAGCGACTACCTCGTGCTGCCCTCCAGCCTCCTGCACCTCCTGCCCGAGGGTGCGGACCTGCGCGCCGCCGCGGGCATCGAGCCGGCCGCGTGCGTCGCGGAGGCCGTGCTGCTGGCGGACCTGACCGTCGGCTCGAAGGTCGCGGTCATCGGCGCCGGCGCGCTCGGCCTGCTCGCGACCCAGCTGCTCAGGGGCACCGGCGCGGAGGTCACGGTGCTGCACCACAACGCCTCCCGCGAGGAGCTGGCCCGCCGCTGCGGGGCCGCGCACTACGCCCTGTCCGCCGAGGCGGAGCGCGAGGGCCTGTTCGGCACGTTCGACGCGGTGATCGAGGCCGCGGGCGTGCCGGGTGTGGCGCGCCTGGCCACCCGCCTCGGCCGCCCCGGTGGCCGGGTCGTGCTGACCGGCATCCCCGGCGAGGACGCCGACGACCTGTCCTCCCTGGAGCTGGTGACCAGCCAGGTCCACGTGCTCACCGTCTTCGGCGCCCCCCGGCGGGCGTGGGCGTACGCGGTGCGCGCCTTCGCGCAGGGCATCCTCGACCCCTCGGTGATCGTCACCCACGAGTTCGGGATCGAGCAGGCCCAGGAGGCGCTGGACCTGCTGGGCAGCCGCTCCGGCGCGCTGAAGGTCCTGCTGCACCCCTGACACCGCGCCTCTGACGCAGCGCCCCTGACGCAGCACCCCGGCACCGCCGCCGGCGCGGGGCGGGAGGCCACGGCCACCGCCCCGCGTCAGCGCGGCGAGGGCAGCACCGGGGAGGGGACGCCGCCGTCGACCACGCGGTCGCGGCCCGCCGTCTTGGCGGCGTAGAGGGCCGCGTCCGCGGTGGCCAGCAGGCGCCCGGCCGCATCAGGCGGCAGCATCCCTCCCGGCAGCCCCGCCACGCCGATGCTCATGGTGGTGCGCACCGCCCGGCCCCCGGCACCGGTCACCTCGACCTGCCCGCAGCGCACCCGCAGCGCCTCGGCGCGGGCCAGCGCCTCGGCGCGCCCCACCCCGGGCAGGACGACGACGAACTCCTCACCACCGGCCCGGGCCAGCAGCTCCCGCTCCCCCACGCCCTGCGCCAGGGCCCGGGCCACGGCGACGAGGACGGCGTCGCCGGTGGCGTGGCCGTGGGTGTCGTTGACCTGCTTGAAGCGGTCCACGTCCATCATCAGCAGGCTCACCGGCCGCCCCGCCGCCAGCGTCGCCGGCACCTCCCGCTCCAGCACCTCCACCATCCGCCGGCGGTTGAACAACCCCGTCAGCGGATCGCGCACCGCCTGCTCGGCCAGCTCCACCCGCAGGCGCTCCACCAGCTCCAGCTGCTCCCGCAGCGCCTCGTTCGCCGCCACCGCCTCCGCCCGCTGCCGCTCCAGCTCCGCCTGCTGCCGCTCCAGCTCCTGCTGCCGCCGGCGCACCTCGGTGACGTCGCGGGCCACCAGCACCCAGCCGATGCAGGCGCCCCGCGCATCGGTCAGCGGGGTCGTGCGCAGGTCCAGCTCCAGGTCCGCCGCGGGCACCGGGAAGGTCCGCTGCGCGCGGGCGTTCTCGTCGAAGCGCAGCCGCAGCGCGCCGGTGAGCCCGGGCAGCTCCACCCCCACGAGCTGCGGCGGCGCCGACGGCACCGTCCGGCGCAGCAGCGCGTCGGCGGCGGGGTTGAGCTGCACGATCCGGTAGCGGCGGTCCACGACGAGCACGGCGTCGTCGATGGTTTCCACGACGTGGCCGTGCGCGACGGGCAGCACGTCCGGCAGGGCGGAGCGCTGCAGCGCCCACCAGAACGTCCCGGCGGTGACGAGGAAGCAGATCGAGGTGAAGTCCACGCTCCGGCCGTGCGGCAGCAGCCAGACGCTGACCACGTTGCCCACGGCCGGGGCCAGCCCGCCGAGGACGGGCCAGAGGAACCGGCGCCGGTGCACGCGGGGCGAGCGGACGGCGCTGCGCAGGAGGACGAAGGCGGCCACCGCCAGCAGCGCGTAGCTGTAGTACGTGTGCGCCCAGAACAGCGGGCCGGGCACCGAGCGCAGCGCCCCGGTGTCCCCCACCAGGTGGTAGCCGCCCCGGAACAGGTGGTGCCAGGGGTTGGTGACCGTGGCCAGGACCACGAGGACGGGCTCCACCAGCAGCAGGCCCTCGCGGCGCCAGCGCCACGTCCAGCGCCGGTCCGCCATGGCCCGCGCGTGGCAGAAGATGCCCGCGACGGCGGCGCAGACCCCCGGGTAGATGGCGTCGAGGAGCACGGACTGGGCCGTGAGCCCCACGACGCTCATGCCGAGCGCCGTCACCCCCGACCACTGGGCCAGGCCCAGCATCGTCACCAGCAGCGTCGCCAGGGCGGGTGTCTCGTGGCGGCGGCGCCACATGACCCGGGCCGCGAGCAGGGAGGTGACCGAGGCCGCGACGAAGAGCAGGCTCAGCGGCTGCCACTGGAGAACGCTCGCCACGTGCTCACCCTGCCTCCCGCCCGGTCCGCCGGTGACGCGGGGGTGGCCCGCTCAGGCACGGGAGTGCGCGATCGGTGCGCTCTGCACGCCGGCGCTGACGACGCGGTCGCGACCTCCGGCCTTGGCGGCGTAGAGGGCCCCGTCCGCGGCCAGCAGGAGGCTCTGCACGGCGTCGGCGGTGTGCACGCCGGCGTCCAGGGTCGCCACGCCGATGCTCATGGTGGTGCGCACCGCCGCACCCCCGGCGCCGGCGGCCTCGACCCGGGCGCAGCGCACCCGCAGGGCCTCGGCCCGCTCCAGGGCGTCCCCGAGGCAGGAGCCGGGCAGGACGGCGACGAACTCCTCCCCGCCGAAGCGGGCCAGCAGCTCCCGCTCGCCCACGCCCTGCGCCAGGGCCCGGGCCATGCCGATGAGGACGGCGTCGCCGGTGGCGTGGCCGTGGGTGTCGTTGACCTGCTTGAAGCGGTCCACGTCCATCATCAGCAGGCTCACCGGCCGCCCCGCCGCCAGCGTCGCCGGCACCTCCCGCTGCAGGACCTCCACCATGCGGCGGCGGTTGAACAGCCCCGTCAGCGGGTCGCGCACCGCCTGCTCGGCCAGCTCCACGCGCAGGCGCTCCACCAGGTCCAGCTGCTCCCGCAGCGCCTCGTTCGCCGCCACCGCCTCGGCCCGCTGCCGCTCCAGCTCCGCCTGCTGGCGGAGGTTTTCGGTGACGTCGCGGGCCACCAGCACCCAGCCGATGCAGGCGCCCCCCGAGTCGGTCAGGGGTGCGGTGCGCAGGTTCAGGTGCAGGCCGAGCGCCTCCACCTCCACGGTGCGCTCGGTGCGGGCGGTGGTGTCGGGGCTCTCCCCCAGCGGGTCGGCCAGCCCGCGCAGGGACGCGCCCACGAGGCGCTCGGGCGCGGTGGGCACGAGCCGGCGCAGCAGGTCCTCGGCGGCGGGGTTGATCTCGACGATCCGCTGGGCGCGGTCCACGACGAGCACGGCGTCGCCGATGGTCTCCACGACCTGGCTGAGGGCGACGGGCAGCACGTCCGGCAGCGCGGAGTTGTGCAGCGCCCAGGCGCACAGCAGGGCGGTGACGAGGAACAGCACGGAGGTGAGGTCGATCGGCATGTCGGGCAGCACCCACACGCTGACGACGTTGCCCGCGGTGGGCACGAGGCCGGCGACGATGGGCCACAGGAAGCGCGCCCGGTGCGCGCGGGTGACGCGGAAGGCGTTGCGCAGGAGGACCACGAACGCCACCCCGAGCAGCGCGTAGCTGTAGGCGGTGTGGACCTGGAAGAGGGGCCCCGGGCCGGAGTGCAGCACGGGCGGGTCGCCGACGAAGCGGTAGCCGGAGCGGAAGAGGCCGTGCCACACGTCGGTCAGGCCCGCGGCGGAGGCGAGGACCGGCTCCACGAGCAGCCAGCCGTGCCGGCGCCAGCGCCAGCGCCAGCGGCGGTCCGACAGGGACCGGGCGTGGCAGTAGATCCCGGCCACGACGGCACCGACGCCGGGGTAGATGAGGGAGGAGAAGACCGTCTGGACGCCGAGGTCGGCGAAGTTCATGCCGACGGCGCGCGTCCCGGACCACCAGGTCGCGCCGAGGGTGACGGCGAGGAGGGAGGCGGCCGCCGGTGAGCGGCCGCACCGGCGCCAGATCACCGCGGTGGCCAGGAGCGAGCCGAGCGCGGACACGGCGAAGATCGCCGCCCACGGCTGCCAGTGCAGCACGCGCCCACCTCCTCCACGCCCGGATCCGCACCGGATCCGCACCGGGTCCGTCCCGGGTCCTGCTCTGGCATCGGCATCCGGCCCGCCGCGCTGGAGCCGCCGGGCGTCACTGCCGCGTCGGTGCCGGGCGTCAGCGCCGGGTGTCAGCGCCGGGCGGCGACCCGGGCGGTGCCCGCGGGGACGTGGACGACGCGGTCGCGCCCGCCGCGCTTGGCCTCGTAGAGTGCCGCGTCGGCGCAGGCCAGGAGGGCCTCGGCGCCCACGGGGGCCGAGCCGGAGGCGGTGGCCAGCCCGATGCTGATGGTGGTGCCCACCGCCGCGCCCCCGCCGGGCACGCGCACGGCGGCGCAGCGGGCGCGCCAGTCCTCGGCCCGTGCGAGGGCCTCGGCCTCGCCCACGCCGGGCAGGACGGCGACGAACTCCTCCCCGCCGAACCGGGCCAGGACCTCGCGGGGGCGGACACCCCCGGCGAGGGCGGCCGCCATGCCGACGAGGACGGCGTCGCCAGTGGCGTGGCCGTGGGTGTCGTTGACCTGCTTGAAGCGGTCCACGTCCATCATCAGCAGGCTCACCGGCCGCCCCGCCGCCAGCGTCGCCGGCACCTCCCGCTCCAGCACCTCCACCATGCGGCGGCGGTTGAACAACCCCGTCAGCGGATCGCGCAGCGCCTGCTCGGCCAGCTCCGCCCGCAGGCGCTCCACCAGCTCCAGCTGCTCCCGCAGCGCCTCGTTCGCCGCGAGCACCTCCTGCTGCTGCCGCAGCGACTCCGTGACGTCGCGGGCCACGATCGCCCAGCCGATGCAGGTGCCGCGGTCGTCGGTGAGGGGGGAGGTGTGCACGTCGAGGACGGTCCCGCCGCTGGGCGCCGTGACGGTCCGCTGCCGCGGGGAGGTCTCGTCGAGCGGGATCCCGAGGGCGCCGGTGAGCTCCTGCAGGGGTACGCCGAGCAGCGGCCGGCCCCCCTGCCCGCCGGGGTGCGCCGCGATGGGCGGAACGGGGGCGCGCAGCAGGAGCGCGACCGCCGCCGGGTTGGCCTCCAGGACGCGCTCGCGCCGGTCCACGACGACGACCGCGTCGCCGATCGCGGCGACCACCTGGTGCAGCGCGATGGGCACCACGTCGGGCAGCGCGGAGTGCTCCAGCGCCCACCAGCAGGCGCCCGCGGTGACGAGGAAGAGCACCGGGGTCAGGTCCACGGGCAGCGCGCCGGGCAGCAGCCACAGGCCCACGACGTTGCCGGTGGTCGGCACGACACCGGCGACGACCGGCCAGAGGTAGCGGCGCCGGTGCCCGCGCGAGACGCGCCGCGCCCCGTGCAGCAGCAGCACGACGGCGGCACCGAGGAGCACGTAGCTGTAGCAGGTGTGGATCCAGAACAGCGGTCCCTGCTCGTACGTCAGCACGGGTGGCTCGCCCGCGAGCCGCAGCCCGCGGGCGAACAGCTCGTGCCGGTGGTTGGTGAGAAGCCCGGCCGTCAGCAGGGCGGGCGGCACGAGGAGCAGCCCCTCGCGCCGCCAGCGCCAGCGCCAGCGCCGGTCGCACATGGCGCGGGCGAGGCAGAGGAAGCCGAGCACGACCGCGCAGATGCCGGGGAAGGCGACCTGGCTGAGGTGGAACTGGCCGGCCACGGAGCCCAGGCTGAGCCCGACGGCCTTGGCCGCGGACCACTCGGCCGTGCCGAGCAGGACGACGAGCAGGGCGGCCGCGGCGCCGGTGTCGCGGCGGCGGCGCCACATGATGCGGCCGGCGAACAGGGAGGCGAGGGCGGAGACGGCGAACAGCAGCGCCCAGGGCTGCCAGAGCAGCACGTCCACCTCCTCCCGCGGGCGCCGTCCGGCGGCCCCTCCCGCGAGCATCGTCAGGAGCGCCCCGCACCTGTAGCGGCCGGGGTCCCGGGGGCCAGGGCCGTCCACCCCTCCGACGGCGCAGTTCGTGAACGTTCACTTTGACAACACCCCGAACGGAGCACACGCTTCCTCCACGCGCTTGTGAGAGCGCTCTCAACGAGGAGGAACACCGTGTCGCCGCAATCCCACCGGAAGCGCCGCGTCGGGGCGCTCAGCCTGGCCACCGCTCTGCTCGTGCCGTCCACCATGATCCTGAGTTCCCAGGCGGCGCTCGCCGCGGACCAGGTCACCAACGGCGACTTCGCCAACGGCACCACCGGCTGGAACATCTACCCCACGCCCACGGTCGTCGACGGTGCAGGCTGCTTCACCACGTCGGCGAAGGGGGAGGCCCCGTACGGCGCCGGCATCATCCAGAACGTCCAGCTCCAGGCGGGGGAGAGCTACAAGCTCACCTTCAAGGCGCGCAGCAACCCCGTCGTGCCGAGCGCCGTGCGGGTGATCGTCCAGGGTGGCCCGGACATCAACTACAAGCAGTTCCTGCCGGCGGTGAAGCCGACGTTCACCACCGGCTTCGCCGCGTACGAGTACACCTTCACCGCCGACCAGGACTACGCCAAGGCCGAGCTCGCCTTCCAGCAGGACATCGCCACCAGCTCGGCGTACACCTTCTGCGTGGACGACGTCTCCCTCCAGGGCGGCGCCGCGCCGCCGAAGTACGAGCCCGAGACGGGCCCGCGGGTGCGCGTCAACCAGGAGACCTACCTGCCCGCCGGGCCCAAGGGCGCCACCCTGGTCACGGAGAAGACCACCGCCCTGCCGTGGCAGCTCAAGGACGCCGCCGGCAAGGTCGTCGCCTCCGGCACGACCACCCCGCGCGGCGTGGACCCGTCCGCCGCCCTCAACGTCCACACCATCGACTTCAGCGGCGTCACGACGGCCGGCGCCGGCTACACGCTGACCGCCGACGGCGAGACGAGCTACAAGTTCGACATCGGCGAGGCGGCCTACGAGCGGCTGCGCGACGACGCCAAGACGCTCTTCTACACCAACCGCAGCGGCATCGCGATCGACGACGCCCTGGCGCCGGGCTACGGCCGCGCGGCGGGCCACGTCGGCGTCGCCCCCAACCAGGGCGACACCGCGGTGCCGTGCCAGAGCCTCGACGACGACTCGCAGAAGATCCTCGTCAAGCAGGGCGACGAGCCCTGGACCTGCGACTACACCGTCGACGTCACCGGCGGCTGGTACGACGCCGGTGACCACGGCAAGTACGTCGTCAACGGCGGTATCGCGGTGGCCCAGCTGCTCCAGGAGTACGAGCGCAGCCTGACCGCGCCCACCGCCGACCGCGGCGCCCTCGCCGACGGCACCCTGCGCATCCCCGAGGCCCACAACGGCGTGCCCGACGTCCTCGACGAGGCGCGCTGGGAGCTCGAGTGGTTCCTGAAGATGCAGGTGCAGCCCGGCCGCGAGTACGCCGGCATGGCCTACCACAAGGTCGCCGACGTCAACTGGACCGGCCTGCCGATGGACCCGGCCGCAGACCCGCAGAAGCGGGTCCTGTACCGCCCGTCGACCGCGGCCACCCTGAACGTCGCCGCCACTGCTGCGCAGGGCGCCCGCCTGTTCGCCAAGTACGACAAGGCCTTCTCCGAGCGCCTGCTCGCTGCGGCCCGGACCGCCTACGCCGCGGCGCAGGCCAACCCCGACGTCTACGCCCCGGCACCCGACGGCGCCCTCGACCCGAACCCGGGCAGCGGGCCGTACAACGACGACGACGTGTCGGACGAGTTCTACTGGGCGGCCGTCGAGCTGTACCTGACGACCAACGAGCCGCAGTTCCGCAAGGACGTCCTCGGCTCCCCCGTCCACACCGCCGACGTCTTCGGTCCCAACGGCTTCGACTGGGGCCACGTCGCCCCGCTGGCCCGCATGGACCTGGCCACCGTGCCCAGCAACCTCAACAAGGCCGAGCTGCGCAAGGTGCAGCAGTCGGTCCTCGCGGGGGCGGACGACCTGCTGGCCGACCAGGCCCGGCAGCCGTTCGGGCAGGCGTACGCCCCCGAGGGCGGCCGGTACGCCTGGGGCTCCAACGCCGAGATCCTCAACAACATGCAGGTCCTCGGCACCGCGTTCGACCTCAGCGGCCAGGCGAAGTACCGCGACGGGGTGCTCCGCTCGATGGACTACCTGTTCGGGCGCAACGCGCTGAACAACTCCTACGTCACGGGCTACGGCGACGTGTTCTCGAAGAACCAGCACTCGCGGTGGTACTCGAACCAGCTCGACCCGTCGCTGCCGAACCCGCCCGCGGGCACGGTGGCGGGCGGGCCGTACTCGCCCACCGCGACCAGCGGTGACCCGGTCACCGCCGCGCTGTTCGCGGACGGCTGCGTGGCGCAGTTCTGCTACGTCGACGACATCGGCTCCTGGTCCACCAACGAGCTGACGATCAACTGGAACGCCCCGCTGTCGTGGGTGGCCTCCTTCATCGCCGACCAGGACAACGGCGCGGACCGCGGTTCCCGCTCCTGACCCACCCCGCCGGGCGGTGACCCCACCGCCCGGCGGGTGCCGGCGCCACAGGGCCCGGTCCCTCCCCACCCGGGGAGGGACCGGGCCCTGTGCTCGTCCGCGGGCAGGTCAGGGCGTCACGCCGAACCCGGCCAGCCAGTCCTGCACGACGGGGATCTCGACGCGCTGGTAGCCGCCGAGGTAGCGGCAGTTCTGGGTGTAGCCGTAGCTGGTGACCGCCACGAGGTAGCCGCCGTGGAACACCGGGCCGCCGGAGTCGCCGAAGCAGGTGCCGCCGCCGCCACGGGTGTCGGCGGGGTTGCCGTTCATCTGCAGCAGCTGCGGGGTGAGCTTCTGACCCGGGGAGGTGGTGTACCGCCGGATCAGCGGGAAGCTCATGGGCTGCGGCTTCTGCGGGCCGCTCTCGGGCTTGCGGACCTCCGTGCCGTAGCCGACGACCTCGAAGATCGTCTTGTTGAGCGCCGGCTGCGCGTACCGGTCGAGGTAGCCGGAGGGCGCCACGCGCGCCGGCGTGATGCCGGTGACCGCGCGGTTGAGGACGATGACGCCGACGTCGTTCCAGTTGTCCCGGTCCGTGAAGTCGGAGTACGCGGGGTGGCTGACGGCCGTGCCGGAGAGGTACCCGGCCGCCTCCAGCTCCGCCCGGGTGTAGCCCGCGGCGGGGTCGGCGGCGACGGGCAGCGGGCTGGGCGGGTTCTCGGCGATGCGCGTGTCGAAGGTGACGGCGGTCCTGCCGACGGTCCCCTCGGTGCAGTGCGCGGCGGTGAGCAGCACCGTGGGGCTGACGAGGGTGGCGGAGCAGCGGTAGCGGCCGGTGCCGTCGTAGAAGACGATCAGGCCGACGTTCGGGTTGCGGTTGCCGTCGGGCTGCCCGCCGGTGATGGCGGCGGCGGGCTGCGCCGAGGTGAGCGCGGTGAGCAGGGCGACGGCGGTCGCAACGAGGGCGCGACGACGGATCCTCACGGGATGCCTCCTGGAAGCCGGGGTGCCGCACGGGCGGTGCCGGAACCCTACGCAGAGTGCGGGAGCGGGCACCAGAGCGTGGGTGGCCCGGCTCAGGGGACCGGCGGCCCCTCCGGGTCCCCGAGGGCGAGCAGGCGCCTGCAGTCCCGCAGCAGGTCCACCCAGAACCACCCCACCAGGGCGGTGATCACGGCGAGCGCGCTCACCGCCCACACCACGGGCGGCCCCGCGCCCAGGAGGACGAGGAGGACGGCCTCCAGCACGAGCACGCCGGCGAGGGGGAACAGCAGCCACGCGCTCACGTGGCGGACCCGCGGCCGCTGGATCCACCGGGGCCCGGGGCTGAGCACGAGGCGCGCGTAGGACTGCGCCGCGCGCACCGCCGCCTCGTCCGGGTGGCGCACCCCCCGCTTCGCCGCGCGCGCGATCTCCAGCCGTCGCGCGAGGGGGACCGCGCGCCACGCGGCGGCCACCGCACGGCGTTCCTGGCGCGAGGCTGCGCGCCGGTTCTGCTCCACCCGCCCAGTGTGGCGCGGCACCGGTGCGGCTGGCGCCCGCCGTCAGCCCACCCGCTCCGGGTCCACCACGTCCGGGTCCACCACGTCCGGGTCCACCACGTCCCGCTCCCCCCGGGAAGGGCCTCCCGCGTCCGAGGCCGCCGCGGTGAGCAGCGCGGCCAGGCCGAGCTCGAACCGGGCGTCGAAGTCGACGAGCGCCGCCAGGGAGGTTCCCGGCCCCAGGCTGCGCAGCGCGGGGTCCCCGGCGAGGGCCCGGTGGAGCCGCGGGTCCGACACGGCACCCTCGGCCGTGCCCTGCTGCTCCAGCGCCTCGCCCAGGACGAAGGAGTGCACGACCGCGCTGAACTGCAGGGCCCGGGCCTGCCCCAGGCCCGCGTCGAGCAGATCGCCCACGAGGGCGTCGGCGAAGCGGAGGGTGCTGCGGCGGGGCACGGTGCGGCCGCCGACGATGCGCGCGCCGTCGCGCCGGGTCAGCAGGGCGCGGCGGAGCCGGCGCGCGCGCGCGGCGGCACGCGCGTTCCACGGGCCGGCCGGCTCGGGGCCCTGCAGCGCGACGGCGACGACGGCGTCGGCCATCTCCTCCAGCAGCTCCTCCTTGCCGGCGAAGTCGCGGTAGAGGACGGGGGCCTGGACCCCGAGCGCATCGGCGAGGCCGCGCATCGTCAGGGCGTCGACGCCCCGCAGGTCGGCGAGCCCGAGGGCCGCCAGCACCACCGTCTCCCGTCGCGTCGTCACACCGGCAGCATACCGCCTTGACTTGTTAACGTCGTTAATCCTAGTTTTCCACCATGCCTGTTAACACCGTTAATGCAGATGTCGTCGTCGTCGGCGGCGGGCCCACCGGCCTGGCCCTGGCCGGGGACCTCGCCGTGCGCGGCCTCGTCGTGGTGGTCCTGGAGCGCCGCACCGGCCCCGTCGAGCAGTCCCGCGCGACGACGCTGCACCCGCGCACCCTGGAGGTCCTCGACGCACGCGGCTGGGCCGACCGCTTCGTCGCCCGCAGCGAGGAACTGCTGGGCCGCGACCCGCGCATCCCGGTGTGGCACTTCGCCACCCTCCCCGGCCTGCGCTTCGACCTGCTCGACTCCCGGTTCCCCTTCACCCTCTGGCTGCCGCAGCAGGAGACCGAGTCCCTGCTCGCCGAGCGCGCCACCGGCCTCGGCGTGCGCCTCCTGCGCGGCCATGACGTCACCGCCCTGACCCTCGGCGCCGACGGGGTGGCTGCCCGCGCGCAGGGCCCTGCCGGCGAGGTCCGCGTGGAGGCCGGCTGGGTCGTCGGCTGCGACGGCGCCGGCAGCACCGTGCGCCGCGCCGCGGGCATCGGGTTCTCGGGCACGCCGACCACGCGCACCGCCATCGTCGCCGACGTGAGGGTCCGCGAACCCCTGCCCGGCGGCCGGCTCAACGCCCACAACGCGACCGGGCAGGTGATGGCCGCACCCCTGGACCGCGAGCGCGTCCGGTTCGTCGTCGTGCACGGCGAGCGCTCCCGCGCACCCAAGGACGAGCCGGTCACCCTCACCGAGGTCTCCGCCGTCCTGCTCGACGTCATCGGCACCGACCACGGCGTGCACGAGCCCGCCTGGCTGTCCCGGTTCGGCAACGCCAGCCGGCTCGCCACCCGCTACCGCGCCGGCCGGGCGTTCCTCGCCGGCGACGCGGCCCACATGCACTTCCCCACCGGCGGGCAGGGCCTCAACCACGGCATCCAGGACGCCGCGAACCTCGGCTGGAAGCTCGCCACCCACGTCCTCGGCGAGGCGGACGACGCGCTCCTCGACAGCTACGAGGCCGAGCGCCGCCCCGCCGGGCAGCGCCTGCTCTACGACGTGTCCCGGCAGAGCGGCCTCATGGCCGGCCTGGCCGACGAGGCCCCCGCGCTGCGCCGGTTCTTCGCCGAGGAGCTGCTCCCCCTCCCCAACGTCAACCGCATGCTCGCCGAGCAGATCTCCGGTCTCGCCCTGCGCTACGGCCCCGGCGACGGGCACCCCCTGACCGGGACCCGCCTGCCGGACCTGCGGGTGTCCACCGGCGGTCGCGAGCGGCGGGTCTACGAGCTCCTGCGCGCCGGCGTCCCCGTCTCCCTCGCGCTCGACGGGGACACCTGCCTCGTGGACGCGCCCGCCGCCTACGCCGGGCTCGCCGGGCTCGTCGTGCGCCCCGACGCCTACGTGGGTTGGGCCAGCACGACGTCCGCGCCGGTTCCTCCCGTTCCTGCCGTTCCCGTCCCCGCCTGAGCCGGCACCCCACCCGAGCGCACCGAGGAGCGCGCCGTGACCGTCACGCACACCAACCCCTCCGGGCTGCACGCGCTCCCGGACCTCATCACCCAGGTCGTCACCGCCCCGGCCACCCGGCTGGTGCTGCTGTCCGGGCAGGTCGCCTGGGACGAGCACGGCCGGCTCGTCGGGGCCGGGGACCACGGGGCGCAGGCCGCCCGGGTGGCCGCCAACCTCGACGTCGCGCTCGCCGCCGTCGGGGCCACCCGCCGCGACGTCGTGAAGGAGACCCTGTACGTCGTCGACTGGTCCCCCGCCCTGCTGCCGGAGGTGTTCGGGCCGCTGCGCGCCGGCGTCGCGCGGCCCCCGGCGAGCACCCTCGTCCCGGTGCCCGCCCTGTTCGCCCCCGGCTTCCTCCTGGAGGTGGAGGTGGTCGCCGTGCTGCCCGGGCCGGGCGCACCCGGGGCACCTGGCACCTGAGCACCGACCACCTGAGCACCGACCACCTGAGCACCGGCACCCGGGCACCGGCGGTCGCGCCCGGGACGACACAGGCCCCGGCAGGTGGTCCGCCGGGGCCCTCGTCGTGCGTGCCGGGTCCGTCAGGACTCGGCGCCCTCCTGGTCCTCGGGGCCGGTGCCGCGACCCTGCACGAGGGTGTCGGTGCCCGGGCCGCCGACGAGGGTGTCCTCGCCGTTGCCGCCGTCGAGGACGTCGGCGCCGAACCCGCCGAGCAGGATGTCGTCCCCGTTGTCGCCCGCGAGGCGGTCCGCGCCGGCCCCGCCGCAGACGACGTCGTCGCCGTTGCCGCCGGTGATCGTGTCGTCCCCGCCGAGGCCCATGATGACGTCACGCCCGGCGGTGCCGCGCAGGGTGTCGGCGCCGGCGGTGCCGCGGATCGTGGGCGCCAGGCCCCGGCAGCGCTCGTCGAGGTCGATGCCGACGAGGACGGGGTCGTGGTCGCTGGAGCGGTAGGGGTTCGCCGCGTACAGGGCCGGGTCGCCCGTGTACTGGTACGCGAACGACTCCACGGAGTTGATGTTCCAGTGCGCCACGTCGGTGACCTTCGCGGTCAGCGCCGCGGTGGCCAGGGCGTGGTCGAGGGAGCCGGACATGTCGTCGAAGACGTAGCTGTAGCGGCCCGGGTCGAACTGCTCGCCGAGGTCGGTGAACCCGGCCTCCCGCAGCGCCTCGATCGGGTCCTCCCGCGTGTAGGCGTTGAAGTCGCCGAGCAGGAGGACGTCCGCCTCGCCGGTGCGCTCGCGCAGGGCCGCGGTGAACGCCGCGAGCGAGCGCGCCTGGCGCACCCGGTCGCCGTTCCACTGCCCCTGCCCGTCGCCGGCGTCCACGTTGTCCCCCGTGGCGTCACCCGGGCTCTTGGACTTGAGGTGGTTCGCGACGACCGTGAACGCGTCGCCGTCCTTGGCGAAGGTCTGCGCGATCGGCTCGCGGGCGTTGGCCCACACGCTCTCGTCGGCCAGGCCGGCCGGCGCACCCACGGGCTGCACCACGTCGCGGCGGTAGATGATCCCGTTGCGGATGACGTCGCGGTCCACGGCGTAGAGCTCCCGCGGCAGCGGCACGTACGCCCACACGTCCGCGCCGGCCGCGGTGTTCAGCCGCCCCACCAGGTCGGCCAGGGCGGTGTCGGCGTTGCCGGGGGTGAGACCCGTGGAGTCGCTGTCCTCGATCTCCATGAGCGTCACCACGTCCGCACCGAGGCCCAGGATCGCCGGAACGATCTTGCCGGCCTGCCGGTCCAGCTCCGCCTGGTTGCGGGCGCCGCGGCCCTCACCGCCGAAGGTGAGGAAGTAGTTCAGGACGTTGAACGCCCCGACCTGCACGTCCCCGCCCACCGGCTCCGGTGCGGCGGGGCGGGTGTTCTGCGGGGCGAACACGTCGGCGGCGGTGCCGTCGGCGGGCTGCAGCCGCCAGGAGCCGAAGCCGAACCCGAGGACGAGGGGCTCGGTGAACTGCACGACGTCCCCGACGCGCACCGGGGTGGTGGGCGTCAGGTACGGGCGGGTGCGCACGGTGACCTGCGCGCTCACGGCGTCGTCGAGGACGATGCGCCGCAGGGCGTTCGACGCCGCGACGGCCGCGGCCTCCGGGGTGCCGGGGCGCGCCACCTCGGTCGGCTGCACCAGCGGACCGCCCTCGGAGAGGGTCAGCTCGCCGAACCGCGTCAGGTCGAACACCTCGCTGACCGTGAGGGCGTCGGCGGGCACGACGCGCATCCCCTCCAGGCGCTCGCGGGCGGCGTCGTCGGCGGGCAGGTCGAGCGGTGCGGCGGCGGGCAGGTCCGCGACGGTGCCCTCGGCGCAGACGGCGGCGCCGGCGCGGGAGGCGATCTGCGTCTGCCCGCCGAACTCCTGCGCCTCGCCGGTCACGGCCACCGTGTCGCCGAGGTCGACGGCGGCGGGGCTGAACACGAAGACGCCGTCGGAGGTGGCGGGGTCGCCGTCGCCGTCCCCGTCCTGGAGGTAGAACCCGGACATGCCCGGCACGTCGCCCACGACGACACCGCGGACGGTGACCTGCCGCCCCGCGAGCGGGGTGGCCGCACCCGGACCCTGCACCGCGCCGATCTCGTGGGTCGGCGCGGCCTCGCACGGGTTCGCGGGGCCGGGGCCGGGCTGACCACCGGGAGCGGTGTTGACCACGCCCCTCGTCGCCGCGGCGGGGCCCGCCCACACCAGGGCGTCGCGGGCGGCGTCGTACGTGCGGGAGAGGGACTGCCCGGCGGGCTCGCTCCCGGCCTCGGCGACACCGATGTCCGTGCTCGTGCGTCCGGCGGCGGGGCCGCCCACCGCGGTGAAGACGCCCTCGTAGGACAGGAACTCCAGCACCTCGCCGCCGCGGACGAGCGCGACGCCGTCCGGTGCGCCGTTCTGGAGGCCGTTGGACGGGTACTCGACGACCGCCGCGGCAGGGCGGTCGGCGGGGGCGGTGACCGCGGGCACGGCCACGGCGGTGCCGTACGTGGCCCTGTTGTCGCCGTTGTAGAGCACCACGGACAGGCCGGTGGAGCTCGTGCCCGCGGGCACGGTGACCTCGACGAACTCGCCGGTGTCGGTACCCGCGTTGTCGTAGTGGATCTCGGAGATGTACGGCGTGGTGGGCGGTGCCGCCTGCGCGGCCGCGGGCAGGCCCGCGACGGTGAGGGAGGCGGCGGCGGCGCCGAGGACGGCGCGGCGCGCGGCGGTCGCCCGGGAGCGGTGGAGCACGTGGGAGCCCTTCGGATCGGGAGCCGCGCGGGCGCGGCGTGGACCGGTCCTCCCGATGGTGCGTCCTCCGGGTGAACGGAGCACGCCCGCAGGGCGACGCGCCGGTGCCCCTCCCCCGACGGGCTCACCCCGGACCGGGCACCCCGACGGCTCCGCGCCCCCTCCCACCGGCGAGCGCCGGAACCACGCGGCCCCCGGTGGTGTCCTGCGTCACCGCATCGCGGATTGCCGGTCTCCCGGGGCGCCTCTAGCGTGAGCGCGAGATCCACCGCCCCATGCGTGCCGGGGTCCCGTCCTCCCGCGCGCGGGCGCGCCCACCTCCACCGTCCGATGTGGTTCCCGCACGGCCGCGGAGCACCCCTGCACACCCAGGAGCAGTCATGACGCGCTACCGCCCCACCACGGCACTCGCCGTGCTGTCGGGTCTCTCCCTCGTCCTCGCCGGTTGCGGCGCGGGGTCGCGCACCGGGGAGCAGAACGCCACCGCGGTCGCCTGCGGCTTCACCGCGCCCGAGCAACCGGTCACCGTGGACGTGCTGGCCTACAACTCCTCCGCCATCGACCCCTTCACCAACACCATGGTGAAGAGCTGCACCAAGGACGGCGTGACCGTCACGCACGAACCCGTCGACTTCGCCGGGCAGGTGCAGAAGACGACCGCCACCCTCGCCGGGGACTCGGGCACCTACGACGTCGTGGAGACCTACGGCTTCATCCTCCCCCAGCTCGCCTCGCAGGAGAAGCTGCAGCCGCTGGACGACCTCGTCGCCCAGCACTCCGAGGAGTACGGCCTCGACCAGCTGAACGACGCGATGGTGCAGGCCATGACCTACGAGGGCGAGCTGTACGGGCTGCCCATGCAGGCCCAGACCTACGTCATGGCGTACCGCAAGGACGTCTTCGACGAGCTGGGCCTGACCCCGCCGAAGACCTTCGCGGAACTGCGCGAGGTGTCCGCGAAGATCCAGGCCGCCGGGCAGATCGAGCACCCCCTCGCCCTGCCGCTGCTGGCCAGCGGCGACATCGCCACCGCCTACGACGCCGCGCTCGGCTCCCTCGGCGTGGACTACGTCGACCCCGCGACGAAGACCGCGAACTTCGGGACCCCCGAGGCCGCCCGCGCGTTCGAGGAGCTGCGCTCGCTGCTGCCCTTCATGGACCCCGAGGTCACGACCTTCGACCAGCCCACCGTGCAGCAGCAGATGTACAACGGCACCGCGGCGATCGCGATGATGTTCTCGGGGCGCATGAACGACCTCACCCTGGCGACGAACAGCCAGTACGCCGAGCAGTTCGCCTTCGCGGCGCCCCCCACCGTCGGCGACGACGGGCCGTTCTACGGCGCGCTGTCCGTGGACGGCTGGTCCCTGCCCGCCAACACCGACGTCGACCCCTCGCTGCTGTTCGAGATCGTGGCCTCCTCCGTCAGCGAGGAGGCGTCGAAGGCCTCCGTGCCGGCGGCCTACCCCGCGCGCGACGGCATCGTGACGGACGACAGCAGCGCCTACGCCGCGGCCGCGCGGGAGTCCCTGGACAACATGCCCCCCGCCGAGCCGTTCCCGTGGACGTCCGAGATCAGCACCGCCACGACCGAGATCGTCGCGAACGTGGTCACCGGCCGCACCAGCGTCGCGGACGGCACCGCGCAGATGCAGGCGAAGGCCGAGGAGATCCTGGCCGGGTACCGGTGAGGCGCGGCACGACGCAGCGTCCGGCCGGGGCGGGGTGGCGGGGTGCGTAGGCGGGAGTTCGCCGCGCTCGTCGCGCCGAGCGTGCTGGTCATGGGCGGCCTGCTCCTGCTGCCGCTGTACCGGACGTTCGAGTGGAGCCTGCAGCGGGTGGACTACGGGGCACCGGGGACCTGGGTGGGCCTGGAGAACTACCGGGCCGCGCTGAGCGACCCCCGCCTCGGGCGGGCCGTGCTCTTCACCGTCGGCCTCACCGTCGTGGTGGTCGCGGTGCTGCTGGTCGCCGGGTACGTGCTGGCGATGGTGGTGAACAACCTCGGCCGGGCGCGGCCGTACGTCCTGGGCGCCCTGCTCGTGTCTTACGTGGTGCCCCAGATCGTCGGCGCCACGATGTTCTCCTGGCTCTTCAACAGCAACTTCGGCGGCATCGTCGGCCACCTCGTCGAGCTCGTGACGGGCCAGGACGTGCTGTGGTTCACCAGCGTCTGGCCCAACCGGCTGATCATCGCGCTCGACGTGGTGTGGTTCATGCTGCCGTTCTCGATGCTGGTGCTGCTGGCGGGCCGGCAGGGCGTGCCCGCGGAGATCATCGAGGCGGCGCGGGTGGACGGCGCCTCCACCGTGCAGACGCACCGCTACGCCATCATCCCGTCGATGCGCGGGGTCATCGGGTTCGTCGCGCTGATCTCCGTCATGGACGTGCTGCGCACGTTCGACGCGCTGGTGCCGCTCTCCCCGCAGGCGGTGCAGCTGGGCAACGAGTCCGTGATGCTCTACATCTACAACGTCGCCTTCCGCGACGGCGGCCAGCAGCTCGGGCTGGGCAGCGCCATCAACGTCCTGATGATCCTGCTCATCCTCGTGCTCCTGGTGCCGTTCGTGCGCGGCGTGGTGAAGGAGGCCCGCACCCCGTGAGCGCGATCGTGACCGCCCCGCGGCGCCCCCGCGGGAGCCTGCGCAACCCGAGCGGGCGCCTGGTGGTCGCCGGGTTCCTCGTCCTCGTCTGCCTCGTCATGCTCAGCCCGGTCCTGTGGACCCTGGCGTCGGTGACGAAGCCCACGGCCGTCGCATTCCTGGACCCGCCGGTCCTCACCTGGACCCCGACCCTGCGGGCGTTCGTCGACCTGTGGCAGACCACGCTCTTCTACCAGTACCTCGCCAACACCCTCGTCGTGGCCGTCATCAGCACCGTGGTGGCGATGCTCATCGGCCTGCCCGCCGCGTACGCGCTGTCCCGCTTCCCCAGCTGGATCTCGGCGGTGCTGCTGGTGCTGGCGCTCGTCTTCCGGGCGGTGCCCCGCTTCGCCGTGGTCCTGCCCATGTACGACCTCGCCCGGTCGCTGGGGATCTACGACACCACGGTGGCGGTCGCCGCGGCGCTGGTCGCGATCAACCAGCCCTTCAGCATCTGGCTGCTGCGCAACTTCTTCGCCGAGATCCCCAAGGAGCTCGACGAGGCGGCGATGCTCGACGGCTGCACCCGCGGCCAGGTGCTGCGCCGCGTCATGGTGCCGCTGATGGGCCCGGGCATCCTCACCGCGGGGATCTTCGTGTTCCTGTTCGCCTTCCAGGAGTACCTCACGGCCGTCGTCCTCACCGACGTCCAGGCCCGCACGGTCCCCGTGTTCGTCGCCACCCAGCTCGGGCAGACCCTGCCCATGCTGCAGCAGGCGGGTGCGGCGGCCATGCTGCTGACGCTGCCCGTCGTCGCGTTCGCCTTCATCGCCCAGCGCTACCTCGTCGCGGGCCTGGCCTCCGGCTCCGTCAAGGGCTGAGGCCGCCGCGGGCCGGGTGCGGGGCCCCCCGCACCCGGCCCGCGCGATCCCTGTGCTGAACCGGTTCTGGACAGCGCTTTCCAATCGCGGGGTCCGAGTGTCACGATGCGGTCATGCCCCTCCGCCCGAGCCCCGGCCGGCCCGTCATCGACGGCGCGCACCCCCTCCGCTCGGTCCTGCGCCTCCTCGACGGGCACCGCTGGCAGGTCCTCGCCGCGGTCGCCTTCTTCGCGGTCAAGGAGGTGCCGATGTGGCTCACCCCCGTCGTCACCGGCAAGGTGATCGACGTCGTCGTCGCCGGCGGCCCGCAGCGCACCATGTGGCTCTGGACGGCCGTGGCCGTGGTCGCGCTCCTGCAGAACTACGTCAACCACGTCCAGTACACCAAGCGCTTCATGGGCGCGGTGCGCACCATCGGCGCGGACCTGCGCAACGTCCTGACCGAGCGGCTGCAGTCCCTCTCGATCGGGTTCCACTCCCGCGTCAGCTCCTCCATCGTGCAGACCAAGGTCGTGCGCGACGTGGAGAACGTCGAGCTGATGCTCCAGCAGATCACCCACCCCCTGCTGTCGGCGACGATGGTGGTGCTCGGGGCGCTGGCCGTGACGGCGGTGTCGGCACCGGCGTTCCTGCCCGTCTACGCCCTGACCATCCCCGTGGCCGTCGCGCTGCGGTACTTCCTCACCCGGCGCTCGCGGGCCACCAACGAGGTGTTCCGCCGGGAGGTGGAGACGCTGTCCTCGCGGGTCGGGGAGATGGCCACCCTCATGCCCGTCACGCGCGCCCACGGCCTGGAGCGCACCGCGGCGGAGCGGGTCGCGGCGGGGGCCGAGGGGGTGCGCGCCGCCGGGTTCACCCTCGACATGCTCAACGGCCGGTTCGCGTCGATGTCGTGGGTGAGCCTGCAGATGCTCGGCATCCTCTGCCTGGTCCTCGCCGCCTGGGCCTCCCTCACCGGCGTCACCGGCATCAGCGCCGGGGAGGTCGTCCAGCTCTCGGCGTACTTCGCGCTGCTCACCGGCGCCGTGACCAACGTCCTGATGCTGCTGCCCGTCGGGGCCCGCGGCCTGGAGTCGGTGCGCTCCATCGCCGAGGTGCTGGAGGAGCCGGACCTGGAGGTCAACGCGGGCCGGGCCCTCGTCCCCGCCGTGCGGGGCCGCATCACCCTGGAGGGCGTGCGCTTCCGCTACCCCGGCGCGGCCTCCGACGCGCTGCACGGGCTCGACCTCGACATCCGGCCCGGTGAGACCGTCGCGTTCGTCGGCCCCTCCGGGTCCGGCAAGTCCACCGTGCTGAACCTCGTCCTGGGCTTCCTGCGCCCCACCGCGGGGCGGGTCCTGCTCGACGGGCGGGACTCCTCGGAGCTGGACCTGCGCAGCGTCCGCCGGCACGTCTCCGTCGTCCCGCAGGAGTCGGTGCTCTTCGAGGGGTCGATCCGGGACAACGTGGCCTACGGGCTGGAGCACGTCGGCGACGAGCGCATCCGCGCCGCCCTGGCCGACGCGAACGCCCTGCGGCTCGTGGAGGACATGCCCGAGGGCTGGCACACGGTGGTCGGGCAGCGCGGCGCGCGGCTGTCCGGCGGGCAGCGCCAGCGCATCGCCATCGCCCGGGCGCTCGTGCGCGACCCGCGCATCCTGCTGCTCGACGAGGCGACCTCCGCGCTGGACCCCGAGTCCGAGCTCGCCGTGCAGGAGGCCCTGCAGCGCCTGATGCGCGGGCGCACGACCCTCGTGGTCGCGCACCGGCTCTCCACGATCCGCTCCGCGGACCGCATCGTCGTGCTCGACGAGGCGCGCATCGTGGAGGTCGGCACCCACGAGGAGCTCCTCGCCGCCGGCGGCCGCTACGCCCGGCTCCAGCGCGCCCAGCGGACGGGCTGAGGCGGTGGGCGGGAGGCGCGCTCCCGCCCACCGCGGCCCGCTCAGGCCGACGGCACCGGACCGCCGCGGCGGCGCACCTCCCGCCCCGGGGGCTGCGGCGGCCGGGGCAGCATCGGCACCCTGCGCACCAGCGGCCGGGTCAGCGGCGCCCGCGCGCTCACCTCCACCTCCTCCCCCTCGTGCCGGAACCGCAGCACTGCGCCGTTGCCCTCGCGCAGCGTGTACGTCACCCGGTCCGACCCGACGTCGACCCCGAGGCGGTGCCCCTGCCAGCGCGCGGTGAAGCGCAGCCGCGTGATGCCCGGCGGCAGCTGCGGCGCCAGGGACAGCTCCCCGTCGCTGCTGTGGCGCAGCCCGCCGAACCCGGCGACCAGCGCCAGCCACGCCCCGGCGAGGGAGGCGATGTGCAGGCCGTCGCGGGTGTTGCGGTGCAGGTCGTGCAGGTCGATGAGCGCCGCCTCCGAGGCGTAGTCGTGGGCGAGGTCCAGGTGGCCGACCTCCGCGGCCAGCACCGCCTGCACCGACGCCGACAGCGACGAGTCGCGCACCGTGCGCCGCTCGTAGTAGTCGACGTTGCGGGCCTTGTCCTCCGGGGTGAACCGCTCCCCGAACCACAGCATCGCCAGCTCCAGGTCCGCCTGCTTCACGACCTGGCTGCGGTACAGGTCGAAGTACGGCGCGTGCAGCAGCAGCGGGAACTCCTGGCGGCCGGCGAAGTCCCACTCCGGCAGGCGCGTGAACCCCTCGGACTGCGGGTGCACGCCCAGGTCCGCGTCGTAGGGCACGTGCACGGCGTCGGCGGCGTGCCGCCACGCGGCGGTCTCCTCCAGGTCCACCCCGAGGGTGCGCGCCAGCTCCGGGTGCCGGTTCACCGCGTCCGCCGCCACGTGCAGGTTCTGCGCCGCGGCGAGGTTGGTGAACACGTTGTCCGCCACGAGGGCGGTGTACTCGTCCGGCCCCGTCACCCCCACGATGTGCCAGCGCCCCTCGCGGTCGTGGTGCCCCAGCGACATCCACAGCCGCGCCGTCTCCACGAGCAGCTCCAGGCCGGCCTCCCGCTCCAGCTCCCCGTCGCCCGTGATGAGCCGGTACTGCTCCACCGCGGCGGCGATGTCGGCGTCGAGGTGGAACGCGGCCGTGCCCGCCGGCCAGTACCCGGAGCACTCGTGCCCGCGGATGGTGCGCCACGGGAACGCCGCACCCCGCAGCCCCAGGGTCGCCGCGCGCGCCCGGGCGAGGTCGAGGCACTCGTGGCGCCAGCGCAGCGCCCCGGCGGCGGCGGGGGGCGCGACGTGGCACAGCACCGGCAGGACGTACGCCTCGGTGTCCCAGAAGGCGTGGCCGTCGTAACCGGGTCCGGTCAGGCCCTTGGCGGGGATGCAGCGCCCCTCCCCCCGCGCGCCGGCCTGCAGCACGTGGAACAGGCTGAAGCGGATCGCCTGCTGCACCTCCGGGTCCCCGTCGACCTGCACGTCGGCGGTGTCCCAGAACGTGTCCAGGTAGGCGCGCTGCTCGGCCAGCAGCCCCTCCCAGCGGGAGGCGCGGGCCCCGGTGAGGGCGGCGGCGACCTGGTCGCGCAGCGCCGGCCGCGAGCGCAGGCTCGACCAGCCGTAGGCGAGGTGCTTCACGATCCGCAGCCGCTGCCCGGGCTCCAGGGAGGTGACGACGGTGGTGCGGGCCCAGTCCTCCGCGGCGCGCGTGCGCACGTCGGTGCGCCCGGGCGCCTCGACCTCGTGGTCCATGCCGGCGGCGACCTGGAGCCCGCTGGCGGCGGTGCGGTGCAGCAGGGTCGCCCCCTGCTCGGCGACGTCCTGCTCCACCGGGAGGAGGGGCCGCTCCAGGACCGCGGAGACGCGCGGGTCCCCGGACTGCGCCGGGACGTCCTCGTTGGCGACCAGCTCGGACTGCACGACGACGCGGACCCGCTCGTCGAGGGCCTCCACGGCGTACTCCACGGCGGCCACGGCGCGCTGGGTGAAGGAGACGAGCCGGGTGGAGCGGATCCGCACCCCCTTGCCCGCCGGGGACACCCACTCCACCGTGCGGGTGAGGGTGCCGGCGCGCAGGTCCAGGACGCGCTCGTGGGAGCGCAGGTGCCCGTAGCGCACGTCGAACGGCTCGTCGTCGACGAGCAGCCGCAGCAGCTTGCCGTTGGTGACGTTGACGACCGTCTGCCCGGACTCGGGGTAGCCGTAGCCGCGCTCGGCGTAGGGCAGGGGCCGCTTCTCGTAGAAGGAGTTCAGGTACGTGCCCGGGATGCCGTACGGCTCGCCCTCGTCGAGGTTGCCGCGGAAGCCGATGTGCCCGTTGGCGAGGGCGAACACCGACTCCGAGTGGGCGAGCACGTCGAGGTCGAGGTGCTCCTCCCGGACGCACCAGGGCTCGACGGGGAACGCGGCGGGCGCGGGTTCCCTCACCGGCCCCCACCGTCCACCAGCAGCTCGGCCAGGTCGCGCACCACGACGTCCGCGCCGCGCGCGAGCAGGTCCTGCGCGTGCCCGCCGCCGATCCGGTCGACGCCCACGACGAACCCGAAACCTCCCGCGCGCCCGGCCTCCACCCCGGCCAGGGCGTCCTCGAACACGGCCGCCGCGGCGGGTTCCACCCCCAGCAGCACGGCCCCCGCGAGGAACGTGTCGGGGGCGGGCTTGCCGCGCAGGCCGCGCTCGCGCAGCGTGAGGCCGTCCACCCTGCCCTCCACGAACGCGGCCAGGCCGGTGACGTCGAGGACCTGGCGGGTGTTCGCGCTGGAGGACACCACGGCGCGGCGCAGCCCGGCGGCGGTGGCCTCGGCGAGGTAGCGGCGCGAGCCCTCGTAGACGGTGACGCCGTCCTGCTCGATGCGCCGCAGCAGTTCCACGTTCTTGCCGTTGCCGAGGCCGTGGACGGTCCCCGTCCCGGGCGGGTCCTCCGGGTCGCCCTCGGGCAGGACGATCCCGCGGCTGGCGAGGAAGTCGCGCACCCCGTCGGGGCGGGGTTTGCCGTCGACGTGGCGGGCGTAGTCCGCGACCGGGTCGAACGGCACGAACGGCTCGCCGGTGCGGGCCGAGCGCGCCCGCAGGAACGCGTCGAACATGTCCGTCCACGCCGCGTCGTGCACGGCGGCGGTGTCCGTGAGCACCCCGTCGAGGTCGAACAGGCAGGCGCTCACGCCCTCCGGTAGCCCCAGCACGTGAAACTCCTCTCGTGGCCCTCCAGGTCGGGTGCGACCCTAGGCGGCGGCCCCGGCGGCGGCGACCCCGGCGGGGAGGTCCGCGGGCCGCGCACCTGCGAGGATCTCCGCTCCGGGCGGGCCGGTCCCGGGGACGGGAGGTGCGGCGCGGTGCTGGTGCGGGACCTGCTGGGCGTGCCGGGCCTGCGGCTGCGGCTGCTGGGCGACGCGGCGGGCTCCGCGCGCCCGGTGGTGGGCACGTGCACCGTGGACCTGCCCCGCCCCGGCCGCTACGTCGGACCCGGGCAGCTCGTCCTGACCGGGCTGGTGTGGCGGCGCGGCCCGGCGGACAGCGAGACGTTCGTGGCGGAGGTCGCCGCGGCCGGCGCGAGCGCGCTCGCCGCCGGGGAGGGGCTGCTGGGGCACGTGCCGGACGACGTGATGGCCGCCGCCGGGCGTCACGGCCTGCCGCTGCTCGCCGTCCCCGCGGACGTGCCCTTCGGTCTGGTCGAGGCGCACGTCAGCGGCCGGGCGGAGTCCGAGCGGGTCCGCAGGCTCACCGCGGACCTGGCCCGCCAGCGCCGGCTGCTGCGCGACGTCGCCGAGGGCCGCGCCCTGGCGGACCTGGCGCTGGCGACGTCCAGGGAGCTGCGGCTGCGGATCCGGGTGCTCACGCCCACCGGCCGCGCGGTCGTGCCGGGGGTGTGGCCGCTGCCGGAGGAGACCGTCGACGACGTCGTGCGGGCCGCGCTGTCCGCCCCCGGCCTGCCGCACGTGGTGCGCCTGGCGGCGGGGACGTGGAGCGTCCTGCACGTCGGGGGGCCGGAGCCGCACCGGGCCACCTCCTGGCTGCTCGTCGTGGACGGCGACCACACGGCGTGGGAGCCGGCCACCGCGGACCTGGTGGCCGAGCTGGCCGCGGTGGCCGCGCTGGAGCGCTCGCGGCTGCGGGGTGAGGCGCGCACCGCGCGGGCCCTGGCCGACGAGGCGGTGCGGGCGGTGGAGGACGGCGCGGACCCGGGCACCCTCGGCGGGTGCCTGGCGCGCTGCGGCCTGGACCCGGACGCGGAGCTGGTGGCCGTCGCCGCGGACGTGCTGCCCCGGGAGGAGGGCGGGGCGGTCCCCCTCCCCCCGGGGCTGTGCCGGGACCTGCTCGCCGACGCGGTGACCGGCCTCGGCGCGCCCGCCGCCGGGGCCCCGCCGGTCGTCGGGGTGGGCGGCGCGGGTGGTGCGGTGGCGTTCCTGCCCGCCGCCGGGACGGGCGCGGCGCCGGAGGAGCGGACGGCCGCGCTGCGGCGGGCCCTGGCCCGGGCCGCACCCGCGCTCGGCGGTGCCCGCGTGGCCGTGGGCCTCGGTGTCCCCGCCGCCGCGCCCGGCCTCGCCGACGCGCTGCAGGGCGCCCTGCACGCCCGGCGGGTGGCCGCCGGGTCCGGTGCCGCCGTCGCGGTCGTGCCCGCGGACGGGCTGGTGTCCGTGGACCGGCTGCTGCGGGCGGTTCCCGGGCCGGTCCGCTCGGCGTTCGCGGCGGACGTGCTCGGCCCGCTGCTGGACCCGGGCTCGCCCGCGCAGGTGGAGCTGCTCACGACGCTGCGGGTGTTCGTGGAGTGCTCGGGGTCCTGGGCGCGGGCCGCCGAGCGCCTGCACGTGCACCCCAACACCGTGCGCTACCGCATCGGCCGGGTGGGCGAGCTGCTCGGCCGGGACCTGCGCACCCTGGACGACCTCGTGGACGTCCACGTCGCCCTGCGCGTGCTCTGAGCGTGCCCTGAGCGGCGGCCGTCCCGGCGGGGGCCCGACGGTCCTCCGCCCGCGTCGACCTGCGGGCGCCCGGGTCGTTGCCGACGCGCTCGGATCGGGGAGAAGGCCGACGAGGAGGTCCCGTGGTCCCCCCGGGGACCTGCGGCAGGTGGGGTTTCCGCTCGTGACGCCGCTCGCGCGCCACCACGACCGGCCGGCGACGTGCTCCTGCGCCGGCCCCGGGGTGGTCGTACGGTTCAGCCGACCGTCCGGCGGTCCGCGATCGAGCTCGCGTCGGGGTGGCCGAAGAGGCCGGGCAGCCCGCCGCTGTGCAGCAGCACCGTGCGACGGCCCGCGGTGACCTCACCGGAGGCCACGGCCGCGACCAGCCCCGCCGCGGCCCGACCGGTGTAGACCGGATCCAGGACCACGCCCTCGGTGCGCGCCACGAGGTTCACGGCCTCGCGCACCGCCGGGGTGAGGACGGCGTACCCCGCTCCCACCTCCTGGTGGCGGATCCGCAGCCGACCGGGCCCGGACCGACCCGACCCGCGCGCCAGACCCTCGGCCAGGGCGTGGACGCGGGCCTGCGCGTCGTCGACCGCGCCGGTGTCGACGCCGAGGACCCGTTCCGCTCCCAGGGCGTGGACCAGACCCGCCATGGTCCCGCCGGACCCCACCGCGACGACCACCGTGGCCAGGTCGGGGACCTGCGCCAGCAGTTCCACCCCGGCCTCGGCGTAACCGCGCGCGCCGACGACGCTGGAACCTCCGAACGGGACGACCTCGGCCCGCGTCCCACCGGCCCGCAGCGCCGCCGCCTCCTCCTCCACGCGCGCGGTCAACCCGTCGTGCCCGACATCCCCGGCCCAGACGATGCGGGCACCGAGGAGCCCGTCGAGCAGGAGGTTCCCCTGCGCCTCCTCCGGCGCCTCACCGTCCAGGACGAGGACGGCCTGCAGACCCAGCCGTGCCGCCGCCGCAGCCGTGAGCCGTGCGTGGTTGCTCTGCGGTGCACCGCTGGTGACGACCGCCCGGGCACCGCAGCGCAGCGCCGCCCCCAGGGTGTGCTCCAGCTTGCGGACCTTGTTGCCACCACCGGCGAGCCCGATGAGGTCGTCCCGCTTGATGAGCAGGTCCTCCGCACCGAGCCCCAGCGCGGCCGCCAGCCGGGGAGCCGGTTCCACCGGTGTGGGGTAGGTACCGAGCCGCAGGTGCGTTCCGGCCCCGGTGCTCGGCGGGTGGGTCCCGGAACTCACAGGTGGTCTCCCGAGGAGGTCGTGACGCGGTCACCGCGGTTCCGCGGTCGCGGGCGGCACCCGGTGCGGTGCGCCGGACCCGATGGTGCCGTCAAGCGGAGCTCGCACCGCCTCGACGCGCGGCAGGACCGGCACCGCGTGGAGCTCCGGGCCGTGCCGCCGGTTTCGACACCACCGGTGCCGTCCGGCAGCTGCCCGCCCACCAGCCGGTCGAGGACGTCTGCCACGACGACTTCGCCCCCGACGACGTGGTCTTCGCCGATGGCCGGCTCAGCGGGGTCATCGACCGGGACACCGCCTCTCCCGGCCCACGGGTCCGGGACCTGGCCTCGCCGGCTTCACCCAGGCCCGCGCCGATGCCGGCCGGGGGGCGGTTCACCGGGGCGGCCGGTGTCGCCCCCCTGCACGCCAGGCGGCGACCTCAGTCGAGCCGGGCGCCGGGGAAGAGCCACCCCAGGCTCGGGCGCACGGCGTCGGCGTACTCCCGGCGTCCGCTGGTGCGGGCGAAGGCGAGGTCCTCCAGGGCCGCGCAGCGCGCGAAGAACTCGACGCGGGCCATCGCCTCGGCACCGGGTGGGTGCAGCTCGTAGGAGTCGAGGACCTCGCGCAGGAAGCGGGGGCCGAAGTCGCGGTACAACCGGGCGAAGTCCACGGCGGGATCGGTGAGGGCGGCGTCCGACCAGTCGAGGACACCGCTGAGAGCGCCGCCGTCCTCCAGCAGGTGCTCGGCCCCCAGGTCGGCGTGGGCCAGCACGCGTCGGTCCCCCGGCGGTGGCACGCTCGCACGGACCACGGCGAGGAGCTCCTCCGGCCCGGCCAGCTCGTCGAGCCACTCGCGCGGATCGGCGGGCTCCTCCTCGACGGTGGAGGCGACCACCGACGCGTCGACGGAGTGCAGCTCGGTGAGGAAGGTGCCCAGCTGCCTGGCCGCACCGGCCGGGGGCGTGCGGCCCAGCAGGGCCCGTCCGGGCAGCACCGGGTAGGCCAGCACACCGAGTTCCTCGTCGGAGAAGATCGGAGCGGGGACCGGGAGGGACACGCGGGGACCCAGGAGGGTCAGCAGCTCCCCTTCCCGTCGGGTGTCGTGCCCGCTCGCCACCCGGACGACGACCTCGCCGCAGCGGAAGGCCACGTTGTCCACACCTGATCCGAGCAGGACGACGTCCTGGTGCTGCAGGTGCGGCGCGTGCACCTGGACGGCTCGGACAGCTGCCTGGACGGCGGTGAGCGGCACGCCCAGCACCGTCCCAGTCCGGGCGCCTCCCGTCCACGTCCGGGTGTCGCCCTACCCTCCCCCGGTGACCCTGCGGGCAGCGATCTTCGATCTGGACGGCACGCTCTTCGACCACCCCGCGGCGGCACGGGCGGGTCTGCGCGCCTGGACGGCCTCGCTAGGGGCCGTCGCCACACCGGAGCTGGAGACGGCGTGGTTCGCGGCGGAGGAGGAGCACTTCCGCTCCTGGCGCGAGGGCCGGATCAGCTTCGCCGAGCAGCGGCGCCGGCGCCTGCGCGCCTTCCTGCCCCTGCTCGGCCGGCCCGTCGGCGCTGACGACGACCTCGACGCCCTCTTCGCCGACGGCTTCCTGCGCGCCTACCGGAACGCCTGGTGCGGCTACGGCGACGTCGAAGCCGCCCTGGACGCCGTGCACCACGCGGGTCTGCTGACGGCGGTGCTGACCAACGGCACCCGCGAACAGCAGAACGCCAAGGTCGCCGCCATCGGTCTCACCGGCCGGCTCGGTCCCGTCGTCACCGCCGAGGAGATCGGCGTGGCCAAACCCGCCCCCGCCGCCTTCACCGCCGTGTGCGAGCGGCTCGGCGTCGCCCCGCACGAAGCCCTCTACGTCGGCGACGACCACGAGGTCGACGTCCTCGCGGCCCGCGCAGCCGGCCTGCGCGCGGTCCACCTCGACCGCGAGGACACCGGCCCGCACGACGAACCGCACCGGATCAGCACCCTGCTGGAGCTGGCCCGGCACCTCTCGCCCGGACGGCTGCACGGGGCGACCGCCTGACAGCACGCCGCCGGTCATCGCTCCGGGCACCCCGCGGGCGGCGCTCAGCGCGGGAGCCGCCCGGGCCCCACCCGGTCGAACAGGTCCGCGGCGAGCAGGAAACCCTCCGGGTCCGGCCTGCCCCGGCTCACCGCGTGCCCGTCGACGAGGACACCGGGGACGGGCAGTGCACCCGCGATCAGGCGGGCGTACTCCACCTCGGCGTCCGAGGTGTGCAGCAGCGCCCAGCGCTGCCACACCTGGCGGTAGGCGCCGTGGGAGTCCACGAGCACACCGTCGACGTCGAAGATCACCGCGCGTGCGGGAGGAGGAGGCTCGGGCACGACCACAGGGTGTCCCGCGGACCCGGCGCGTCGGCGACCGCGCAGCACTCACGGCGAGCGTCCGCTCCTGACGCCCTGTGGGCGCACCCACGGGCGGTCGGCTGACGTCCTCGTCCGGTGATGAACGAGCAGTCAGCTGGGCTCAGCGCACTCGGCCTCGACTCCGTCACCTCACCAGACCAGGCGCTGCAGCGACCGGCCGAGTCCACCGACGTCAGCGGACTGGTCCTCGACGACAACTGGGCAGGCGCCGGCTTCTGCTTCCACCCCGGCAGCCGCGACACCGTCCCGTGAACGCACGCCCACGCCGCACGGCGGGCGCGATCATGACCGGCCCGGACGCACCCGCCCGTCGATGTGCGGCTGGCGGTCGGCCGCGTCGTCCGAGCGCTGATCGTGCTCGGGCTGCTCGCTCCTGCTCGGGTGCTGTCACGCGGTGACAGGAAGGTGGCGGAAGGAGCCGTGGCGGTGGCGGGCGTGAGCGAGCGGGCCCCGAACTGGTGTCACCGGTGGAACGAGGCGCACCCCTGGGATCACGACGCGCACCACCACGACCGGCTCCTGCGCCGCCTGCCGGAGCGGGTGGGAGCCGCTCCGGACGTCGGCTGCGGCACCGGTGATCTCGCGCGCCGGCTGGCTCAGCGCAGCAGGCACGTCACCGGGATCGACTCGGACCCGCCGAGCATCCGGACCGCACAGCGCCTGTCCACCGGGACGGGCGAGGTGGAGTTCCTCTGCGGTGAGGCGATGACCGCCGACCTCCCCGGCGGCCACGACGTCATCACGGCCCTGGCGGTGCTGCACCGGCACCTCTTCTGGCGTTGCTCGCTGCTCCACACAGCGCCCTGAGACGCCGGCCACGGACGCAGCAGGATGACCGTCCGCGGGGCCCTCCGTCGTCAGGCGCTGCCGCCGTAGCGGACGGCCCACATCTGCCACCCCGCCGGGAACAGCACCACCGCCGGCGCGACCACCAGCAGCGACAGGCCCGCCGTAGACGGCGTACCCACCACCGCCACCACGACGAGCAGCACCGAGAGCCACATCAACCGGGCACCCCACCGGCCCATCCGCCGCCCCTGCTCGTCCACGACGACCACCTCCTCCCCCGTCAGGTGTAGCGCACGCGCGGGACGGACGTCATGCGTCCGGCTTGCCGCGTCGCCCGACCGGTGGCCCCCGGGATGGCTGAGGCGGTGGCCGGTGAGGCGGTCGGGTACCCGCGGAGGGACCCGGGCGCGCTGAGGCAGCCGAGTGGTGCGCCGGACGCCGGTGCGGCGCAGCGCGAAGGGCGCCGTCTCCCGGGCACCGGCCACCCCCCGGGACCAGCCCGGGGCGCAGCACTCGTCCCTCGTGGCGCGTGCCCGAGCGCTCCGGGACCGGGCGATCCTCCGGAACGGTGCGGGACAGGCCACCTCGACCGATGAGCGCACCGTCGCTGCGGCGGTGCGCCGACCACCTGCCCACCCCGTGCTCCTGCCGGGCCCGGTCCATCGCCCACCGCCCATCGCATCCCGCTCCCCGTCCGCGCCGCTGACCGATGATTTCCGGTACGTGCCCGGGTCCGACCAGGCATGACCGACACGACGAGCACCCCGCCCCGGACGCACACGGTGGGTCAGGGCGAGGACACCATCCACTACGACGTTCGTGGCGACCTCACAGCCGCCACGGCAGAGCGACCGGTTCTGGTCATGGTGGGATCGCCCATGGACGCGACCGGGTTCGGATCGCTCGCTGCCCGCTTCGCCGACCGACCGGTCGTGACCGTCGACCCGCGCGGCGCCGGACGCAACCCGACCGGCACCTCTGCGCTCTCACCTGAACTGCACGGCCACGACCTGCACCGGGTCATCGAGGACCTCGGCACCGGACCGGTCGACATCCTCGCCAGCAGCGGCGCCGCGATCAACGCGCTGGCCCTGGCGGCCGCCCACCCCGACGACATCCGCAGGCTGGTGGCGCACGAACCCCCGATCGCCGATCCCCTCCCCGACCGCGAGGCCCACCTCGCCGTCTGCCGGGACATCAAGGCGACCTACGAGGCGTCGGGCACCGGGCCGGCGATGGCCAGGTTCATCACCTACGTGATGCACCAGGGCCCGACCCCGGACGACTACCTCGACCGCCCGGCTCCCGACCCGGCGCGGTTCGGGCTGCCGACGCACGACGACGGCGACCGCACCGACCCGCTGATGCGCAACATCCCGACGTGTCAGGCCTACCGGCCCGACTACGACGCCCTCGCCGCGCTCGGCGACCGCGTGGTCCTGGCCTACGGCACAGGGTCGGGGGAGGAGAGCCCTGCCCGCGGCGCCCGTGCGGTCGCCGAGCGGATCGGGCGTGCCGCCGTGGAGTTCCCGAGCCATCACGCGGGCTTCCTCGGCGGCGAGTTCGGCCAGCACGGTGACCCCGAGGCCTTCGCCGAGCGGCTGCGCACAGTCCTGGCCTGAGCCGGTGCCGCTCCTGCGGCGCCACCGGCCCGGTGCGCCCGGGGGTGGTCGGCAGCTCCACAGGTCCCTCCGCGCGCAGCGCCGACGAGTCCGGCACGACGAGCCCGGTCGGCGGTGCACCACGTCGGGCGCGTGAAGGTGGAAGTCGCTGCGCATCCCGGGGATTGCTGGTCCCCGGCGCCGGACGGTTCACGGTGTGGCGGCGCGCTGCAGCACGATCAGGGGGGTCACGTAGTGCTCGAGCACCTGTCCGCCGAGTTCCTCGACCGCACGTGCCGCTTCAGCCACCTCGGCCGCGTTCCAGTTGCTGAAGGTGGTGAACAGGTCGCGCACCTGCTCGGTGCTCAGCTCGACCGCCCAGGTGAAGTGCTCGACACGGCTGGTGCGGAAGTGCCCGCTGCACGTCAGGCGGTCCACCCATGCCGCGGTGTCCAGCTCCCCGGGGCCCGGCGGCCGCGGTGGTTCCCGCCTGCGGTCCGTGATCTGCGCGACCCTCTCCCGGAAGGGCGTCGGGGGGACGGAGGGATCGCCGTAGGCCGTCCGCCACACGGCGAAGTGGCCACCGGGCACCAGTGCCCGGTGCACCTTCGGCAGCACGACGTCCAGGTCGAACCAGTGCACCGATGTGGCAGCCACCGCCAGGTCGAACCCGGCAACCGGTAACGGCACACCCTCCGCGGTGCCGATCAGCACCTCCACCTGTGGCCAGCGTCGACGCAGCCGCCCGGCCAGTGCGGCGCCGGGCTCGACGGCCAGGACTTCGGCACCGGCGGTGACCATCGGGCCGGTGGCCTGCCCGGTCCCGGCACCGAGTTCGAGCACCTGGGCGCCTGGTGCCAGCAGGCCCATCCGGCCCAGGCACGACCACAGCTGCGCGGGGTACGGCGGTCTGGCACGTTCGTAGGTCTCGGCGTGGGCCTCGAAGTGCCCCGGATCGAACACCACCACAGCGTAGGCAGTCGGGCGCTCCCGACACCTCCCGCTGCTGCGATGTGACCGCCGCTCACACGACCACCCGGTCACGCCGCGGTCCGTGCGGCCCTCGTCGGCGACGTCGAAACCCACCTGGCGCTGGCCGACCCGGCGCCGGGTGAGGTCAACATCTCCTGTGCCGTCCTCCCCGCCCGGCGCGGTCGCGGCACCGGTCTGCGCTCGGTCAACGACGAACGTCCGCTCACCGCCGCCCCGCGGGCGCGCTCGCAACTGCTGGAGGGATGCGTGATCGTGCGGTGGAGCTGCCTCCGGGCACGTCGAGGTGGCCGGTTCAGCCCGCGATCCGGATCGTCTCGTCCGCCGAGCCGGCACGCAGCAGGGCCGGACCTGGCACGAGGTCCTCGGGGAGGCGCACCGGCCAGGTGGTGCGGGAGGCGTCCTCGGCCCCTTCGGCGTCGGCCGTGCCCAGCGGCCAGGCTCTGCCACCCTGCTCCAGGACCAGTTCGACCTCGCGCATGGGCACCATCGGAGGTGGTCCCTCGCAGCCCGGTCCGTCGCCGGTGTCGTCACAGCCGTCGGCGGAGCCGGGACCGCTCACCCTCACCTCGCTCCCCGGCACCAGCGCCACCGGTGCCGGGGAGGCGCGGCGTGGGGCCGCTCCGGGCACGGGAGGCGGCCGGCGTCGCGTGCTCCCCCGGTCCGCAGTGCCGGTCCTAGTACTCCACCCGGGCCGCGGCCGCGCGCCACGCCTCGAACGGCGCTTCGGCCCCGTCCGTGGGGAGGCGCAGCACGGGCGTGCTCCACGTGGCGGGGTTCCGGCGGAGCATCTCGTGGAACGCGGGGTCGTCGAACCCGCCGCGGGCCGCGTCGTGCCGGTCGGCGGCGTAGACGATGCGGTCCACGCGCGCCCACAGGGCGGCCGTCAGGCACATGGGGCACGGCTCGCAGCTGCTGTGGAGGGTGGCGCCGGCGAGGCTGAACGTCCCGGCGACGGCGCACGCGCGGCGGATGGCGACGACCTCCGCGTGGGCGGTGGGGTCGTTGTCCCGGGCGACGCGGTTCTGCCCGGTGCCGAGCACGACACCGCCGAGGCTGACGACGGCGCCGAAGGGCCCGCCGCCGCGGTCGACGCTGCGCGTGGCCAGGTCGACGGCCCAGGACAGCAGCCTGCCGTCCCGGCCGCCCGCGTCGTCCAGGTCCTGCTCGTCGTCGCCGGGTCGGCGGGGTTGCACGACGATCATGGGCGCTCCTCTCCGCTCGTCCGGTCCTCGCGGACCGGGGCCGGCGCGGCAGCCGGCCGTCCGCACCGGTGCTCCCCGCCCGAGCACCCCCGCATCCGTGCGGGGAGCACCGGTGTCCGACCAGCGTGGGGGCCGGTACGGCACGCGGTGGCCGGTCGTTCCTCCAGAGTCCGGGCGCCTCGGAGGTCAGGTGTTGGTGGATCCACCAAGACCGCCGCGCCGCACCGGGGTGCCGTCATGCGGCGGAAACACCGGCGGCGGGACGCCGAAACCTCGCAGGCGCCTGCGCGGCCGGTCGACGGCGAGGTTCCGGCCGGCGCCGTCCTCCCGAGATGCTCTTGCGAACGACACTTCAGCGATATATCGTCGATGTGTCGAGAGGAGATGCCATGTTCGGCAGGGGAGATCGGCCGCCGCACGGCGGCTGGCACGAGGAGAGCCCGCTGGAGGGCCCTGGAAACGGCGCCGGGGACGGTCCCGGGGAGCGCCCGGGACGCGGCGGCAGGCACGGCGGGGGGCGCGACCGGTGGGGCCACGGCCCGCGCGCGGGTTCCGGCCCCGGCGGCCCCGGGTTCGGGCCGGGTGGTTTCGGACCGGGTGGTTTCGGGCCGGGCGGCCCCGACTTCGGTCCGGGTGACTTCGGTCCCCGCGACTTCGGACCCGGCGGTCCCGGCTTCGGGCCGGGTGGTCCGGGTTTCGGGCCGGGTGGTTTCGGGCCGGGTGGTCCGGGTTTCGGTCCGGGTGGTCCAGGTTTTGGCGGCCGCGGCAGGGCCGGGCGCGGCTGGGGGCGCCGGCGCGGGCGCGGCAACGTGCGCGCCGCCGTCCTCGCCCTGCTCGCGGAGGGGCCCCGGCACGGCTACGCCGTCATGACGGAGCTCGCCGAGCGCAGCGGCGGCACCTGGCGACCCAGCCCCGGCTCCGTCTACCCGGTGCTCCAGCAGCTCCAGGACGAGGGCCTCGTCCAGGGCGCCGAGACGGAGGGCCGGCGGGTGTTCTCCCTGACCGCGGCCGGGGAGGAGCTCGTGCGGGACAACCCCGAGGAGTTCCGCGAGCCGTGGAGCACGGGTGAGGCCGGGCCCTCCGAGGGCGTCACCTCCCTGCTGGAGGGGATCGGCGCACTGGGCCTGGCCACGCGGGAGGTGGCGCACCTCGGCACCGAGGCGCAGGTCGAGCAGGCGCGCAACGTGCTCGACGAGGCCCGCCGCTCGATGTACCGGATCCTCGCCGGGGACGACCCCCACCCCGGCGGGCGCTGACACCCGGCGCCGGGGTGGGTGGCGACCGCCCCCACCCCGGCGGGGCGGCGGGACCTCACCGCGCGGCCGGCCGCGACTCCCCGGCACGGCGCAGCTCCTCCGCACGGCGCAGCTCCTCGGCACGGCACAGCTCCTTCGTGAGGTGCACGAGCTCGACGCCCGGTCGCAGCACCTCCCGGCGCTCCTCGGCGTAGCCGTGACGCCGGTACAGCCGCAGGTTCCCGGCGCTGCGGGCACCGGTGAACAGCGCCGCGCGCCGCGCCGAGGCGGCGCCCGCCTCCTCCACGGCGCTCAGCAGCGCACCGCCGATCCCCCGTCCCTGCAGGTCCGGCGCCACCACGAGCCGCCCGACGTGCAGCACGCCACCATCGAGGCGGCCGCGCACCGATCCGACGATCCTGCTGCCTCGCAACGCCTTCAGGGCGATGCACCCGGCCAGCTCGGCGGCGAGCTCCTGCAGGGTCTGCACCAGCGGGGGCAGCTCCGGGTCGCCGTACAGGCGCGCCTCGCCCACGTACGCCGCCCGCTGGAGGGTGAGGACCTCCCCCGCGTCACCGGCCTCCACCGCCGCGATGCGCACCCACGCGGGCCCCGGCGCCGTGCCGGGCGCGGCGGGGAACTGCTCGGCCGGGGTGGGCACGTGGGCGGTCACGACGGCATCCTCGCCCCTGACGCCGGAACCTGCCGGGGCGGACCGCTCGCCCGCCCCGGGAGGGACCGGGATCATGCGGGACATGGGAACGACGAGCCCGCCCCTGCACCTGCCGGACCTGCGCGACGGGGACCTCCTGCTGCGCCGGCACACCCCCGCCGACGTGGACGGACTGCTCGCCACCGCCCTGGACGAGCAGACGCGGCGCTGGACGGTCGTGCCGGTCCCCTACGGCCGCGCGGACGCCGAGGCCTACCTCGCGCACCTGGAGGACGGCCTGCGGCAGGGGGTGGCCTCGTTCGCCGTGGAGCACGAGGGCCGCTACGCGGGCACGGTGCGGCTGCGCCCGGACGGCGGCGGCTGGGCGGAGGTGGGTTTCGGCACCGCCCCGCACGCCCGGGGGCGGGGGCTGACGACCCGCGCCGTCCGGCTCCTGCTGCGGTGGGGTCTGGAGGAGCTCGACCTCGACGGCGTGCGCTGGCGCGCCCAGGTCGGCAACCGGGCCTCGCGCCGGGTGGCGTGGCGGTGCGGGTTCCGCGTCGAGGGGACCGTGCGCGGCCTGTGCCTGCAACGCGGACAGCGGCACGACGGGTGGGTCGGCTCCCTGCGCCGCGGGGAGCCGCTGGAGCCGGCCACCCCCTGGCTGGAGGTTCCCGAGCTGCACGGGGACGGGGTGCGGCTGCGCGCCCTGCGCCCCCGGGACGCCGCCCGCGTCGCGCAGGCCTGCACGGACCCGACCACGCAGCACTGGCTGCCGTCGCTGCCCTCGCCGTACACCGTGGCGCACGCGGAGGAGTTCATCACCTCACGGACGGAGGTCGAGGCGTCCGGCGAGGAGCTCACGTGGTGTGTGGTCGACGACGCCGACCGCTGCCTGGCGGCGGTGTCCCTCTTCCTCACCGGCCGCGGCCCGGGCGCCGGAGAGCTGGGCTGGTGGGCGCACCCGGCCGCGCGGGGACGCGGGGTCGTGACCCGCGCGGCGCGTCTCGCGGCCCGGCACGCGTTCGCGCCCCCGGAGGAGGGCGGGCTGGGGCTGCACCGGCTGCTGGTGCGCGTCGCGGCCCCGAACTCCCCCTCGCGGGCGGTGGCGGAGCGCCTCGGGGCGCGGCGGTCGGGCGTCGACCGGGACGCCGAACTGCTGCGCGACGGGCGGCGCGAGGACATGCTCCGCTTCGACCTGCTGCGCGGCGAGCTGACCTGAGCGACGACCCCGGCCGTGTGCGGCGCCCCGGGGCGCCGCACACGGCGCGCCCGGGGCGGAGCTCAGGACGGCAGGAGCCGCCGCACGAAACCCTGCACCGTCGGCCCGGTGCGGTAGGACTGCACCAGGGTCGCGTTCAGGGCGATGTTCGCCCCGGCCAGCACCGGCACCAGGTACTGCGACAGCCGCTGCCGGCGCTGCCACGCGGCCAGCTCCGCCGGGGTGCGCTCGGTGGGGATGGAGGCGTCCTTCACGTCCACCAGCTCACCGCGGGCGTGCAGCTCCTCGGCGAGGCGCCCGACCTTCATGCCGCTGTAGGCGGCGAAACCCGTGGCCAGCGCGCCGGCGACCACGGTGGCGGCCTTCGCGGCGCCCACGGCGGCGTACCCCTCCTGCGCGAGCAGGCGGTGGCCGCTGCCCTGGGTGAGGCGCGCGCCCATCACCAGGGTCACCGCGACACCGCCCCACTGCGCGGGTGCGAACCTCGTCCACGCCGAGCTCGCCACGCGGATCCGGTCGATGCCCTGGGTCAGGTCGGCCCCGGACTTGTTGACCCCCGCGATGCCCATCACCGCCCCGCCGAACCACAGCGCCGACCCCAGGTCGTGCACCGCCTGCGCCAGCGCCTGGCGTTCCGTCCCGCTCACGTCGTCCCCCTCGTCCCCACCGGCGGCCCCGTGCCGCCCGCTGCCCGCGCGGTACCCACCCCGTGCCGGACGATGCCCGGCGCACCGGCGGAAACCGCAGGACACCGCCCGGCCGGACGTGGGAGCGTCCCGGCGTGGACGCGGACGAGCGGGTGTGCTTCCTCGGGGACTCCTTCGTCGCCGGGGTGGGCGACCCGGCGCACCTGGGCTGGGCCGGGCGCCTGGCCGCGTCCGCCTCCGCCGCGGGCCGGCGGCTGACCGCGTACAACCTGGGCGTGCGGCGCGACACCTCCGCGCAGGTCCTCGCCCGCTGGGAGGCGGAGTGCGTCCCGCGCCTGCCCGGCGGGTGCGCGGCGCGGGTCGTGGTCTCGTTCGGCGTGAACGACACCACGCTGGAGGACGGGCGGCCGCGGGTGGAGCCGGAGCGCTCCCCGCTGCACCTCGCGGCCCTGCTGGACGGCGCGGCGGCGCGGCGGTGGCCGGTGCTCGTCGTGGGGCCGCCGCCGGTGGCGGACACGGCGCAGAACGGGCGGACGGCGGTCCTGGACGAGGCGTTCGGCGGGGTGTGCGCGACGCGGGGGGTGCCGTACGTGCCGGTGCTCGGCGCCCTGCTGGCCGACGCGGTGTGGAGGTCGCAGGTCGCGGCGGACGACGGGGCGCACCCGGCCGCGGAGGGCTACGCGCGCCTGGCCGCCCTCGTCCGCCCGGTGTGGGAGACCTGGCCCGGCTGAGCGCGGCTCAGCCGTCCCCGGGCCCGGGGAGCGGCACCCCGCACCCCGGGCACCGCGCGGGCACGGGGTCCTCCGCGAGCCGGCCGCACTCCGGGCAGACCCGGTGCAGCCAGCAGACGTCCTCGCCGCCGCCCGTTCCCGTCACGGCGCCATCCTCGCGCGGCGGGCCGGGATCCGGCGCGGGCGCCGGGACGAGGGCGCCGGGACGAGGGCGCCGGGACGAGGGCGCCGGGGACGAGGGCGCCGGGGACGTGGATGCTGGGGGCGTGGACGACGACCTCGACGACCGGCTGGCCCGCGCCCTGGGTGCCGGCCGCGCCGACGACCTGGTCGATGTCGGGTGCGACCTGGCCGAACGCGGCCGCCACACCGAGGCCCTGCGGTGTTTCGAGCGCGCCGTGGAGCTCGGGGCGGCGTGGGCGTGGTTCGACGTCGCCAACACCCTGCGCGACCTGGACCGGCCGCGGGAGGCCGTCCCCGCCTACCGCAGGGCCCTGGCGGCCGGGGAGGGCGACGCCTGGCTGAACCTCGGCCTCGTCCTGCAGGACCTCGGCGAGAGCGCCGCCGCCGCGGAGGCCCTGCGCAGCGCCGCGGAGGTCGCCGGGCAGCCGGAGGGGTGGCTGGCCCTGGGGTGGCTGCTGCACGAGGAGGGCGACCAGCCGGGCGCGGAGGCCGCCGCGGCGCGCGCCGCCGGGGCCGGGCTCCGCCGTGCCGCGGGCGTGCTGGCGGCCTGGCGCTGGAACGCCTCCCCCGACCCCGCCTCCGCCCCCGCGCTGGAGGCCGACCTGAGGGCGGGCGCCGCGGGGGACGGTCTCGTGCGCGCCGCCCTGGCGGACCTGCTGCTGGCCACGGGCCGTGTCGCTGCGGCCCGCGCGGAGCTGGAGCTCGGGGCGAAGCTCGGCCAGCGGGAGTGCTGGCTGCCCCTGGGCAACCTCCTGGCGGACGGGCCCCCGGACACCGGCACCGGCGTCGACGAGGACGCCGCGCAGGACGCCTACCGGGCCGGGATCGCGGCGGGCGACGACAACTGCCACCACAACCTCGGCGTCCTGCTGCTGCGCCGCGGCGACCTCACCGGCGCGCGGGAGTGCTTCCGCGCCGGGGCGGCCGCCGGGGACGCCGTCGCCGAGGCCGCCCTGCACCGCCTGCCCGACGGCTGAGCCGCACCCGGGCGCGTGTCGTCCCCCGTGCCCGCCCGGCGGTACCGGGATCATCCCCGGTGGGGAGGTGGACGCGGGCGATGACTTCCCGGCGGCCCCGTGGTCCAACCCCCCGACGCACACCACGAACAGGACGCGAGGAGCACCGATGCGCATCATCGTCAGCGAGTTCATGAGCCTCGACGGCGTGATCCAGGCCCCCGGCGGCGAGGAGGAGGACACCGACGGCGGTTTCGCCCACGGTGGCTGGTCCATGCCGTACTTCGACGTGGAGGTCATGGGCCCGGTGATGGACGAGGTCATGCGCGGCACCGACGCCATGCTCTTCGGCCGGCGCACCTGGCAGGCCAGCGCCGCCGCGTGGCCGGGGCGGTCCGGCGACCCGTTCACCGACAAGATCAACGCGATCCCCAAGTACGTCGCCTCCCGCACCCTCACCACGGACGAGCTGTCGGTGTGGGCCGGCTCGGAACTGCTGCCCGCCGACGACGCGATCGGCGCGGTCCGCGCGCTGCGCGAGCGCGACGGCGGCGGCCTGCAGGTCTACGGCAGTGCGTCCCTGGCGGCGCAGCTCGTCGAGCACGACCTCGTCGACGAGTACCGGATCATGGTCGAGCCGGTCCTGCTGGGCGGCGGCAAGGGGTTCTTCCCCCGCGACGGCCGGGCCCGCCCCCTGGAGCTGGTCTCCACCACCACCGCCGGCACCGGCGTGCTGGTGTGCACCTACCGGCCCGTGCGCGGCTGAGCCCGCCGCCCGCCCCCGCCGCTCACCCGGGCGGCGGGGGCAGGCCCAGCACCTTGCGGAACAGGTCGCGCCGCCACACGGTGCGCATCACGAAGAACCACACGACCGCCGCGGCCACCACGAGCGGGGCCTCGAAACCCCCCGGCTGCACCAGCCCGAACCAGCGCGCCAGCGCCGGCACCGAGAGCACCACGACCAGGGTGGCGAGCAGGCACGCCACCAGCAGGGCAGGGCGCCTGTCCCGGCTCACCGGCGCCCAGCCGGTGAAGAACCGCGTGGGCGGCTCCAGGAACAGCACGAGCAGGAACCCGGTGAGGCAGGCGAAGAACGACAGCCCCATCTGCGCGACCGCGGTCGCCGTGGTCTGCGCGAAGTCGGGGTGGTCGCGGGCCAGGCCGGTGAACGCCTCGAACTTCAGCCAGGCGTCCTCGGGCAGGTGGCCGCCGGGTGCCGTCAGCCGGCCCAGGATGGTGAACATCGCGGCGTACAGGGCGATGGCGAAACCCCCGGTGACGACCGCGGCCGGGACCACGAAACGCACCAGGTTGCCGATCAGGTGCGGATCTGGCCGCTGCGGGCGCGCCCACGCCGTGAGGAACAACGTCGGCACGCCCACCGTGAACAGGGTCAGCGAGCCCTGCGCCGGCTCGTACGGGAACCCCAGCCCGAGGACGGCGACCCCGACGATGACGCCCATCGACACCGCGACGCGGGTGAGGAACAGCGTCGCGACCGGCGGGATGGCGCCGATGACGCGCTGACCCTCCCGGTGCGCCAGCGGCAGCGGCTCGTAGGAGTCCTCCAGCAGCAGCACGTCCGCGGCGTCGCGCGCGCCCCCGCTGCCGCTGCGGGTGGCGATGCCGACGTGCGCGCGGCGCAGCAGCCCGCTGTCCGCGGCGGAGTTCGCGGCCACCGCGACGTAGTGCCCCGCGCCGAGGAGGGCCTCCACGACCCGCTCGCGCCGGCGGCGGGACGTCCCGCAGAACAGCGAGCGCCGCGCCACCAGCGCCTCCAGCGCGGGGTCCTCCGCGCGCGCCACGTCGCCTGCGGGTACCGGGTCCTCCGCGGGCAGGCCCAGCCGGGCGGCCACCGCGGCGGTGTCGGCGCAGCCCTCCTCGGAGAGCAGCACGACCCGCACGCCCCGCGCGCGCAGTTCCGCCAGCGCCTCCGCGGCCCCCGGGCGCAGCTCGTCCGCGAACGTCACCAGGGCGAGCGCCTCCAGGGCGGGCAGGGTGGGCGTCCCCGCCGCGTCGCGCAGCCGGCCGCCCGGGTCCGCGGCGCGCGCCAGCAGCCGCACCCGCAGCCCGGCCCGCGCGGCGGAGTGCAGCGCGGCGTCCGGGGGCGCGGCGCCGGCGAGGGCCGGGCGCAGGACCTCGGCGTCCCCCAGCACCAGGACCCGGTCCGCACCGGCGGCGGGCCCGTCCAGGACCACCCCGCTCCAGCTCCCGGGACGGGCCGCGGCCACCTCCTCGCGGACCTCCTGTCCCGCACCGCTCGTCCCGCCGGGCAGCGCCTCCCGCAGCGCCGCCACGACGGGGTCCGGCGAGGAGGAGCCGTGGGCGAGGGCACCCAGCAGGGACCGGAGGCGCTCCGCCCCGGCCGCCGGGTGCAGCGGGTGCGCCTCCGACAGCTCCACCCGGCCGGTCGTCAGCGTTCCCGTCGTGGCGCTGCACAGGACGTCGACGTTGCTCAGGGACTCCACCGCGTTGACCTGCTGCACCAGCACGCCGTGGCGCGCGATGCGCGCGGCGCCGGCGGAGTACGACAGCGTCACGAGCAGGAACAGCCCCGAGGGCACCAGGCCCGTGAGCACCGCGCTGATCTGCACGACCCGCACGAGCGGCAGCCCCTCCATGAGGGCCTGCGCGAGGATCGCGGAGCCCATGAGGACCGCGGCGAGGATGACGACCCGCACCACCTGGTCGATCCGCTGCTGCAGCGGCGTCCTCGACGGCCGCCACGACGGGGCGGCACCGGCGCCTGCGGGTTCCGGGGCGCGCACGCGCTGGTGGGCGGAACCGGCCACCACGACACCGCCGGGCGGCAGTTCCTCCCCCGCGCCCCGGCTCACGGGCGGGCGGTCGTGCGGCCCGGGCTCGTCCACCTCGACGCGGCCGGGACCCTCCACGGGACCGGGCAGCAGGACCTGCTCCCCCGGCTCCAGGCACACCAGGTCCCCGACGACGAGCTCCTCCGGCGCGACCTGCGCCTCCCGCCCGTCGCGCACCACGCGGACCCGCGCGCCGTGCCGGCGTTTCAGGGCGTCCAGCTCCCGCTTGGCGCGCATCTCCTGCACGGCACCGATGAGCGCGTTGAGGAGCCCCAGGCCGGCGCTGACGACCGCGTCGCCGTACCGGCCGAGGGCCAGCAGGGCCAGGCCGATGCCGAACAGGACGTTGTTGACGAGGGTGAAGAGGTTGGCGCGCAGGATCTGCCCGTAGGTGCGTCCTCCGGCCGCGCGCCGCAGGGGGCGCCCGTGCCGGCGGCGGGCCTGCCGGACCTGCTCCTCGTCCAGCCCGTGCGGTGGTGTGACCACCTCGCTCCGCACGTGCCCGTCACCGGGCCTGCGGTGTTCGCCTGCGCACCTTCGGACCCTAGGTGCGCGGCGCCCCGGACCGCCACGCGAGCGGGCGGCGCGCGCTGACACCCCTGCTGCGGCGGCTGCGCGACACACCGCCGGCGCCTGCGACGGCGTGGCGCCGGCCCGCTGCAGCGGGAGTGTCAGCCGCAGCGCCCCCCGGCCCGGCGGGCGCGGACGGCGGCGGTCAGCCCACCGGCCGCCGCGGCACCCGCGAACGCCCACGTCGCGACGGGCGAGACGTCGAGCACCGTGCACACCACGGTGGCGAGGACGCACAGGACGAGGACCAGCGAGTCGGACGTGCTCAGACCGCTGCCCGCACGGGTGCGGCGGCTCGGAGCGGTGCGGGCGGTGGTGCTGTCCACGGTGCCTCCAGGTGTTCGGCAGGGGGTTCCCGGTTCGTGCTCCGAGCCTGGCACCGCCCCCGGGCCCGCACGGGTGCGCCGCGTCACGGGTTCCGGTGCCGGGTTCACGCCTGCCCGGTGACGGATGTCATGTCCCCGCACCCCGGCCGCGGCGCTCACCGACCGCCCGCTGCCTGGCGCCCAGCGCCGCACGCTCCGCCTCACCCGGTGCCAGCGCGACGGCGCGGGCGTACGCGCCCAGCGCCGCCGCGTCCTGCCCCGCCGCCTCCAGCAGATCGGCACGCGCTGCGTGGTAAAGGAACAGGTCCTCGCCGTGCCGGACGCCGTCGAGGACCTCCAGCCCCCGGTGCGGGCCGTGCGCACGACCGGCCGCGACGGCCCACGCGATGCGCTGCGCGGGAGAGCCGGCGACGCGGTCGAGCAGCGCGTGCAGCTGGGCGATGCGCACCCAGTCGGTCCCGGCCGCGTCCGGGGGCCGGACGTGTTCCAGGGCGATGGCCGCCTGCAGGGTGTACGGGCCCACCGGCCGGCGCCGGTGCGCGGCGTGCTGCAGGACCCCGGCGACGAGCTGCTGCGCCTCGGTGATGGCGTCGCGGTCCCACAGCGAGCGGTCCTGCCGGTCCAGGAGGACCGCGACCCCGCCGGGGCCGGAGCGGGCCCGGCGCCGGGAGTGCTGGGCGAGCATCAGCGCCAGCAGGCCGGAGGCCTCGTACCGCTCGGGGGCCTCAGGGCCCAGGAGTTCCCGCACGAGCCGGCCCAGCCGCAGCGCCTCCTCCGCGAGGTCGGTGCGGTCGGCGTCGGCGTACCCGGTGGTGAACAACAGGTACACCACGCCGAGCACGCCGTCGATCCGGCCCGGCAGGTCCTCCCGCGACGGCACGCGGTACGGGATGCCCGCGTGGGAGATCTTCGCCCGCGCGCGGACCAGGCGTTTGGCGACCGCGGCCTCGGTGGTCAGGAACGAGCGCGCGATCCGCTCCGGCGTCCAGCCCAGCACCGTGCGCAGCGTCAGGGCGACCCTCGCCTCGAGCGGGAGCGCGGGGTGGGCGCAGGTCAGCACCAGCCGCAGCCGGTCGTCCCCGATCTCGTGCTCGGCGTCCCGCACCAGCAGCCCGCGCTCGACGGCCACCGCGTAGCGCTGGGAGGTCGACTCCCGCCCACCGGCACGGCGCAGCAGGTCGATCCCGCGGCGTCGCGCCGTGGTGACGAGCCACCCGGCGGGACGGTCCGGGACGCCGTCCCGCTCCCAGCACGTCAGGGCACGCTCGCACGCGTCCTGCAGGGCGTCCTCGGCGACCTGCCAGTCGCCCACGGCGGCGATGACGGCGGCCGCGATCCGGGCGTGGTGGGGGGGGGGGCCCCCCCCCCCCCGGGTCGCGACCTCCGCCGCCGTGGGCCGGCGCACGGCTCAGAGGGGCCAGACCGGGCGGACCTCGATGCGCCCGAAACGCGCCATCGGGTGCGCGGCCGCGATCGAGACCGCGTCGTCGAGGTCGTCGGCCTCGACGAGGTCGAAACCGGCGATCCACTCCCGGGTCTCCGCGAACGGCCCGTCGGTGACGAGCCTCTCGCCGCCGCGCACGCGCACCGTCGTGGCGTCCTCGACCGGGCGCAGCCGGTTGCCGGCCAGGTGGCGGCCCTGCTCCTGCAACCCGGTGAACCACTTCTCGACGTCGTCCGACGCCTCGTCGTAGGGCTCACCGGTCGGGTCGGTGCAGATGAACAGCACGTACTGCATGATCACTCCTCGTCGGCGTGGCCCCGGTGGCCACTCGACCACATGACGCACCCGCCCCGGCCGGGAGGACACCACAGCCCGTGTGATCCACGTCACTCCCTTCCGCAGGCGCGCGGCCGGGTGGGGGCGCCGGTGCCCTACAGTCCGCCGGTGCACCGGCCGCCCCCCGCCCTCCCGTCCCCGCCGCACCGGGAGCCGCCGGGAACCCGCCTGCGGTCGCTGGACGCGCTGCGGCTGCTCGCCGCGGTGGCCGTCGTCCTGTTCCACCTCACCGCCCGCGACCACACCCGCTGGGGGCCGCTGCCCGCGGAGGTTTTCCCGCACCTGTCGGAGGCGACGCGCTACGGCTACGCCGGGGTCCACCTGTTCTTCGTCATCAGCGGTTTCGTGGTGCTGATGTCGGCGTGGGGACGCAGCGTCCCGGAGTTCCTCGCGTCCCGGGTGGGCCGCCTGTACCCCGCCTACTGGGCGGCGGTCCTGCTGACGGCGGCGCTGCGGTGGGCCTGGCCGACGTTTGGGGACCGCAGCGCGGGCGAGGTCCTGGTGAACCTCACGATGCTGCAGGACCTCGTGGGGGTGGCGCGGGTGGACGGGGTGTACTGGACGCTGTGGGTGGAGCTGCAGTTCTACCTCGCCGTGGTGCTGCTCCTGCTCCTCGGGATCACCCGCCGGGCGGTGCTCACCGCCGCGGCGCTCGTGCCGCCGGTGTGCACCGCCGTGACGCTCGCGGCGCCGGCCGCGGCGGGGGCGGTGACCCTTCTGGGGTTCGCGCCCCTGTTCGCCGCCGGGATGGTCCTCCACGTGGTGCACCGCGACGGTTCCACGCCGGGCCGCTGGGCGCTGGTGGTGCTGAACACCGCGCTGGCCGCCGTCGTCGCCGCGGCGCACCACGCCGGCGCGATCGACGCCATCACCTCCGGCCGCCCCACCTCGCCCGCCGTGCTGGCCGCGGTGGTCGCCACGGGGGTCGCGCTGGTGGCGGTGGCCGTCCTCGTGCCCGTGGTGCGGGACGTGCGGTGGCGGGTGCTCACCTGGCTGGGGGCGCTGACGTACCCGCTGTACCTGACGCACGAGTACGTCGGCTGGGCGCTCGTGGAGGTGCTGCACCCCGCCGTGGGACGGGGCGCCACGCTGCTGCTGACCGTGGCGGGCTGCGCGGGGCTGGCCTGGCTGCTGCACCGCTGCGTGGAGCGCCCCCTGCAGCGGCCGCTGCGCGACGCGGTGCTGCACCTGCTGCGGCGCAACGCCCGGCGGGCGCCGACGAGGACGCCCGGCCGGACCGGCCCTCACGGCACGGCGGCCTCGGCCGGGAGGCGGTAGACGGACACGTGGGAGCGGGAGTCGGCGGTGAAGGCGGCTCCCGCCCAGTCCGCGTGCCTGCTCTCCAGCTCCAGGCCGGCGAGCCGCGCCATGAGGTCCAGCTCGGCCGGCCAGATGTAGCGGTGGGGGGCTGCGGAACAGCTCCACGGGCCCGTCCCCGCCGAACCGGACGTGGTGCGAGACGACCTGCTGGTCCAGGACGTCGTAGGTGTCGAGGCCGAGGTAGCCGGGCTCGCAGCCCCACACCACGGCCTGCTGCCCCGGCGGGAGCTTGCGCAGCTCCGGGACCCACAGCTCCACCACGAACCGGCCGCCCGGGACGAGGTGGCGGGCGGCGTTGCGGAAGCACGCGACCTGCGCGTCCTGGGTGAGCAGGTTGGAGACGGTGTTGTACACGAGGTAGACGAGCGTGAACTCCCCGGGCGCCCGGGCTGCGGCCATGTCGCCCACGACGACGGGGAGCGCCGCCTCGTCCGCCTTCGTCCGCAGCCGCGCGAGCATCGCGGGGGACAGCTCGATGCCGGTGACCGGCACGCCGCGCGCGGCGAGCGGCACGGCCACCCTGCCGGTGCCGACGGCGAACTCCAGCGCGCGCCCGCCCCCGGCGAGTTCCGCGAGGCGGTCCACGGCCGGTCCGAGCACCTCGGGGGCGAACATCCCGGTGCCGGGGGTGTCGTAGTTCCGGGCGGTCCCCTCGCCCCAGATCTCCTGGTCCACGGGCTTCACGATCGCCACCGGGCGGCGGGCGCGTCCACCGGTTTACCCGCTCCGGTGCCCGCTCCGGGGCTCACCCGGGTTCAGAGCACCCGCAGGGCCCCGGCCGTGTCGCGCTCCCGCCGGGCGAGGGCGTGCAGGACGGCGACGTCCCCGGAGCGCTGCCGGGCCGCGGCGACGAGCAGGTCCACGGCGAGCGCGACCGCCCGCCGCGGCGCCCGCACGGGGCTGCCGACGCCGAGCGCGAGGTCCTCGGTGTGGACGGCGATCTCCACGCAGCGGGTCCGCAGGTACTCGTCGAGCAGCATCTCCTCCCCCTGCCGGTGCAGGACGGCGACCCGCCGCCCGGGCGGTTCCCCCGGCAGCCGGCCGCGCAGCCGCCCCAGCGCCTCCCGGGCCTGCGCGGCCACCGCGGCCGGGCCGTCCAGTGCGGTGGTCTCGCTGCGCCGGCGGACACCGGTGTTCAGGTCCGAGCCCGGCACGGTGGTGCCCTCCAGCCGGGCGTAGTACGTGCGGGCCGTCACGAGCGGGCCGTCGGTGACGGGGGCGTCGAGGTACCACTCCACCTGCAGGACGCTGCGGGCCAGGTGGGCTGCCAGCGCGCCCACCGCCATGCCGGGCAGCACGGAGTCCTGCCCCCACCGGGCGGCCACCTCGCCGCTCCCCACCAGGTCCACCGCCACCGCGGCGGCCTCGGCGTACACGTCCCTCGGCCCGGTCGTCACGGTCGCGGAGTCTGCCACCGGCGCCGTCCCGCCCGGAGCGGTCCCGGCCGGCACCCACCGGGTCCGCCTGTTCGCGCGGACCGGTCAGCTCGCGCGCGAGGGCGGCGGGAACGGTCCGCCCCGTCCCCATCCGCGGAGGGCGTCGCACCGAACGGGGGGCGCGGGGACGGGTCTCGCGTCCACGGAGGACCACCACGTCAACGTGCACAACGCGGAGTTCCCCGCCGGCGCGCTGCGCGGCCAGCTCGGCTGATCGCACCGAGCACCACGGTTCGAGCGCCGCCGCTCCCGGGTGCCTCGCGGGGGGAGCGCCCGGGAGCGGCGGCGCTCACGGCCCGCCGCGGGACCGGCCCGGGTCAGCGGGCCGCGAGGTCGTGCAGCGGCCGCAGGGCGGGCGCCTCGTCCAGCCCGTCCAGCGGCACCGCGCACCACACCGTCTTGCCCTCCGCGGTGGGCCGGGTGCCCCAGCGCGACGACAGCACCCCGACGAGCTGCATGCCGCGGCCGCCGGTGGCCTCCACGTCGTCCTCGCGGACCACGGGCAGGGCGGCGGAGCAGTCCTCGACCTCCAGCAGGACCTCCCGCCCGGTCCGGGACAGCCGCACCCGCGCCGCCGAGCCGCCGTGGCGCACGGAGTTCCCGACGAGCTCGCTCAGCAGCAGCAGGCACGTGTCGGCGGTGTCCTCGCCGATGCCCTGACCCGCCAGCCACACCGCCGCGGCCGAGCGCGCCGGGCGCACCTGCGCGGGATCGGCCGGCACGTCGTGGGTGAACGGGACCCCGTGAGGCGCCTGCCGCTCCGGCGCGGGCACCCCGGGGCGGCGCACGACGAGGGCGAGGCAGTCGTCGTCGTCCAGCGCGCACGTCACCACGTCGGTGAGCAGGCGCGCGGCGAGCTCGGAGGGCGGCACCGCGGCGAGCTCCGCGGCCAGTTCCGCGGCGGTCCCGGCGAGCTCGCGCAGCCCGGCGGAGACGTCGTGGGTGCCCTCGATGAGGCCGTCGGTGTAGAGGACGAGGGACTCCCCCGGCGCCAGGACGACCTCGCGGACGGCGAAGCTGCCCGGGTCGGGGTAGCCGATGCCGAGGCCCTCGGCGCTGACCTCGCGGGCCGCGCCGGGCGACACCACCAGCGCGGGCGGGTGCCCGCCACCGGCGAGGCGCACCCGACCGGTGGGGGGGTCGACGACGGCGACGAGGAGGGTGGCGAGCAGCTCGGGGCTCGTGACGTCCAGGACCGCCGCGGCGCGGGCCACGAGGTCCTCCAACGGGCAGCCCGCCACGGCGAGGGTGCGCACGGTGGTGGTCACGGCGAGCGCGTCGCGGGTGGCGGCCGTGCCGCGTCCCATGGCGTCGACGACGACGACGAGGACCTCCCCCGAGGGCAGCACGAGCCAGTCGTAGAGGTCGCCGCCGGCGGGGGCGCTGGCCGCGGGTTCGTAGGCGACGGCGAGCTCCAGGCCCTCGACGGCCAGGGCGGGCGGGCGGACCGCGCCCGAGAGGGCGGCCACGTCACGCCGCTGCGCGCGCTCGCGCTCGGTGAGGTCGACGAGCGCCCGCTCGGCGTTGTCCGCGCGCTCCGCGGTGGACAGGTCCCGCAGGGTCACCACGGCGCGCACGGACTCGTCGCCGCGGACGGGCACGACCCGCACCCCGACCCGCACGGGGCCGCCCTGCGCGGACGGCACGACGGCCTCGCCGGGCACGGCGGGCCGCTGCCCGCGCGCGAGGTCCCGCATCTGCGCGACGTCGCACACCCCGGGCACCAGCTCCTGCAGCGGGCGCCGGCGCACGGGGCGGCCGGCGCCCAGCAGCCGGGTCGCGGCCGGGTTGGCCTCCACGACGCAGCCGGTGGTGTCGACGGCCACGATGGCGTCCTCGACGGTGCTCATGATGAGGCGGCTGCGGGCACCGAGCTCGGCGAGGCGCTCGCGGACCATCTCGTCGGCGCGCCAGGACGCGATGCCCACCGCCGCCGCCGCCGCGAGCAGGCCGGCGTGGATGAGCGCCCACAGCCACGGGCGCTCCTGCGCCTGCGGGTGGTTGAAGATCGTGTGCCCGGCGAGGGTGCCCAGCAGGCCGTGGTGCAAGAGGACGAACCCGACGGCGGTGAGGAACGGCGCCCACGTCTGGTAGGCGGCAGCGGCGCCGACGACGACGAAGAAGAGGAAGTGCGCCTCGATGAGGCCGCCGGAGAGGTGGACCGCCATCGCGGTCGCGATCATCAGCGCGAGCATCACCGCGGACGAGGCCGCCTCCCGGCCCCTGCGCCCGGAGCCGGCGAGGGTGGCCACGGCGGCGGCGGCGACGACGGGGACGCCGTCCACGAGCGCGTGCAGGGGTCCCCCGGCGAGTGCGGCCCAGACCAGGACCACGGCGCCGGAGGCCCAGGCGGCGGCGAGGAAGACCCGGTGCCGGGAGAGCCAGACGGCGTCGGGCAGGGGGGTGCCCCGGGGCAGCACCCTGCGACGGGTCGGCCCGTGGTCAGCTGCCTGGTACAGGGGTGCGTCCTCACGTCGGCGGCGGGGGCGGGGGTGCCCCGCTCCTGTATCGGCACGCACGCGACGGACCTTGATGCCTCACCCGGGCCATCTCCGGGGCGTCCCCGGGCCCTCCCCGGGCCGTCTCGGGGCCCGCCGGTGACCGGCGGAGCGGCTGCTCACAGCATCGCGGGGACCCCCGCCTCGCCGCTGGTGACGACGCGGTCCCGCCCGGCGCGCTTGGCGGCGTAGAGGGCCACGTCCGCGCGGCCGACGAGCGCGGTGACGCTCTCGCGGCGGTCCCACTCGGCGACGCCCGCGGAGAACGTCTGCCCCGCGGGCGTCGTGCCGCGCAGCCCCTCCAGGGCCTCCTGCACCTCGCGCAGGGTGCAGCCGACCGCCATGGCCTGGAACTCCTCCCCGCCGTAGCGGGCCAGCACGATGCCGGAGCCCTGCAGGCCCGTACGCCACGCGGTCGCCGCGCCCTGCAGGAGGCTGTCGCCGGCCTGGTGGCCGAAGGTGTCGTTGAAGTTCTTGAACCGGTCGAGGTCGAGCATCGCGACGACGAGCGGCAGCCCGTCCAGCAGCGCCTTCTCCTGCAGCCGCTGCAGCTCCGCGTCGGCGGTGCGCCGGTTCGGCAGACCCGTCAGGCCGTCGGTGCGGGCCATCGTCGCCAGCGCACCGGCCTGCTCCTGGACGCGGGCGAGCAGGCCCGCCATGCGCAGCACCACGAGGACGAACAGGGCGGTGGAGCTGACGACGACCGCCCAGGCGTCCAGCCGCGCACCGGCCAGGAGCTGCACCGCCAGGACGCCGGGGGCCACGAGGCTGGCGACGGTGAGCGCGGCGAGGCGGGCTCGGGTGAAGACGGCGGCGGACTCCGGGGCGGGCTCGGAGAGCTGCCGCATGGAGGGGTGCAGCGCCGCGGCGCCGAACAGCAGGTAGGACGCCGCGAACAGCACGTTGGCCGCGGCGTAGGCGTCCACGCCGAGCACCTCGGTCAGGCCGTGCAGCTCGGAGAGCTGGAAGCCGGCGTCGCCGCCGAGCAGCGCGAGCGCCGCCGCGGCGAGCAGCCGGAACGAGGCCGTGCGGGCGCCGGGGGTGGTCAGCAGCCGCACGAGCAGGCCGACGACGAGGACGCCCCCGAGGGGGTAGGCCGCCGCGACGGCGGTGGTGAGCAGGCCGGCGTCGGGGTCGGCCAGCGTGGGACCGAGCAGCAGCACCCAGCACAGCAGGGCGACGCTGATGGTGAAGACGCTGGAGTCGATGAGGCTCTCGCGGTCCCGGCCGGGCTGCCGGCCACGCACCAGCAGCATGAACGCCACCGCCAGGGCCGGGTACGCCGCGAGGTAGGGGACGTCCGCGACCGAGGGGAAGGGCTCCTCGTGCAGCACCCACGCCTGCCAGGACCAGACGAGGTCACCGGCGGCGAGCAGCGCGACGGCACCGGCCAGCCACAGCCACGGCAGCGCGCGCAGGGGCCGGTGGCCGCGGGCACCCGCCAGCACGGCCACCGCACCGGCCAGCGCCAGGCCGCCGACGGCGACGTCCTTCACGGCGCCCACGGGCAGCAGCGCGAACGCCACCAGCGCGACGGCACCCGCCGCCGCGTACGCCCGGAAGACCCACACCGCCATGCCCGACCATCGGCACCCGGCGCAACGGGCTTGAGCCGTCTCACCCGATCGCCGCACGGAGATGGCGACCTATAGGAGAATTCACGACCTGCCGAGAACGAGGCCCAGTTGATCCGCAGTCCTTGCGCCTGGGCTACTCATCCCGTTGCGCTTGGCAGCGCAGACTGTGCCGGCGTCGATGGTGACGTCGGCACGCAGCACCGCGTCGAGCGTGGCTGCACGACTCCTGCTGAAGCGCCCCGACAGCACCAACGATCGACTGCACGAGAAGCCGGTGCGACGAGCGGTGCACAACGGCTACGGGCAGAACAGTGGGCGGCGTGGGCCCTGCGGCGCCCGACACAGGCACGGGACCGAGGGCGTGCCTCGATTCCCGAGACTTCGCTCGATCGCCTCCGGAAGGGCGGCAGGCTGCCGTCGGCTCGGGAACCTCGCGGCACCCGATCCTCGCGAAGCGCTTCACACGGATGCTTGCCCCCGGGAATGATGTCGCCTGTCGCTGCCGGCGAGGTCTCACGAAGGGAAGGCACACGATGCGTGGAGCGAGCCTTTCGTTGACCGTTCTGCTGATCGGCGCCGTCGTAACGCTCGGCGCGGCAGGCGCGGCCTACCTGTGGCCTCAGTCGAGCCAGGTGAGCAACGCTCTGATCATGGCCTTCATCGGCCTCATCTTGACCGTCGTTTGCGAGAACAGGGTGCGTCTGCACGAGATGGAGGCGACGATCATGTCATCCTCGCGCGAACTCGCCGTCCACCGAGACATCCGTCGGCGCACGGAGGGATCTCCGGAGCTGCGTGCGGCCTACGAGTCGACACGCGAGGATCTCGACCTGCTCAGCCAAGGTTCCTACCGGATCCGCACGCTGGTGGAGACCTACTCGGACGACACGAGGAGGATTGAGCGGATGCGCGGCGGTGAAGTGCTCCGATCCACGGCCCCCGTTGACACACGATCACCTGCTGAAGCGCTCCGTCAGTTCTCTAAGCCCCAGTACCAAGCCTCGATGCGCGCCCACGAAGCGGCCGCCCGTAGAGGCGTGAAGGTACACCGCATCTACCTGCTCCGGAGCAGATCGATGATGACCGACGCCGATGTCGCCCACCATCTAAGGGATATCGGTCGACGACACCGCAACCTTGAGATTCGTGTGCTCTTCCGGGATGAGGCGTCACTGGATCCAGACTCACTGGACTTCCTCGTGTTCGGTGACCGAGCGGTGTCGGTGGGTCAACTGGATCCCGATACCGGAGTTGTCAACAGTGCGGTGGTGCACACCGCACCGGAGAAGGTCTACCAGTACGTCCGCCGCTATCAGATGCTTTTGGACGCCTCAGAGCCGCTTCCGACGGCCTGAGGTCGCCGTACCACCTGTCGCCGTCTTGACGGAGCGGTGAACCGCTGGTTCCCGAAGGGTGCCCTGCGGCACCGAGTGCTTCTTGTCCTGCTCGGCTACCGTTACCGACGACTCACGCGGACCGTCGCAAAACCCTTGCGAGATTCCTCCGCCGAGCGCAGAATGACAACCACGCGACCTGGTCGACGCACCGGCCATCAAACAGCCGGAGCCGCAGTCGAGCGAGCGCTCGCCGAGGCGGGCGACACGCAGAGGTAGGAGCCGGGCATGGAGATGGCGCAGTACACGCTCTCGGCAGCCGAAGCACAGGATCTTGACGAGCTCAGCCGACAACTGGCTACTCACGGGTATGACACCGACGGCCACGGCCTATCAGGGCACTCGTGGCGCCTGCTCCGCCAGGTGCCCGAGGACGTTCAAAACTTCATTCACGCCTTCAAGCACGAGGAGCGCACATCCGCTTGCCTCGTGCGTGGCCTCCGGGTCAACGATCGGGAGATTGGCGCAACTCCTTTGCACTGGTCCGATCTGGAGGCGCAACTGCGAACGCGCCCCAGCGCTACCGCTCTACTCCTCTACGCGCTGTGCTTGGGTGGTGATGTCTTCGGCTGGTCCACACTGCAACGAGGCCGGCTCGTGACGGACGTGCTGCCCATACCTGGGGAGCAGTCACAGCAGAGCGGTCACGGACAGACTCTTCTCGAGTGGCACACGGAGGATGCCTTCCATCCGCAGCGCTGTGACTACCTGCTGCTTCTCGGACTGCGCAATGATGACCGAGTTCCGACGACCGTGGCGTCGATCCGCGACATCCAACTCCCTGAGCAGTGCGCCGGGTTGCTCCGGCAACCGCACTTCGTCATTCTGCCCGACAATGAGCACATCCGGCAGCTCACTGCCACGGATCCGACACACCGGGCACTGGAGCAGTTGAGAACTATGCGCGACAATCCGCAACCAGTTCCGATCCTCTACGGCGACCACCTGGCGCCGTACATGTGCGTCGACCCGTACTTCATGCGATGCGTCGAAGGGGTGAATCCCGCTGCGCAGGCGGCACTCGACCAGCTCGTGCGATGCCTGGACTCGAAACTGTCGTCGGTAGACGTGCAGCCTGGCACGCTGCTGATCATAGATAATCACACAGCCGTGCACGGCCGCGCGGCATTTCGTGCGCGTTTCGACGGACGCGATCGCTGGCTGAAGAAGGCAACTGTGACCATGGACATCCGCGCGTCTCGGCATCTGCGCCGCACCGCGCGGTCACGAGTGCTGTACTGATCAAGAATCCTAGCAACCCTTGATCACGAGCTAGGAGCCCTCAACGCCCCGAGAAACCTCGAACACGCCGACTCCCCGCTGATTGACCACTGCCAACCTCCCCGACTCGATCTCCGCAGCGGCGAAGACGGGCGACATCACAGGCATGTTCAGCACCGGAGAGAGGGTGGGCATGTCCCATCCACGTATGGTTTCATCTGCACTTACACTAATGAGCACAGGCGACCTCCCTCCGGCGACGACAATCCCCAGCCCAGAGCCCTTGTGACCTGCAACGCTCATGTGGTTGCCAGACCCGATCGCCCACGAGCAGATCCTGCCGTCATCGCCAGTGGAAAACAGAGACGTGGTGCCGTCGCAAGTAGCCGCGACCAATGACCTCACGGCGCTGGTGTGACCTTGGAAGGTGGCTACAGGACCGGCCGAGAGGTCGGATGCCTCCCAGACAGTGACTTTCGCGTCATCCCCTCCACATGCGACGAGAACACGGTTGTCGTGCCGGAAGCAGCAGACGGCACGCAGCCAATCATCGCCGGCGCGAGCCGATTGGAGAGGCCCCGACCGAAGATGCCGCAAATCCCACAACCGGAGCAGGCCGTCGTCTCCAACACTGAAAATCAAGTCATGCTCTGACCGCCCCGGAACGTCCGCAAGAGCCCTGAGGGATCCACTCGCCACATCGAGCTCGGCATCTACCCCCTTCTCCCCCGGCCTCCAAATCACGACTCGACCGTCGTCCCCGCAAGACACCAACCGAACGGGCCCTGGCCCACCGACACGGCAGAGTGCACGCACCCAGTCGTCGTGAAGCCGTACAGCGAACTGCTCGGGCTCCGCACGGGAAGGCTCCCAAACTCGGACGAAACCATCAGTTCCTCCGGTCGCGAAGCGGCTCCTACCGTCTCCCAGTGCACAGATCGTCCTGTACCACGTCTGAGCGGGCGGGCGGATGGAACTCTCCGTGAAACCTGGGGGGTATGACCACGCACGGATGGATCCGTCGTCGCTGCCGGTGAAGATGATCGCACCTTCCGCCGACGGCGACGAAATCACAGCAGCATCGCGAACCCAATCATTGTGTCCTCGGTAGCGTCTGGTGTCCAGGACCCGATCTTGATCGTCGAGGCGATGCACGATCACCTCCTGCTCAAGCCCGCCCGTGACCACATTCCACCCATGAGCGGTCTGGAACGTGCCAACGCATCGCAGGGAACGCCGGCTCGGCGATCCGAGTGCTTGGCCCTCGCACATTCCAGGCGACCACAACCTCACGGCACCGTCGTCTCCAGCACTAATCAGCCTGATGCCATCTGGGCGCTCGAGTACTGCCAGTGCGCGCACAGCTCCATCGTGGGCATGAAATGAGCCCACGCTCTCGAGGCCTTCGAGATCCCACAGCGCCACAGTGCCGTCAGCGTGCCCGCTGGCGAGACTCGCCTTTCCGTCCGCGTCTGCATATGCAGCCAGGGCAAGCACCCACCCATGGTCCACGTGTAGAACCTCTGCTTGCTGGCCTCTCCACACGCGCACAGTCCCGTCATCGCCGCCACTTACGAGCACTTCGACCCCGGCAACATCGCATGCTATGACGGTACGGACCCAGTCGGTGTGTCCCAGCAGTAGGACCGACTCCGAGGCACCGACTCCACTGAGCCGATGCACGTGGACGGCGCCGTCATCGCATGCCATGGCCAAGCGGTCTGCCACGTGGCCGCCGAGATGGGCGAGGGCCCTAACGGTGCCACCGCTCCGTGCGACGACGCGCGACTCCCCTTCGGACCCAATCGGCCAAGAGCGGACGGTCCGATCCGCGCCGCCGGACAGAAGCAGGTGCCGTCCACCGCGCTGCACGACATGGACCGCTGTGACCCAGTCTGCATGACCTAGATCATTGGACTGATCCGTAGGTCTGAACCAGATGACACCTCCGGTCTCATCGGTCGGGTAGGCCTCTCGCAAACGAGCAGCAACACCGCCCTCCCTCGAGTAGTGTGCCGCCAGAGCCAGGAGTGCCGCGTTCGTCTCCGGGCGGTCTCCCAATTGAGGAAGGGCCAACGAGTGCACGCGGGCCTCGGCCGGAGGAGGCGTGCCACCGGCCATACGCGTCAAGGCCAAGTGGAGCTCTCCAGGCGAGCAAGTGCTGAGGAAACGGGGGTTCCGCACGAGGCCTGACAGCTCGCCCGCTGCCCTGGCGTGTCCAGGAAGAAACCGCCTGATATATGAGTGGACATGGCGCCACTCCATGTTCTCCGCCTGCTCCACCAGATACATCACGAGAGCGCGCTGGTCGACGTCACCGGCTCCGGGCATGGACTCCGCCGACCACAGGAGCTGCTGCTGGCGCTCAGCCAGAACCGTCGCGGTAAGCGCTTCGTGAAAGATCCGAACAGTTCGTTCTCCCGCTGCCAAGTTTTGCTCGAGAAGGTACTCGGCGGCGGTACGGCGAAACTCGTCGATCTCTGCCTTGGTACAAACTTGTCCGGTCAACCGTGCCACTGCGCCGGCCCAGAGGTTGACGGGCCAGCCTTGGCCGAGCGAGAGAGCAACGGGCAGGAGCAACTGCCAGGCGCGGTCAGGGTTCGCCAACCGCTCCACGAACAGCTTCATGGCCCCCGAAACGGTCTCCGGCAGATCGTCGCGGGCCCAGGCCTGACCGCGGTGATGCGACTGCGCCCGTGCCAAGGCCAATAAGCCAGCGATCAGGAAGTTTCGGCCCGCGGCCGTGACGATGCTCGTGACGGCTACATCGATAGCGTCCCCCGGCATGTCGGGAGCCTCAGCGCCCAGGACGTGGTGGACAAAGTCGACGATGTCATCGGCCCGAAAGAAGTGGTCGTCATCCAGATCGACTGCCGAGTCAGGGTCGAGGAGGCGCACGAGATCCGGGTGGCCGGAGCGCAGAGCGACCACCACGTCCGCGAATCGGGAGACACGTCTCAGGAAGGTTGCAATCTGGTGCGCCGAAACACCAGACTCATCGAGCGAGTCAAGCACGAGCAGGGCGCGCGGACGTGCTCTGCCTCGAAAGTTGGGGAGCCGCTCGATCAAGGCGTTGCGTGACGACTCCGACGTCGCACCGGGATCACGAGGCGGCAGCGACAACCCGTCGGCGACTGCGTCGACCAGGCGATCCACCGTCCAGTTGCGCAGGTGCGCAGCGAAGTCGACCCGCTGATCCGCGGACATGACGATCTCCCGCAGGAGTGCGGACTTCCCGCAGCCCGCCGGACCCGTCACGAGCATCAGGGGCACCGCTAGATCGCCCCGTCGACGAAGGCGCGAAGGGCGGAGAGGGCGTTGGTGCGCCCAGTGAAGTGGGACCCCAGTGAGGGGCGGCGAAGGTCGTCGTCCTCCCAGCGCCAAGCGGCCCGGAGCTCGGTGTCGAGATGGGGCATCCACCCTACGCTGCGAGCGAGGACCGGGAAGGCCGACACGAGCCCGTCTAGCGTCACCATAAAGCCCACAGTCGGGGCGGCGGGGCGGCTGGCTCGGCTCGTGAGCATGCCGATGACCGCGTCGGAACCATCTTCCCGGACAGCACCTCCGCTGTACCCACCTTCAAACGGGAGATCTGAGTCGCTCACAACTTGGTATCGGTGGTGACCGACGCGATCGCTGATCGATCCACTGGTCGCCCTGACTGAGCTGCGAGCACGGCGGACGATATCACTCGGCTGGTGAAGCAGCTCAAGGCCCTGCATGGCCGACCCCGGTAAGCCCCACGCCCTCCAGCGCCCATTTTGATCGGCAATGCTGCGCCTTTCGGCGTAACGCAGGGGCGGCACCTCGGATGGACCGATCGGATAGGCGACGCGGAGCAGTGCGGCATCCAGCGCGGGAGCCCATCCGACGACCGATGCTTCCTGGAGCGACGTTGCGTTGAACAGGGGAGCAACTTCGACCTTGGCAGGTGGCGCCTGTCCCGGGCGTCCAGGATCGATGACGTGCGCACATGTGACGCACATGTCCGGAGTGACGTGGAAACCTACACCGCCGAGCCCTTGCCCGACCATGACGAGAACCGGCCAGGTCGGGTCCACGTCAGCAGTGCTCGCTTTCCTGACCGTCACCCAGGTCCTTCCGGCGCCAGTTGACGGTGACCTGCATGTGCCCCTCCAGCGCAGTCTTAGCCACGGTGATGCCGGCTTCGGCCGTCAGTTTGAGCCCGAACTCGATGCTCACCTCGTCCGCCTGCAGGTCGGTGATGCTTTCCAGTATCGCCCGCGCAGCGGGAATGAATCGTCCCATCGACTTCTCGAGCGACTCGTCGGCCTCTCGGACGCGGCGTCCGGAGAAGAGTCCCATGTCGTGCTCGGCACCTTCGGCGACAGGCTCCTGCGACTCCACCACCAGGCTCGCAGTGTCGCCAAGCCTGAAGATCACAAGATCGCTCACGTCAGTCGTTCCTCTCGCCTTGTTCGAGCACGCGGACCGGGATACAGAAGGAGGTACCTCTATACTGCAAGAACACGAACAAGAAGTCATTCAGGTAGAATCGTCATCCCAACTGCCGAGGCTAGTACGCCACACTCTCGTGCATCGGGACCGTAGCGGATCGAGTCGACTTCCCGACCAAATATAGCGCGGATGTGCGGTCAGCACAGCCGGAATGGGCCGCTCTGACGGAAGGGCTCAGCAGTTGAGCGAGCCTGGCGAGAGTCTGGACGCTGGGGCTGCTCCCACATCATGGCGACGCCGCGAAGGCATTCGTCTACGTGCTCGCCGCGGAGTCGAGGCGCTCACTCGGTCTATATTGGCGGCGGTCTCATCGCGCGGGACATCGATGCCGCTGAGGTTGAGGCACTGTGGGGGCACAGCCAGCACGCGAACGCCTTCTCGACCCACGATCGGAGCACCCTTCCACGCGCAACTTCCGGCGCCGAAGCGGTGTAGCGCTCAAATATTGGTGCCACTCTCGGTCTCCACCGCGATGCGCGGCAGCCGCCGCGAGTCGCGGCGCCAAGTACACCCCGGGAGTCCCGCCCCGGATAGTCGAAGTGTCCAAGATTCAAGGACATGCTCATCCAGCTTCGGACGTCGACCGCCCCGGTCGGAATTGACCCGTGCAACAGTGATCCTAAGCCGGGAATGCACCTATGACGCGACTAGCCGTCTCAGGCGCGGCACCGTCACGAGCGAGCATACGGACGAGCGACTCCTCAGCGACGCGCAGATCACTGTCATTGGTAGAACCGAGGGCATCGAATACGAAGAACGCCGAGGTCGTGCTCGTGGTGATTCGTGTCCTCGAGCACTGTCGCCAGTTCCACCTACGGCAAGTCACGCCGTCGTCGTCGGCCCATACCACTTCTCCTGGTTCAGGGTGCTCGATGACGAGAGAACCGTGAGCGGTCGCCTCGAACAGTTCGCTGCCCTTAGCGCGCACGAGCCTGGCTGGCCCGGAGTAGCCGGTCAGGTCCTCACCGCCGATCGGGATGACATACCGGACGGAGACGGCGTTGTAGATGTCTGTGATGCGGTCTACTCGGGGCAGGCCGTCCGGGACGCGCCGCAACAGCGCTTCCATGCTCGGACGGGTTCGCTGCGGCTTGGCTCCGAAGGCCCGGTAGGCCTCGCGCCAGGCTACGACGTTGGGGTGTTCCTCGAGCGGTTGAGAATCAAAGAACGCGCGAGCATGCATCTCGGACTCAGCGAGCAGGCGATCGCTCACCTCATCGCTCGGCCCTGGATGCAAACCAGTGGCAACGATGCACAGCGCTCGGTAATCAGGACGCAACTCGAGGACTTCAGGATGGACTGCGACTCCATCGAGCCAGTCGCGCACGTTCCGCACGATGCCCCCGCTGACCTCGTCGATGAGGTTGGCGCCATTCGTCGACCGAACCTCTCTGGTGCCGCGACCGTACACTGGTCAGAGTCAGCAGGGAAGGTCCCCACCAATCCGGTCGCCATGATCTGACGAATCTTCCGCAAGCCGCGGCTGACCCCCACGCGAGGGCTGCGGCCGGCCCGGCGCTCCCCGGGAGGGTGGCAGATCATTGAGGTCTGTCTGACTACAATCGGGTCCCCGCTCACCTTGCACAGTCGCGAGTTCCACCTAAGCACCTTTACTCGGCTCCCCCGCCCGGGCATCGAACGACGTCACGTGTTGGGGTGGGCGCGCAGCCTAGGTCATCATCTGCCGACGGGCCTCCCATCGGAACAGGGGAACCACCCAAATGCCCAGAATCCGGCCGCTCACGCTCCTACCGGAACGTGTGCGTCATCGCCGACCGGAGCAGGGCATCATTCGGGTCACACGACCATGCCACGGAACGACACGGACGGGACCTCCGGCGAGGCGGGAACGGTCGCCACAGCCGTCCGGCAGGTCCGCCTTCTCCGCGATCGCGGGGACTGCGGATGCCGGCGATGAACGCCACCATCGAGGCCACCACCCGCTCCGAGGCCGAGGCCATCGTCCTTGTTGCGTCGGCCGCCGCATGAGGCGTCCTCCAGCCCTGGACCGCCGTGGAGGGCTCGGCTCGGCTCGGATGGCCAAGCTAACTGCAGGACCAGATCCTAAGCGTCCGCTCTCGATGCGGACACCGGCGCTCCCCCTCCGCGGGTGGGCGCCGGACGCGTTCCCGGCGGCATGTTCGCTCGCGACGCTGGCCCCGTAGGCAGAGCGCACCTCCCGCACCCGCAACTGGCGCACACCAGGCGGACGTCGTGGTGGCGTCCGCTGGTGGAGGTCCTGCTGGCCCTGGCCCTAGGCGTGACCGCGGTCCTCCTGGTGGTGGGCGTCTGTCAGGGCCTGGCGCCGCCCGTCGGGGTCCGGGTCTGCGGGAACGGCTCGGGGACACGGGCGCCGACTTGGCGGCGTCGGTGCTTCGACCGGTGGTGCTCCTGCCGGAGGTGGCGCTCTCGGTGCGCCGGGTCGCTCGCAAACGCACGGAAAGTGCCTGCTCGGTAGCGGGTCGGCTGCGCCGAGACCGACTTGTGCGGTGCCTGCGACCGGCGCTGTGTCTCGTCGGCGCGCCGGTCGCCGTCCTGCTGGCGCTGGAACCTGGGTGGGACGCGGCTTGTGGCCTTGGCGGGGCCTGTTCCTGATAGTCACCGCCGTCACCTTCGCCCTCATGCCTTTGCAGGCCACCGCAGAGGTGCATGTCGCCCGCGACTGGCTCGTGCAGACGCCCACCACATGGGTGCGGCACCCCTCAATGGTGGAGCCCAGCAGCACCAGCGAGCTTGCGTTCGGCGGACGGCCGGGGGCGAGCGTGCCGCGGGACGTTCGTTGTGTTCGACGAGCTCGGCTTCGACCTCCCTGTGGACGCCAGCCTCACCATCCCCCTCCGCGTCGCCCGGGGCCAGGCGTCGAACGACCTCACCTCCTACCCTCGCTCTCGCACCAGCTTTCGTCTGCTCGCCGGGGACCACGTCGCTGGGACCGACATGCTCGGCGCCACTCGCACCGACCACTGGTACTTCCTCAACGGCGTAGGGGTCCTCACCCACCCGAAGGCCGGCGCTCGCCCTGCTCAGCGACTCCCTCGCCGACGGGCGTGGCTCCACCACGAACCGGAACGACCGCTGGCCGGACCGCCTCCTCGCGCGCCTGCAGGCCGACGAGCGCACCGACGACGTCGCCGTGCCGAATCAGGCAGCCGGCGGCAACCGCGTCCTGAACGACGGCCTCGGGCCCAACGTCCTGGCCCGCCTCGACCGCGACGTCCTGGTTCAGAGCGGCGTGCAGTGGCTGATCGTGTTCGAGGGCGTCAACGACATCGGCACCGCCGGGGCGACTACCGCCGCGCAGGCCGCCGTCGCCGACGAGCTGATCCGCGCCTACGAGCAGATCATGGTCCGCGCCCATGCCCAGGGCATCCGCATCTACGGCGCGACCATCGCGCCCGTCGGCGGCAACACCGGCTACGACAACCCGCAGGGGCAGCGCGAGGCGGCGCGGCAGAAGGTCAACACCTGGATCCGCACCAGCGGCAAGTTCGACGCCGTCCTGAACTTCGACCGGGTCTCCCGCGGCCCCTCGCCGGCTGCCGCCCGCCTACGACACCGGCGACCACCTGCACCTCAACGCCGCCGGGTACGACGCGCTCGCCGCGTCCATGCCCACGAATCTGTTCCGCAAGGACCGCGCACGGCCCGCGCGTGCCGGCGGCCCGCCCTCTCCCGGGGTGCGCCACCGGCACCTGCGGTGCGGGGTGCGCGTGTCGGCGTCGGCGGCGACAATGCGGGGGTGACCACGTCCCGCTCCCTCGCCGCGCTCGTCCTCGCCGCGCTCCTCGCGGGCTGTGGTGCCGCCGAGGAGGCCGTGCGCTCCGCGCCGGACCTGCCCGCGGTGGAGCTGCCCTCGGGCGAGCAGCTCACCAGGCTCACCGAGGACGTCACCGCGATCGACCCGAACCTCGCCGCGGACCCGCAGAAGCTGGCGCAGGGCGCCGCGCGGGTGTGCGCGGAGGTGGGGGCCGGCCGGGGGACCGAGGAGGTCGTGACCCGGGCGCAGGAGCTGTTCGGCGGCCCCGGCGCCGAGCTGACCCCCGAGCAGGCGCAGAAGGTGGTGGACGCGGTGAGGTCCACCGTGTGCCCCTGACGCCCCCGGGCGGGCCCGGCCGCGCGGGCCTCCTCAAGGACGGTCCCGCCGCCTCCGACACACCACGGGTGGAGGAGTCGGACAGCGGCGTCGTGGCCGTCGTCGTCAATCGCACCTCCACGTACATCCTCGGCATCGTCAGCGCCGTCCGCCAGGAGCTGCAGCGCCGCGGGGTGCCGATGCACGTGCAGATCAAGGACTTCTTCACCGCCGACGTGTCGACGTCCCTGCGCCACGCCGTGGAGCAGGGGGCGGTCCTCGGCATCATCACCCTGCCCGCGGACAAGCCCCAGCCGGAGGTGGTGCGGCTCCTCGACGAGCACCCCGAGCTGCCGGTCGTCGACATCAGCGGCACCACTCCCGGCCACGCCGCGGTGCGCGCCGACAACCGCCCCGGGATGACGCAGCTCGTGCGGCACGTCCTCGCCCAGCCCGGGGTGCGGCGGGTGGCCCTCGTGCGCGGCGTGCCGCACCACCCCGACTCCTCGGAGCGGGAGGCGGTGGTGCGCGAGGTCCTCGCCGAGCACGGCCTGGCCCTGGACGAGGCCCTCGTCGTGGAGGGCATGTTCGACCGGGAGACCGCCTACCGGTCGGTGGCGGACCTGCTGCGCGCGGGCGAGCGGTTCGACGCGCTGGTGGCCCTCAACGACGCCTCGGCCCTCGGGGCCATGGACGCCGTCCTGGACCACGGGCTGCGGGTCCCCGAGGACGTCGTCGTCTCCGGTTTCGACGACGACCACCTGATGCAGCAGCCCCGCTGCCCCCTGACGACCGTGTCGCAGGAGCTGACCCGGCAGGGACAGCTGGCCGTGGAGCTCCTGCTGGACCTGGTCGCCACCGGCACCCCCCGGCACGCCTCCGGGACCCCCGCCCGTCTCGTCCAGGTCCCCACCCGGCTGGTGCCGCGCGCGTCCACGGCGCGGGCGGCCCGCGCCGACGGGCAGGCCGACGGGCGGGGCGCCCCGGCCGCGCGGGCCGCCGAGGACGTGGCGACGCTGCACACCGTCCTGACGCTGAACCGCACCCTCATGGGCTGCACCACGGAGCGGGAGGCCATGCAGGCGCTGGACGCGTGCCTGTCGCGGCTGGGGGTGACGCGCTGCTTCGTCGTGCTGCGCGAGCCCGCGCAGCCGGGCACCGCGGAGCCGGCCGGCCGCGTGCACCTGGCCCACCCGCGCACGGCCGGCGACCCCGCCGCTCTCGGGCCCTTCCCGGTGGCGGAGCTGCTGCCGCCCGCGCTGCGCGGGGAGCTGCGGCGCGGTTGCCTCGTCGTGCAGCCGCTGTCCGTGCGGGGCAGGGAGATCGGCTACGTCCTCTACGACGAGCCGGAGCTGCGGGAGCACACCGCGGAGGTGCTGCGGATGGACCTGAGCACCCGCCTCGACACCATCGCCCGCCGGCACGAGCTGGAGGCGGCCGTGGCGCGGCGCACCGAGGAGCTGCGCCTGGCCAACGCGGAACTGCGCCGCTCCCTGCACCTGGACGGGCTGACCGGCATCGCCAACCGGGTGGCGTTCGACGAGCACCTGCAGCGGGCGTGGGAGCTGCCCGCCGCCGCGGGCGGGCCCCTGTCGGTGCTGTTCGTCGACGTCGACCACTTCAAGGCGTACAACGACACGTACGGCCACCTGCGCGGTGACGAGGCGTTGCGCGCGGTCGCCGGCGCGCTGGCCGGGGCGTGCGGCGACGAGGCGGCCCTCGCCGCCCGCTTCGGCGGCGAGGAGTTCGCGGTGGTGCTGCCCGGGACCTCCACCGGGGACGCGCTGGCCGTCGCCGAGCGGGTGCACCGGGAGGTGCGGCGGCTGCGGGTGGAGCACCGCGGCTCGCCGGTGCGGCCGTGGCTGACGGTCAGCATCGGCATCGCGACCGCCCGGAGCCGCTCCGGGCTGCGTCCCGCGGACCTGCTGACGGCCGCCGACGCCGCGGTGTACGCCGCCAAGGCCGCGGGGCGCGACCGCACGGCCACGGCGCCGGAGCCCTGCCCCGTCGTGCCCGGCCCCGCCGTCCCCGGCCCCGTCGTGCCCGGCCCCGCCGTCCCCGGCCCCGTCGTGCCCGGCCCTGCGGGCGACGGGGTTCCGGCGCGCTGACCGGGGAGCGCAGCCCTCACCCGCGCCCGCCCACGCCCGCCCATCTCCGGGTTTTGGCGCACCAGGGCACCCCCGCGCCCGCCCATCTCCGGACTTCGGCGCACCAGGGCACCCCCGCGCCCGCCCATCTCCGGGTTTCGGCGCACCAGGGCACCCCCCGCGCCCGCCCATCTCCGGGTTTCGGCGCACCAGGGTTTCGGCGCACCAGGGTTCCGGCGCGAGGCTCAGCGCCGGTAGCGCTCGACGAAGCGCCGCAGGACCTGCTGCGGCACCTCGGCGTGGGAGCGGCGCAGCCGGGCGACGACCTCGTCGTACTCCTCGGGCGGGAAGTACCCGGCCCGGCGGTAGACGGCGACGCGCTCGACGATCCCCTCCACGTCGAGCTCGGGGTGGAACTGCGTGGCGTAGAGGTTCTGCCCGACGCGGAACGCCTGCACGGGGCAGCCGGGCGAGGAGGCCAGGACCACCGCGTGCGGCGGTGGGACGGTCAGCGCCTCCTTGTGCCCCACGAACGCGTCGAACGTCCCGGGCAGCCCGGCCAGGAGGGGATCGGTGTGGCCCGCATCCGTCAGGGTGACGGGGACGGTGCTGATGGGCTCGCCGTAGGTGCGGTCGACGACACCGCCCTGGTGGACGCCGAGGGTGCCGATCCCGTAGCAGGCGCCGAGGAACGGGAAGTCCGCGGCGACGACGCGGTCCAGCAGCGCAGCGAGCTCCCGCTCGACCCGGTGCTGGGTGGGCGACTTGGTCTCCTCCGGGTCGCTGGTGCAGAACGGGCTGCCGCCGACGACGATGCCGGAGAGGTCGTCGAGGTCGATCGGCGGCATCGGCTCGCGCTCGAGGCGGACCCGGACGAGCTCGTCGGGGCGCAGGCCGCCGTAGCGCAGGACGGCGGCGTGCTCGGTGTCGGCGACGGTGTCGTCCGCGCGGGTCGCGAGCAGGAGGAAGGGCCTCACCCTCCGCACGCTAGCCGCCGCACGCCCACCGCCGCCCGCGGGCCCGGGAGCGGTGGGGAACCCCGGCCGGACGACGCGAGGGGAGCGGCGTCACGCCGCTCCCCTCGTCCAGTGCTGTGTGCGGCTCGGATCACCGGGGACGGTGAGGCGCCCCGCACGACCCGCATCACCGCGGTGTCAGCGGTTGCGGGACCCGTCGCGGGTGTAAGCGTCGGTGCGGTCGTCGTCGTCGCCCTCGATCTCCTTGGCGAGCAGACCCGAGCCGATGGCCCAGACCGCCGCACCGAGCAGCGCGACGAAGATGCCGATCTGCGCGGAGATGTCGTCACCGCGCTCCATGCCGCCCATGGGGTTGAGGGCGTTGGCGGCGCACCACAGGGCCGCAGCGATACCCGTGGCCATGGAGACCAGGGTGAGGCCGCGGTGCTGGCCGCGGCGGGCGCGCTTGCCGGCGTAGACCAGGGCGGCCAGCAGGCCGAGGCCGAGGTAGGCGATGAACGGGACGAGCGAGTCGCTCTCGTACCCGGTGCGGGGGTTCTCCTCGCTGTTCGGGTCGAACCAGTTCAGGAAGGGCGCGACGTTGAAGAGCACGATGCCGGCGCCGGCCACCGCGAGACCGGTGGACCGCGCACGGCGGGACTCGTGCGGCCGGACGGCGCCGACGGTGTCGCTGTGGGTGGAAACGCCGGGGGTACCTGCAGTGCTCACGAAACTCCTTCTGGGGGTGGGCATGACAAAAGCGGCGCGACAGCCAGATGGCCGTCCACGCCGCTGATGTGCCCAACGTGTCACGGGTCACGTCGTCCCGCCACCTGAAAGTTCCCGCGCCCTGGGACCGACGCGCCCCGTGGACCGGGAGAACGTCGGCGAACCGGTCGAGGACGGCACCCCCACGTCCCGGGCGCCGGTCGCCGGGCTCCACCGGACGGTTCCGCACTCGCACGTGGTGACCGTGCCGCCGGCCGGGGCGGAACCGCCGGGGCCGCGGAGGCGCCCGGTGCCCGGGTGCCTCGTCCGCCGTGGGGACGGGACGGTCACCGATGTGATGACCCGCTCCCCCGGCAGGTCGGGCGTTCGGAGCCGATGCCGCGGCGATCGGACAGGACACCCCGGGAGGTCTTCACGAGGCGATCACAGCACCGCACGGTGGACCACGGACGCCCGGATCCGCCGGGCCACCTCCGAGGAGATGTGCACGTGAACGCCGCCGAGGCCGTCAGGTCCTCCTTGCACCGGTACGCCGGGTTCTCCGGCCGGGCCCGCCGTTCGGAGTACTGGTACTTCGCCCTGTTCACCCTCGCCGTCAGCGCCGTCGCCGGGCTCGTCGACCGCGCCATCGGCAGCGACCTGGAGACCGGGAGCGGCTTGGGGATCGTGGGGCTGATCACGAGCCTGGCGCTGCTGGTGCCGGGTCTGGCGGTGTTCTGGCGCCGCATGCACGACACCGGCCGCTCGGGGGCGTGGGTCCTGCTCTGGTTCGTCCCGATCTTCGGGTGGGTCGCCGCCGTCGTGCTGTGCTGCCTGGACTCCGAGCCCGCGCACAACCGCTTCGGCCCCTCCCCGACGCCGCCCGTCCACGTCTGACGCGGGCGTCCCGTCCGGTCGCGAGCGTCCTGCGCACGCCGGCGGTCCGGGTTCGGCTGACACCCCTGCTGCACCCGCACCGCGACACGCCGCCCGGTGGGCTCCGGGCGACAGCGCGGCGCCGCGGTGGTGCCGCGCCGGTGGCGAGCAGTTCGCCACCGGCGCGACGGACCCGGAGGAGGTCAGGACACCGGCGCCGTCAGCTGACGGTGATGTTCGAACTACCGGCGCTCCGGTACCCCTCGGTCGCCATGATCATGTAGTTGAAGCTGCCGAGCCGCATGCCTGCGCGCGCCCAGGCGTCGAAGTGGTTGCCGGTCGTGATGGTCCCACCGGTGCGCCGCTGCTGCCGCACGCTCCAGTACTGGTAGAAGGTCGCCGTGCCCTGGATGGAAGGCTGGTTGACCCGCTGGGTGCGGTAGATGTCGTACGTGCCGCCGTCGCTGTAGACGGTGCCCATGAACGTGCCGGTCGGGCGGTAGGTGCCCCAGTTCTCGACGATGTAGTACTCGACGAGCGGACCGGTCGTCCAGCCGTACAGCGTGAGGTAGGAGTTCCCCCCCGGGTTGAACGTGCCGGAGTAGCGGACGGTCCGGCGCCCGCCGGTCTGCCAGCCCTTGCCGCCGACCCAGTTGTTGATGCTGTTCCAGCTCGAGCTGTACTGGCCGCCGCTGCCCAACGTCATGGTGACGTTGCCGCTGTCCTTCCAGTACGAGTAGAAGTAGCCGTTGTTCGTCCCCGTGCCGTTGCTGGTGATCGTGGTGTTGGCCTGCGCCGCAGGGGCTTCTACCCCGGCCACGACGGTCGTCCCGGTCGTCGCCAGGCCGAACGCGACCAGGCTGCGCAGCAGCACGGAGCGGCGGGACGGGGGCCGGTGGGACGGCAGGGGGACTTCGGTACCGGACAAGAGTTCCTCCTCGTCGAGGTCGTCATCGGGACACCAAGTTTGCGTTAATCTTCCGGAAGATGTCAACCCGCCGCCCGAAACTATCGAGTGCAACTATCTGCCCCAACCGGCGGTGCGGTGGCTTCTCCACCTCTCCACCCAAGCAGGGCAACGATGATGGCCTCGATCGCGCGATGGCCGCGGGCCATGCACACCGAAAATTTCGGTGCTCACGGCTCGTGCAGCCGGTCACCGGACTAGTCCGCCCGGTGGGCGAGACCGGCGACCGGTCGACATCCCTGCCGGAGACGCCGGCCGCCCGGCGTGGCGGCGATGAGTTCCACCGCGCCCGGAGGTCTACCTCCCGACCGCGACGACCGACCTCCGGAGAGACACATGGGCCTCGTCCACATCGAGCTGTTCGCCACCCTCGACCTCGTCGGGCAGGCGCCCGGCGGTCCCGACGAGGACCCGGCGGGGTTCCCGTTCGGCGGCTGGCAGGCACCCCTGCTGGACGAGGTCGCCGGCGCCCAGGTCGGCGCCGCGTACGAGGGCACGGACGCCCTGCTGCTCGGGCGGCGCACGTACGACATCTTCGCCGCGTACTGGCCGCACCAGGAGAGCGGCCAGGACGGCTCGATCGCCGCGCTGTTCAACGGCGTCCCGAAGTACGTGGCCTCCCGCGGCAGGCCCGACCTCTCCTGGGCCGGGTCCACGCAGCTCGGCCCGGACCTGGCCGCCGGGGTGCGCGGGATCCGCGAGCGGCACGAGCACGTGAAGGTCGTCGGGAGCCTGGACCTCGTGCAGACCCTGCTGCGCGAGAAGCTCTTCGACCGCCTGGACCTCTGGGTGCACCCGATCGTGCTGGGCGTCGGCAAGAAGGTGTTCGACGGTGGTGCGGTGCCCACGAACCTCACCCTCCTCGAGCCGCCGGCGGCCGGCCCGAAGGGCACCGTGTACCTGCGCTACGGGCTCGCGGACGGCGTTCCCGCGACGGGGGACATGGGCGCACCCGACCGCGGCGCCGGGCGCGACGGCTGAGGCCCGCGCGGCGGCTGAGGCCCGCGCGGCGGCTGAGGCCCGCGCGGCGGCCCCGTGTCACACGGGGGGCCGCCGCCTCGTCCTGGAGGCATGACGCTCCCGATCCGCCGCGCCCTCCTCGCCCTGCTGGCCGCCACCGCCGCGCCGGTCGGGGGGTGGGCCCTCTTGCAGCCGGTGTCGTTCTACCGCGACTTCCCCGCACCCGGGCGCCGCTGGGTGTCGGCTGACGGCCCGTTCAACGAGCACCTGGTCCGCGACGTCGGGGCGCTGTACCTCGCCCTGCTCGTCGTCACGCTCGCCGCCCTGCGGGACCCCGCCGTGCGGCAGGTCCGCACCGCGGCGTGGGCGTGGCTCGCCTCGGGCGTCCCCCACCTCACCTACCACCTGCACCACCTGGGCCTGCACGGGCCGCTCGACCAGGCCGGCACCGTGCTGGCGCTGGGGTGGACGGTCGTGGCGCCGGCGCTGCTCCTCGCGGGGACGCGCCGTTCCTCGGCGCCCGGAACTCCTCAGCCCGCCGCGGGCAGCGAGTCGTCCCGCGCGCCCAGGAGCCGGCGCAGCCGCGCCACCGCCCGGCACCGCACCGGGCCGATGGCGCCGACCGGCATGTCGAGCCGGCGGCTGATCTCGCGGTAGGAGAACTCCCGCGGGTCCAGCAGCGCCTCGACGAGGCGGCGCTCGCGCGGGGGCAGCAGCGCCACGCAGGGGCGCAGCCGCGCCGCGGCCAGGTTCCGGTCCACCTCGTCGAAGACGTCGTCGCAGCCGCTGGACGGCTCGTCGGCGGGGAGGTCGGCGCAGGGTTCCTCCCGGCGGGCGCGGTGACGGGCGGCCCACGCCTCCCGGCGGCTCGTGGTGACGAGCCAGCCGGGCAGCGCGGCCTCGTCGCGGATGCCGTCGATGCCTCCGAGCAGCCGCAGCCACACCGTCTGCACGACGTCCTCGCACTCGCCGTCGCGGAGGCCCTGGCGCCGCACCGTCGCGGCGACCAGGGGACGCCACTCCCGCAGGAGGCTCTCCCACGCCCCGAGGTCCCCCCGCCGCACCGCGGCCAGCGACGAGCAGCGCTCCTCGCCCGTCGCAGCGGTGGAAGTCGTTGCCTCGCAGATGTTCTCGTTCACGGTTTCCCCCGGTCGATCCCTGGCGGCCACCGTGGCCGCCGGGACCGAGCCTGCTCGCCGGCACCCCGGCCGGTCGTCCCCGCCGGAGGTGATCCGCGGGCCGTCCTCCGGTGCAGGAAAGGGCCACCGTGTCGTCCCAGGGTGCAGGCACCGTCGTCCCCGGGTGCAGGCACCGTCGTCCCCGGGTGCAGGCACCGTCGTCCCCGGGTGCAGGCACCGTCGTCCCCGGGTGCACCGGCGGCGCACGGCCCGGTGGTCCGGGGTGGCACCGTCCGCTCCGCCGGCCGCCCAGGACCGGGCGAGGGCGTCGCAGCCGGCAGGACGCGGAGTCACGTACCGGGCAGGACCGTGCGGGTCGGTCCGTCAGCAGTTCCCGCTCCGGCCCTCCGGTGCGGGCTCGGCGTCAGCGGGCGGAGGGCGACACGTGGAAGTCGGTGGTCGCGCCCCGGCCCGGATCCCAGGAGACGAAGCCGCCCTCGAACTGCTGGAAACGCGTGCCCGCGTCGTGACCGTTCGTCTCCTCGGAGAGCGGGAAGCCGAGCGGGCCGTGCTCCCAGCCCTGGCCGGCCCACGCGTCACGGATGGCTCCGTAGATCGGGTGGGCTCCCGTCCCGGGGGACCAGTAGATCGAGCCTCGCTGGAAGTGGGTGTAGGCCCCGCGCCCACCGGGGGTCACGATCTCGGAGGTGGTCGGGAAGCCGAGGACGCCCTCGCCGTCGACACACCCGCCGGTGCAGTCGCGGAAGCTCTCGTAGGTCTTCCTGATGTCGCCCCGGAGTGCGTGCGCTCCGGCGGAGGGTGACCAGTACATGGTGCCGAACTCGAACTGCTGCACCGCTCCGCGTCGCGACGGGGTGGGCCGTTCCCGGTCGGCGGGGAAGCCGAGGTAGCCGTTCTCCCAGTCGAGTCGGCCGTAGCCGTCGCGGATCTCCCCGCGGACGGCGTGGGCGTCAGTCCGCGGGCTCCAGTAGATCGAGCCGTGCTGGAAGCCGACGTAGGCGCCCCGGCCGCCGGGCGTGCGGACCTCAGGGGTGAGCGGCTCGCCCAGCACGCCGCGGGCACCGCCGTAGTCGCGCTCGTAGGCCACGCCGATGTCGCCGCTGACGCGCGGGTCGGCCCCGGCGGGGGTGGCCGTGGTGATGGCCACGACGACAGCGGCACCGAGGCCCGCCGCCCGCGACTTCCAGGAGATCATCGTCGTACCGTAACCAGCGGTGACGACCCGATCAACCACGGGTCACCTTCTTCGGTCCCGCTGCGACGCACCGCCATCCCCGCGGGGGCGGGCCGGACGGCCGTGCCCGGCGCGGGGAGATCGTGCCGGTGGTGAGGTGTGCTGCCGTCCGGAACCGACGAGACACGGCCTAGGCCCGGCCGCGGCGCGGGGCGGGCGGCAGCGGGTCGCCCGGCCGCACCAGCCCGGCCTGGTAGGCGAGCGCCACGGCGTGGGCGCGGTCGCGCAGGCCCAGTTTCACCAGGACCCGCGCCAGGTGCGTCTTGACGGTGGCGCCACCGATGACGAGGTGGGCGGCGATCTCCTGGCTGGAGAGCCCGTGCGCGAGCAGGGCCAGGACCTCCCGCTCCCGGGGCGTGAGCACGTCGAGGCGCCCCGGTGCGGCCGCGGCGGCCTGCGGCTGGGAGGCGAAGTCCGCCAGGAGGCGGCGGGCGACGGCCGGGTCCAGCCACGCCTCCCCCGCCGCCACGGCGCGGATCGCGGAGACCAGCTCGTCGGGGGCGGCGTCCTTGAGGACGAAACCCGACGCGCCCGCGCGCAGCGCCTCGTAGACCGCCTCGTCGACGTGGTACGTGGTGAGGATGATGACCCGCACGATGCGGTCGGGCTCGTCCGGCGGCGGGTCGCGCGTGAGGAGGCGGGTGGCCTCCAGCCCGTTCATGCCGGGCATGCGCACGTCCATGAGGACGACGTCGGGGCGCAGCGCGTCGAGGCTGTCGAGGACGGCGCGCCCGTCGGAGACCTCGCCGACCACCTCCAGGTCCGGCTCCGCGGCCAGCAGCATCGCCAGGCCGGCGCGCACGAGCGGCTGGTCGTCGGCCAGCAGGACCCGCACGCGGGCGCCGGGCGCCGGGCCGGTGGGACCGGGGCGCGCGGTCACGTGGCCTCCGCCCGCGCGCGCCGGCCGGCCGGGGCCGTCTCGGCCCGCACCGGCAGGACGGCGCTGACGCGGTAGCCGCCTCCCGGGAGCGGCCCGGTCTCGAAACGGCCTCCGACCGCCCGGACCCGCTCGCGCAGGCCGACCAGCCCGTACCCGGTGGACAGCCCCTCCGGCGGGGCGGTACCGGCGCCGTCGTCGACGACCTCCACGAGCAGCACCTCACCGGACCAGACCTCGCGGACGAGGACGGAGGTGCCGGCACCCGCGTGCTTGCGCACGTTCGTCAGCGCCTCCTGCACGACCCGGTACGCCGACAGGTCGACGCTGCCGTCGAGGGGCACGGCCCGGCCCACGACGTCGCGGCGCACGACGAGCCCGGCGCCGCGGAACCCCTCGAGCAGCTCGGGCAGGCGCGCCAGTCCCGGACGCCCGTGCAGACCGCCCTCGCCGGACTCCTCCGGAGCCCCCTCGGCCAGGGCCCCGTCGCGGAGCACGCCGAGGAGGCGCCGCAGCTCGCTCATGGACTCCTTGCCCAGGCTCTCGATCTCCGCGAGGGCGCGCTCGGCGCGGGCGGGGTCCGTGGCGAGCACGCGGCGGGCACCGGCCGCCTGCAGCACCACGATGCTCACCGAGTGGGAGACGACGTCGTGCAGTTCGCGGGCCAGCCTGTGCCGCTCCGCGGCCACCGCCTCCTGTGCGGCGCGCTCGCGCTGGGCCTCGAGGGACGCGACGCGGCGGCGCCCGCTCCCCGCCCACATCCCCAGACCCGTCGCGGTGCACAGCAGGAGGACGAGGATGACCGCCACGACCGCGGCCGCGCCGACGGGGTCGGCGGGGTCGAAGCTGCGCACCTCGGACCCGATCGAGGCCGGCACGTAGAGCAGGATCGCCAGCAGCAGCGCCGCCGCCGCGGCCCGCCGCGGCAGCCGGGAGGCGACGGTTCCCAGCGCGACGAGCAGGGCCAGGACGGGCAGGTGGTCCGGCACCAGCAGGACGGCGCCGAGCAGGTGCAGCCACACCGCGGCGAACACCGCCCCTGGTGCCCGCCGCCGCCAGGTCAGGGGCGCGAAACCCAGCGCCAGGTAGGCGGGCTGCCACCACGACTGCGACGGCAGGACCGCGGAGAACAGCACCAGGTCCGCCGCAGCCAGCACGGCGGCCAGCGCCGCGTCCGCCCCTGCCGTCGGCGTCGCCCACAGCCGGGACGGGAGCCGGTCCGCCCCGCGGGCGCGCGTCCGCACCGCCTCACCCCGCGGACTGCGCGGGGGGCTGCCCCCGTCGCGGCGGGGGCCACGGGTAGCGATCCCGGTCCCCGCGGAACCGGTCGGGCTCGTCCTCGCCGCAGATGCGGATCAACCAGCACACCCAGGCGCCGACGTCGCCGAGGTCCCGCAGCACCTGCGGCCGCACCACCGGCACCGCGGGGGCGGGTACGGCACGCCCGGCCAGCGCGGTGCTCGCCGCCGCCGCCCACTCCGCCGCACGGGGGCCGTCCGCGGAGCCGGCCGGCACGACCCCCTGTTCCGCCAGCACGGTGGCGACGTCCTGTCCCGCACCCGCGGCGCGGGAGGCGTCGAACGGCGTCGCGGGCGCCGCCGGCACCGGCCGGGCGAGTTCCAGCACCGCCAGGCAGGGAGCCTCCCCGGCGGCCCGGGCGAGCAGCTCGACCCGTTCCGGGACGACGCGCTCGGTCAGCCCGTCGCGGTGCGCCAGGACCACCGCGACGTGCAGCTCCTGCGCGCCGGCCACCGCGTCCGACAGCGGCGCGGGCAGGTCGGTGAGGGGGACGAGGACGCGCCACGCGGCCCCGGACGCGTTGCCGCGCAAACCGGCCGCGATCGAGACGACATCGCCGGAACCCGTGGCGAACTCGACGACGGCCCGCGGCGGTTCCGCCGCGCCGTCCGCGCCGGCCCGGCAGCGGGCGGCGAGGCGGCGGGTGTGCTCGCGGGTGTGGGGGTCGAACACGTCCTCCCCGCGGTCGAGCGCCTCCTCCAGCAGGTCCGCCGCCGCGATCCGGTCCGCCGCCGTCCCCGCGGGGTCGCCGGCGTCACGGGCCAGTTCCAGGCCGCGCACCCGTTGCGCGGCAGCCCTCAGCGGGTCGGGCGCCGCACCGTCGGCGTAGGCCTGCAGCGTCCGGCGGACCTCCCCGCGACCGGCCGTCCCGCCCAGCGCGAGGGCGGTGCGGACGTCCGGCCGCCGCGCCAGGGCCCCGTCCCCGTCCGCCGCGCGCGCCTCGACGAGGACCTCCAGCTCCTCCCCGACGACCGCGGTGCCGTCCGGCTCGCCTCCACCGCTCGGCAGGAGCAGCACGGGGCGCACGCGCCAGCGGCCCGGCTCGTCGAAGGGAGCACCGGCGGAGCCGAGGGTGAGGTTGACGTTCTCGTGCAGGGACTCCCCGGAGCGCAGCCGCACGATCCGGTCGTCGCCGACGGCGTAGCAGCGGCGCAGGACCGGCACGAACGCCTGGGGCGCCGCGTCCGGGGGGAGGACGAGGACGTCGAGGAGGCCGGCCTTGGCGTCCAGCGCGTGCCGGGGCACCGCGACGTCGTCCTCGCCGGTGTTGGCCAGGGACACCTCCAGGAACACCGGGTCGCCCTCGGTGATGGTGAGGGGGCCCTCGCCGCCCGGGGGCGTCAGCCACAGCGACAACCCCGGCGCCCCGCCGTCGGGACCGGGCGCCGTGCCCGCCGCCGCTGCGTCCGCCCAGTCCGTGCCGGCGCCGAAGGGACCGCCGCCGGGCACGACCGCCTCCCGGGGGCCGTGTCGCAGGAACGCCAGCTCGTCGTCGTCGAACGACCAGCCGAAGTGCTCCTGGAACTGCGCCGCGTTGCGGCCGCCCAGGTAGCACCAGTCGTAGTTCATGAACGACGTGGAGTCCCAGCGGCCCACCGCGAAGCGGTGCGGGAGGTTCAGCACGTGGCCGAGCTCGTGCAGCAGCATCTGCAGGACGCGGCGGTCGGCGTCGGCGCCCTCCCGCCCCGCCCGCACCTCGTCGAGGAAGACGGCCGCGCCCTGGCGGGGCAGCGGCCCTTCCAGGTCGAACATCACCCCGAGCAGGCCCTCGCGGTCCGAGCGCGACAGCAGCAGCAGGTGCGCCTCCCAGGCGGCGACGTCCAGGGGGGCCTGGGCGCTGCCGGCCATCGTCGTGTGGAGCCTGCCCAGCTGCTCCAGCGCGTCCACGGTGTGCCAGCGCCCCCGGGCAGGGGCCTCGACGCGGCCCGGCGAGCCGATGGGGGCCACGTCGAAACCGCTGCGGCGCAGGCACTCCTCGACGTCGAGGTGCTCGCCGTCGACGACGACGCGCCGGGGCGCCTCCACCCCGGCCTCGATCTCCACCTCCAGGCCGAGGTCGCGCAGCAGGCCGCCGGTGCGTGCGACGCGGGCCGCGACGGTCACCGCCTCCCCTTCGCCCCCCTCGACGTGGAACCTCGCCAGCGCGGCGGCGGGCACGTCCGGGGAGGGGGTGAGCGCGATCCAGCCGTCCCGGGGGGTGCCGTCGCCGGTGGACCAGCGCACCGGCCGGCGCGGGCTGCGGGTGGCCGCGGGCGCCGGGCCGCTGCTGCGCCCGCTGAGGCGCCGCACCCGGCCGTCGGCGCCGGTGGTGTGCAGGTCCGCGCTGAGCAGGCCCCCGCCCGCGGTGTCGACCCGCAGCTCCACCCACCAGCGCCCGGTGGTGCCGAGGTACCGCCCGTCCGGCACGCCCGGGGGGACGGGCCCGGTGGCCTGCGGTGTGGACCCGTCCTGCGCCATGGCGCCTCCCCGTCGCGGCGTGCGGTGGAGCCCGTCCGCCGTGCCAGCCATGATGCCCGCCGCGCCCCCGGACGGGAACGGTTCCGCACATCCGTGATCGTCGCCTGGTGCGGCCGACCCGGGAATCCGCTCGTGTGCGTCCCGGGTCGGTCGTACCCGGGAAGAGGGGGCGGGGGCGCGGCGTGATACCGGCGCGGGCCAGCCCCGCACGCCGGGGGCCCGGCGTGCGGGGCTGGCATGGTGGTCGGCATGTCCACGCGTGTCCGCCACGTCCTCTTCCCCGGCCGGCACCACCTGGTGACGCGCTTCCAGACGGCGTACCTGCACGCGCTGCTCGCCGGGGAGCTCGCGGACTCCTCGGGCGCGCCGGTCGGGTGCGCCCCGGACGCGGACGTCGTCTGGGCGGTCACCTCGGCCACCCACAGCGGCACGCGGCGCAACCCGGTCCCCGCGCACCGGCGGGAGGCGATGATCGAGCGCGTCTCGGCCGTCGAGGGCCTCCCCTCCCTCGTCGCCCCCGTGGCCGACGTCCCGCCGAGCCCCCGGTTCGCGCGCACGGTCCTCGCGAGCGTCGAGCTCTCGACCGGGGTCACGGCGACCCCCGGCGAGACGGTCGTGGCGTGCTCGACCCCGCAGGTCGCCGCGATGTACGCCGACCTGGGGTTCCGCGTCGTCCCGGTCGAGGACGCGCACGAGGACGCCCCGGCCCGCCCGTGGGACGTGCTCGAACTCCTGGCCGCCGGCGACCGGAGCTGGCGCGACCTGGCCCACCCCGAGGCCGTGCGCTTCTACGAGAGGTACCGGCTCGACGCGCAGATCGCGCTGATCCACGCCGACCCCACGGTCTCGACGGAGGGCGACCTCACCACGACGCGCGACTACCGCAGCTACACCGCGGCGTTCGACGACGCCTCGGACCGCAAGTGGCAGCTCCTCGCCCCGTTCGTCGAGCCCGGCCGGGTCGTGGACCTCGGCTGCGCGGCGGGCGGGCTCCTGGAGCGCGCGGCCCGCGACCCGCGCCTCGCCGAGTCCGACCTCTACGGCGTCGACGTCTCCCGCCACCTCGTCGCCGAGGCCGAGCACCGGCGCGCGCAGGGCGTGTTCGCGAACCCGAACGTCTTCTTCGCGCAGCGGAACCTGCTGCGCTCGGCGGTGTTCCCGGTCGCCTCGGTCAGCACGACGCTGACCGTCGCCCTGACCCACGAGATCGCCAGCTACGGCGAGGGCCGCGACGACCTGGAACTCCTGGCGCGGCGGATCCACGAGCACACCGCGCCCGGCGGCGTGTGGGTCTGCTCGGACGTGCTGGGCCCGGCCGGCGGGGACCGCCTCGTGCACCTCGTGCTCGACGACACCGGCGCGGGGGTCGCGCCCGTGGACCTGGGCGGGTGGACGGGTGAGGCCGTCACCGCGCACGTGGCCGCCCTGTCGCCGGCGGAGCGCCTCGTGCAGTTCGCGCAGGACTTCCCGGCGCTGTCCGGCGGCGCGTGCGACGTGCACTGGGTCGCGGACGGCGTCGCGGAGCTCACCCTGCGGGCCGCGATGGAGTTCCTCTACACCCGCGACTACGTCGACAGCTGGCTGTCGGAGTGCCACGAGCGGTTCTGCGACATGACGTGGCCCGACTGGGTCGCGCTGCTGGAGGGCGCCGGGTTCACCGTCGAGCCCGTGAGCGGGTCGTGGCGCAACGAGTGGCTCGTGGAGAACCGGCTCTCGGCCGGAGCCGCACTGCGCGACGCCTCCACCGGGAGGCAGGTGCCGTGGCCGGACACGCACGTCACGTTCGTGGCGCGCCGGCCGCTGTAGCGGGCCCGGCCGGCGTGGGTGGGACGCCCCGGGCGGTCGGACTCGCGCGGCCGGCCCCCGTACCGGAGGGTGGCTCCCGTCCGCCGGGGCCCAGCCGTTCCGGGCGACGCGTCGACCAGGAGGAGAACCGGACATGAGCAGGACCCCCGCTGTCAGCGACGCACAGCTCACGCGCGCCCTGGGTCTCTACGCCGGGATGGTGGACCACATCCTCGGCGACCCCCAGCGCTGGCTGGGCCTCGACGACGACCCGCCGCCCACCGCCTCCTTCCCCGCCCGCGCCTTCGACGCCCTGCGCGACCGCGCCCTCGGGGAGGTCACCCCCGCCTCACCGGCGTGGCGCAGCCGCCCCGTCTCCCAGCGCGTGGACTGGTGGACGACGCGGATCGGGATCAGCGCGGGGCTCGCCGCCGCCGCCCCCCGCTTCGCCGGGGCCCTGGCGGACCGGGTGCCGCTGCAGGCCGCCCTGGGTGCCTCCGCGGCCGGGCTGGCGGTCTGCGCCACCGCCCGCGAGCACGGCCGGACCGAACCCGCCGACTGGGTGCCGCTCCTGGCGAAGGTCCTGTTCGACCGCGACGTGCGCTCCGTCGCCGCGCCCATCCCCGCACCGGAGGAGAGCGAGCACCGCCTCGACGCCGAGGGCGGGGAGGAGCGGGACGACAGCGGCCGCGCCGCGACGCTCGGCCGCGGCGCCCAGCGGGCGGCCCGCACCGTCTGGCGGCTCGCCCGGGCCTTCTTCGAGGTGCAGAACCTCCTCGACGAGCGCCCGCGCGGTGGCCTCCTCACCCGCGCGATCGGCAAGCTCCCCGTCGTCGGCGTCGCCGGCGGCTGGCTGGACGAGAGGGCGGGGATCCGCAAGGCCGCCCGCCGGACCGGCAGGCTCCTCGGCCGTACGGGCTGAGCAGGAGGGTCGGGAACACCCGGGACCGGCACGCGACCCGACCGGCTCTCCCGCCGTCCGGGCCGGCTCCGCCGCGCCGTGGTCGTGGATGTCCTTATGGTGAGGTGGGGACAACGGCACGTCGGCCGTGGAGGAGCGTGAACCGATGGCTGATCCGGTGCCACGGCTCGCTCCGGACGCTGCGGGCGGAGGGGGCGAGGCCCCCGGGTCGTCCGACGGCGCCCAGCTGCGGGGGGTGTACCAGCCGATCATCGACCTGCGCACCGGCCGGGTGGTCGCCGTGGAGGGTCTCGTCCGAGGTACACGCGGGGGCGTGAACATCTCCCCCGCAGAACTCTTCGCCACCGCCGGCGAGGCGGGGCCCACAGCGGTGCTGCACCTGGACGAGGCCTGCATGCGGTGCGTCATCGGATCGGCGACGGCACTCGGCGCCGATGCGACGATCTTCGTCAACGTCGAGCCGGCGACCCTGGCTGCGCTCTCCAGCCGTGCGCTGGCGGCTCTGGCGGCCCAGCTGTCCCCCGCGGTGCAGGTGGTCGTCGAGGTGACCGAGCGGGACCTGCTGCGGCAGCCGGCAGAGCTGCTGGCGGGGGTGCAGCACGTGCGGGAACTGGGCTGGAAGGTGGCGCTGGACGACGTGGGTGCCGAGCCGGCGGCGCTCGCGCTCATGCCGTTCCTGCACCCCGACGTCATCAAGCTCGACCTCGCCCTGGTCCGCGCCCGGCCCACCCTCGACGCCGCGGCGATCATCAACGCCGTCAACGCCGAGGCCCAGCGCTCCGGTGCGCTGGTGCTGGCCGAGGGCATCGAGACACCGGAGCACCTGCAGCGCGCGCTGAGCACGGGTGCCCGGCTCGGGCAGGGTTGGTACTTCGCCCACCCCGGCCCCCTCCCCCGGAACTGGGACGCCTCGCTGCAGCTGCCCCCCGCACCGGCGCGACCCCGGCTCGCCACGACCGCCTTCGAGCTGATCAGCCGCAGCGTGCCGGCACAGCCGACCACCCCGGCACTGCTGGCGCCCCTGACCCGGCAGGTGGAGCGGCAGGCGATGCTGATGGACGAGACGACCGTCGTCCTGGCCTCCTTCCAGCACGCCGACTTCCTCACCCCCGCCACCCTGCGCCGCTACGAGTCCCTGGCCGAGGTGACCGCGCTCACCGCGATCCTGGCTCCCGGGATCCGCTCCGAGCCCGCCCCCGGCGTGCTGGGCACGGCCATCCACGAGAGCGACCCCCTCAGCCAGGAGTGGGTGGTCACCGTGGTCTCCCCCCACTTCGCCGCCGCCCTCGCCGCCCGCGACGTGCGCGCACCCCATCGCGCGCCGAGCGGTGAGCGCGTCGACGGTGGGGCGGGTGCCGCGCAGCGCCGAGGTGAGCCGCGGCACATGGAGTACGTGCTCACCTACGACCGGGACCAGGTCATCGCCGCCGCCCGCCTGCTCATGGCCAAGGTCCAGGCACGGGCCGCCGGTCCTCGCACGCCCCCTCGGCGCCAGGGACCCGGGCCGGCTGCCGGCGCGGTTCCCGAGCCCGCGGCCACCCCCGGCGGCGGGGAACCGGGAGCGCGTCCGCCGGGGCCGGTGGGCGGGGCGACGTCGGTGCCCGGTGTCTCCCCCGCCGACCTGCCGGCCCTGCTGGACCGGGCCATCTCGACGGCCAGCAACGGCATCGTCATCGTCGACGCCCGGGCCCCGGACATGCCGCTCGTCTACGTCAACGCCGCTTTCGAGGAGTTGACCGGTTACACCCGGCAGGAGGTCGTGGGCCGCAACTGCCGTCTGCTGCAGGGACCGGGCACCGACCCCACCCAGGTCCGGGTCATCGCCCGGCGGCTCCGCGCCGGGCGCAACGTGCGGGTGACGCTGGTGAACTACCGCCGTGACGGCAGCAGCTTCTGGAACGAGGTCACCATCAGCCCCGTCCACGACGCGCAGGGCCGCCTCACCCACTTCATCGGCAACCAGGTCGACGTCAGCGACCGGGTCGACCGCGAGGAGCGCACCGCCTACCTGGCGTACCACGACTCGTTGACGGGCCTGCCCAACCGGGCCAACGTGCTGGAGGGCCTCGCCCTGGAACTGCGGCGCAGCGCACGGTCCGGGGCCGGGGTCGGGGTCGTCTTCATCGACCTGGACGGGTTCAAGACCGTCAACGACCGGTTCGGTCACTCCGGCGGTGACCAGGTGCTGATCCTCGCCGCCCGGCGGCTGCAGTCCGTGGTGCGCTCGGGAGACCTGCTCGCCCGCCTGGGAGGTGATGAGTTCCTCCTGGTGCTCCCCGGCCTGCCCCAGGACGGGGACACGGCGGTGCAGCGCGTGGTGGAGCACCTGCACACCGCCCTGGAGGTGCCCGTCGAGATCGCCGGGGGCAGCGTGCGGCTCGGCGCCAGCATCGGCTCCGCCCTCTCACCCCGTGACGGCAGCGACCCCGCCGCCCTCGTCGAGACCGCCGACGCCCGCATGTACCGGGCGAAGAGGACCAGCTGAACCACGGCCGGCGCGAGAGGGACGCGGTCACAGCGAAGCGGACCCCGCGCGGCCGGAGGCACTGCCGGTGTGGTCCCACGACACAGCAGAGCCCCGCAGGTCCGTGACCTGCGGGGCTCTTGGAACCGCCTCGGGAGGTCGAACCCCGGACCTGCGCAGCACGAGCCGGTCCAGGGGTGTGGAGGGTGCTCGACGTGGTGCCGCCGTGACTGTCCGGCAGTCGGTGGGAGGGGGCTGACGGGGGTGGGCGCGGCATCAGGGGCACCTCGGGCACAGGTCCTACGGCGCTGCACCAGCACGTGGACGCACCGCTCCCGCGGCCCGGCGGATCCCTCGGCCACCTGCCCGGCTCATGCGGACCTGCCGCCCGGGCCTGCGGTGCTGGCCCGGACCTCACCGACCAGTTCGGCCAGGACGTCCTCGAGCGCGACGACGCCGAGGAGACGCCCGTCGTCGAGGACCCGGGCCAGGTGGGCGCCGCTGAGCTGCATCCGGCGCAGGACGGTGCGCAGCCGGTCGTCGGCCGCCACGGTGGTCAGCGGGCGGACGTGGCGGGCCGGGACCGGCCGGGTCCTGACGTCCTCCTCGACGGTGAGGACGTCCTTGATGTGGACATACCCGGCGAGACCACCGGCGGCGTCGCGGACGGGGAAGCGGGAGTAGCCGGAGCCGACCGCAGCCCGCTCCACGTCCCCGACGGTGGCGTCCGCGGGAACCGTCGTCAGCTCCGCCAGCGGCAGCAGGACGCTCCGGGCGGTCCGGTCGGCGAAACCGAGGGCACCGAGGGTGAGCTTCTCCTCGCCCTCGTCGAGCAGACCCTCGCGGTGGGACTGCTCCACCAGGGCGGCGACCTCGTCGCGGGTGAACGCGCTGGTCACCTCGTCCTTGGGTTCGACCCCCACCAGCCGCAGCAGGTGGTTGGCGATCCAGTTCGTCAGCCAGATGACCGGGTGGAGCAGCTTCGCGGTGAGGACGAGCGGCGGGGTGAGGACCAGGGCGACGCGCTCGGGGCCTGCCAGGGCGATGTTCTTGGGCACCATCTCGCCCAGGACGACGTGCAGGAACACCACGACGGACATGGCGAGGACGAACGCCACCGGGTGCAGCAGGGCCTCGGGCACACCCAGGGCGGCGAAGAGGGGTTCGATCTGGTGCGCCACGGCCGGCTCGCCGATGGCGCCCAGGCCCAGGGAGCACAGCGTGATGCCGAGCTGGGCGCAGGCCATCATCAGCGAGACGTTCTCCATCGCCCTCAGCGTGGTCAGCGCGGACCGCCTGCCCGCGGCGGCCTGCGGCTCGACCACGGTGCGCCGGGCGGAGATCAGGGAGAACTCCGCGCCGACGAAGAAGGCGTTCAGGCCCAGCAGCACGACGGCGATCACGATCGCCACGGTGTCGCTCATCGGTGTTCCCCGTTCCGCTGCTGCTCGTGGTGGTGGTCCCCGGGCCGCTCGCGGGCGCCGAGCGGCGCCTCGTGCAGGGCGCGGACGCGGAGGGAGGCGACACGCAGGCCGTCCACCGATTCCGCGGTCAGGCGGAGTCCTCGGACCCGCTCGCCCGGTTGGTCGTCGCCGGGGTCCTCGTCCAGGTCGACGCGGCCCTGCACGGGCACCTCGACGGAGTCCCCGGGAACGGGGAGGCGCCCCAGACGGGAGGTGAGCAGGCCGGCGACGGTCTCGTAGCCCTCCTCCTCCGGCAGGGGCACACCGATGTGGCGGGCCACCTCGTCCGGGCGGAGCAGTCCGGACACCGACCACTCACCGGGGCCGAGTTCGCGCACGGAGGCGGTCTCGGTGTCGTGCTCGTCGACGACCTCACCGACGATCTCCTCCACCAGGTCCTCCAGGGTGACCACCCCGGCGATGCCGCCGTACTCGTCGACCACGACGGCGAGCTGCAGGGAGGAGTTCTTCAGGACGTCGAGCAGGTCGTCGAGGTCCATCGTCTCCGGCACCAGGACCGGCGCCTGGGCCACGGCACGCAGCGGGGTGGAGGTGGCCTGCTGTTCCGGAACCCCCAGGACGGCGCGGGCGTGCACCACGCCGACGAGGTCGTCCAGACCCTCACCGAGCACGGGGAAGCGGGAGCGACCGGTGGACCGCACCGCCCGCAGCAGGTCCAGCAGGGTCTCCTCCGCCCCCAGGGTGTGCAGGCGCGGTCGCGGGGTCATCACGTCGGCGGCGTTGCGCTCGGCGAAGGCCAGAGTGCGCTGCACCAGCACCGCGGTCTCGCTCTCCAGCGTGCCCTGCTCCCCGGAGCGGCGGACCAGCGACAGCAGCTCGTCGGCGGAACGGGCCGAGGCCAGCTCCTCCTGCGGCTCGACCCGGAACACCCGCCGCAGGATCACGTTCGCCGCGCCGTTGAGGAACCGGATCGGCCAGGCCATCACGGTCACGAAGGCCCGGGAGAAGCCCTGGACCGCCTTGGCGGTGCCCAGGGGCCGGGCGATGGCCAGGTTCTTCGGGACCAGCTCACCGAAGATCATGGTCAGCAGCGTGGAGACGACCAGCGCCAGCGTCACCGACACCGCCGGGATCGCGCCGGCCGGCAGGCCCGCCGACCGCAGACCGGGCCCGACGAGCCCGGCGATGGCCGGCTCGGCGAGGAAGCCGATGGCCAGGTTGGTGATCGTGATGCCGACCTGCGCGCCGGACAGCTGCGTCGACAGCGTCCGCAGTGCCCGCTGCACACCCGCGGCGCCGCGGTCACCGGCCTCGGCGGCGCGGTCCACCGTGGCACGGTCGACGGTCAGGAAGGCGAACTCCGCGGCCACGAACGCCCCGCACGCGGCGATCAGCACCAGGGAGGCCAGGAGGAGCAGCACCTCGGTCATCGCGCGCTCCACCTCCACCCCGGTCGGGAGCGGACTGTGGTGGAGCGCTGAGGTCTGGAGGGCTCTGATGAGCCGGGGTCGGCCTCGGTGTCGGTGGACGGGGGGTCTGGCGTTGCGTCGTCGCGCACGGCGGCGCAGGTCCTCTCGCTCGTCATCGACCCCACCAGCTGGGGTCGGGTCATCACTGTGCCACCGTTCGACGAGCACCGGCAAAGCGGGTTCCGCCGTTCCGGCGACCGCGTGCCCGTCGCCACCCGACCGGGGCCGGGCGCCACCGTGCTCGTCCGGCGGTACCCGCGGCACAGGGCAGCGGACCGCGCGTGTGAGCAGCCCCGCGGGTCCGTGGTCTGCAGGGCTGCTCGGTACCGCCTCCGGGAACCGGACCCCGGGCCTGCGCATCGTCAGCCGGTCCCGGGACGCGGAGCGGCGTGGGTGCCACCACGTGACCGGCCGTCTCCGGGCCCGACCCCTTGGTGACCACCCGTCGGCTCGGTACCGTGCGGCGCGTGCCCATCAAGCTCGAGAACGTCGGCATCGCCGTCCGCGACCTCGACGCGACGATCTCCTTCTTCACCGACCTCGGGCTGACCGTCCTGGGCCGGGACACGGTCAGCGGGGAGTGGGCGGACACGGCCGTGGGCCTCGACGGCAACCACGTCAGGATCGCCGTGCTGCAGACGCCGGACGGCGGCGGCCGCCTCGAGCTTTTCGAGTACCTCCACCCCGAGGCGATCGAGACGGAACCCACGCGGCCCCACGAGATCGGCATGCACCGCGTCGCCTTCTCGGTCGACGACCTCGACGAGGCCCTCGCCGTCGCCGCGCGGCACGGCTGCCACCCGCTGCGCGGTGTGGCCACCTACGGGGACGTCTACAGGCTCACGTACGTCCGCGGCCCCAGCGGCATCATCGTGATGCTCGCCGAGGAGCTGACGAGAGGCTGACCGCCGACGGGCCCTCACCGCAAGCGGACGTGCAGTGCCGATCTCGTCGTGCGGTGCCGGATGCCGCGTGCTCGGCGGACGACGGGCTGTGCGCCGTGGTCTCGGTGGGCCTGCGGGGTCCGGGCGCGATCACCGTCCACGGTTCCGACGCCAGACCGCTGGAGGACGGTGCGGTGGTGCTGCTGCGGACCTTCGCCCCCTGCACCGCGGCCGGGCGGGTTCGTCGGCGCCGGGGGGGAGACCTGGCCCGGTCCCGGGTATCCTGGGTTGCATCTGCGCGACCGCTGCGCCTCCTCCGGTGGAGGAGGCCGGTGGCCAGGGTCAGGCAACGGCCCCCCGCGGTGCCCGTCCCGGCTCCCCGCCGTGACAGGCCACATCGCGGGCGGCGTCGAGCACCTCGGCTCGTGCGCACGAGCGGACGGATCCGCCATGACCGAATCGGTCGAGCACCCCTTTCCCCTGGAGCAGCGCCGCTCGTCCCGAAACGGGCTCGCGTCCGCATCACCGGAACACCCCCCGGGCTCCACACCTCTCGGTTCCGCCGACCGCGACGGAGCGGGCGCGCCGCAGGCGGAACGTCCCGTGATGGACCCACGGGACGCCTTCACCGAACTCGGGGGCCTGGTCCTGAGCGAGACGCCCCTGGCGCAGGTGCTGCAGCGGGTGGCGGAACTCGCGCACGCCTGCGTCCCCGGTGCCGACGAGGTGTCCGTCACCCTGCTGGAGGGCGACAGCTCCAAGGCCCGCAGCGCCGCCTTCACCGGCAGGCTGGCCGCGTCCCTGGACGAGCGGCAGTACGACGCCGGTTTCGGTCCCTGCCTGGACGCCGCCCAGTCGGGGCGCACCATCCGCATCCACGACACCGCCGCCGACACCGCCTACCCCGACTTCGCCGCGGCGGCCGCCCGCCAGGGGGTGCGCAACACCATCTCCATCGGCATGCCCATGCCCCAGCGCATCCTGGGCAGCATCAACGTCTACCGCTTCAGCGACGAACCGCTGGACGAGCACGCCGTGGAGGTCCTGCAGACCTTCGCCTCCTTCGCCGCGGTGTCCCTGGCCAACGCCTCCCTGTTCGCCTCCACCGCCGCCCTGGCCGCGCAGATGCAGCAGGCCATGCGCTCGCGCGCGGTGATCGACCAGGCCCAGGGCGTCCTCGTCGCCCAGCTGCGCTGCACCCCGGAAGAGGCCTTCCGGCACCTGGCCAAGCTCTCCCAGCACACCAACCGCAAGCTGCGCGACCTCGCCGCCGACATCGTCGCCCGCGCCGCCCTCGGCTGACCGGGACCGGATCCGCGCAGGCGGCTACCGCACCGGGCCCGTCGAGGTGTTCACTGGGTCCGCTGTCGTGTCACGACCCCGGACCCCGGTCGAGGCCCAGCGGCCGGCTCGGGGCTGCGCCACCCGCCCGCGCGGCTGGTCAGGCGGGGAGTCGTCCCGACCTCTCCCCGCCGGGTCTGGTGGGTCAGGCAGCGGCCCACCAGACTGCCGGCGGCGGTTCCCCGCAGCCCCGCGGCGGGGCGGGGGGCGCGTCGACGCCGCAGGTCACCGGTACACGGCAACCCCCCGGCGTCGTGGTGGGAGATCCCCGGGTGGCGCGAGGCCGCCCGGCGCTGTCCGGGGATCCCGGACAGCGCTCGCTCCCGGGAGCCCGGAGCCGGCGTCTGCTTGCCGCGGCAGGTGTCCCGCCGTAACGTGGCTGGTGGTCCGGAGCGTGGCCTGCTGTCGCCCGCTCCTGGAGGTACCCGTGGACCTGTTGCTCACGGCTCAGCGATCCGAACCTCGTGGTGTCGTCATCTGCGGTGAGCTGGACATGGGAACCGTCGCCCCCATCCGCTCGTGCGTGGCTCCCCTGCTGGAGGAGCCGGGTCCCGTGCGCCTCAACATGGCTGGGGTGACGTTCATGGACTGCTCCATCCTCGGCCTGCTCGTGGCCCTGTCCCACCAGGCCGAGGCAACCGGCGGTCGCCTGCGCGTGACGGGGCTGCAGCGGTGCCCGCGGAACCTGGTGCGCATGTTCGACCTGGAGGAGGCCTTCGGGATGGCCGGCCCGGACGACGACGTGCACCTCACACCCCGCGGTGGAACCCTCCGGGGCGGCGGCGACGAGGAGGTCGACCGGTGAGCGTGACGACCCGCAGCGGGGAACGGTTCCGGATGCCCCTGGCCCCGGACGCCGACGCGCTGGTGCAGGCACGCCGCTTCCTGCACCACTGCGCCGAGCGGTCGGGCCTGGGAGAGGACCGCGCCGATGACCTGGTGCAGGCCGCCGCGGAGCTCATGGCGCTGGGCGGGCGGGTGCACCAGGCGATCGCGGTGGCGGTGCACGAGGACGGCGGCAGGCTCACCGTGCTCGTCGACCTCGCGGGGCTGGAGCAGGTCGACGTGCGCGACGACGCCGCGGTCCTGCTCAACGCCCTGAGCGGGGAGTGGGGCTGGCGCCGGCTGCCCGGCTTCACGCAGGTGTGGTGCGAGATCGCGGGAGAGCCGCCGCGCTGACCCGGCGCGGTGGTGGGCTGGTTTCGGCTCGGGCTGACACTCGCGCTGCACCGCCACCGCGACACGCCGCTCCAATGAGCCCGCCCACCGGTGCGTCGCGGTGGCGGTGCAGCGCGAGTGTCAGCCCCACGACGGCGAAGAGCCCCGCAGGTCTGTGACCTACGAGGCTCTTCGCCGTCTGGAGCCGCCTCGGGAATTCCGGAAGTGAGCATCGACGATCCGCTGTAGTGCGGACATGGCAGTCATCGACTCGGCGGCGACCCTGCTGCGTGACGCCCGTCGGCGCGCGGGCATGACCCAAGTTGAGGTCGGCCGACGCGCCGGAGTCACGCAGAGCGTCGTCAGCGCATACGAGTCGGGACAACGCCAACCATCCCTACCGGTCTTGCTCGCATTGATCGCCGCGACCGGCCACGCTCTGGACGCCGATCTGGTCCCGGCCCCTTCGGTTCCTCGCCCCCTTTCCGGCCGCCTCGGACGTCGGGTCCACCGCCACCGCCACCGCATCAAAGAGATCGCCGCAGCGCACGGAGCGGGCAACGTGCGCATCTTCGGCAGCGTCGCTCGCGGCGACGAGCGGCCGGACAGCGATGTCGACCTCCTGCTCGACCTGCCTGAGGGCGTGGGGCTGTTCACACTCGGGCGGCTTCGGCAGGATTTGGAGGAGCTGCTCACCGCCCCTGTCGACGTGATCCCGGCTGACGGCCTGAAAGCTGATGTACGCGCGAGCATCGAAGCCGACCTGGTGATCCTGTGAGCCGCGAAGAGCATCGGCGCTTGCCGGACATCATCGCTGCCCTGGATGCCGTCGACAGCCACACCAGCCGAGGTGACGTCTCAGACGGGCTCGTCTTCGTCCCCCACGCTTCGCGCGGGAGGTGCCCCCACAGGCACTCGATCGTCGCCAGCACCGTCACCCACGACCTGCCCCAGCTCCGCAGTGCTGTCGAACGCCTACTGCAGCACCTCGACGGGCATTGAGCCTTTGTCAGTAGCGACCTGTCGCTACTGACAAAGGCCCAGTGTGCTCAAGCAGGCGCGCGCCCGACAGGTGGAGCTGGCCCGGTCCCACCCGGGCACCTGAGTAGGCCTCCGCGTCGGCCGATCCCGCGGGACGAGGCCCTGTTACGCCCTCCGCACCTCGTGCGCCGGGAACCACTCGCCCCTCGCGAGGCCCTACACGTCACGCGCACGGCGTTCGTCGTCCATGCGTCAGCGAAGCCGTGAACCTCCACCGGACCCGAGTCCGACCAGACCAGCCGCACGACGACCTCGCCGGGCTCCGGGGCGTCCGTCCATTCCGCTGACACCCGACCGCCGAGCGAGTTGGTCAGCCGGTGAGCGGTGAGCAGCGCGACGTCGAACACGGTGCGCACCATGGCGGGCCGGTCCGACAGGACCGCGCGGCGCTAACGCGCCCAGCGTGCGCGACGACCTTGTCACCATGACCAGGGCGCAGTTCCTCGCGAGTGAAGTAGGAAGCCTCAGAGGCGCTCCACGCGATCGGCTTGCGGGCCCCGGTCGCTCTGACGCACTGTGTACCGGACTCGGTCGCCCCGCTGCAGCGGTTCCGACCCTGCGACCACGGACACGTGGACGAACAGGTCGTCACCTCCGGCGTCCGGGGTGATGAACCCGAACCCGCGGTCGCCGTCGTAACGTGCAACGACGCCCTCACCGGCGCGTGCAGGCACGCCCCGTGACCCCGGCTCCCTCCTCCCGGTGTGTGCCGGCCCGGCCGGTGCCGGCTGTCGCGGTGGCGGTGCGGGCTCGGCCCCTCGGACGAGCTGCACGTCGCGGGCCTGCGGGCCCTTGTCGCCGCTGACCACCGCGTACGCCACGCGGTCGCCCTCGGTCAACCGGGTGAGCCCCTCGGCCAGGGATCGGGCGTGGACGAAGACGTCTCCGGCGCCGGAGTCGGGGGCGATGAAGCCGAAGCCCTTGTCCTCGTCGTACCAGGAGACGGTGCCGTCCGCCCCGTCGGCACCGTCGACCCCGACGGGCAGGCCGGCCCCCGGCCCCAGCGGGACCACGTGCGCCGCCTGCGGGCCGCGCTCGCCTTCGACGACGACGAAGGCCACCCGGTGCCCCTCGGTGACCACGCCGCCCGTGACGATGGCAGAGCTGTGCACGAAGATGTCGGGGCCTCCGCCGTCCGGCGAGGCGAACCCGTACCCCTTGGTCGGCTCGTACCAGTTGACCGTGCCGAGCAGGCCCACGGCGCCGCCGGCGGTCGCCTCGGAGGTGACGCGGACGCGCAGCGCCTGGGGACCGCGGTCGTTCTCGCCGGCCTCGAACTCGACGGCCTGGCCCTCGCGGAGCACCTTCGGCCCTCCGTCCTCGACAATCGCGGAGGCGTGCACGAACACGTCCGGTGAGCCGTCCTCGGGCGCGAGGAAGCCGAACCCCCGTTCAGCGTCAAACCAGCGGACGGTCGCGTGCGGCATGGGAAGCTCCAGGTCGGAAGAGCGGGCAATGCTCTCAGTCTCGCTGACGGCGTCGGGGCCCGGGACCACCAGGACCGGCCACGGGTCAGCCCACGGTCAGGGCGTCGCAGGCGCCAGGAGGCGCGTGGCGGTCGCGAACGACCCGGACGCCGCCTCGTCCGCGCCGGCCCGCGAGCGCACCTCGTCCAGGACCACCCGTCACGGGCACAGTGAGCCTTTGTCAGTAGCGGTCGGCAGCTACTGACAAAACCTCATTGACCTCGGCACGCGAAGAGCCCCGCAGGTCTGTGACCTGCGGGGCTGCTTGGAGCCGCCTCGGGGAATCGAACCCCGGACCTACGCATTACGAGCCAGTTCTCGGGTGCGGAGGGGTGGCGTGGAGGATGCCGCCGTGCTTGTCCGGCAGTCGGTTGGTGGGGGCTGCTGGGGGCAGGCGCGGCGGCACCGGGGGCACCTCGGGGGCACGAGGCAGCGAGCACTCATCCTTGACGGCAACCGCATGACAGTGAAGGCGACAGACGCGGCCTGGCCGTGGCTCCACGTTCTGCCTGCATGTGCTGTCGGGCGTGCGCCTTCGAGGCAGGACACTCGCCCTGCTGCAGCCCTAGCGACGCCAGGAACACTCGAGGGATCGCAGTTGAGCGGATGGAACACGCTAGACGACCGCTACCCAAGCAAGGGCCATCGACGCCATCGGGCGGTCGAGGACCTCGACTCTAGCTAGGAGGAGAGGCGACTCGCAGCACGCAAACTCTTCCTAGTCCGCCAAAACATACTTTCTTGACCGCCCTTCGGGTACTCTTCGAAGCATCTCAAGGCGATCAGGAGGTTCCGTGCCCTTCTTGGATATGCCCGGCTGGATGACCCTTCTAGTTCAAATTTGCCTTGTCATTCTGGCACTGATTGCGATTGGCTGCTTAAATCGCTACCGACTGGAGCATAAGCGGCCTCTCCCAAAGCTGGAACGGCAGAAACTCGAAGCGCGGTTGCTGGACTACATTAAAGGCGAAAGTGGAGACGCGAAGGAAGTAGTGCGTCTGGATACATTCTGGCGCCGCGAGTCGAAGGCGTCGAAAGGTGCCGGCGAGACCTTCGGTCGGCGAGTAGCCCTTCGGTACCGTACGCAAATCCTAAGCGATCTAGAGAAGAAGAAGCATATTAAGTGGGTCAGGGATCCAGTGATCCCACCAAAGCCCAAGAAGCCCGCCCTGGAGCGCACGTACCACGACAGCATCAACGATGCGCTTCAAGGCGCAATTGACGGTTTCGTCAACACTTCTGCTTCGTTTCTCAATTACTCTTTTGCCGTGCCACCCGAGGCGGTCCGGCTCACAGATGGCACATTTCAGCGCATGCTACAGCCTGAAGTCACAGGATGGACAATCATTGGAGGCACGGTGACCTACCAGCATGTAGAAGGCAACTTCGACAACTCGCCCGTAATCAACGCGGGCAATGATGCGACAGTTTCCGTTGGGAATATTACGAATGCCGCCCCATCCGATGCCTTCACGCCGAAGGTTATCAATGAATTGCTGGAGATTGTGCGTTCGGACGCAAAAGCTGCACCGCAGCCGCTGCGTGGAGAGATTCGCGCAGCGGCTAATGAACTTGAAGAGGCCGTTGACGGAGACGAGCCTGCGCCAGATGCCATCCTTTCAGGGATGGATCGGATTCGCGGAGCAATCTCCGGCGCTGGGGACGTGATGACGGCTTCTAGTAAGGCGGTTCAGGCGTGGTTTGACCTAAGCGGGAAGCTCTAGCTTACGAGGGGCGACTTAGTGCGCTGGCTACCGGAACGCGCCTCATAACGCGCAACCGACGCAAGGGATATACGTGAAAATCACACAGGGGGTCCACGTCATACCATCGCGGTGAACCGAGAAGCACCTATCGCAAAAAGGGACATGCTGCCCCAGGGCGCCCCCGAGCCACATACTCGTCATGTCTGCAGCAAGGCTTAGGCATGTTCCGCGGCATGGCACCTTAGTAGGGGCCGTGGCAGCACAACTAGGCCTTTCCGCAGGGGCGGCTGAGGCGGTGGCCACACGGTGCAGCGAGAGGCACACCGCCGGGCTACCGCAAGCGGTACTGCCATGGCGCCCTAGCGGGTGGCCTGCCGGGTCGAACGTCTTGGACTCGCCAACCGGGGCCGTGAGCCGACGTCGAGATGCAGCCGCCCTCGGCAGCGACGAGGGCACGGCAGCCGGCCGCGCACCCGACCGACCCCTCGTCCAGGCCATCCTCCGGTGAGCAGGCAAGCCTGCGCCACGCAGTGTTGCCCGAACACGCCGCGCCTGGATTAGCCGGATGCTCCTCGCCGCGGCAGCGCTACGACACTCGGGTCGCCCCGAGGAGCACAGGTGATGACTGCTCCGCCAGTCCTCCGACCGTCGCCAGGCAGCCGCCGGCCACGGGACCGACGCGAAGCGGCGCAGCCCGGGGCCGGCGGCTGCCACGGCCCGCGCAGCGGGCCGCTTGATTGAGTAAAGGCGGATTCGGCAGCAGGTCATGCCGCGCGACCTCCAGTCGAGGTCGCACGCCACCGATAAGAGTTCAGTGAGCCAAAAGGCGGTCGGCGAGTCGCTTAATGTGAATGTTGTCTGGGTCGCGGTTTACCCCCTCCGCAATGTACCGCTTAGCGCGAACTTGGTCGTTGGTGTGGAGCGCAAGCCAGGCCATGCGCGACAGGTCTGTGGCGGTGAGCTCGCCCTTAGGAGCACCGTCCAGTACATCAAGAAGGGTAGCGCACAGAATTGCACGGTCGTCCTCTGGCATCGTTTGGAGCTGATTGTCGGCGTAGAGGCTGTTCAATCGATAGGCGGCTTCGCTGGCAAGGTCATATGTCACGCCGGGCCGAGCGCTGCGGCTGACGAGCGCCTGCGCCTCCGCATGAAAATCACCCTGCCGTCGACACAGCAACGCCAACCGAGTCCAGGCGATGATGTCTTGAGGCTGCTCTTCAAGGTAATGCCGGACTGCTTCCGCAGCGGCGGCCAGCCACTGTAGATCCTGCTGTTCCTCATAAAGATCGGCCAAGAGCAGCCATGCTGGCGCGTGCTGCCGGGCGATGTGCTCCAGCACGGCCTGGTTAGTCATCAAAACTTCCGGATCGCCTTGCGCCTTCTCGGCAATTGCCTTGACAAGACGGCGGAGTCGCGGCATCAGTCCTTGACGAACATCCGCTTCGCGCGCCGCCCCGAATAGGCGCAAGAAATCCAAGTCGGAGTCGATAGCGCTGCGGAGGGCGCTGACTTCGAGCTTTTTGCGTCCAAATAGCGCGGCAGCGAGGGGGATGGTAAGGAATTCGTCATTATCAGGTGTCCGCGTCGATTCAACCATCGAACTCCGGATGAGCTGGTCAACCGCCCGCCCAGTGTCAAGCGGTTCTTCAGCGGCTCGGAGCAGTGTCGCCTCTACTGCGAGGCGAGGTACCGCAGAGCGCCAACCGCACAGCGTGAGGAACAGCCGCTGACCCAAGGGTGCAAGCTGATTATAGGTTCGCTCGAAAAGTGCTTGAAGAACGTCGTCCCGGTTGGCGACGAGGTGACGGAAGTTGACTGGCTTCCCGAGGTTAGCTAGGTCGCCAAGGAGAAGCTTTGCGACGTAAGGATGTCCATCAGACTGGTCGAACAGGTCATCCCGCAAGGTTGGCGTCATCATAGTGCCGATGCGGAGCTGCCTAGCGGTCTGGTCGACCAGCTCGTCGAACTCGACGCGGCGCATTCCGCTGACTTCGACGGGGTAGTCGCCCTTGAAATCTCGGAGGCGGGTAGTAATCAGAATCTTGTTCGGGGTCCTGACGTAGTTGTCAAGCCATTCATACATCTGCTGAGGATCGAGGACCGTCTCGAAATTGTCAAAAACGTACAGCATCGGCTCGTCATGCTTTGCTCCGAGCTGATCCATAAGGAAGTCGACTTTGCGAAACCCTTTTTCCCCTGCGGCGGCGGGGCGGAGTAGGTCCACAAACTGATCCGCGATGTCTGAGATGCTGACGACGCGGGGCCGGACGAGTTTGGGGCCGCGTTCGGTTAAATCGACGTCGCGGGCCGAGAACCACACGACCGCGAAGAATCGGTCAGCAAGCGCTCCACCGGCCAATCCATGAAGCACTTCGAGAGCAAGCGAGGTCTTCCCAATACCGCCGCGGCCGACCAAGGTGACCACGGCGTGACGATCATTAAGCAGGACCCTGCTGAGTTCCTCCTCCAACTGCGGTCGCCGTACGTAGTCCTCGCGGCGCGGAGGAAGGTTGCCAAACAGCGCGCCTTGAGGCTCGAGCGTCCCTTGTCCCTCCGTCTCGCTCTCCGGTAGGGGCGTCGGAGGAAATCTGAAGTCAGCGGCGTCGACGTGCTTACGCTGATCGGTGACATAGGACAAGGTCTCATAAGTCGAGCCGTTGTATCCGCCATTGCAGATGAAGAAGTCGGAGAGTTCAACATCGCTCATCACGAGTCGGACGGGCCGCGGACTGTCAAACACAACATGTATTCCGTCCGACAGTGACGCATCATTGGCGCGTTTAAGGGGCTCCAAGCTTTCAGCGGTCTTCGTGATTGGAATGATGCGATACTTACCTGAGAGATTGCGGTGTAGATATGCCCAGTCTATATGGAACAGGCTGAAGCCGCCGATGATGGCGGAGACTGACCTTTCGAGCATCGGAGCCATCAGGCCGCAGTTCGTCGCGGTGGTCGCTCCGTGTCCTCGGGTTTTGTTGCGGAGCCAGGCGAAGTGTCGTGCCCATGCGCGGGCTGAGACCTTTCGGGCGTCAAAGGCATAGCGCGGGTCTAGCACTCGGCAGGCGTCGAGGATGCCAGCGACGGCATCGATCTGCCATGTTGTGTCCGATACTAAGTCGAAGTTCTTTTTGAGCTCGCCGCTGAGGCGTTGCGCGGACGGTGCGAGCGTGGCAGCCGCGGGGCCGCTGAGTAGATCGTCAAGCGCACTGGCCCACTCCCCCACCCCGCTAGCCCGCACCAAGCTATATTCCAGCCGGTAGCGATGCCGATCTCGGTCGTCGTCAATTGCGGCGACCATCCCGGCCACCATGAGCTTCAGCGTTAGCTCGCCCAAGTACAAGAATTCTAGGAATAGTGTCGTGTCGTCGCAGTCGGTTCTCGTGAGCTGTACCCGCTGCTGCATGCGCCCGAGCGCCTGGAACGTCACCCGATGAGCGTATCGTTCCATGGCGTGCGCGCGCGATGACCACGGGCGGCGAGTCGGCAGCGAGCTCTCGCCCGTGACGCTGGAGTTCCCCTAGCTGTGTTTCAGTAGGCCTGCAATCGCTGCAAGCATTCATGGGCCATTGGCGTCTCTCGCCAGAAGTAGATATTTTCTCGGCGGTCTTGGATGGACGAGTCGGCCATGCCATATTGCTTGCGGTGCTCGGCGCCCATGAGGGCATAATCATCGCTTGAGAGTCGATAGGCTAAGCCGTGTGCTTCTAATGTGGCCATCACTGATTGTAGAGTCGAACGCAAACCGGTTGCCTCCGATATGGAGTAACCACGCCAAGGGACGTATGACACGGGACCTCCGCTTCCGAGTGGCCAAGCAGCCGGGTCGGTATGGAGAGTCTGCATCACCCGTATGTGGGGAGCTTCGACATCTCTCAAGATGTTGATCCACAGCGGTTCTTCGTCGATTTTGGCGTCGTCAACTGCGAGCGCCCCAAGTGACCTCCCCAGCGCCCGAACCTTGGCGTCGAGCCCTGTCTCCCTCGCGGCATTCAGGGCTGCGGCGAGAGCTGCGATGTGCTCGGAACTCTTCGTCAAGGCGGCGATTAGGGCAGCCGGATTCAAGTCCGCATATGAGCATGCCGTAGTTAGGGCATTTTCAGTATTGCCATTCAGCTGATCACGAATTTTGTCGATTCCCCAGTCAAAGCTAGGTCCGCCAAGATCGAGTGCGGTCGAAACTTCTGATGGCGCCACTGCCTTGAGCATTTCTAAGGCAGTCCTGATGACAACGGCACTCCAGTCACCATGCGGCATGAAGGAAGTTTGCCAGAACGTGCACGGCCACGTGCATGCCTCGGCGACTTAGCCTCGCTTGCCGTCGACACGATACGGACCGTCCGCACTGCAGTGTGATCGACGCCATAGGTGTGCTTGCTGGGCTCTGACCTAGGTCGATGCTTCGCCATGCAGCCAGGCCATGCAGCTGGCAGCTCGACGACTACGGTGTTGACGTGAGTGAAGCGATGGGACAAGCCGCGGACGCGTCGATGCTCGACGTGGTCATGGAGCAGTTCGTGAGGTCGGCGAAGAACGGGGAGGTCGTCTGGTTGAGGGAGGACGGGCATCCGGTCGGTGCGATCGCGCCGCTGGACGTGGTGCAGGCGGGGCTGCGGGCGCTGGGCCGGGAGTCCTGAGCCGGACCTGTCAGACGAGCCGGGTGGTGTAGCCGGCATCCACTAGCCGGGCATACGCGGCGCGGACCTCCTGTGGCATCTCCTGGGGGATGGCGAAGCCCTTCTCAGCGTAGACGTCGATGCGCTGGGTGTCGCCGACCAGCATGTTCACCACCCGGTCGGGATTGCCGATGCCGGCGACGTACTCGTCCAGCGCCAGGGGCAGGGAGGCGCACCAGACGTCCACCTCGGGCCAGAGCTTGCGGCACGTGGCGTAGGCGCGGCGCTGCTGGTACGGCCGCGACATCAGCGTCACCGACGCGACCTCGATGCCCCGCTCGGCGAGCAGCTCGCGGGTGAAGGTGATGTTCTCCCCGGTGTTGCGGGCGCGGGGCTCGACCAGGATCGCCGTATCGGGCACGTCGAAGGACAGGGCGTGCTCGCGGTAGTGCACGGCCTCCCCGCGGGGGAAGCGCTCGATGGTCGTGGGCGCGTTGGCGCCGGTGAAGACGATGCGCGGGAAGCGGCCGGCGGCGTGGAGCTGGGCCGCGCAGGTCGCCACGCCGAGGTCGTGGCTGCCCAGGCCGATGCCAACGTCGGTGGCCGCGGCCGGGTGGTGCATGTCGTGGTAGTTCCACAGCGTCTCGACGTCGGCGCGGATGCCGACGGGCAAGGAGGCCGTGGTGGTGGTCACTGCAGCTCCTCGGCTCAGCATCAAGAAGTTCACGATGTCGACTACCACATAGCAGCGGGCAGAACACATGTCGGTGAGCACTACAGCACTGGCTGCCCTAGCCGCGATGTGCCCTTACCTGACGGAGGCAGGCCTGCCCGACTCCAAAAGCTGGACCAGCTCAGCAAGCAAGCTTTCAAGCTTTTCCAGTCGCGCACTGACGGTAATGTCGGCCTTTTTCATGTCGGCGAGGAAGATTTCGAACCACATGGAGAAGTCAGCATCGAAACGCTGGGCGAATGTCGCGAATCCGATCATGTGCGTTGACGACCCACCGGTTGGGGCGACCATCAACTCCGCTATGGCACGCTGCTCCTCCCGCCACATCATCAGGCGTGCCTCATCTAGGTTGTCATCAGCGAACGTCTTTCCGATGTCGGTGAGCATCTGCGCAACCTTGCGGGTTTCCTGTTCGGATTGGAACCGTACCGGGTTGACAGCTGCATACAAGGCGTTGACGACTCCCCAGTAGACGCCGAACCGGTAGGCCGTACTCAGGAGCGCAATGCGTGAGCGATGACCATTGCGCTCCGCGAGGTACATAAAAAAGTTCTGAGTCCGGATGTTGTTAATTCTGTGCTGGAGATCGCGCACAGCAGCCAGCAGTGGTTCACGAAACCGGTCGAGTTCCTCGTGGGCAGCGAGGAGCCGATCCTCTTGGACGCTGGCTCGCTGCAACTGGTAAGAGTGTACGGCTAGTTCCCTCGCCGCCTGCTCCTGCTTTTCCCGTTGCTCGTGTTGCCACTGGCGGGTGCGGCGCTGCTCTCGGCTCGATAAGTACGCAGACACGAGTGCGACTACCAGTCCGGCGATACCGGTGATCAAGGCGACAACTACGGTCACGTCGATGCTCACACCGCAGCATGGCCGCTACCGATGGGTGCTTGTCAAGATTACGACACGGCGCATCACGCCCTGAGCGGTTGACGGAACCGACGATTTGATCGAGACGGCCGTCAACTGGCCGCTCGGACCACTCGCACACCGTCATGGTCTCGAATGCGCGGTATCCCCGTGGTGTCGATCGCATCGAGGAGTCGGATGGCGTACACCTCCTGCACCAGGCCGGCGATCTCCTCCCGAGTCAACCAGTGGGCGCTCTTGGCCTCCTCGTTCGAGCGAAAGACGCCGGTTACGGGGCGGGCTCGGAAGACGAGGGCCAGGATGCCGCGGGCTTGATTCTTGTAGACGCCCGTCAACTGCAGAGGCTCGATTTCGATGCCCGTCTCCTCAAGCACTTCACGCCGAAGGCCTTGTTCAACACCTTCATGCGGCATGAGCACCCCACCTGGCGGCTCCCAGTGCCCGTTGTCCGCGCGCTGGATGACGAGCACGCGCCCCTGGTCGTCGACGATGGCGGCGGCGACGCTGACGGAATGCAGGCCATCTTCTCCGGTCACGGTGCGCGCTCCATTCGCTCGAGAACGCCGCCACGGTAGCCTGGCACGTCTGTACGAGTGAAGGAGTCGTCGTGTTGCCGAGCCTGGATCCGGGGAGCGACCGGGCGGTCTTCCGCCAGATCGCCGACCACCTGCGCGAGGCGATCAAGCGCGGTGACCTGCGCGAAGGCGAGAAGCTGCCCTCTGAGGCGGCGCTGATGAAGCACTACGGCGTCGCCCGCGGCACCGTGCGCCAGGCCCTCCAACTCCTCCAGTCCGAGGGCGTGGCAGCCGCTGAACACGGCCGTGGCGTCTTCGTCCGCCCCCGGCCTCCCGTGCGTCGCCTGGCGTCGGACCGCTTCGCCCGCCGCCATCGTGAGCGCGGGCAGGCCGCGTTCCTCGCCGAGAGCGAGGCCAGCGGCCGGCGACCTAGCGTAGACATGCTCACCGTCACCGAGGCCGCTCCCCCATCCGACATCGCCGAGCGACTGAAGCTCGACGAGGGGACAGCCACGGTCGTGCGGCGACGGCGGTACCTGCACGATGGGCACCCGGTCGAGGTCGCCACCTCCTACCTGCCGGCCGACATCGCCACCGGCACGAAGATCGGTGAGCCGGACCCCGGCCCCGGCGGCATCTACGCCCGCCTGGAGGAACTCGGCCACCGGCTCGACCATTTCGACGAGCAGATCGAAGCGCGCATGCCCACCGCCGAGGAGGGCCGCGTGCTCGCCCTGGCCTCCGGGGTGCCGGTGTTCCACCTCATCCGCATCGCCTACGACACCGACGGCAGGCCCGTGGAGGTCTGCGACACCGTCATGGCGGCGGACTCCTTCGTGCTGTCGTACACCCTCCCCGCGTCCTGACGCGCAGCCGCACACCTTGACAGCCAGTGCTTGCCCCACTACACCTCTAACTACTCGTCTAGACGAGTAGGCGAGCAGACATCAGTGGAGGCAGCCATGCAGCGCTCGTTCGAGGTGGACAGCGAGACGACGTTCCCGTACGGGGTCGCGATGATCGGTGAGGTCCGCCAGGTGCTCGACTTCGACCGCTCGACGAAGGAGCGGCCCGTGCAGGCCGCCGACGACAACGGCCTGCTCATGTGGCAGGTGGAGGTCCTCGACCTGGACCCCGACGCCCGCCAGCGCACCCTCAAAGTGAAGATCGCCGCCCCGGTGCAGCCGGTCCCGCCCCCGGCGCCGGAGGGGATGCCGTTCCGGCCGGTCGTCTTCGACAAGCTGACCGTCACCCCGTACGTGGACACCAACGGCCAGCGGCCCCGGCAGGCGTACTCCCTCAAGGCGTCCGGCATGCGGGCTCCCGGTGCGCGCCAGGCTCCGCCCAAGGCGGCATGACGATGGCACCGCGGATGGCGGCGTGGGAGCCACGACGGGGCGACCCGATCCTCGTGCCAGCCCGGAAACCGCAGGAGCCGAGCCACGTCGCACGGCTGGCCCACGGCGTCGGGCGGCTGCTGTGGTGGGCCCTGCGGTACCCGTACGTGTCCCTGCCGCTGCTGGCCGCTGCCTGGGTCGGCTGGCGCTTCGGGGCCCTGGCGCTCGTCCTGGTGCTCGCCGTCGTGGCGGCCATCCTGATGCTGTGGCACCGTCTGCGGTCGGCGTCGTTCGCGCGCGCGTTCCTGCCGTGGCGGCGGTGGCTCCGGCGAGTGCAGTACGCCCGGCACTGGCAGCCCGCAATGGTGGGCGCGGACCTGCACGACGGGTTCGGCGGGCAGACCCAGGTGCCCCGGCTCGGGCGGGTCACCCTCACCAAGCACGGCGAGCGGGTCGAGGTGCACCTGCTGCACGGGCAGACGCCGCAGCAGTTTCTGGACCGCGGCGACGCCTTCGCGCACTCCTTCGTCGCCCAGCGGTGCAGCGTCCGCAGCCTCGGCACCGGCCGCGTCGTCCTCGACTTCCGGCGCGTCGACCCACTGGCCGCCGTCGTCGAGCCCGCTCCCCTGCCGGCAGACGGCGCGGACGTGGACCTCGCCGCGCTGCCGCTGGGACTGCAGGAGGACGGGCAGCCGTGGACGCTCGGGCTGCTCGGTCGGCACGTCCTGCTCGCTGGGTCAGCCGGCGCGGGCAAGGGCTCGTTCCTGTGGGGCACCATCCGGGCGCTGGCTCCCGCGGTCGCCGAGGGACGGGTGCAGCTGTGGGGCGTCGACCCGAAGATGGGCGTCGAACTCTCCTTCGGCCGGTCGCTGTTCACCCGCTACTGGGACGGCGACGCCACCACGACGGCTGCACCCACACCGGACGAGGACGACACCACCCGGCGGCGCACCCGGCGCGACGACAAGCTCAGCGACCCGGCCCTGGGCGAGCTCGCGCAGCTCCTCGACGACGCCGTGGCCCTCATGCAGGACCGCCTGCGCCGGATGCGCGGCACCTCCCGCCTGCACGTCCCCACCACGACCGAGCCACTGGTCGTCCTGGTCGTCGACGAGCTGGCATTCCTCACCGCCTACGCCGTCGACCGCGACCTCGGCAAGCGGATCGACCGCTCCTTGCGCCTGCTGCTCTCGCAGGGCCGCGCACCCGGCGTCCTCGTCGTGGCCGGCATCCAGGACCCGCGCAAGGAGACGCTGCCGTTCCGGGACCTGTTCACCTTCCGCGTCGCCATGCGCCTCGTCGAGCCGGAGGCCGTCGACCTGGTGCTCGGCAACGGCGCCCGGCTGCGCGGAGCCCACGCCGATGCCATCGCCACCACCATGCCCGGCACCGCCTACGTCGTCCTCGACGGCGAACCGGAACCCGTCCGCGTCCGTGCCGCGTGGATCGGCGACGACGAGCTGCATGACCTCGCCGCCCGCTACCCCGCACCCGGCACCGCACCGCTGCGGCTGGTCAAGGACGACGACGCTCCTGGCGAGGCGGCATGAGCACCGACACCACCGAGGCGCCCGGGAAGCCGAAGGGCCGCACGACGCGGGTGGAGCGGGCGCGCATGCCGCTGGCCAAGGACGTCGTGCGGGAGATTGCCGTCGAGCACGGTGTCTGCGTCAAGCCGCTCGCCATGCTCGCCGAGGACCGCGCCACGGGTGAGACCCGGATGATCGACGTGCCGTGCGGCAACACCCAGGCCGCTGTCTGCCCGCCCTGCGCGGAGAAGGCCAAGCGGCTCCGGATGGCGCAGTGCCGCGAGGGCTGGCACCTCGAGGAGGAACCGCCGCTCGACGCCGACCCGGCCACCCCTTCGCAGGAGGAGCTGGTCACCGAGCGGGCCGACCGCACCGCCGAACGGACCGCAGCCCTCGCGGCCGGCGCACCACCGCACGTCGTCGCGGAACTCGACCAGGAGCTCGCCGACCTCGACGAGCGGATCGCCGACGCCGGGATGCGCGGCTCCGTGGCTCCCGGTTCCGCGGACCGTGCCCGCCGGGTCCGCTCGACGAAGCGACGTCAGGACGTGGCGGACCTGCCCCGCCGGCCGGCGGAGAAGCGCACGCTCGGGCGCACCTTCACCACCCCTGACGGCCGGGTGCTGCGCCCGTCGATGTTCGTCACCGTCACCCTGCCGTCGTACGGACGGGTGCTGCCGGATGGCACCCCCGTCGACCCGGCCCATTACGACTACCGCCGCGCCGCCCGTGACGCGATCCACTTCTCCCGGCTGCTTGACCGCTTCGTGCAGAACCTGCGCCGGGTGGCCGGCTACGACGTGCAGTACTTCGCCGCCGTGGAGAGCCAGCGTCGCCTGGCGATGCACGCCCACCTCGCCATCCGCGGCACCTTGCCCCGCGCCGAGATGCGCCAGATCGCCGCCGCCACCTACCACCAGGTGTGGTGGCCGCCCGCCGACGTGGTGCGCTACGACGGCGGCCGGTTCCCTGCGTGGGACGCTGCGACGGAGGGGTTCGTCGACCCGGACACCGGCGAGGCGCTGCCCACCTTCGACGAGGCCCTGGACGAGCTCGACGACGACGCCGAGCCGATGCACGTCATCCGCTGCGGCACCCAGCTCGACGTGCAGGGGCTGCTGTCCGGCTCCCCCGACGTGGACCGGCGGATCGGCTACGTCACGAAGTACCTCACCAAGGACCTCGACGCCTGCCACGAGGCGGCCACCGACCGGCAGCGCGCCCACCTCGACCGGCTCAGCGCGGCCCTGCGCCACGAGCCCTGCTCCCCGACGTGCGCGAACTGGCTGCGGTACGGCGTCCAGCCGCGCAACCCCCGGCCGCACGCCCGGCCCGGCTACTGCAAGGGCAAGGCCCACCGCCGGAACACTCTGGGCTACGGCGGCCGCCGCGTCCTCGTCTCACGCAAGTGGTCCGGCAAGACCCTCGCCGACCACAAGGCGGAGCGCCGCGCGTGGGTCCTGAACCTCCTCGGCGTCCCTGACGGCACCGCCGACGACGCCACCGCCGACCGCTACGTCTGGCGGCCGGCCGCATCCGACGACGCGGTGCCGCCGCTCGCGCACCGGCTCCTGCATGCCGTCGCCGAGCGCTCCCGCTGGCGCGCCGCCCTCGACGAGGCGAAACGCCGGGCCGCCGGCCAACCACAGTCCCCGACGGGCGCCGCCCTTCGGCAGTTCGGCAACACCCCCTCGGAAGGAGAAGCAGCATGAGCACGGACCTGGACCAGTTGATGACGATCGGCGAGGTGGCGGAGTACCTGCGGGTGCCGGTCCTCACGATCCGGTGGTTGCGGCAGGAGGGCCGCTTCGCCCCGGCCGTCAAGGTGGGCCGGCGCCTGACGTGGCGGGTGGTCGACGTGGAGGCGTGGGTCGTGGCGCAGCGGGAAGCGGCGTGAGCGTCCAGCGCCTCGAGCGCGGCGGCAGGGTTCGCTACCGGGCGCGGGTGAAGTTCCACGGCCGGGAGGTCGCCACCCAGGTGTTCGACCGGAAGCGGGACGCGGTGGCGTGGGAGGAGGAGCAGACCCGGCGGCTGCGCACGGGTGAGTGGATCGACCCGCGGCGGGGCCGGGTGCCGCTGTCGCAGATCGCCGACGACTGGCTGGCCTCGCGCAGCACCGTGAAGCGCCGGACCCGGGAGAGCGACGAGGCGGCGTGGCGGAACTACATCGCCCCGCGCTTCGGCAACTGGCCGGCGTCCTCCCTCACCTCGGGTGAGGTGCTGGCGTGGGTGGGGCAGCTCGTGACCGACGGCAAGGCCCCGGCCACCGCGACCCGTGCGCTGGCCACACTGCGGTCGATCCTGGCCTTCGGGATGGCGGACGGGCGGCTGCACGTCAACGTGGCCGCGGCGGTCAGGGCACCGCGGGCGGGTGCGGACCGGCGGGAGGGCTACGCCCTCACCTACGACGAGCTGCACCGGCTGCGGGCGCTGTGCGCGGGACCGCAGGGGCCGGTGGCGTCGAACCGGGAGGTGGCCGCCGAGCTGGTCCTGGTCCTCGGCCTGACGGGGATGCGCTGGGGTGAGCTGGCCGGCCTACGGGTGGGCGACCTGGTGACGGTGCCGGGTCGGGGTCTGCGGCTGCAGCGCACGGTCTTGGCCAGCGGCGGCGGTGGGGAGCTGTACGTCGACAGCCTGAAGAACCGCCGGTCCCGCACGGTGCCGCTGGTGGAGGAGCTGCACGAGCTCGTCGACGCCCGCGCCGCCGGCCGCACCGCCACCGACTGGCTCTTCCCCGCCCCTGCGGGTGGGCCGATGCGGGAGTCCAACTGGAAGCGCCTCGTCGGCTGGTCGGCTGCGGTGAAGGAGCTGGGCTACCCGACGCTGCGGGTCCACGACCTGCGGCACACCGCCGCCTCGCTGTGGCTGGGCTCCGGGGCGGACCCCAAGGTCGTCCAGGCGGTGCTGGGGCACGCCACCGCGGCCATGACGATGGACGTCTACGGCCACCTCATCGCGGCCAACCTTTGGGAGGCCGCCCGCCGGGTCGGAGGCAGCACCGGGGGCACCACGGGGGCACCGGCCTCCTCGGCGGTCACCGCGATCAGGGAAGCGAAGAGCCCCGCAGGTCTGTGACCTGCGGGGCTTCTCTGAGCCGCCTCGGGGAATCGAACCCCGGACCTACGCATTACGAGTGCGTCGCTCTGGCCGACTGAGCTAAGGCGGCACGTGCCGCGGACGGCACGCCGTCGAGCATACAAGACGTGGCGTCCGGGCACGCACCCGCTCGGGGCGGGGTGATCACCGGGTGGAGCGGAGCTCCTCGGGCCGCACGGAGCTGATGGTGAAGACGGGACTGGTCTGCGGGGCGCCGCCGAAGAAGGTGTCGAACTGGGAGTTGACGACGAGCAGGCGGCCGCGGCTGAGGGCGAGGGTGGTGGGGAAGTCTGCCCCCTCGTACGTGGCCTCGTCGGTGACGGTGCCGGAGCGGAAGTCGCCGGAGAGCCGGACGGTGCTGATGAGGTTGTCGGCGTTGCGGGCCACGTAGAGGGTGTTGCCCCGCAGCTCGAGGCCGTCACCGTTGACGAGGGCGACGTCGAGGGCGACCTGCTCGGTGGTGCCGGTGCCGAGGTCGACGCGGTAGAGCGCGCCGCTGGTCATGTTGATCAGCAGGAGCGCCTTGCCGTCGGGGGTGGCGACGATGCCGTTCATGCTGAAGCCGGGACTCTGGCTGTCGGCGGGCAGGGCGATGGCGGCCTGCAGCGTGCGAGGGGCGCCGGTGGGCGCACCGGTGAGCTCGGCCGCGGGGATGCGGTAGACGACGGGGCGCTGGGAGTCGGTGATGTAGGCGTCGCCGTCGCGGGTGACGGCGATGTCGTTGAGGAAGGCGGCCTGCCCGGTGTCGGGGACGGTGTAGGTGGCGACGAGCGCGCCGGTGCGGGTGTCGTGCAGGAAGAGGCGGCCGGTCTCGGCGCCGGCGACGAGGAGGCGGTCGCCGGTGCTCTCGACGCCGGTGGCGGTGGTGCGCCCGTCGCGACCACCGGGCAGGAACGGCTGGAGCTGCTCGGCACCGAGCTCGCCGCGGTAGACGGTGCCGTCGGCCTTGCTGGTGACGTAGACGTGGGTGCGGTCGGCGGCGATGCCCTCGGGGAAGACCCCGGGGGTGGTGATCGTGTAACCGCGGTCGGCGGGGGCCGCGGTCGCGGCGGTGGGCAGGGCGAGCAGCAGGGCGGCGACGGTCGCGGGGACGGCGAGCGCAGAGCGCAGGGACACGGAACTCCTCCTTGAGACTGAGAGGGCGAAAACGTATCAGGCATCTGATCCTCTTGAGAAGGCTCAATGTCGTCCGGCGCCTACTCTGGTCCCGTGGGTGACTACCGGGACCGGTTGCTGGGCTTCATCAAGGGCGCCGAGATCCTCACGCAGGCCGCCAAGGACCGCGCCGTGCGCACGGAGGGCCTGACCGTGGCGCAGTACAACGCGCTGGTGAACCTGGTGCACAACCCCGGGATCACCTCGTCGGAACTGGCGCGCTACTGCGGCGTGACCGCCCAGACCATGAGCAGCGTCCTCAACCGCCTCCTGGATCGCGGGCTCGTCGTGCGCACGCCACACCCTCGCCACCGCGGAGTGCTGGAACTGGCGGTCACCCCCGAGGGCCAGGCGGTGTGGGAGCGCGCCAACGAGCACGTCGAGGAGGTCGAGGGCGTCCTGCGGGCGGCGCTCGACCCGCAGGAGCAGGAACAGCTGCGGCGACTGCTCGTCCGGTGCATGGAGGTCGCCCAGACCGCGGGCCCGGGAGCCGGCGAGCAGGACTGAGGGGCGCGGACCACGGCCGTCACCCCGGAGCCGTGAAAATTGGGCAATGTGCTCACCCGATCCGGCTCACACCCACACGATGTCCACCGGACGCGGCATGGCTTGCACACTGCATCGTCGCGCCGCCACCCTGCCCTGGTGAGCACGCCCACCGCCCCCGCCTCCCCGCAGCGCCCTGGTCAGGTCACCGGCGCACCGCCGCACACCGTGGCCGAGGACGTCACCGGCCTCCTCGTCGGCACCTTCCTCGCCTCCTTCGCCCTGCACCTGCTGAGCTCGGCGACCGTCGTGACGGGCGGCACCGCGGGCCTCAGCCTGCTGCTCAGCTACGGCCTGCCCGTCCCGTTCGGGGTGCTCTTCCTGCTGGTGAACCTGCCGTTCTTCGCGCTGGGGCTGCGCACCAAGGGGTGGGGCTTCACGCTGCGCTCGCTCGTGGCGGTCGTGGCCGTCTCGCTGTTCGCCCCGGTGCACGCCGCCGCGCTGCCCCTGCTGTCCGTGGAGCCGGTGTACGCGGTGGTGTTCGGCAACCTCGCGGCGGGGATGGGGATCCTCGTGCTGTTCCGGCACGGCGCCAGCCTCGGGGGTTTCGGGATCCTCGGGCTCGTCCTGCAGCAGCGCCTCGGCTGGCGCGCCGGGTACGTGCAGATGGTCCTCGACGTCGCGGTGGTGCTGCTGGCGTTCACCGTCACCTCGCCGGTGCTGGTGGCGCTGTCCGCCCTCGGTGCGGTGGTGCTGAACCTCGTCCTGGCCATGAACCACCGCCCCGGCCGCTACATGGGGGCCTGAACCCCGGCGGTCACGCGCTCCCCGCGCGCCACGACCTCCCGCACCCGCAGGTCCGGCCCGAGGACGACCACGTCGGCGCGCGCACCCGGCTCCAGGTGGCCGGTGTCGGCGAGACCGAGCACGGCGGCGGGCACGGCGGTCAGCGCGGCCAGCGCCGCGTCGAGGCCGAGCCCGGCCTCCAGCACGGCGTGGCGCAGCAGGTCCTGCGTGGTGGCGGTGCCGCCGGCGATGGCCCCGCCGGCGGCGAGGGTGGCGAGCCCGCCGCGCACGTCCACCTCCAGCGCCCCGAGCCGGTAGCGGCCGTCCCCGCACCCGGCGGCGGCCATGGCGTCGGTGACGAACGCGGTGCGCCCGGTCCCGGCGGCGCGGGCCGCGGTGGCCAGGACGAGGGGGTGCAGGTGCGCGCCGTCGGCGATGAGCTCCACGGTGACCCGCTCGTCGGCGAGCAGGGCGGGCACCGGCCCGGGGTCGCGGTGGTGCAGCGGGCGCATCGCGTTGAACAGGTGCGTGGCCAGGCGCACCCCGGCGTCCACGGCGCCGGTGGTGGTGGCCGCGTCGGCGTCGCTGTGCCCGAAGGCGGCGACGGCGCCCGCGTCCACGACCCGGCGCACGGCGTCCAGGCCCCCGTCGAGCTCGGGGGCCAGGGTGACGACGCGCACCGCGCCGGGCCGCGCCCCCAGCAGCGCCGCGACGTCGGCGGGGTCCGGGGCGCGCAGCAGGGCGACGTCGTGCGCGCCGGGGTGGCGGGGGCTGAGCCACGGGCCCTCCAGGTGCACCCCGGCGAGCAGCCCGTCGGCGACGAGGTCGGCCAGGGCCACCACGTCCTCGCGCAGCCGCGCCAGCGGGGCGGTGACGAGGCTCGCGACGAGGGTCGTGGTGCCGGCCGCGCGGTGGGTGGCGGCGGCCCGCGCGGCGGCCTCGACCGTCCCGGTGCCAGGACCTGAGCCACCGGGGGCGCCGCCGAAGGAGGCCCCGCCGCCGCCGTGGCAGTGCAGGTCGACGAAACCCGGCACGGCGGTGCCGCCGGTGGTGTCCAGGACGGCGCCCGCGCGGCGCAGCTCCTCCTCCGGCGCGGCCCCCGCGCCCACGGCCGCGACCCGCCCGCCCTCCAGCGCCAGCCACCCCGCCGGGAGCACCCGCCGCCCCGTGCGCAGCGCCCCGCCGGTGAGGACGAGGCGCCCCCCGCTCACCACGTCGCCGTCACCTCCGGCTCGGGGCGTCCCGCCCCGGCGCCCGCGGCGAGCGCCGCGCCCACCGGGGCCAGCGGCACGGCCGGCGGCGCCAGGCGCACCCGCTCGGCGATGCCGAGGCTGCGCAGGAACGGCGAGGACCCGGACTGCGCCCGCACCGCGGCCCGCACCGCCTCCAGCAGCGGCGCGCCGACCTGCGCGACCCCGCCGCCGAGGACCACGTGCTCCACGTCGCAGGTGAGGACGAGGATGCGCACGGCCGCCGCGACGGCGTCGGCGTACCCGTCGCGCAGCCCCACCGCCACCGGGTCCCCGGCCGCGGCGGCGTCGAACACCTCCGCCGGGGCGGGGCGGCCCTGCCTGCTCGGCCAGGCGGCGTCCAGGGCGGTGCCGGAGGCGTACAGCTCCAGGCAGCCGCGCTGCCCGCACGCGCACCGCGCGCCGCCGGGCCGGTAGGGCAGGTGCCCCACCTCCCCCGCCGCGCCCCGGGCGCCGCGGCGCACCCGCCCGTCCAGCACGAGGCCGGCCGCCACACCCGTGCCGAGGGCGAGGAACGCCAGGTCGCCGGGCAGCCGCAGCACGCGGGTGGCGCCCAGGGCGGCGGCGTTGAGGTCGTTCTCCAGGAGCACGGGAACCCCGCCGAGGCGCCGGGCGAGCAGCCCGGCGAGCGGGAAACCCTCCTCGTGCAGGCCGAGGTTCACCGCGTGGGAGACGGAACCGGCGAGGGGGTCGACGAGCCCGGGCAGCCCCACCCCGACGGCGGTGAGGGAGGCCGGTTCCCTCCCGGCGTCGGCGCACAGCCGCTCCACGGCCTGCACGACGGTCGAGACGACGCCCTCCGGCCCCGGCCGGGTGGCGGCGCGGACCGTGCCGCGCACGGAGGCCTCCGCGTCGAGCAGGACCCCCAGCACCTTCGTGCCGCCGAGGTCCAGCCCCGCCGTCCACCCGGACCCGGCCCCGTCCATCAGCCCTTCACCGCCCCGGACACCAGCCCCGCGCCCATCCGGTGCTGCACCAGGAGGAAGAACGCGATGACCGGCACCGCGATGAGGGTGGAGCCGGCCATGACGAGCCCCCAGTCCGTCGCGCGGTTCGCCTCCACCAGCCCCTGCAACCACAGCGGCAGGGTGCGGTGGCCCTCGTCGGTCATGACGACGAGCGCGAGGGTGTACTCGTTCCACGCCTGCAGGAAGCCGTAGACGCCGGCGGCCACCAGACCGGGCGCCAGCAGCGGCAGGGTGATGCGGAAGAACGCCCCCGTGCGGGACAGGCCGTCCACCATCGCCGCCTCCTCCAGCTCCACCGGCACCCCGTCGACGAACCCGCGCAGCATCCACACCGTGAACGGCAGGACCGCCGCCACGTACACGATGCCCAGCCCCAGCACGGAGTTCACCAGGGACCACCCGTCCAGCATGCGGTACTGCGAGATGAACAGCGCCTCGGCGGGGATCATCTGCACCACCAGGACGGTGACGACGAAGGCGCGGCGGCCGCGGAAGCGGAACCGGCTCAGGGCCAGCGCCGCGACCGCCCCGGCCAGCACCGCCACCACCACCGTCAGGACGGTCACCGACAGGGACGTGCGCAGCGCGGCGGTGAACGCCGGGTCGGCCAGGACGGCGCGCAGGTTGCGCAGGGTGCCGCCGACGGGGAGGAAGGAGGGGTCGGCGGACTGCAGCCGCCGCGAGGGCAGCAGGGCGCTGTTCACCATCCAGTACACGGGGAACAGCCACAGCAGCGCCACGGCGAGGGCGAGGGCCCCCAGCAGGCGGCGGCGGACGGCGCTCACAGCTCCTCCTGGCGCAGCACGCGGCGGATGTAGCCGGCGGTCAGGGCGAGGGTCAGCACGAGCATGACCGTCGCCATCGCCCCGGCGAGGGAGAACTCCTTGGACAGGGAGTAGATGTAGGTGCCCAGCAGGTGCGTCTCCCGCGTGGGGGCACCGGCGCGCTGCAGGACGTGGATCTGCGTGAACACCCGCAGGTCCCAGATGACCTGCAGCAGCAGCACGATGGAGACGACCGGCCGGATCAGCGGCAGCGTCAGGAGGCGGAAGCGCTGCCAGCCGCCCGCCCCGTCGAGCTGCGCGGCCTCCAGCACCTCCCCCGGCACCTGCAGCAGCGCCGCGTACACGGAGAACACGACGAACGGCACGGACGTCCACACCACGATGAGGCTCGCGACGAGGAAGAAGGACCACGGCTCGATGAGCCAGGAGTGCCGGCGCATGCCCTCCAGGCCCAGCGGCCCGGCCAGCAGCCAGTTCACCACGCCGTACTGGGAGTCGAAGAGCCACTGCCACACCGTCATCGTGGCCAGCACGGGGGCGCCCCACGCGAACAGCAGGGACACCTGCAGGGTGGTGCGCGCGACGCGGCCCACCTGGGTGAGCAGCACCGCCAGGGCCACCCCGACGGTCATGGTGACGGCGGCGTTGGCCAGGCAGAACGCGACGGAGCGGCCGATGACCCCCCACACGTAGGGGTCGGCGAGCAGGGTGCGGTAGTTGCGCAGGCCCACCCACTCCGCGGGGCGGCCGAACTGCTGGGCGAGGCCGTACTCCTGGAACGACAGCACGAACTGCCGCACGAGGGGGTAGCCGAGGCCGAGCGCGATGAGGGCGAGGGCGGGCACGAGCAGGAGCTGCGGGGCCGCGGCCCGGCGGCGGCGCGGCGGGCGGGAGGCGCCGGGGGGTGCGGTGGTGACGGCCGGGACGGGCCCGGGGGCGGGGACCGGTGGGGCGGCCCCGGTGCGGGGTGCGGACATCGAGGGCTCCGGGTGGTGGAGGGTCCTGCTGGGGCCGCCCGCCGGATCGTCGGCGGGCGGCTCCGGCGGGTCCGGTCAGCTGAGGGTGTCCGTGATCAGCTTGTCGGCCTCGGCGGCGGCCTGCGCCACGTCGGCACCGGAGGCGATCTTCTGGAAGAAGTCCTCCAGGATGCGCGCACCCTCCACGTCGGCCCACTTCTCCGCCGCCGGGGTGAGCTCGGCGTCGACGGCGGCGGCGAGGGCGGCCTGGGAGTAGGCGTCGTCCCCGAGGGCGCCGCTGTACTTCTCGTTGCCGGGGATGAGCCCGTTCTCCGCGAGCATCGTCTGGTACTCCTCGCTGAAGATGATCTTCAGCAGGTTCTTCGCGAGGTCCTGGTTCTGCGACTTGGCGGGGATCGCGATGTTCGAGCCGCCGGCGAAGACGTTCGCGACCTGCCCGGGCTGCAGGCCCGGCAGGGGGAAGATCCCGGTCTTCTCCTCGTTGCACTTCTGCTGCTCGGCGAGCAGCGCCTTGTTCTCCGGGCTCTCGCCCTCGGGGTCGGCGCCCTTGTCGCACTCGGGCAGGGCGATGCTCCAGCGCGCCCAGGTGGGGGCGGAGAACATGGCGGACTCGCCGTTGTTGAACGCGATCCACGGCTCCTCGGAGTCGGCGTCGCGGGGGGCCCTCGTGGCGGTGGTGAAGAGCTGCTGCACCTGCGCCAGGCCCTTCTGCGCCTCGGGGGCGGACAGGGCACCCTTCCAGGTGCCGCCCTCCTGCACCGCGAGGTCGCCGCCGTGGGTGTAGACCCAGGCGATGCCGTTGTACCAGTCCTGCCCGGGGAACCAGAACCCCGAGTAGCCGGGCTTGCCGGCGCCGGCGGTCTCCTGGAGCCGCACCGCGGCGGCGGTGAACTCCTCCAGCGTCTTCGGGACCTCGACGCCGGCGGCGGCGAAGGCGTCCTTGCGGTAGAACACCGCCCGGGAGCCGGAGTAGTACGGCACCGCGTACACCGTGCCGTCGACGGTGCCGGCCTCGACGAACCCCTCGAGCAGGTCGTCCCCGCCGAGCTCGGCGGTGAGGTCGCCGAGGTCGGAGAAGGCGCCGGCGTGGGTGAACGTGGCGCTCTGGGTGTTGCCGATCTCCACGAGGTCGGGGGTCTGCTCCTCCGACGCGAGCGCGGTCTGCAGCCGGGGCACCAGCCCGGTCCAGTCCTGCTCCTCGATCTTCAGCTTCGCGCCGGGGTTCTGCGCCTCGAAGGTCTTCACCAGGTGGTCCCGCAGCTCCTGCGGGGTGTCGGAGCCGGCGAGCCACAGCCGCACCTCGGAGGTGCTGCTGCCCGCGCCACCTCCCTCGGCGTCCCCTCCGCAGGCGGCCAGGGCCAGGGCGCCGACGACGAGGGCTGCGAGACGACCGCTGCGTGCACTTGCCATGGGGTTTCCTCCTCGCTGTGCCGGCGGTGCGCTGCCGCGCCGTCGGGTGTTCGACAGGGTTCTGGTGCGGGGTTCTGTGCGGGGTCCTCGTGCGGGGCGGCTCAGGTGACGCCGAGCTCGCCGGAGAGGACGAGGACGGCGGCACCGCGCAGGGCGCCGTCCTCGCCGAGCGCGGTCATCCGCAGCTGCAGGCCGCTGGAGATGACCGGCATGGTGCGGGCGCGCAGGGTCTCCAGCGCGGCCTCGCGCAGGGGCCCGCCGAGCAGGTCGGCGGGCCCGGAGACGACGACCTCGGAGAGGTTCAGGGCGCTGACCACGGGGGCCAGGACGACACCGAGGCGCCGCCCGACGGCGGCGAGCTGCGCCCCGGCCTGCGCGGCGGGCAGGCCCTGCACGCGGCGGCGCAGGGCGGGGACGGACAGGACCGTCTCCAGGCAGCCGGTGCGCCCGCACGCGCACTCCCGGGCCGGGCCGAGGGGGGCGCCGGGCACGTCGTCGCGCTCGTCGAGGGCGGTGACGTGCCCGATCTCCCCGGCGGCGTGCTGGTGGCCCTGCACGAGCGCGCCGTCCAGGACGATGCCCGCACCGACGCCCTCCCCGACCGTGATGACGAGCAGCCCGTCACCGGCCCCGCCGCCGTAGGTGAACTCCCCCAGGACGGCGGTGTTGGCGTCGTTGGCGACGTGCACGGGGACGCCGAGCGCCTCGGAGAGCAGGACGGCCAGCGGCACCCCGAACCAGTCGCGGTTGGGGGCCTGCACGACGGTCCCGCCGGGGTCGACGACACCGGGGGAGCCGACACCGACGCCGAGCACGGGGCACTCGGCCAGGGCGACCAGCTCGCGGCAGAACTCCACGAGGGCCTCGACGGCCGCCTCGCCGGTGCGCCCCGCGGTGGGCGTGGAGCGGCGGGCGCGCACGGCCCCGGAGACGTCGATGAGGGCGCCGTGCACGGCCTCGTCGTCGGCGAGGTCGACGGCGACGATCTGGAAGGCGTCCTCGCGCAGGCCGACGAGCGTGCCGGGCTTGCCGACCCTCCCCTCCGGGCGCAGGCCGAGCTCGGTGACGATGCCGTCCTCCATCAGGCCGGCGACGAGGTCGGAGACCGTGACGCGGGTCAGGCCGGTGGAGCGGGCCAGGTCGGCGCGGGAGGCGGGGCCGGCGTGGAAGAGGTGCTGGAGCACCAGGGAGCGGTTGTGGGCACGGGCGTGCTCGGGCAGGACCTTGGAGGTGGGGCGCAGTGCCCGTCCCGCGGGCCGCCAGTCTCGAACGAGCGTCACATTTGTTAGTAGAGTGTCCTTACAGATTCTCGTCAAGACCCTGACGACCCGCAGTCCCGCTGCGACGGAAGGCGGACCATGCCGCTGGACCTGATCCCCGCACCCCTGCTCGCCGCCACCTCACCCGGCGCGCCGCTCGTGCTGCACCCCACGAGCCCCGTCTCCGGGCCCGGTGACGCCGGCCCGGTCGCCGCTGCCCTCGCCGCCGCCCTCGCCGCAGCCCTCGCCGGGCGTGCGGCCCGCGGCGGGAGCGTCGAGCTGCGGCTGGTGGACGACGCCGCCGCCCTCGGCCTGCCCGCCCCCGCCGGCCCCGACCTGCTGCCGGAGGCCTACCGCCTCGACGTCTCCGCCGCGGGCGCCACCGTCACCGCCCTGACCCCCGCGGGCCTGCGCCACGGCACCACGACGCTGCTCCAGCTCACCGCCGCCGACGGCACCGTCCCCGCCTGCACCGTCGCCGACGCGCCCCGCTTCGCCTGGCGCGGGCTCTCCCTCGACGTCGCCCGCCACTTCGTGCCCGTCGCCACCGTCGAGCGCGTCCTCGACGTCCTGGCCGCCCTCAAGCTCAACGTCCTGCACCTGCACCTCACCGACGACCAGGGCTGGCGGCTCGACGTTCCCTCCCGGCCCGAGCTGGCGGCCCGCTCCGGCGGGAGCGCCGTCGGCGGCGACCCCGGCGGGCACTACACCGCCGCCGACTACGCCGGGATCGTCGCGGCCGCCGCCGCGCGCGGCATCACCGTCGTCCCCGAGATCGACGTGCCCGGCCACGTCAACGCCGCCCAGCACGCCCTGCCCGAGCTCACCCGCTCCGGCGAGCCCGCGCCCGTGCACACCGGCATCGAGGTGGGCTTCTCCCAGCTCCACGCCGACCTGCCCGCCACTCTGCCCTTCCTGCGCGACGTGCTCGGCGACGTCGCCCGCGCCACCCCCGGCCCCCACGTCCACATCGGCGGCGACGAGGCCCTGACGATGGAGCCGGCGGAGTACGCGGAGCTGGTCGCCGCCGCCGCCGGGATCGTCACCGCCGCCGGCAAAGGGGTGGTCGGCTGGCAGGAGATCGCGAAGGCACCCCTGCCGCCGGGGACGCTCGTGCAGTTCTGGGACGGGCGCGAGGGCTCCACCGCCGAGGCCGTCGCCGCCGCCGTCGCCGCCGGGGCCCGGCTGCTGCTCTCCCCCGCCCCGCACACCTACCTGGACCTGAAGTACGACGCGCACACCCCGATCGGCCTGGAGTGGGCCGGGCACGTGGAGGTGCGCGACGCCTACTGCTGGGAACCCGCCGACGTGGTGCCCGGGGTCCCCGCCGGGAGCATCGCCGGGGTCGAGGCGTGCCTGTGGACCGAGACGATCCGCACCGCCGACGAGCTGTTCGGCATGCTCCTGCCGCGCCTCGCGGCGGTCGCCGAGGTCGCCTGGAGCGCGCCCGCGGCACGCGGCTGGGAGGGTTTCGCCCGGCGCGTCGCCCGGTACGCGCGGACGTGGGACGAGGCGGGGCTGGCGTGGTACCGCTCCCCGCAGGTCTCCTGGGACGAGGACACCCGAGCAGGAGGTAACCCGTGGAAGTCGTGATCGTGCCCTCCCCCGCCGACGGCGGCCGCCTCGTCGGCGGCGCCGTCGCCGACCTCGTGGCCCGCAGGCCGGACGCCGTCCTCGGCCTGGCCACCGGCGGGTCCCCCTCGCCCGTCTACGACGACCTCGCCGCCCGGCACGCCCGCGGGGAGCTGTCGCTGGCGTCCTGCCGCGCGTTCCTCCTCGACGAGTACGTGGGCCTGCCCGCCGGGCACCCCGAGCGCTACTCCTCCGTCATCCGGCGGGAGGTCGTCGAGCGGCTCGACCTGCCGGCGGGCGCGGTGCACGCCCCCGACGGCGAGGCCGGCGACCTCACCGCGGCCTGCGCGCGCTACGAGGCCGCCGTGCGCGCCGCCGGGGTGGACCTGCAGCTCCTCGGCGTCGGCACGGACGGGCACATCGGGTTCAACGAGCCCGGTTCCTCCCTCGGCTCCACCACCCGCGTCAAGACCCTCACGTCGCAGACCCGCCGGGACAACGCCCGCTTCTTCGGCGGCGACCCCGGGGCCGTCCCCCGGCACGTCCTCACCCAGGGCGTCGGCACGATCCTCGCCGCCCGCCACCTGGTGCTCCTCGCGTGGGGCGAGCACAAGGCCGAGGCCGTGGCCTCCCTCGTGGAGGGCCCCGTCACGGCGTTCTTCCCCGCGTCAGCGTTGCAGCTGCACCCGCACGTCACCGTCGTCGCCGACGAGGCCGCCGCCTCCCGGTTGCGGCTGGCGGACTACTACCGGGAGGCGTTCGCGGACAAACCCGCCTGGCAGGGGCTGTGAGGGCGCCCTGCGCACAGGTCAGCCTGAGTCCACCGTTCCAGATCGGTGAGGTCGTTGATCCAACCCGGCGATCCTGCGAGTGGCGAGGTGGCGTGTGGTGGGCAGGAGGTGGCCGCTGGTTCGCCCAGTTGTTCCACTCGTGGTGTCGGTCGGGCCCTGTCGGGCGGGGTGGACGGGTCAGGCTGCGAGGGCTGGCGGGACGCCGGCGGTGGTGTCGGAGAGCCGTTGACCGCCGTGCTGCCAGGGCCAGTTCCCCGGCAGGTGCAGCGTCGTTCGCCGGGCGGAGCGGGCAGCTCGGGCTGGCACGCAGATCAGGCGGGCGCGGATGGTGGCGGTCCGGGCGCGGGTGTGGCCGCCGCCGGCCGAGGTGCCGGTGGCGCGGGTGAGGTTGTAGGCGCTGGCGGCCAGGACCAGCCATGCGGAGTTCGCGGCGAATCTTCCCGAGGGCAGGTGCGCCAGCGCGCCTGCCTCGAGGTCGGCGATGACCTGCTCGATGATCGCGTGGCGGCGGTGGTCGGCTTCCGCTTCCAGCATGGGCAGGGGCGAGTCGGTGAAGATCGCGTGGTAGCGGAAAGCAGCGAACAACTCCTCCCGCCCTCACCGGTGGAGCCCAGGCGCTTGATGCGGCGCACGATGAGGCGGGCGTGCACCTGGTGGGACTGGCGTCGGGAGCCGAGCGCGGTGAAGGGGATCCCAGCGACTTCCGCATCGGAGATCCAGCGTTGCTCATCCTCGTCCCAGATCGCGTCGGGGTAGCGGATCGCAGTCCAGGCGTACTCGGCGACGCCCGCGATGGCCTTGGCGACGGCCGGGTTGGCTCGGGCGGTGAGGGAGAACCTCGCCCTGGCGCGGCGGGGGGCGGCCACGACGTCCCGGCTGTAGTAGGCGGAGTCAGCCCGCACGATCACCAGACCGTGCCCGTCCGCTCCACCGGCGCCAGCGGCTCTCGCGACGGCGAGCGCATCGGCCGGCAGCTTGCCCGCCCGCGCACCGAGGTCGCTGACCCCTTGCGCGCCCGGGTGACGGCGATGACCGGTGCGGCTAGTGGTGTCGACGGCGTCGCGAGGAGGAAGTTGAGCCCCTTCACCCCGGAGTAGCCGTAGCCGGCGCCCTGCTTGGCGTAGCCGAAGGTTCGACGCACGGAGTCGTCGACGTCGACGTCGGCGATCTCACCCACTCCCGGCAGCAGAGGCGCCGCTGCGGCCAGGCGCGGCAAGAACCTCGCCGCTACTGCGTCGAGCCGGCGGACACCCCCGAAGGAGGACGCCCGCAGGAACGTCCCGCAGGTCGACGGCGCCCGCACATCGGTGAACACCCGATCCATCCCGCCGTGACGCAGCGGATCCAGGTCGTCGGTGCAGTCCGCGCCGGCGACCATTCCCGCGACCAGACCGGTCACCTTCGCCCCCGCAGACGCCCCCGGCGAACCCGGCGGGCGCACACGCCCCTGCGCCAGCTCGTGCAGCCCACACCGCCGCGCCGGCGCGAGCACTGGGACCGACCCGGCGCAGGCGTGGAGCGAGTCACGTTGCTTCGGTCTCGACTCCCACGTGTTCAGTCCTGCGGGGAGAGGCGATGACCCACCCTCGCGTGATCTTGCGGGCCAGCGGTGACGAGAACCAGGTGAGGGCGGCGACGCGGACGGTGGTGTGGACGATGACCGTCAGCAGTTCGGGCCAGCCACCCGTGACGCGAACCGCTGCGTAGTTCAGCAACGGACTGACGGGCAGGACGCAGCAGAAACCGCAGACGGCTTGACGCCACCGTCCGACTCGGCGCTTGCGCGGCTCTGGCACTGACCGTCGTCCCGCGCACCAGAGATCGGGCCTGGTATCCGGTGTGTGAGCGAACCGGTGACGCCGGTTGGCTTGAGCCTCACAGGGTGGTGAACCCTTCGCGCCAGGACGGGTGCACGAAGGTGAAACCTGTCTCGCGGAGAGTGGCGTTCGACACCGGACGTCCGATGTCGTCGGACGCGGTCGTATGGGGACTCTTGGCGGGAAACTTGGGAGGAGGGGCGCCGACAGCGGCCGCGAATACCGGGACCCACTGGCAACCTGCGGCTGGTTCGTCGTCGACCACGTTCACCACCCCGCTCGGCCAGTGCAGCGCCTGGACGGCAGCGCGAGCAGCGTCCTCGACGTGCACGAACGACGTGACCGCGTCGGTAACCGGCAGCAATCCTGCGCGGGCGGCCTGGCCGAACCGGCCCTCGCGCGCGTACCAGGTTCTGGGTCCGTAGAGCTGCCCGTAGCGCAGGACCACGCCCTCGGCGCAGCCGAGAACGATGGACTCCAAGTTCGCGACGGCGGCGACGGTCGTACGACGCGGCTCGGGGGCACCGCTGTCCTGCGGGTCGTCCTCGACGGCGGGCGTGGTCCCCGGTCGGTAGATCCAGCTGATGCTCTGCGCTACCACGCGTCGCACCCCGATCTGCTGCGCGGCCTCGACGAGGTGACGGGTGCCGATCCGGCGCAGTCGGGCGTTGCTGGCCGAGTCCCCGCCGCTCAGATCGGTGAGCTGGTGCAGGACGACGTCGGGTTCGAAGCGGGCCACCGCCGCGCGCACGTCGTCGCGCTCGAACACGTCCAGAAGTACGGGGGTGGCTCCCAGCCGGTGCAGTGCGCCGGTCTTCGCCTCCGAGCGAGTGGTGGCGACGACCTGGTGGCCTTCGGCCACCAGGAGCGGTATGAGGGCTTGGCCCAGGACACCGGAGCCTCCGGCGAGGAAGACACGCATGTGAGCTCGTCGGACCTCTCGTCAGTGCGGGTACCCGCCGATGCGGCAGGTCTCGCAGCTGACCCTAGGGACACCGTGGACCAGTAGGAAGGTCCACCCGTCGATGGATGTCCTGGTCCAGTGCACTGGTTGGTCCTTGATGCGTCTTCGTCAGAGGTCCGCGGGGTGGAGGCAGCCGTCCGCGCCGCCATCAGCTCCAGGGCCCTACCGGCGGGCCAGCGCATGCCTTCCAGTTGCGACCTCACAGCCGAACCGGGCATCTCACGAACCACGGTGGTCGCCGCCCTCGACGACCTCATCGCCGAAGGGGTCCTTACCGCTCGCGGCCGTAGCGGCCTGCACGTCGCCCGCCATGCTGCCCCCGTCGGGGATGGACCCCTGCGCGCGGGAGCCGCCCAGCCACCCGACGGGGTCGAACGAGTGGCGGGCCCGTTCGATCTGCGTCCCGGCCAGCCCGAACAGGGTTCGTTCCCGACCAGTCGCTGGGTCAGCGCCCTGCGCCGTGCCGCCACTCGGAGCAACCCGACCTCCGGCCCGGCGGATGGGGCCGGAGCCCAGGTGCTGTGCACCCAGCTGGCCGCCTACCTCGCCCGGGTGCGGGGCGTGCACGCTGACCCCGACCGCATCGTCATCAGCGCGGGCTTTCGAGCAGCCTGCACGGCCCAAGCCGTCACCACCACCGATCTCGGCGTGCGGCAGGTCGCGATGGAAGACCCCTGCCTGCCCGCAGTGGTGGAACCCTGGCGGCGCCTGGGACACGCAGTGCTGGACCTGCCGGTTGATGCCGACGGAGGCCGCGTCGAAGACCTTGAGAACCTCACCACGGTGGCTGGCTGCGCGCCCGGTGTGGTAGTGCTGACTTCCTCCCACCAGCTCCCCCTTGGAGGCGCGCTGAGACCCCGGCGCCGCCGCCTGGTCTGCGACTGGGCTACCAGAACAGGTGGGTACGTCATCGAAGACGACTACGACGGAGAGTTCCGCTTCGGCCGTCGCCCGGTCACCGCACTGCAGCGATCTGCCCCGAACGCGTCTTCTACGGCGGTAGTGCCAGCAAGACGCTGTCACCGGACTTGCGGATCGGCTGGCTCGTCCTGCCCGAGGAGCTGGTCGCCACCACCGCCCACGCGGTCAGCGTCCTCACAGGTGGCGTACCGCTGCTGAACCAGCTGGCTCTGGCCGACCTCATCGCCAGCGGCGACTACGAGCGGCACGTGCGGGCCCAGCGTCGGGAGTACGCCCGCCGGCGGACCCTCCTGCAGAACGCGCTGACGGCCCGTGGGCTGGCCGCGCCCGGCATCCCCGCCGGCCTGCACGCCGTCATCGAGCCAGGCGACTCCGCGACCAGCTCGCACACACCGGTCCTCGTCCACGACCTCGCCCGCTGCACCCGGACGCACCCCAGGCCCCGCGCTCTCGTCGTCGGCTTCGCCACCCCCTGCCGGCAGGACAACGGCGCCGCCCTGTCTGCCATGCTGACGACCTTGGCACCCCACTCGTGACCCCAGACAGGGTTGGACGATCGAGAACGCCATCCACACCTGCACCCGGGGAGCCGCTGATCGTCTCGCTGCGTAGCGGGGTCCCGGGCGCTCTCACCGAGCTCATCACCCTAGATGGGGCGCTGAACAAGCGCGCCGTGGACGTCCCGGCCTACTTCGAGCTCCTTGGCACCAGCAACGGTGCCGCCGAGGCGATGAGAGGCAGACTCGAGCACCTACACGGCTCCGCCCTGAGGTTCCGCAACCTCGTCAACGACATCGCCGGGTTCCTGCTCGGGACCGGCGGCTCCAGACCACGACTGAACCCTCGTTCGTGAAGAAGGCCCTTACTGTCAGGTAGCTGCGGACGACGCACCAGCAGCGCGGTGGTGCCCGTCCGGTCGGTTGGCCGTACGCGGCTACTCATCGCCGCCGAGCTTCGGGCCGTAGGCGGCGCACTGCCGGGCCATGATCACTCGCATCGACGTGTTCCGCGGCACACCGTAGACAGTGCCCGGGAAGTCAAGGCCCTGCTGCACGGCCCACAGCTCGTCGTGCTGGTCGGGCGAGAAGAGCCGGGCCGGGTCGCCGGCTGCGATCCAGCCGATCGGGACGACGGAGCCCTCGGCTAGCACCGAGTTGACTTGGAGCACACTGTTGATGCGCAACTCGCTCCGGCTCCCTACCTGAGACCCCGGAAACAGCGAGGCACCGGTCGCGATGAAGACCTCGTCGCCGACCAGGCAGCCGTTGAGGTGCGCGTGCGGCCCCACCAGCACGGCGTCGCCGATCGAGAGCAGGTGACCGGCCCGGCCCCGCAGGACCGCGTTCTCCATCACCAGCACGTCCGAACCCACTTCGACTCGGCCGAGGTCCCCGTTGAGCACTGCGCCGTGCAGCACGCGGGATCCGGCGCCGATCCGGACGTCGCCGGTCAACACGGCGGTCGGCGCTACCCAGGCGGTTACATGCACGTCGACCATGCAGGCAACGATAGTCCACCCCTACCCGAGCACCGACGCGCCGAGCTGCGCCGCCAGGGCATCGTCGCGGTCATCCCTGAGCCCCGTGACCAGCAAGGACGCTGCGGACGCCGCGGCTCACGCGGCGGGCGACCGGTCACCGACGACCCTGACGCACACAAGGGCCGCAACGTCGTCGAACGTTCTCCAGCGCCCTCGCGCACTGGCGCGGACTCGCCACCCGTTGCGACGAGCTCGTCGTCGCCTACCGCGAAGGCGCCGTCCTGGCCGCGATCCTCAGCTGGCTCCGCACACCGTCGGGAGACCCGTCCTAGCTCTCCAAGACGGCGAACAGCGAGTGGATGTTGCCCTCCGGGTCCGCGAAGAACCCGGTGTAGTGGCCCCACGCAGTTTCGGTCGGCTGTGCGATCGGCTGTGCACCGTGCTCTGAGAGCCACCTGAACCGCTCATCGACCTCGCCCCGGCCGGCGCACTCGAAGTTCAGCTCGAACGCCTGGCCGGTGGATGGAGCGCGGTACGCGGGGTGGTCGTGAGTGTTGGCGAGCATCCCGGCGCGCGAGAAGATCGCGAAGCGGATCCCTCCACCGGTGAAGGCGATGTAGCTCGGTTCCTCGACGTCAAACGTGAGTCCGAGCGCGTCGCGGTAGAACGCGCCCAACGCTCCGACGTCGTCCGCGAGGACGGTGATGCCTTCGAGCCTGGGGGTAGCCATGGCTAGCAGTGTGGTTCCGGCATCGACCACGAACAAGTGGCCAGGGGCTCCGTGCGGCGGTGCAGGCCCTGGCGCAGCTCATCGGGCAGAGCGTGTGCCGCCGCGTCGGCGCCATCCTCAGCGACCACGCCAGGGTGCAGATCGCGCGCCGAGCAGCCCATCACCTGCTGGACGGCCCCCACCACCACGCCGGCCGCCACGCCGGCGACCGTCTCCGTGGCGGCTCCCACTGCAGCGTCGGGAGCCACGCCGTGCGCGGCGGCCCCGCGGCTGGCCCGCCCTGAGCCGCTGCCTGTCGGTGAGGTGCTGGAGCACCACGGGGAGGCGATGGTGCTGCTCAGCTTGCGCCGTGTTCACATCGACTCCGAGGCCCCGGCCGTCCACGGCTTGCAGCTGCTCGGCCACGAGGGCAGTCCCGGGTGGGTTGCCACCTACCGGCCGGCCACCGAGGAGGAGGCCCGGCCGCTGCGGGAGCAGCAGCACGAACAGCGCGAGCACCGCCATGCTCGGGCACGGCACGAGGTCCTGGCCGAGCTCACCCACCACGTCGCCGCCCGCGGCACGCACCTCGACAGCGGCGAGCCCCACCGGCACAGCGGACAGGTGATCCACTCCTGCCTGCACCTCGGCTGCGGCGAGGAGGTTCGCGTCAGCGACACCGACGTGGTGCTCATCGAGCTGCACGGCCTGGACGGTGACTCCCGGGCCGCCCATGACGCCGCCGGCGCCCGCGTCCGCGTAGCGCCGCTGAGCGACCCCACTGCCCGGGACCTGATCCGCCAGGGCGTGCCGACCCTCGCCGACAAGGCCTGCACCGGCACAGGCGCCGACATCCGCGTCCCGTCCGCCCCCGCAGCGGGAGCCGGGTCCTCGACCCCAGCACCAAGTCGTGGACTTGCGGGCACCTCCCGCCCGAAGGGTGGGGGAACTCTGGTGAATTCTCCCGCGAGCGGCAGGTGCCCCCACCGCGATCGCGGCTACGGCCCTCGTCCTGAGCGGCCTGGAGAACCGCTACTGACACAGGCTCGCTGCACCGGGCCGCCGCCGTAGCGGCCGCCCCGTGCGGCTGTCATACGGCGGCCGTGACGGGCTGGAGTGTCCGCCGGCCTGCTGCGAGGTCGCGGGCGACCTCGGTGACCCGCCGTCCCAGTGCCGCCGCCGTGTCGAGGTCTGACTGGGGAGGCGCTTGGTCGGGCCCGGCGTCGCCGTAGGACTGGGCCATGGCGCCGGTGAAGGCGCCGAGCCGGTTGAGGTCGTCGGTCGAGCCTGTGGTGGTGTTCCACCCACCGTACAGCCCGGGCGTCACCCAGTGCATGCCGTGCTGGGCGGCGAGGACGAACAGCTCGATGAGGGTGTTCTCCTTGTTGCCGTTGATGTTCTGGCTGTTCGTGAACCCGCCTGCAACCTTGCCCTGCCAGCGCAGCCCGTCGGCCCAGGGCTCGGAGGTGGCTTCGGCGAACTGCTTGAAGGCCGCCGACGCCGCGCCCATGTAGGTCGGGGACCCGAACACGACCGCGTCGGCTGCGTCGATGGCGGAGATGGCCGCGTCGTTGTCGGCGGAGACGTCGACCAGGGTCACCCGCGCGTCGCCGGCCTCGCGGGCGCCGCGGGCGACGGCCTCGGCCTGCTTTGCGGTGTGCCCGTAGCCGGAGTGGTAGGCGACGACGACCCTGAGGGTGCGGTTCCCGTCAGCCCCGAGCTGCGTGTCGGTCACCGGCCCGCGCCGACGGCGCCCTCGACCGGCAGGCCGGCCTCGCTCCAGTCCTGGATGCCGTCCTTGTACTTGCGGACGTTGGTGTAGCCCAGACGCTCCAGGGCGGTCGCGACGTGCTGGCTGTTGCCGCAGGCGGCATTGGAGCAGTAGGTGACGATCGCGGCGTCCTTGTCGGGCAGCAACTGCGGGGCGAGCGCGGCGACGTCATCGACGACGAGGTTGAGGGCGCCGGGCAGGTGCTGCTGCTCGTAGTAGGACGCCGGCAGCGCGTCCAGCAGGACGACGGAGCTGGTGGCGAGCGCGTCGTGCAGTTCGTCGCGGGAGATGAGGGCGGTCATGGCGGTTCCCTTCGGTCGTCAACCGGACTAGAGTCCGCTTGTGCCTGGCGACCGTAACGGACCGCAGTCCGCTTCCGCAAGACCCGCTCGTGCCGACCTGGCCGTCCTGGGTCAGCAACCCGTCCGCGCCGAGCGCGCTGACGCCGCGCGCAACCGCGAACGCGTCCTCGCGGCCGCGGCTCGGCTGTTCTCCGACCGGGGCGTGGATGCCGTCACGATGGACGACATCGCCGCCGAGGCAGGAGTCGGCAAGGGGACGCTGTTCCGACGGTTCGGCGACAAGGCCGGCCTGGCCGTCGCCCTGCTCGACGAGCGAGAGCGGGACCTGCAGGGCGCGATCCTCAGCGGCGCCCCCCCTCTGGGCCCCGGGGCAGCTCCCGCCCTACGACTGCACGCCTTCCTCGACGCCTACCTGCGTCACGTCGAGACCAACCTCGACGTCGTGCGGCTCTCGGAGACGGCCGCGCCCGGCGCCCGTTACCGCATCGGCTCCTACCGCTTCTGGGCCGTGCACGTCGCCCACCTGCTGTCGCAGGCACGGCCGGACGTCGACGCAGACGCCGTCGCGCACGTCCTGCTCGCCGGCACCGCTGCCGACGTGCTCGCGGGCATCGGCCCCCCCGGGCTCCTCCAGCACCGGCAGGCCGTTCTGGCCGTCGCGGCCGCTGTCGCCCCGTACCGCTGCTGACCTGCTCCCACGTCCTGGGACAGCGGCTCTGGCGTCCACGCCGCAGGCGCCCCTGAGGCTCGCCTGCATGCCGACGAGGCGGCAGGTGCCGTACCGCCCGCGAAGCAGGCTCCGCTGGTCCCTGGACCAGGGCCCCGGTCCGTCAGTCCTGGCGGCCGCCACGCGACTGGAGGCTCTCGCCCCGTCCGCCCGAGCGCCGATCACGCCGCTCCCGACAAAGGCCCGGTCATCGGCGAAGAGCCGCTCTTGGCAGCAGCCTGACACGACCGGAAGCCCGGACGTCCGCCCGCGCCTGACACCGAAACGCCGGCGCCGCGGACAGTTGCATAGCTAATCGGCCGTTGGTAGGCTCGTGAGGTGTTCGACGAGTGCATGTACTTCAACACCTCGGCTCTTGCCAGGCAGCTGGACCGCAAGTGGGCCGCCGCATTCGCCCCCTTCGGAATGACTGCGCCCCAGGCATTCCTCCTGCGCGCCGTGCTTCGCCGACCAGGTATGGCACCGTTCGAGATCGCAGATCTCCTGACGATCGCGCGCCCCACAGCGACCCGGTTGATCGACGGCCTGGAAGCGAAAGGGTTGCTGGTACGAGATGTGTCGGACGCCGACGGCCGAGCCCGCACCGTGCATCCCACCCCAGCCGCGGTCGAGATCGAACGCGCGGTTGATCGAGCCTCAGGCTCGGTGACCAGCGAGCTCAAGCAGACCCTCGGAGCCGATGTCTTCAACCAGACCGTGAACAGCATCCGAGGCGTGCGCCGCGCACTCGCCTGACGCGTCGGCCGTCCACGCCGTACTCGTCGTCCGCAGCCTTCCACCTACCCGCTGAAGGAGAACCAACGTGCCGATCCTCAAGGTCAAGATCAGCTCGACAGGCAGAACCCCGGCAACCACCGAGATCACGACGATGCTGCAGGAGCTGACCACGCGCATCCTCCGCAAGGACCCCGCGGTGACCTCCATCCTCGTCGAGCACGTGGACCCGGGGAGCTGGGTCGTCGGCGGCCGCACCCTGCTCGAGCAGGGGAAGAGCAGCTTCTACTTCGACGTCAGCATCACCGACGAGACCAACACCAAGGACGAGAAGGCGCGCTACATCCGAGAGGCATTCGACGGCTTCGCCGCGCTGCTGGACAACCTGCACGAGGAAAGCTACATCCACGTGCAAGATGTCCGCGCGACGGCGTACGGCTACGGCGGCCGCACCCAGGAAGCCAGATACCACCTTCCCTAGTGCTTCCGGCCCTAGCTCTCGCGCCGCGGGTCGAGTCGAGTCGCTGAGTAGATCCACATGGGATCATGCCCGATACAGGTGATCGGCTGGGAATGCCTATGCGGACAGCAGCTTCGCTCGTCCGACGCACCACCTGTCCGCTGCACCCGGGGGTGCAGCGCTGAAGAGGGTCATCTCGGTGGGTCTGCGTTGTCTCGCAGTCGATCTGAGCCGCTGGTCATACCAGAGCGTCGAGATCGGCGGTGGATCCAGGCTCAGCCGGCGTCGCCCGCGGGGTGGCGCAGGCTGTGCGGCGGGACGGTGTTCCCGGTGAGGGCCGCGGCGTCGATCGACACCGGCCGGTACCGGCACGCCCCCAGGCGCCCGGCGGCGAGCGCGGCCGGGTCGGCCACCTCGTCGGCGCGGCCGAACAGGAACGCCCACTCGTGCTCGTCGCTGCCGTAGTACAGGACCGAGCCGAACACCTCGCGGAAACGCCGCCACGACGTCCGCAGCGTCCCGTTGCGCCACAGCGTCGGGCACCCGGCCTGCGACACGACGACCCCGCCGGGGGCCAGCACCGCGGCGCACATCCGCAGGAACTCCGCGCCGTACAGGCGGTTGTGCTGGGCGTCCTCGTCGGCGCGCTCGTCGGGCAGGTCCACGACCACCACGTCGTACCCCGGCCCGCCGGCCGCCGCCCGCACGAACTCGTAGCCGTCGGTGAGGTGCACCCGCACCGGGCCCTCGCCCCGCAGGGCCGCGTCCAGCTCCGCCGGCGAGTAGCCGTACGGCAGGTGCTCGGCGCACAGCCGCACCGCCTCGCCGTCGATGTCGACGTGGTCCACCAGCATCGCGCCGGCCTGCACCGCGATCTGCGACACCACGCCCTCGCTGGAACCCACGACGAGCACCCGCTCCACCCGCTCGGCGAGCAGCAGCGCCGGCACCAGCAGCGCCTCGTGGTAGACGAGCTGGCTCAGCTCGCTGCTCTGCCGGTCGTCGTCGCAGAACAGCGTCGGGCCCTGGGCGGTGCGCGCGATGAGCACGTGCTGGAACTCGGTGCGCGTGTCGCACAGCACCTCGCCGAACTCCCACTCCCGGACCAGGCCGGGGGCGATCGGCTCGCGCACCACCCCGGTCCCGGCGCTGCGCCCCGCGCTGCCGTGCTCTTCGGTCAGGGTCACGATCCGGCCTCCTCGGCACCACGGTGGACAACCTGGAAACTCGTGCACTCCGCGCCCAGCCCGGCGGCCAGCAGCCGCGCCGCCAGCACCGGGTCCGCCTGCGTGCCGCACGTGAACACGTCGACGAAGGCGCTGCCGCGCTCGGGGTAGGTGTGCACCGAAGCGTGCGACTCCGACAGCAGGGCCAGCACCGTCACGCCCTGCGGCTGGAACTTCTTGGACACCACCTGGCAGACGGTGGCGTTCGCCCGGGTCAGCGCCGAGTCGAGCAGCGCCAGCAGGAGCTGCTCGTCGTCCAGGCGCTCCGGGTCCACCCCGGAGAACTCCGCCAGGACGTGGACGCCGGCGAACACGCCCACCGGCTCGGGTTCCTCCCGGGCACAGGGTGGGGACGTCTCGGGCAGGCGCTCCGCGAGGGCGCCGGTCAGTCGCTGTCGATGCACACCGTCTCCAGGGGGGCGAAACCGTTGAAACCCACGGAGGAGTAGCTGGCGGTGTACGCACCCGCCGCCACCAGGTCGACCACGTCACCGGCCCGCAGGTCCAGCGGCAGGCGGTACCCGGCGTCGCGGTAGAGGACGTCGTCCGCGTCGCACGTGGGGCCGGCGAGCACGACGTCGCCGGTGGGCCCGCCGTCGCGCGAGGTGAGCAGGGGGTACGTCACGGCCTCCCCCTCCGTCTCGGCGAGACCGCCGTAGCGACCGGCGTCCAGGTACACCCAGCGCCTGCCGCCACCGGTGGAGCGGTGGGTGACCAGCACGACCTCCGAGCGCAGCACCCCGGCGCGCGCCACGAGGGCGCGGCCCGGCTCCAGCACCAGGCGCGGGGGCCGGGAGCCGAAGTGCCGGTGCAGCGAGTCCGCCACGGCTCGCGCGCACGCCGCCGGCGGGGGCACGTCCTCGCGGTAGGCCACCGGCAGGCCGCCGCCGATGTTCAGCACCGGCAGGTCCACGCCCTCCGCCCGCAACCGGCGCGCCACGTCCGCCGCCGCCGCGATCCCCGCGTCCCAGCCCGCCGCGTCGAGCTGCTGCGAGCCCGGGTGGAAGGCGACGCCCGCGGCGACGAGCCCGCGCCGCGCGGCGGTGCGCAGCAGTTCCACCGCGGTGTCCGGGTCGCAGCCGAACTTGTCCCCGAACGGGTACAGCGAGCCCGCGCCGGGCACCTGGATGCGGCACAGCACCGCCGAGCCGGGTGCGTGCGCGGCGAGGTTCTCCACGTCCGGGGCGCTGTCGGTGGTGAACGTCCGCACGCCGCGGGCGAAGGCGTGGGCCACGTCCGCGGCCTTCTTCACCGGGTTGCCGTAGGACAGGGAGGCGGGCGCGGCGCCCTGCGCCAGGCACAGGTCGATCTCGGCGGGGCTGGCGACGTCGAACGCGCAGCCCAGCCCGGCCAGCGCCGCGACGACCTGCGGGGCGGGGTTGGCCTTCACCGCGTAGAAGATCCCCGCGCCGGCGAACGCGGCCGCCACCTCGCGGTAGGCGCCGCGCACGGCCGCGAGGTCCACCGCGAGGCATGGGGTCCGCACCGGCGCGGAGTCCAGGAAACGGCGGATCCGCTCGTGCACGTCGTCGGACGATCGCAGCGCCGGGGCCGTCCCGGCCGCGGGAACCGCTGGCATGGCGTCAACCCTAGAGGCCGTTCCCCATGATCGCCGGGGTCGGGGGGCGGCCCCGGCGCACCGCCCGGAGACGTCCTGCGGATTCCTGGCGCACAGGTCCCGGGCGCCACCGAAACCACGCCGGACACCCTCCCGGAGAAAGGTTCCGGCCGTTGCGCGTCAGCGGCAGCGGGTTCCCTCCTCGGGCAGCTCGCCCGCCACCAGGTACGCGTCGACGGCCGCGTCGACGCAGCGGCTGCCGAACCCGTACGCCGTGTGCCCGTCGCCCTCGTACGTCAGCAGGCGCCCGGACGCCAGGTTCCCCGCCAGGCTCTGCGCCCAGCGGTACGGCGTCGCCGGGTCGCGCGTCGTGCCCACCACCAGGATCGGGTCCGCCCCCTCCGCGGGGGTCGGGCCGCGCAGGCCCTTCGCCGGGAACGGCCACGTCGAGCACGGCAGGGAACTCCAGGCGAGGAACTCCCCGAACGTCGGGGAGACCTCCCGCAGGTCCTCCGCGCTGCGCGCGATGTCCTCCGGGGTGTCCTCGTCCCCGCGGTCCAGGCAGTTCACGGCGTAGATGACGGTGGAGGAGTTGCCCTCGTACGTGCCGTCCGCCCGGCGGCGCGTGTACTGGTCCGACAGCGCCAGCAGCGGCGCGCCGTCCCCGCGCTGCGCCGCGGTCAGGGCCTGCGTGAGCGTCGGCCACAGCGAGCGCGCGTACAGCGGCTGCGCCACCCCCAGGTACGCCAGGCCCTGCGTCAGCGGCCGCGGCGTGCCCGTCGGCAGCGGCGCGGAGTCCAGGTCCTCCAGCAGCGCCCGCACCTGCTGCACGCCCTGCTCCGGCGTGCCCCGCAGCGGGCAGTCCTGCGCGGCCAGGCACCCCGCCGCGTAGGAGCGCAGGGCGGTCTCGAAACCCTCCGCCTGACCGGTGTTGACCTCGTCGCTGGACAGCGCCGGGTCCAGGGCGCCGTCCAGGACGAGACGGCCCACGCGCTGCGGGAACTCCTGCGCGTACCTCGCCCCGAGGAGCGTCCCGTACGACTTGCCGAGGTAGGTGAGCCTCGCGTCGCCCAGCGCCGCGCGCAGCACGTCCAGGTCCCGGGCGACGCTGAGGGTGTCGACGTGGGCGGCCAGCGCCCCGCCGCCCGCCGCGCAGCCGCGGCCCAGCTCCGCGCCGAGGGCCACCAGCTCCGCGACCTCCGCGGCGTCGTCCGGGGTGGGGTCCGCCGCGACCAGCGCGTCGATGCGGGGCGGCGGCAGGCACTGCAGCGGCGCGGAACGGGCCACCCCGCGCGGGTCGAACCCGACGACGTCGAAGTGCTCGCGCACCGCGGCGCTGACGACCCGGTCGGCCAGCTTGGCGTAGTCGATGCCGGACACCCCCGGCCCGCCGGGGTTGACGACGAGGGAGCCCAGCTTCTCCTCCCCCGTGGCGGGCACCCGCAGCAGCGCGACGCCCGTGCGGGTGCCGCCCGGGTTCGCGTGGTCGACGGGCACCTGCAGCTGCGCGCACTCCGCGCCCCCGCCGCAGGGGGCCCACGCGAGCTCCTGGGAGTAGTAGGGCCCCATCGCGGGGTCGGCCGCGGGCTCGGAGACCGCGGACGGGGCGCCGGCCAGCGGGGAGGGGTCCGGTCCGCGCCCGCCGAGGGCCGAGCACGACGGCAGCAGCAGCGCGAGGACCAGCGGGGCGGCCAGCCGCGCCACCGGGCCGCGGCGGCGGTTTCCTCCCGCGACGGCAGGCCCCGCGACGGCGCTCACCGGGGCACCCGCTGCTCGCGCCGGGACGGCTCGTGCAGCTCCAGCGCCATCGCCTCCAGCGCCAGCAGCGGTGCCGCGTTGGAGGCCAGGCGCGTGCGCGCCGCCCGGACCGCGTCGATGCGGCGCACCGTGTCCTCGGGGGAACCGGCCCGGGCCAGCCGCTCCGCCTCGGCCCGCTGGTCGCCGTTGACGAGGTCCACCTGCGCCCCGAGCTGCACGACGAGCACGTCGCGGAACAGGCCCAGCAGGTCCACCAGGGCCCGGTCCAGGACGTCGGTGACGGCCCGGCGCGCCCGCCGCTTCTGGTTCTCCTCCAGCTCCCGCACCTGCGCGCGCACCGCCGGCGGCGGGGTCGCGGTCCCGTCCGCGCCCAGCGCCCGCAGCAGCGCCGCCCGCTCCGCCGCGTCCCGCTCGACGGTCACCGACCTCGCCTCCTCCTGCGCCGCCTCCACCAGCTCCCCGGCCGCCACCACGGCACCGGGGACGCTGGAGCAGCGCTCCGGCAGGCGCAGGACCTCGCGCCGGTGGATGCGGGCGCCCTCGTCGCGCGCCAGGCGCCGGGCCAGGCCGATGTGGCTCTGCGCGGCGCGGGCGGCGAACTCGGCCATCACCGGGTCCACGCCGTCGCGGCGCACCAGCAGCTCGGCGACCGCCCCGGCGGGTGGCACCCGCAGCCCGACGTGGCGGCAGCGGGAGCGGATCGTGCGCAGCACGTCGTCCGGGTTCGGCGCGCACAGCAGCCACACCGTGTGCGGGGGCGGCTCCTCGATCGACTTCAGCAGCACGTTGCCGGACGGCTCGTTCAGCCGGTCGGCGTCCTCCACGACGACGACGCGCCAGCCGCCCCCGGAGGGCCTGCGCTGGGCGACGCCGATGAGCTGCTCGGCGTCCTCCCGGCGGATGAGCATGTGCTCGGTGGCGAAGACCTCCACGTCGGCGTGGCTGCCCGCCAGGGCGGTGCGGCAGCCGCGGCAGCGCCCGCAGCCCGGGGGCACGGCGTCGTCCTCGCACTGCAGGGCCGCGGCGAAGGCCCGAGCCGCCACGGAGCGCCCCGAGCCGGGCGGGCCCGTCAGCAGCCACGCGTGGGTCATCCCGGAGGCGTCCGCGCCGCGCACGGGGCCCAGCGGGTCCAGGCGGTCCGCCGCGAGCCGCGCCCGCGCCGCGGCCGCCGCCCGGGCCAGCACCGCCACCGCCGGCGCCTGGCCGACGACGTCGCGCCAGACGCCCTGCTCCTGCACCGCGCCGCTCCCGCCCACGTCCCTCACGCCTTCGCACCCGGCGCCGTCGCACCCGGTGCCGTCACGTCCGGCGCCGTCGCACCCGGCGCCGGGGCGCGGCGCGCGGCCGCGGGACGCCCGGTCAGCAGCGGGTGCAGCCGCTCCCGGACCACCCGCGCCACCTCCTCGGGCCCGCCCGAGGCGTCCACGACGAGGTAGCGCTCCGGCTCCCGCGCGGCCAGGCGCAGGAACTGCCGGCGCACCCGCTCGTGGAACGCCGCCGACTCCGACTCCATCCGGTCCTCCCCCGCGCGGGTGGCGTCCCGCCCGCGCCGGGCGGCGGCCGTGGCCGGGTCCACGTCGAGCACCACGGTCAGGTCCGGCAGCAGGCCCTGCGTGGCCCAGCGGGAGAGCCGCTCCACCTCCGCCTGCTCCAGGGCCCGCCCCGCCCCCTGGTAGGCCAGGGAGGAGTCCACGTACCGGTCGGTGACGACGAGGGCGCCGCGCTCCAGGGCCGGGCGCACCACCTCCGCGACGTGCTGGGCGCGGTCGGCCGCGAACAGCAGCGCCTCGGCGCGCGGCTCCAGCGGCTCCTCGCGCAGCAGCAGCACCTGCCGCAGCGCCGTCCCCACCTCCGTGCCGCCCGGCTCGCGGGTCAGCACGACCTCCCGGCCCGCCTCGGTGCGCACCCACTCCGCCAGCAGGCGCGCCTGGGTGGACTTGCCCGAGCCGTCGCCGCCCTCCAGCGCCACGAACACCCCCGGCCACGGCGGGTGCGGGGCGCTGCGCTCCCCGGCGGTGCGGCCGCGCTCGCGCCACGCGCGGGCCAGGTCCCGGTGCAGCGGGGTGCCGCGCCGGTCGTCCATCATCCGCAGGGCGAGCAGCCCCGCCCCCGTCAGCAGCAGCCCCGCCAGCCCGAACGTCAGCGCCGCCCCGTTGTAGGTGACCGCCCCGGCCGGGCCGGGCCGCGCCAGCACCGCCGCCACCGCGGGCGCGGCGGCCATGACCAGCACCAGCACGATGCGGGTCACGGAGCCCACGAACGCGAACGTGCGCCCGCGCACCTCGTCGTCGGCCTCGAGGCCCAGCATCGTGAAACCCGTCACCCACGCCACCCCCGCGCAGGCGCCCATGCCGAGCGCGAACGCCGAGACGACCGCGATCTCCGGGACCGCCGCGATGAGCAGCAGGAAGATCCCCGCCCCCGTCAGCGACAGCCCGAACAGCCGCCGCCGCGACAGCCCCGCCAGAAGCCGGGGCCCGGTCCACATCCCCAGCGCCAGGCCCGTGAAGACCGCCACGGCCAGCACCCCGAAGCCGGGGTCGCCCGCCCCGAGGTCGCGGGCCAGCGTGCGGCCCAGCCCGATGACGACACCGCCCGCGGCGAAGGCGCCGAGCATCCCGCCGACCAGCCCCCGCAGCACCGGGCTGCCCGCGACGAAGCGCCAGCCGTCGACGACGTCCCGCCACACCGACGTCCGCCCGCCGGAGGTGCGGGTGGCGCGCGGCGGGATGTCCAGGCGCGCCACGACGACCGCCGCCACGAGGAAGGTCAGGGCGTTGGCGTAGAGGGCGAGGTCCACCTGGCTGCCGGCCAGGGCGGGCACGGAGGAGCCCACGAAGCGCGACAGCGTCGTCAGGGCGATGAACACCAGGCCCGCCACCGGCGCGGCGGCGTAGGTGGCGACGAGGTTGAGCTGGTTGGCGGACTCCAGCTGGGTGCGCGGCACGAGGTTGGGCACCGTGGCGTCCTTCGCCGGGCCCCAGAACAGCGCGACCAGCTCCAGCAGCAGGGTGGCGACGAAGAGCCACGTCAGCGTGCCGACGAAGGGGATGGAGGCGAACAGGGCGAACCGCAGCACGTCGCCGACGACCATGACCGTCCGCCGGTCCAGCCGGTCGGCCAGCGCCCCCGCGAGCGGCCCGAGGAACGCCGCCGGGGCGATCTGCAGGATGATCACGGCGGAGACCGCGAGGTTGGTGGTGGTGTAGTCCCCACCCGCCAGCGCCGCCGCCATGCCGATCTTGGCGAAGGTGCCGAGCCAGTCGCCGAAGCTGGACAGGGCCATCGCGAACCAGAGCCGGCGGAAGGCGGTGTTGGCCATCACGGCGCGCAGGTCGTGGTCCGGAACGACGTCACCGGGGGTGCTGGGGGGCTCTCCGGCGGGGGCGTCGCTCACCCCGCCAGGGTAGATGCCGGCCCGGACGGGCCCGACCCGCGCGCGGCGCGGAACCGAACGGCCCCGGCCCGCATCCCAGCTCCGGCAGGCACCAGCGGCGGGGCGGCACGGGGAGCGGACATGGACGGCACGGGCGGGACGCCGGGACAGGACCCGGGACGGGACGCGGGGCGCGTGCGCTCCCGCCGCCGGGTGGGCCGGGCGGCGGCGCTGACGGCGCTGGCAGTGGGGGCGGTCGCCCTCCCCGTGACCCTCGACGGGCAGGAGGCGCGGGCGACGGGCCTCACCCCGTTCACCGACTGCGCCGCGCTCGACGGGTGGTTCACCCGCGCGGCACTGCCGCGGGTGGGCCCGTACGGGCTCGACGGCGGCGGCCACGACGCCTTCTTCGCCGGCGGCGCGATGCTGCGAACCGCCGTGGCGGAGTCCGCGGCCGGGGCGGCGGGCCCGGGCACGGCGGTCGCCGCCCCGGCGTACTCGGGCTCGACGGCCGACCAGGCGGGTTCCGCCCTCGGCGGGGCGGTCGGGCCCGGCGGCACCGGCACCAACGTGCAGGAGCAGGGCGTCGACGAGCCCGACCTGGTCAAGGTCGCCGGGGACCTGGTGGTCACCGTCAGCGGCACCCGCCTCCACGTCGCGCGCGCCCGGGACGGGGAGCTGACCGCCCTGGGCTCGGTCGGGCTGCCCGGCGAGGTCGCCACCGAGCTGCTCCTCGTGGACGGGCGCGCCGTCGTGGTCAGCAGCGCCTGGAGCGCCGGGACCGCCGAGGACGGCGCGGGCGAGGGCGCGGCCGCGCTCAGCTCCCTGCCGTGGGGCGGGCCCGGCACCACGCACGTCACCGTGGTCGACCTGTCCGACCCCGCCGCCCCCCGCGTCCGGCGCACCGAGGAGCTGGAGGGCGGCTACGTCTCGGCGCGGCTGTCAGGCGGCGCGGTGCGCCTGGTCCTGACCTCCACGCCGCTGCTGCGCTTCCAGCAGCCCCAGGGCACCTGGAGCCCTGAGCCGGGACCGGACCCCGCCACGCCCGCCGCCCGAGCCGACGAGCCCGCCGCCGAACCCACCGCCGCACCCGCTCCCGGACCGGCGCCGGAGCCGGTGTGGACGCCGCCGACGCGGCAGCAGGAGGAGCGCGCGCGGGCCGCCAACCGGGCCGTCGTGGAGGAGCTGGACGGCGCCGACTGGCTGCCGCACCGCATCGAGCGCGGCGCGGACGGGAAGGTCGTGCGGCGCACCCCGGCCGTGGCGTGCGCGGACGTCGCCCACCCCGGCGCGCCCGCCGGGCTCGGCACCACCACCGTGCTCACCCTCGACGCGCGGGCACCGGAGCTGCCCACCCGCGACACCACCGCGGTCACCAGCGACTCCGGCACCGTGTACGCCTCCGGGGACCGGCTGTACGTCGCGACGCAGGACTGGTCCCGCGGCGGCGCGGAGGGCGCGGCGCGCACGGAGCTGCACTCCTTCGACACCACCGACCCCGCACGCACCCGCTACGTCGCCTCCGGTGCCGTGCAGGGCACCGTCCTGGGGCGCTGGGCCCTGGACGAGCAGGACGGGCGGCTGCGGGTGGCGACCACCGTGACGGAGGCGCCCGGCATCTCCCCCGCGACGCCGCTGCGCGAGGAGGTGGAGCCACGGCCCGCCGAGCCCGGCGCCGGCGAGCAGGGGGCCGGCGACGAGGGGACCGGTGAGCCCCTGCCCGTCGACCCCGGCATCGGCGGCCCGGTGCCCGGCGACCCCGTCCCCGTCGACCCAGGAATCGGCGGGCCGCCCGCACCGCCGCGCTCGGAGTCGTTCGTCACCGTCCTCGCCGAGGAGGGTGACCGGCTGGTGGCCCGCGGCTCCGTCGGCGGCCTCGGGCCGGGCGAGAGCATCCGCTCCGTGCGCTGGTTCGACGACACCGCGCTCGTGGTGACGTTCCGGCAGACCGACCCGCTGTACGCGGTGGACCTGTCCGACCCGGAGCGCCCGCGGGTGGCGGGGGAGCTGAAGGTCAACGGCTACTCCGGCTACCTGCACCCCGTCGGCGGCGATGTCGTCCTCGGCGTCGGCATGGACGGCACCGACGAGGGGGAGCTCACGACGCCGCAGGTGTCGGCGTTCGACCTGCGGGACCCCTCGGCGCCGCGGCGGCTGGACGCGGTGGCCCTGCCCGGGTGGGGGTCGGACGTGGAGGGCGACTCCCGGGCCTTCTCCTACCTGCCGCGGCACCGCCTCGCGCTGGTGCCGGTGCAGGGCGAGGCCGGCAGCACGGTCGTCGCCGTCCGGGTCGAGGAGTCCGGGCAGGTCGGGCTCGCCGGGGAGTTCCGGGCGGGGACGGAGCGGTGGGTGCGGCGGGCCGTGCCCGTGGGCGACGGGGTCGTCGTCGTGGCCGAGGGACCGGGCGGGACGTCGCTGACGCTGCTCGGCCTGCCGGGCTTGGAGCGCCGCGCCGCGGTGGACCTGCGCTGAGGCCGGCCGCGCCGCCGCGACCGCGCCGCCGCGGGACGGCGGCCCGGGTGCGGCGCCGTCCGGGCAGCGTTGCATGAACATCCATAAGTGTGCATACTTCACCGCGTGTCCAAGGTACTGACCTCCCTGCCCGTCGGCGAGCGCGTCGGAGTCGCCTTCTCCGGTGGCCTGGACACCTCGGTGGCCGTCGCCTGGATGCGGGACAAGGGCGCGGTGCCCTGCACGTACACCGCCGACATCGGCCAGTACGACGAGCCCGACATCGCCTCGGTGCCCCAGCGCGCCTCGATGTACGGCGCCGAGCTCGCCCGCCTCGTCGACTGCCGCGCCGCCCTGGTGGAGGAGGGGCTCGCCGCGCTGGCCTGCGGCGCCTTCCACATCCGCTCCGGCGGGCGCAGCTACTTCAACACCACCCCCCTCGGGCGCGCCGTCACCGGCACCCTCCTGGTGCGGGCGATGCTCGACGACGAGGTGCAGATCTGGGGCGACGGCTCCACGTTCAAGGGCAACGACATCGAGCGGTTCTACCGCTACGGCCTCCTGGCCAACCCCTCCCTGCGGATCTACAAGCCGTGGCTGGACGCCGACTTCGTCAGCGAGCTCGGCGGGCGCACGGAGATGTCGCAGTGGCTGCTCGCCCACGGCCTGCCCTACCGGGACAGCACCGAGAAGGCGTACTCCACCGACGCCAACATCTGGGGCGCCACCCACGAGGCGAAGTCCCTGGAGCACCTCGACGCCAGCGTCGAGATCGTCGAGCCCATCATGGGCGTGCGGTTCTGGGACCCCGAGGTGGAGATCGTCCCCGAGGACGTCACGATCGGTTTCGCCCAGGGGCGGCCGGTGACGATCGACGGCCGGGAGTTCGACTCCCCCGTCGACCTGGTCCTGGAGGCCAACGCGATCGGCGGGCGGCACGGGCTGGGCATGTCCGACCAGATCGAGAACCGCATCATCGAGGCCAAGAGCCGCGGCATCTACGAGGCGCCGGGCATGGCGCTGCTGCACGCGGCCTACGAGCGGCTGGTCAACGCCATCCACAACGAGGACACCCTCGCCACGTACCACAGCGAGGGACGCCGCCTCGGCCGCCTGATGTACGAGGGCCGCTGGCTGGACCCGCAGGCCCTCATGCTGCGCGAGTCGCTGCAGCGCTGGGTCGGCACCGCCGTCACCGGCGAGGTCACCCTGCGGCTGCGGCGAGGCGAGGACTACTCGGTCCTCGACACCTCCGGGCCGGCGTTCAGCTACCACCCGGACAAGCTGTCCATGGAGCGCACCGAGGACTCCGCGTTCGGGCCGGTGGACCGCATCGGGCAGCTGACCATGCGCAACCTCGACATCGCCGACTCCCGCGCCAAGCTGGAGCAGTACGCCCGCCTCGGCATGGTGGGCAACTCCCACCCGACGCTCATCGGTGCGGCGCAGGCGGCCTCCACCGGGCTGATCGGCGCCATGGACGAGGGCGGGGCCGAGGCCATCGCCTCGCGCGGGACGGTCTCCCCGGACGAGGTGCTGCTCGACCGCGCCGCGATGGAGTCCGGCACGGACTGAACCAGCGGTCCCGGCGGGAGAACCCCGCGGCCGGAACCCTGCTCCCGCAGGCGTTCCGGCCGCCGGGCTCAGCGGCCCGTCGTGGAGAAGTGCTGGTAGTCCTTCGAGCTCGACCAGTACCCGCCCCAGCGGAACCCCGCCGCCCCGAACGCGGCCACGACCGGGTCACCGGCGAGCAGCACCCCGGGGCCCGGCCTGGAGCGGTCCAGGAACCCCCGCCCCGCCGACGGCAGCACCGTCGTGCCCCGCACGTACGGGTTCTGCACGGGGTTCACGTCGATCGCCGTGCCGTACGCGTGCTCGGACCACCGCGTGCCACCGGTGGTGCGGCGGCAGTTGAACGCGGAGGTGTTGTTCGCGGCCATCGACGCGTCGTCGGACCCGCCGAAGGCGTCCACCGGTTCGACGCGCTCCACGGGGAACCGCAGCTCGTACAGGCGGGCGAAGACCCGCAGCAGCGGCTCGGCGACGGTCTCGTGCACGACGAGGCGCCCCAGGCGGGTGCGCCCGGCGAGGTCCACGTGGGAGACGGTCAGCAGCCGCAGCCGCTCCGGGGGGACCGGGCAGCCGGGGCGCCACGACGCGGGCAGGTCCGCCGCCGTGACGGGCGAGACCACCCCGACGAACCGGCCCGGCGGCGCCGCGCGGCGGGAACCCCGGAACACGGTGGGTGCGCCGGTGTCGGCGGTGGTGGCCGCGCCGGCCGGGGCGGCGGGCGGTTCCGCGGGTGCCGCCGCGGCCTGGCCGGCGACGGCGAGGAACGCCACCGCCGCCGCTCCCGCGCGCACCGGGAGCGCCCGGCTCCGGGGCGCGGGAGGGGTGTCCCGGTTTCTCGCCATCCCCCAGGCTAGGCCGGGAACCGGCCGGGTGCCCTGTCCGCGGGCACGCGGTCCGGGTGGTTGCGCCGGACGGGGGGGCCGTGGAACGTTCCGCGCGGCCGCCGCGATGGGACGGTGCTGACGTCCCACCCCCGGGCGCCGGACGCCGACGACGACGTGCCGGCGCCGGCGCCGCCGGGGCCCACCGCCCGAGGAGCCTCCCGTGCCCGCCGCCCCACCCACCACGACCACGCGCCCCCTCACCCGCGTGCTGGCCACCGCCTCGCTCCTGTACCTGGGGTTGCTGCCCGTCCTGGTGCTCGGCCTCCTCCTCGCCGTCACGCTCCTCGTCGTGGCCGTGGGTTCTGCGCACGCCGTCGTCGCCGTCAAGGTCGCCGGGCTGCTGCTGGTGCCGCTCGTCGTGGGCGCCTGGCGGGCCGTGGCCTCCGCGCGGCGCGCCCGCTCGGAGCCGACCCCGGGGGTGGAGCTGACCCGCTCTGCGCACCCCCGGCTGTGGGCCGAGATCGACGAGCTGGCCGCCTCCGTCGTGACCGCCGCCCCCGTCCGCGCGGTCCTGACCCCCGACGTCAACGCGGCCGTCACCGAGGCCACCGGGCGCCGCGAGCTCGTCCTCGGCCTGCCGCTGCTGACCGGCACGACCCGCGCGGAGCTGCGCAGCGTCCTGGCGCACGAGCTCGGCCACTTCGGGGAGGGGCACACCCGGGCCCTGGCCCGCACCCGCCGCCTCACCGACGGCCTCGGCGGGCTGCTGGACCACCTGCGCGGCCCGGTACGCCTGGTCTTCTCCGCCTACGCGCGGGGTTTCGGCCTGCTCGCCTCCGCGGCCAACCGGCAGCAGGAGCTGGACGCCGACGCCCACTCCGCGCGCCTGGCGGGCCCGGCGGCCGCCGCCTCGGCGCTGCGCCGCACCGCCGAGCTCGACGTGGCGTGGGACCACTACTGCGAGAACTACCTGCAGCTCTCCGTCCCGGCGCAGCGGCGCCCCGACGTGGTGGGGGGTTTCCACCACCTGCTCCAGGCTGACGCCGAGCGCCTCTCCGCCGTCGCGGACGAGGTCCTGGCCGAGCAGGGCCGCGGCTCCTTCCTCGACTCCCACCCCTCCACCCCGCAGCGCATCGCCCGCTTCGAGGCGCTCGCGGGTCCCGCCGCCGCGACCCCCGACCGGGCCGGCGGGGCGGCACCGGCGTGGACGCTGCTGGGCACCGCACCCGACGAGGTCACGGCGATGGCGGCGCTGCGCGCGGCGACCGTCGAGCTGTTCCAGGACGACGACCCGCCCGCCGACTGGCCCGAGCTCGTCACCCTCGGCACCCTCAACCGGCTGCGGGAGATGGCCGGGCACCTGGCGCGGGCCGCGACCTCCGCGGGCCTGCCCGGGCCGGTGACCGCCGCGGCGGTCCTCGACGCCGTGGAGCGGGGCGAGGGGCAGCGCCTCGCCGCTCCCCTGACGAACCCCGCCCTGCCCGCGGAGGAGGTGGAGCAGGCCCGCGCGGAGGTGCTGGCCGAGCTGCTGGGCGCCCTCGTCGTCGTCCGCCTCGCCGAGTGCGGCCGCGTGCGCGTGGTGCTGGACTGGACGGGGCCGCCGGCGGTGGAGGTCGTCGATCCGGCCGGGGAACCCGTGCCCGGGCCCGGCGTGCGCGACCTCGTGGAGCGGGCGGTGGCCGAGCCCGCCACGGGGGTGCCCGTCCTGCGGGAGCTGCTGGCGGGGGCCGGCGCCGCGCAGGGTGCGGTGGCGGCCGTGGCGGAACCCGAGCCGGACGTCGTCGCCGCCTTCGCCCAGGTCACCACGGCCCGGCGCCGGCACGACCTGCTCGTCTGCACGAGCGGGCTGCTGCTGGTGCCCTGCCCGAAGCCGGGCCGCCTGCGCGCCGGGCTGTCGAACCTCACCTCCGGGGTGCTGGGGGACGAGGAGAAGGCCGACGCCGGGCGGATCGCCTCCCTCGCCGGGCAGGGCGTCCGGGCGTGCGCGCAGCTGCCCGGGGCGCGGTTCGTCGACACCGACGAGGTGGTGGCGGCCCGGCTGCGCCCGCGGGTCCACGGCTGGCAGCTCCGGCTGCGGCTGGCCGGCGGGGAGGAGCTGGAGGTGCGCACCACCCTGGACGTCACCGAGCACGGCAGCTCCCCCGCCGAGGAGCTCGGGATGCTGCTCGGCTCGCGCCTGGACCGCGAGCGCTGGGAGGCGGCGCCCCGCTGAACCGGCCGGGGGTGGCGCCGTGCCTCCCCCGGCCCGCTCAGCCCCCGTCCACCGCCTGCGCCCGCAGCAGGACCAGCCGCTCCGGGCGCAGGTTCGGCACGGCCAGCCCCGCGCGCCCCAGCGCCCGCCCGCCCAGGGTCACCCCGGCCGACCACGCCGGGGCGTCCGGGCCACCGTCGGCCAGGGGCACCGCCGCCACCCGGTAGCGGCGCTGCGGGTCCAGCCCCGGCAGGCGCAGCCGCGGCGGCGGTGCCGTCACCCCCGCCGCCACCCGCGCCACGGCGAACACCGCCTCCGAGCCGTCGTGCGCGACGACACCGCGCACCCGCAGCGAGGGGTCGGGGTCGTCCTCGCGCACCACCAGCCCGCCGTGCAGCAGGGGCCGCAGTTCCTTGTGCAGCGCGATCCACCGCGCCAGCTCGGCGCGCTCCCGAGGTTCGGCGCGGGTCAGGTCCCACTCGATGCCCAGGTGACCGAACAGGGCCGTGCCGGCGCGGAAGGCCAGCTCGTGGGTGCGGCCCGTGGTGTGGGAGTGCGGGCTGCCGATGTGGGAGCCGACCAGCTCCGGGGGCAGCAGCGCCTGCGTCCACGGGTCGATGTCCTGCCGCTCCAGCGCGTCGATGCAGTCCGAGGCCCACACCCGGTCCGTGCGCTCCAGGATCCCCAGGTCCACGCGCGCGCCGCCGGAGGAGCACGACTCGATCTCCAGGTCCGGGTGCCGGCGCCGCAGCTCGTCCAGGAGCCGGTACACCGCGCGGGTCTGCACGTGCACCCCCGCGGCGCGCAGCGGGCCGGTGCCGGCGTCGACGAGGTCCCGGTTGTGGTCCCACTTCAGGTACGTCAGGGAGTACTCGGTGACCAGCGCGTCGAGGCGGCCGAGGACGTGGGCGAACACGTCGGGGTTGCCCAGGTCCAGCACGAGCTGCCTGCGGGACGTCAGGTTCCGCTGCACACCCGTGGTCAGGACCCAGTCCGGGTGGGCCCGGTACAGGTCGGAGTCGGGGTTCACCATCTCCGGCTCCACCCACAGCCCGAACTCCAGGCCGAGGCCGCGCACGTGCTCCACCAGCGGGTGCAGCCCCTGCGGCCACACGTCCTCGTCGACGTACCAGTCGCCCAGGCCCGCGGTGTCGTCGCGGCGGTGCCGGAACCAGCCGTCGTCCAGGACGTAGCGCTCCACGCCCACCTCCGCGGCGGCGTCCGCGAGCGCGGTGAGCCGGTCCAGGCGGTGGTCGAAGTAGACGGCCTCCCACACGTTCAGCAGCACCGGGCGGGGCCTGGCGGGGTGGTTCGGGCGGGCGCGGACGTGGGCGTGCAGGCGGGCCGACAGCTCGTCCAGGCCGTCGCGGCCGTACGCCGCGTACAGCCACGGGCCCTCGTGCTCCTCCCCCGCGGCCAGCTCCACCTCCCCGGGCAGCAGCACCTCCCCGCCGGCGAGGACCTTCTCCCCCGAGGCGAGGCGCTCGGCGAGCTCGCGGTGGTTGCCGCTCCACGCGACGTGGAGGCCCCACACCTCCCCCGAGCGGAACCCGAAACCCGCCGTCCCGGCGACGAGCAGCAGGCTGGCGTCGGCGCCGGTCCTGCCGCGCCGGTTCTCCCGCAGCCGGGTGCCGACGCGGAACTCCGTGCGCTGCGGGATGCGCTCCTTGGACCAGCGGCCCGCCAGGTCCAGCACCTCGGTGGCGACCTCCGGCACGGGCAGCGCGAGGGTGAGGCCGTCCACGACGTACGGGGTGGTGCCGGTGTTGCGGACCGCGGCACGTGCCCGCAGGACGCCCTGCGGGGTGAGCTCCAGCTCCAGCCGCAGGCCCAGCCGCGCGGTGGCGTCCGCGGCCTCGACCACCAGGCGCCGCGACCCACCCCCCGCTGCGGAGCCCCCGGTGGTTCCTCCGGTGGATTCCCCGGTGGACTCCTCGGCGGAGACGACCGTGAAGTCCGGCGACCAGTCCGCCCCGCCCGCCCGGTGACCGGCCAGGCCCGGGGTGCCTCCCCAGCCGCGCGCGTGCTCCGGCAGCACGCCGAGCCGGACGGGCACGTCGAGCTGGTTCGGGGCCACCGGCCGGCGTGCGGCCACGGCCAGGTCCGCCAGCTCGGCGCCGTCCACGTCCCCGAGGTCCGCGCCCCAGTGCAGCACCGCGGGCAGGAACCCCTCGCGCAGGTCGAGCACGACGCTCACCCCCGCCGCCCGCCAGTGCAGCAGCCCGCTGCCGGGTTCCCGGTCCCCGACGCCCCGGTCCTCGACGCTGCCCATCGTTCCTCCCCGTCCTGTGCTGCGGCCGCCGTGCACGGCCACGGTGCCAGGTGCGCGCGGGAGGACGGGCACCGCCCCCGCACCGGGGAGCGGTGGCGGGGGCGGTGTGCGGGTGTGCTCAGGGTTTGGCGGCCGCGGCCTTCTTCGCCGCCGGCTTCTTGGCCGCCGGGGCCTTCTTCGCCGGGGCCTTCTTCGCGGCCGTCTTCTTCGGCGCGGGGCCCTTCGCGCGCTTGTCGGCCAGCAGTTCCGCCGCCCGCTCCAGCGTGAGGGTCTCCGGGTCGTCGTCCTTGCGCAGCGTCGCGTTGGTCGTGCCGTCCGTCGCGTACGGCCCGAACCGGCCCTCCTTCACCACGATCGGCTGCCCCGACACCGGGTCCGGGCCCAGCTCCGCCAGCGGCGGCTTCACCGTCTGCCCGCGCCGGGTCTTGGGCTGGGCGTAGATCGCCAGCGCCTCCTCCAGCGTCACCGTGAACAGCTGGTCCTCGGAGGCGAGGGAGCGGGAGTCGGTGCCCTTCTTCAGGTACGGGCCGAACCGGCCGTTCTGCGCGGTGATCTCGTCCCCGGACTCCGGGTCCACCCCCACCACGCGCGGCAGGGACAGCAGCTGCAGCGCCTGCTCCAGCGTCACCGTCTCCACCTGCATGTCCTTGAACAGCGACGCGGTGCGCGGCTTCGCCTTCGCGGCCTTCTTCGCCGCCCGCTTCGGCTTGGCCCCCTCCTCCGCGGGCGCCGGCTCCGGCTCGTCCTCGACGAGCTCGGTGACGTACGGGCCGTAGCGGCCGGTGCGCGCCACGACGGTGCGCCCGCCGGCCGGGTCCTGCCCGAGGACCCGGTCCCCGTCGGACTGGGTGGTCAGCAGCTCCCACGCCCTCGCGGGGGTCAGCTCGTCGGGGGCGATGTCCTCCGGGACGCTCGCCTTGAGCGGCGTGCCGTCCTCCCCGCTCGCCTCCAGGTACGGCCCGTACCTGCCCACGCGCAGGACGATGCCCTCACCGATCTCCACGGTGGAGATCTCCCGCGCGTCGATCTTGCCGAGGTCGTCGGCCAGGCCCTTGACGCCCTCCATCGACATGCCGTCCGGGTCCGCCGGGACCCCGCCGTCGGCAGGGTCCCCGCCGGGACCGACGGGGCCGTCGTCGCCGAAGTAGAACCGCGTCAGCCACCGCACCCGGTCCTGCTCGCCGCGGGAGATGGCGTCGAGGTCCTCCTCCATCGCCGCGGTGAAGTCGTAGTCCACCAGCCGCGGGAAGTGCTCCTCCAGCAGCCGGATCACCGCGAACGCCAGCCACGTCGGGACCAGCGCGTTGCCCTTGGTGCGGACGTAGCCGCGGTCCTGGATCGTCGCGATCGTCGCCGCGTAGGTGGAGGGCCGGCCGATGCTGCGCTCCTCCAGCGCCTTCACCAGGCTCGCCTCGGTGTAGCGCGGCGGGGGCGACGTCTCGTGCCCGTCGGTGCGCAGGCCCTCCACGTCCAGCGCCTGCCCGCGCGCCAGCTGCGGCAGCCGGCGGTCCGCGCCCTCCTCCGCCTCCTCGCCGTGCCGGGCCTCGTCGCGGCCCTCCTCGTAGGCGGCGAGGAACCCGCGGAAGGTGATGACGGTGCCGCTGGCGGAGAACTCCGCCTCGCGCCCGTCGGCCGCCCTCGCACCGAGGCGCACCGTCGCGGTGGTGCCGCGCGCGTCGTTCATCTGCGAGGCGACGGTGCGCTTCCAGATCAGCTCGTACAGGCGGAACGCGTCACCCGACAGCTCACCCGCGAGCTGCGCGGGGGTGCGGAACACCTCCCCCGCCGGGCGGATCGCCTCGTGCGCCTCCTGCGCGTTCTTCGCCTTGCTGGTGTAGACGCGGGGGCGCTCGGGGACGTAGTCGGCGCCGTACAGCTCCGCCGCCTGCGCGCGGGCCGCCCTCGTCGCCTGGTCCGACAGCAGCGTGGAGTCGGTGCGCATGTAGGTGATGTAGCCGCCCTCGTAGAGGGACTGCGCGGTGCGCATCGCCTGCCGCGCCGACATCCGCAGCTTGCGGGAGGCCTCCTGCTGGAGGGTGGAGGTGATGAACGGGGCCGCCGGACGGCGGGTGTACGGCTTGTCCTCCACCGAGCGCACGGCGAAACCGGCACCGTCGAGGGCGGCGGCCAGGCCCGTGGCGGCGGCCTCGTCGAGGTGCACGGCGCCCTTCGTGCGCAGCTCACCGGTGTCGGCGAAGTCGCGGCCGGTCGCCACGCGGGCGCCGTCCACGGACACCAGCCGCGCGGAGAACGCCGAGCCGGGCCCCTCGGCCGGGGCGAAGGTGCCCACGAGGTCCCAGTAGGAGGCGGTGCGGAACGCCATGCGCTCGCGCTCGCGCTCCACCACCAGGCGGGTCGCCACGGACTGCACGCGACCGGCGGACAGCCCCGCCCGCACCTTGCGCCACAGCACCGGGGACAGCTCGTAGCCGTACAGGCGGTCCAGGATGCGGCGGGTCTCCTGCGCGTCGACGAGGCGGTCGTCGATCGGGCGGGTCTCGCCCAGCGCGCGCTGGATGGCCTCGCGGGTGATCTCGTAGAACACCATGCGCTTGTAGGGGACCTTCGGCTCCAGCGCCTGCACCAGGTGCCAGGCGATGGCCTCGCCCTCGCGGTCGCCGTCCGTGGCCAGGAGCAGCTCGTCGGCGTCCTTGAGCAGCCGGCGCAGCTCCGCGACCTTCTTCTTCTTGTCCGCGTCGACCACGTAGTACGGCTCGAAGCGGTCCTCCACGTTCACGGCGAACTTGCCGAACGGGCCCTTCTTCATGTCCTCGGGCAGCTGGGAGGGCTGCGGGAGGTCGCGGATGTGCCCGACGCTGGCCTCCACGTCGTAGCCGTCCCCGAGGTAGCTCGCGATCTTCGCGATCTTCGAGGGCGACTCCACGATGACGAGCCGGCGCACCCCGTCCCCCGTCCCGGCCTTCGCCGTCGTCCTGCCAGCCACTGGTCCTGCCGTCCTCTCCGCACTGCTCCCGGCCACGCCTGCGACGCGGCCGCCCTCCTGCCTCACGCACGGTAGCCGCCTCGGAGGCCACCCGCGGTCGATCATGCTCCCCGGGGCACCGGCCGGGGCGTCGCCCGCCTCCCCAGCGTCGCACGGCGCGGCGCGGTGCTCCCACCGCGGGTCGTCGCGGCGCCCGGGCCTAGCGGGCCGGGTCGACCGGGCCGGGAGCAGCACCGGCGCCCCGGGCGGGCCGGCCGGTGCGCCCGGCGGCGGCACGCTTGTCCGCGTACATCGCCTCGTCGGCCTCCCGCCACGCGGCCTGCAGCGACCCGGCGCCGCCCCGGACGCCCAGCCCCACGGCGGCACCGACACCCGCCGAGACCAGCGCCTCGCGGGTGCGGCAGACCCGGGCCAGGGCGCCGGCGCGGTCGGTCTCCACGACGAGCACGCCGAACTCGTCACCGCCCAGGCGCGCGACGAGGTCGGTCTCCCGCGAGCCGGCCAGCAGCACCTCCGCGCAGCGCCGCAGCAGCAGGTCACCCGCCTCGTGACCGCGGGTGTCGTTGGCCTCCTTGAGCCCGTTGACGTCGACGACCACGACCGCCGCGGGGTGCCCGTAGCGGCGGCAGCGCGCCTCCTCCGCCTCGAAGGCCGCGTCCCACGCGCGCCGGTTGGCCAGCCCGGTCAGGGGGTCGCGTGCCGCGTCCTCCTCGGCCCGCTGGGCCCGGCGGCGCTGCCGGTCCCGGTCCAGCTCCAGGTCCAGGACCGTCGCCAGCAGCCGGGCCTGCAGCACGAGGAACTCCTCGCTCTCGCGCAGGGCTTCCGGCTGCGGCGCCGGGTCGAAGCCGCACAGCGTGCCGAACAGGGTCCCGTCGCGCTCCCGCAGCGGCAGCCCGACGTACGCCTCGACGTGCAGCTCCCGCCGGTTGGGGGCCAGCGCGTAGGCCTCGGCGTCGGCCACGCGGGGGGCGATCGCGGGCCCCAGCCCCTCCACCATCCGGGTGCACAGCGACCCCGCCCAGGACAGCACCGTCCCCGGCGGCACGTCGTACCCGCTGTCCGGGGTGTCGTCCGCCGCCAGCACGACCTGCTCGTCGCCTGCGGTGCGCATCAGCGTCCACAGCCGCAGGCCCGTCCGGCTGCGCAGGAGCGGCAGGACCTCCTGCGCGGCGGTGACGAAGTCGGGGAAGGCGGTCCCGGTGAGGGCGGCGCCCGGCCGGTGCCCGGCGGCTGCGCCCGCGCCGGGCCCGCGCGGCAGCTCGGCGGCGCGCGTCCACGACCAGGCCCCTCCCACCCGGGCGGGCGGCAGGGCGGGGCTCCACAACCAGCCCTGCCCGTACGGGCAGCCCAGCTCCTGCAGCAGGTCTGCCTGGCGCCGCGTCTCCACACCCTCGGCGATCACCGCGGCGTCCACCGCGCGGGCCAGGTCGAGGATGGACGCCACGATCGACAGCGCGTCGCGGCTGGTGGCGATGTCCGCGACGAAGCTGCGATCGATCTTCAGGGCGGTGACGGGCAGGTCGCGCAGGTACGCCAGCGAGCTGTAGCCGGTGCCGAAGTCGTCCACCGCCACGCCGAAGCCGCGCGCGCGCAGCCGGCGCAGCAGGTCCGCGGCCTCCTCGGCGTCCTCCATGAGGCAGCTCTCGGTGATCTCCAGCACGACCTGCCCCGCCGGCAGCCCGGCGGCCGCGGCCTCGGCGACGACCGCCTGCTCCAGGGCCGGATCGGCCAGGTTGCGGGCGGAGAGGTTCACCGCGACGTAGGCACCTGCGGGCAGCGCGCCCTGCGCGAGCAGCCGCGCCACCTCGCGCAGCGCCCGGCGCAGGGCCCACCGGTCGAGCTCGGACGCGAGGCCGTGCGCCTCGGCGACGGCCACGAACCGCGAGGGAGGCACCCACCCGAGGACGGGGTGCTCCCAGCGGGCCAGCGCCTCGACGCCGACGACCTGGCCGCTGCGCAGGTCGAGGACGGGCTGCAGGTGCACGGCCAGCTCGTCGGCCGCCAGTGCCGCGCGCAGGTCGGCGGCGAGGGCGTAGCGCTGCTCCACGTCCTCACCGAGCGCGGCGTCGAACAGCCGCACCCGCGCGCGCCCCTCGTCCTTGGCCGCGTACATCGCGATGTCGGCGTAGCGCAGCAGGTCCTCCGCCGAGGCCGGCGGGGAGACGGCCACCCCGACCGAGGCCGCCACGTGCAGGTGCTCGCCGGCCACCTCGAACGGCTCGGCCAGGGCGTCGAGCAGCGAGCGGGCCGCGGCCGCGGCCCGCTCCTCGTCGGTGTCCTCGCACACCACGAGGAACTCGTCCCCGCCGAAGCGGCCGACGGTGTCGCGCGGGCCGGTGACGGCCGCGAAGCGCTCGGCGACGGCGAGCAGCAGCCGGTCCCCGGTCCCGTGGCCGCGGGAGTCGTTGACCTGCTTGAAGTCGTCGAGGTCGAGGAAGACGACACCCGTGCGGCCGGGACCGGCGAGCGCGTGCCGGAGCCGCTCGGTGAGCAGCGTGCGGTTCGGCAGGCCCGTCAGGGCGTCGTGCAGGGCCGCGTGGCGCAGCACCTCCTCGACGCGGCGGGTCTCGGTGACGTCGGAGACGAGGGCCATCGACCCCTCGACGGTCCCGTCGGCACCCGGCAGCGGCGCCGCCGCCACCCGGAAGAACCGCTCGCCACCGCCGGGAGGCCGGTAGCGCACCTCGTAGCGCTCGGTGGCGTGCGCAGCCCGGTGCAGCAGCCCGGCGGCGTCGGCGTCGGCGGCCGGCTCGAGCAGCTCGCGCACCGACCGGCGGTACACCTCCTCCAGCGGCAGCCCGAGCAGGTCGGCCAGCCGCGCGTTGGCGTAGAGGGTGCGCCCGGTGGTGCCGACCGCCCAGATGCCCTCCTCCGCCGTGTCGACGAGGGTGCGGTAGCGGGCCTCGGAGGCGCGCAGCGCCTGCTCGGCCTCGACGCGCTCGGTGACGTCGCGCAGGTTGCACACGAGACCGCCGACGGAGGTGCCGAGCAGATCGCTCACGGTGTCCTCCACCCAGCGCCACCGACCGTCGGCGGCCCGCACGCGCAGCTGCATCGTGCGCGTGCCACCCCCCGCGACGACCTGCGCGTAGGTCTCCTTCGCGGCGTCGACGTCGTCGGGGTGCACCAGCTCCCAGCCGACCCGCCCCAGGAGGTCCTCGACGGCGTAGCCGAAGAGGTGCTGCGCGGCGGAGGAGGCGTAGCGGATCCGGCCCTCGGGGTCGGCCACGAGCGCCAGGTCGCTGGTGCGGGCGCTCAGGACGCCGTGGAGGTGCTCCTGCTCCGCGCGGCGGCGCTCGCTGTCCCGCAGGGCCGTCAGGTCGTGGAAGATCGAGACGGCGCCGTCCGGGGTGCCGTCCGCGTCGTGGAGAGGCGTCACGTCGACGAGCACCGGCACGGGGGGCCCGTCGGGACGGAGGAGGAGACGCTCCACCTGCACCGCCTGCCGCCCGGTCAGGACGTCGGCGACGGAGCGCCCCGGCACCACGGGGCTGTCGGGGTGGTGCAGGTCGGTGACCGCCCGGCCGAGGAGCTCCTCGCGCCGGCGTCCCAGCAGGTCGCAGAGGGCGGCGTTGACCGCGGAGAGCCGGCCGGCGGCGTCCACGGTGGCCTGCGGCACGTGCGACTGCTCGAACACCGCCCGCGTGCGGCTCTCCTGCCGCTCGCGGGCCCGCTGCTCCAGCCGCCGGTCGGTGATGTCGACGACGTTGCCGACGACGGCACCCACGGACGGGTCCGGGCGCAGGTCGGTGAGCGTCTCGCGCACCCAGCGCCACGTCCCGTCCGCGCGGGCGATCCGGCACTCGAGGACCACCTGCTGTCCCGTACCGCTCGTGAGCCGCTGCCAGGCCTCCCGGAAGGCCGGGCGGTCCTCGGGGTGCACGAAGTCGAACGCGCAGCGGCCGGTGACCTCGTCCAGGCCCCAGCCGAGCTGACCCTCCAGCGACCAGGTGGCCCAGGTGATCGTCGCGTCTGCCTCGGCGGTCCACGTGACGTCGGCCGCGTGGGCGAGCAGGGCCCGCCAGCGCGAGTCGCTCGTGCGGGCCCCCCCGGAGGTGTCCGCCGCCTGCTCCGGCGCCACACCCACCTCCGCTCGTCGGGGCCCGTCACCGGATGCGCACCCGCCCGGCCCACCTGCTCGAGCGTAACCGTTCGAGTGCGAACCGTAGTGAGGGTCGGCGTGGCCGCACCTCACACCGGCAGCAGCATCCCGTCCGCCACCAGCTCCCGCACCGCGGGCAGCAGCTCCGCCCGCACCTGCCCGGGGTCCCGCTCCGTCAGCACCGCCAGCCCCGCCGCGACCTGCCCCACGGTCAGCTCCCCGTCGCAGGCCCCCACCAGGCCCGCCAGGTCCGCAGAGGCCCGCACCACCCGGCCGAACCCGCCGCCCTGCCGCAGCAGCACCACCGAGGGGTCCACCTGCCCGGGGACGTGGTGCCGCTCGTCCGTCACGTCACCCGCCACCCGCAGCCTCGCCGCGGCCAGCGCCGCGTCGTCCCGCCCCGCCAGCCAGTCGTGCGCGGCCAGCGCCACCGCCAGGTGCTCCCCCAGGGGCTGGCGCACCGGGCCGTGCACCTCCTCCAGCCGCCGCAGCATCGGTTCACCCGAGGCGGGCCGGCGCAGGGTCAGCAGCCCGAACCCCACGGCCTCCACCCCGCGTGCGGCGAAGTCGTCGAGCCATGCGGAGTACTGGGCGTCGAAGTCCGGGCCGCGGCCCTGCCCGCCGTCGCGGATCCACAGCTCCGCGTACTCCGCCGGGTCCTGCACCTCGCGCTGCACCACCCACGCGTCCAGGCCCGTGCCGTCCAGCCACGCACCCACCCGCTCCTGCCACGCCACCCCCGCGCGGTGCTCCCAGTTGCCGAGGAGCTGCGCCACCCCGCCCGGGGCCAGGACGTCCGCGACCCCGCGCACCAGCTCCTCCACCACCGCGTCACCGGCCATCCCGCCGTCGCGGTACTCGTAGCGCGGCACCCCCGCGCCGCGCGGCGTGATGACGAACGGGGGGTTGGAGACGACGAGGTCGAACTCCTCCCCCGCCACCGGCTCCAACAGCGAACCCTCCCGCAGGTCCAGCACCACCGAGTTCAGCGCCGCGGTGATCGCCGCCATGTTCAGCGCCCGCTCCGAGACGTCCGTGGCCGTCACGTGCCGCGCGTGCCGGGACGCGTGCAGGGCCTGCACCCCGCAGCCCGTCCCGACGTCCAGCACCCGCCCCACCGGGGAGCGGAGCGTGCACTGCGCCAGCATCGTGGAGGCCCCGCCGACCCCCAGGACGTGGTCGGTGCGCAGCGGCCCGCGGGTGGTGAGCTCCCCCAGGTCCGAGACGACCCACCAGTCGGCGTGCCCGGCGGCGTCCTGCGCGGCGTAGGGCCGCAGCTCCACCTCCGCGAGCACCTCGTCCTGCGGGCCGGCCCCGGCGGCGCGCACCAGCCCCAGCTGCCGCGCCCCGTCCGCGCCCAGCGACGGCAGCGCCGCCTCCAGCGCCTGCCGCGGCACCGGCCGGCCCAGCACCAGGCAGCGCAGCAGCACCGCCGCGGGTTCGCCCGAACCCTCCGTCACCCGCAGCGCCGGCACCACCTGCCCGCGCCCGAGCGCGGCCGAGGCCGCCGGGCCGAGGACGGCGTGCACGCCGTCCACCGTGTACCCGGCGGCCTCGAGGTCCGACCGCAGCAGCCCGACGAGCCGGGCTGCGCTCACGCCCCGCTCCGCGGCGGGACGCTCACGGGCGCATGGGGTCGTTCGCGGAGGTGTGGCCCTCCGACGGGTACGCCACGCTGCCCGCGCCCTTGCTCAGCGGCACACCCGGGCCGCCGTCGAGGGCGTCCTCCACGGCGTCACCGGGGCCCTCACCGGGACCGGTGATGTCCACCGAGCGGCGCTTGGACAGCGCGACCGCCACGACGATGATCACGGTCGCGGCCGCCGCGATGCCGTACCGCAGCCAGGAGTTCTCGTTCTCCCCGATGCTGATGCTGACCACCGCGGGCGCGATGAGCAGCGCCACGAGGTTCATCACCTTCAGCAGCGGGTTGATCGCCGGGCCGGCGGTGTCCTTGAACGGGTCCCCCACCGTGTCGCCGATGACGACCGCGGAGTGGGCCTCCGAGCCCTTCCCGCCGAAGTGGCCGTCCTCGACGATCTTCTTGGCGTTGTCCCAGGCGCCACCGGCGTTCGCGAGGAACACCGCCATCAGCACGCCCGCCGCGATCGCACCCGCCAGGAACCCGGCCAGCGGGCCGACGCCCAGCCCGAACCCGACCGCGATCGGCGCGAACGCCGCCAGCAGACCCGGGGTCGCCAACTCCCGCAGCGCGTCCCGGGTGCACATGTCCACGACGCGGCCGTGGTCGGGCTTCTCCTCGCCCGTCATGATGCCGGGGTGCTCGCGGAACTGGCGGCGCACCTCCACGACCACCGCGCCCGCCGAGCGGCCCACCGCGTTGATGGCCAGGCCGGAGAAGAGGAACACCACCGCCGCACCGAGCAGCAGACCCACCAGCGTGGTCGGCGTGATGATCTCGAAGCGGGCCATCGTGTGGATGACGTACTCGCGCGGGCTGCCCTGCACGGTGGAGACGGCCGTGTTCAGCGCGTCCTGCACCGCGTTGCGGTAGGAGCCGAACAGCGCCGTCGCCGCCAGCACCGCCGTGGCGATCGCGATGCCCTTGGTGACGGCCTTGGTGGTGTTGCCGACCGCGTCCAGCTCCGTGAGGACCTGCGCGCCCTCGCCGGTCACGTCACCGCTCATCTCCGCGATGCCCTGGGCGTTGTCGCTCACCGGGCCGAAGGTGTCCATGGCGACGATGACGCCGACCGTCGTCAGCAGACCGCAGCCCGCCAGGGCGATGAAGAACATGCCCAGCGTCAGGGTGCCGCCCGCCAGCATGAACGCCATGAAGACGGCACCGGCGATCACCGCCGTCGTGTACACCGCCGACTCCAGGCCCAGGCCGATGCCCGACAGCACGACCGTCGCCGGGCCCGTCAGCGACGTCTTCGCCACCTCGTTCGTGGGCGGGGCGTCGGTACCCGTGTAGTAACCCGTCAGCCACAGGATGAGGACGGCCAGCACGATGCCCAGCGTCACCGCCGCCAGGACCACGAACTTGGGGTTGCCCTGCAGCTGCGTCACGTCGGCGGGGGCGCCGGCGAAGTCCGCGAACGAGCCGGGCAGGTACAGGAAGCAGGCCGCCGCCACGCCGACGAAGGCGATGAGCGCGCTCAGGTAGAAACCGACGTTGATGGACGTCAGGCCGTTCACACCGGGCCGCGCCCGCACCAGGACGACGCCGAGCATCGCGGTCAGCGCGCCGATCGCCGGGATGACCAGCGGCAGGATGAGGCCCTGCTCGCCGAAGGCCGCCTTGCCCAGGATGAGCGCCGCCACGAGGGTCACCGCGTACGACTCGAACAGGTCGGCCGCCATGCCGGCGCAGTCGCCGACGTTGTCGCCCACGTTGTCCGCGATGGTGGCGGGGTTGCGCGGGTCGTCCTCCGGGATGCCCTGCTCGATCTTGCCGACGAGGTCGGCGCCGACGTCCGCGGCCTTGGTGAAGATGCCGCCGCCGACGCGCATGAACATCGCCAGCAGGGCCGCGCCGAAACCGAACCCCTCCAGCACCGTGGGGGCCTGCTGGTGGAAGACCAGGACGACGACCGCCGCGCCGAGCAGGCCCAGGCCGACGGTCACCATGCCGACCACGCCGCCGGTGCGGAACGCGATGCGCATGCCCTCCTCGCGGCCGGCGGCGCCGTTGCGGGCCGCCGCGGCCACGCGGACGTTGGCCCGCACCGCCAGCGACATCCCGAGGTAGCCGATCGCCGCGGAGAAACCCGCCCCCGCGAGGAACGCCACGCTGCGGCCCACCCGTTCCGCGGTCTCCTCCGCGGGCAGCAGGAACAGCAGGCCGAACACGATGACGGCGAACCAGACCAGGGTGCGGAACTGCCGGCGCAGGTAGGCGCTCGCGCCCTCCTGCACCGACAGGGCGATGGCCTGCATCTTCTCGGTGCCCTCGTCCGCGGCCAGCACCTGGCGGCGGAAGACGACGGCGACGAGCAGCGAGAGCACCGCCACGACCCCCACGCCGATCACGATGATCTGGCTGGGGCCGCTCAGGGCATCGGTGGCGGCCCCGGTGGTCGATGCGGCGATGGACTGGGCGAGTGCGGGCATCCGTCCTCCTCGACGTGGCGCGGTCCGAGACGCCACGACGGTGTGACGGTCCCGCCCGCTACAAAGCGCGGTCCGCTCGGCCCGCTATGAAGCGCGGTCCGCTCGGCGAGTCAAGATCGCGGAAGGGAGTCTACGGTTCTCGTGGCCCCGAGTCACCAACCGACCCCGTGGCGGGGTCGGTGGTGAGGTCGGCGCCGGGCACGGCGAGGGGCTGGCGCGACCACGACATGCGCACCACGCCAGGGGTTCCCCCGGAGTCCTCGACGGTCACGGCCTCGGCCATGCCCGCCATGAGGGCGAGCGCGAGCGGGTCCTCGGCGTCGGAGGGCACCGGGCCGTCGGAACTCGCGTCGCGCACCACGACGTCCAGGGAGTCGTCGTCGTCGCACAGGTCCATCGTCACGAACGCGTCGCCGTCCGTCCGCAGGACGGCGCGCGCGCACGCCTCACCGATGGCGATGCGGATCTCGTCGAGCTGGGTCTCCTCGAAACCCGCCCGGCGTGCGACGGCCACGGCGACGAGCCTGGCCGTGCGCACGTGCTCGGCCAGAGGGCTGAACCTCAGGGCGACGGTGGGCACGGTGTTCCGGCGCCTGACAGCGTCAGGACGCGGCGCCGGAGGTGTCCGCGGCGTTCGAGGCGGCGATGGCGTCCGCGACCGAGTCGTGGATCGGGAACACCTTCGTCAGGCCGGTGATGCGGAAGACCTTGAGGATCTTCTCCCGCTGGCACACCAGGTGCAGCGACCCGTCGTGCGAGCGCACGCGCTTCAGGCCACCGACGAGGACACCGAGACCGGTGGAGTCCAGGAACTCCACACCCTCCATGTCCACGATGAGGTGGTGGTGCCCCGCTCCGACCAGCTCGTTCAGCCGTTCGCGCAGGGTCGGGGCGGTGTACACGTCGATCTCGCCGGACACCTCGACGACGGTACGTCCGCCCTCTTCCCGGCTGGTCACCGACAGATCCACGAGCCCTCCTCGCTGCAGCACGACGACCCACCGCACGATGGGTCCGACAGGCATTGAACCATCGCCGTGCGTGAGGGGCGCGCCCAGGGACCCCTCCCCCCGCGAGCCCGGCGCGAAACGCCGCCGCCCCGCCCGGCACCGGTCGAGCCGCCCGCGCCGGGCGGTCACACTCGTGCGGTGCCAGCCCACCCGCCCGGACCCGTCCCCGGACCCGTTCCCGCCGGGACCCCGGACGCCGCCGTCCTGGAGTCCGTCCTGCACCGCCGCGGCACCGGGCGGCTGCGGCACCTGCGCCGGCTGCCCGCCCGCACCGGGCGGCACGGGGACTGGCCCGGCTGGGCCGACCCGGAGGTCGTCGCCGCCTTCGGGCGCCGGGGCGTCGCCCGCCCCTGGCTGCACCAGGTCCGCACCGCCGAGGCCGTGCACGCCGGGCGCTCCACCGTCCTGGCCGCGGGCACCGCCTCCGGCAAGTCCCTCGCGTTCCTCCTGCCGGTGCTCACCGACCTGCGCGCCGGTGCGGCCGCGCCCTCGGGGCGGGACGCCACGGCCCTGTACCTCTCCCCCACCAAGGCCCTGGCCGCCGACCAGCTCGACTCGCTGCGCGCCCTCGCCGTGCCGGGGGTCCGGGCCGCCACCTACGACGGGGACACCCCGCCGGAGGAGCGGCGGTGGATCCGCGAGCACGCCGCCTACGTCCTGACGAACGCCGACATGCTGCACCGCTCCGTGCTGCCGGGCCACGAGCGGTGGTCCTCCTTCCTGCGGCGCCTGCGCTACGTCGTCGTCGACGAGTGCCACTCCTACCGCGGGGTGTTCGGCGCGCACACCGCGGCCGTGCTGCGCAGGCTGCGCCGCCTCGCCGCCCGCTACGGCGCCGAGCCGGTGTTCGTGCTGGCCTCCGCCACCGTCGCCGACCCCGCGGCGACGGCGCACCGCCTGACCGGCCTGGACGTGGGGTCCGTCGAGGAGGACACCTCCGCGCGCGGGGCGGTGTCCCTGGCCCTGTGGGAGCCGCCGCTGCTGGTGGACCGCGGCGGAGGCGTCCCGGCGCCGGACGGCGGCCCGGTGCTGGAGGGCGCCGGCGGCGAGGAGGTGGCCGAGGCCCTGGCCCGGCTCGACGACGCCGTGGGCGCACCCCCGCCGGAGGACGCGCGGGACGCCGGCGGGGGCGCGGGCGGGCTCGACGACCGCGAGAGCGCGGGCGCCGCCGCCCGGGCGCCCCGGCGCGCTCCCGTCGCCGACGGCACCCGTCCCCTGCGGCGCACCGCGACCGCCGAGGCGGCCGACCTGCTCGCCGACCTCGTCGCCGAGGAGGTGCGGACGCTGGCGTTCGTGCGCTCCCGGCACGCCGCCGAGGCCGTGGCGGCGGCGGCGCGGCGGACGCTGACGGAGCGGCGACCGGCCCTGGCCCGCCGGGTCGCCGCCTACCGCGGCGGTTTCCTGCCCGAGGAGCGGCGCCAGCTCGAGGCGGACCTGCGCTCGGGGGCGCTGCTGGGCCTGAGCACCACCAGCGCCCTGGAGCTCGGCGTCGACGTCTCCGGCCTCGACGCGGTGCTCGTCGCCGGCTGGCCCGGCACGCGGGCTTCCTGGTGGCAGCAGGTCGGCCGGGCGGGGCGCCGCGGGGGGCACGCCCTGGGGGTGCTCGTCGCCCGGGACGACCCGCTGGACACCTACCTCGTCAACCACCCCGACGCGCTGCTCGGCCCAGCCGTGGAGGCGTCGGTGTTCGACCCGCACAACCCGTACGTGCTGGCGCCGCACCTGTGCGCGGCCGCCGCGGAGCTGCCCCTCACCGACGCCGACCTGGAGCTGTTCGGGCCCACCACCGCCGACGTCCTCGACCTGCTCGTGCAGCGCGGCATGCTCCGGCGGCGCGCCACCGGCTGGTACTGGACGCGCCGGGAGCGGGCCGTGGACCTGACGGACCTGCGCGGCTCCGCCGGCGAGCCGGTGCGGGTCGTGGAGGAGGGCACGGGGCGCGTGCTGGGCACGGTGGACGCGGCGGCGTCGCACACCACCGTCTTCCCCGGCGCGGTGTACGTGCACCAGGGGGTGGGCCACGTCGTGGACCGCCTGGACCTGGAGGAGTCCGTGGCCGTGGTGCACCGGGAGGAGCCGGACCACACCACCCACCCGCGGGAGCTGTCCGACGTGCGGGTCCTCGCCACCGACTCCACGGCCGTGCACGGGCCGTTCACGCTGTCCTCGGGGGTGGTGGAGGTGTCCTCGCAGGTCGTGGGGTTCCTGCGGCGGCGGCTGCGGACGGGGCAGGTGCTCGGGGAGGTGCCGCTGGACCTGCCGGCGCGGCGGATGCGGACCCGCGCGGTGTGGTGGACGGTGGAGCCGCGGACGGCCGTGGACGCGGTCGCGTCGGTCGGGACGGACGCGGTCGCGTCGGTCGCGACGGACGCCACGGCGTCGGTCGGCGGCGACGCCGTGGCGTCGGTCGAGGTGGAGCGGGCGCGGGCCGCCGCGCAGCTGCGGGTGCCCGGCGCCCTGCACGCCGCCGAGCACGCCGCGATCGGCATGCTCCCCCTGCTCGCCACGTGCGACCGCTGGGACCTCGGCGGGCTGTCCACCGCGGCGCACCCCGACACGGGGCTGCCCACGGTGTTCGTCCACGACGCCGTCGCCGGTGGCGCCGGCTTCAGCGACCGCGGCCACACCCGGGCCCTGGAGTGGCTGGCCGCCACCCGGGACGCGATCGCCTCCTGCGGGTGCGCCTCGGGGTGCCCCTCGTGCGTGCAGTCCCCCAAGTGCGGCAACGGCAACGAGCCGCTGGACAAGGACGGCGCCCTGGCGCTGCTGACCACCCTCACCGCGGCGCTGGCCGCACCGGGCGGCTGACCCGTCAGCTCCCCGGCGCGACCGTCCCCGGCCCGGCGCGCGCGCTCGCGCTCGCCGGGCCCAGCAGCGCCGGTGCCCCGCCCGGGGTGCACCGCACCTCCACGGTGACGGAGCCGTCGGGGGCCACGGCGCACGAGGTGAGGAGCGCCCCGTGCGCCGTGGCGACCCGCCCGGCCCGCCCGCACGCCCCACCGGCGTCGGCGGCGCGGCCGAGGACGACGTCGGCGGCGGCGAGGGCGGCGAGGTCGGCGGCGGCCTCCGCGCGGTGCCGGGCCGCCGCGGCGGAGCCGAGGGCCGCGACGGTGCCCGCGAGGAGCACCACGACCAGCACGACGGCCAGCACCAGGACCGTCGCACCGCCCGCGTCGCGGCACCGGCGCCTCACGGCCCGGCCCCGGGCGCCGGGCCGGGGCGCGGGGCCGTGCCGAGGGCGGGGTTCGGGACGGGGTGGGTCTCGACCGCCGCGGTGCCCTGCCCGCGCACGGTCAGCCGGGCGCCCGTGCCGGCCACCTCCACGTCGGCCTCGACCCGGACCAGCACCCCCGCGCCCCCACCGGAGACGGTGATCCGCGCCCCGGCGGGGGCCAGCGCCCCGGCCGCGGCGCGCACGACCCCCGCGGCCTCACCGCGCGCCGCCACCCGCGCCCCGGCCCGGGCGGCGTCGGTGCACTGCAGCTGCGCGACGGCGACGCGCCCGGCCCCGAGCACCACCGCCAGGACCAGGACGACGGCGGGCAGCGCCACCGCCAGCTCGGCGGTGGCGCCGCCCGCGTCCCCTGCGGGCCGGCGGGCGGGACGGCTCCTCACGCCAGCGACAGCGCCGACCGCACGACACCCAGCAGCAGCCTGCGGACCTCGTCGCTCTTCAGCAGGGCCACGAGGATCCCGGCGAACCCGCAGGCGGCGAGGGTCGCGATGGCGTACTCGGCGGTCGCCATCCCCGCGTCGCGCGCGGACATCTCCACCCGCGCCACGGGGGCGCCCCGCCCGTCCGGGGTGTGGTCCGGGCTCTGGTGCGGGCTCTGGTGCGGGCTCTGGTGCGGGCTCTGGTGCGGGCTCTGGTCCACGGTGTCCTCCGCCGGCGTCGCGGCCGGTGCGCGGGCCGCGCTCACGGCCCGCTGCGACCCTGCCCGCGCCCGGCCCCCGCCGGGCCCGCGCCGGCGGTGGCTGGGGACGGACCGGGCCGGAGCGCGGCTGTGGACGCCGCGCGCACCCGGACGCCGCGGGCGGTGCGGCTCAGACGGGCTCGAGCGCCTCGTGGGGCCCGTCGGGCAGGACCACGACCACCGGGTCGCCCGGCTCCACGACCCCGCCGCGGCGGACGATCCCCATGACCCCCGCCTTGCGCACGAGGCGGCCGGACGCGTCGCGGTCCAGGACCGCTCCCAGCACCCCCTGCTGGTAGGCGTCGATCTGCCGGCAGGGGTTGCGCAGCCCGGTGACCTCGACCTCGGCGTCGGGCCCTAGCCGCAGGACCGTGCCGCGGGGCAGGCCCAGCAGGTCGAGGCCGCGCACGGTGACGTTCTCGCCGAGCTCGCCGGGCCGGACGTCGAAGCCCTGCTCCCGCAGCTCCTCGTGCAGCTCGGCGTGCAGGAGGTGGACCTGGCGCAGGTTCGGCGCGCCCGGGTCCCGGGCCACCCGGGAGCGGTGCTGGACGGTGACGCCGGCGTGCGCGTCACCCTCCACACCGAGCCCGGCGAGCAGGGTGACGCGGTCGGTCGTGGGCTTGCCGAAGCGGTGCTCGCCGTCGCGGCCGACGGCGACGACGGTTCCGGAGGTGCTCACGGGTGGAGTCTGCCCCGTTCCCGGTGGCGTGCGCCGGTCGGTTTCCCGGACGGCCTCAGCTCCCCGGCAGCACGTCCCCCGCCAGCGACAGCAGCACCGGCACGACCCCCAGCAGCACGAACGCCGGGAGGGTGCACAGGCCCAGGGGCAGCACGAGGAGCGCGCCGAGGCGGGCGGCGGCCACCTCGGCCGCCCGGCGGCCGTCGCGGCGGGCCTGGGCGGCGGCCGCCTCCAGCAGGTCCGCGGCGGGCGCGCCCGTCGCGGCCGACAGCAGCACCGGCCCGCGCAGCGGCTCCAGCTCCGCGGGGACGTCCGCCCAGGCGGCCTCGGCCGGCGCCCCGAGCGCGAGGCGGGCGTGGACCCGGCGCAGCGCCGCCAGGGAGGGGCAGGAACCCTGCGCCGCCTGCTCGGGGAGGGCGCCGAGCACCGCGTCCAGGGCGTCGGGGGCGGGGGCACCGGACCTGCTGGCGGCGGCGACGAGGTCCAGCAGCAGCGGCAGGTCCAGGGCGGGCGGGGTGTGGGCACGGGGACCCCTCCCGCCGGTGCGGCCGCGCCGGGGCCGGCGGGCGCGGCGTCGCGGGCGGGCGGACAGCCGGGTGGCCGGGGACGGGGCCGCCCCCAGGAGGCAGGCCGCCAGCACGAGCAGGCCGACGAGGAGCACCGCACCGGGCGTGCCGGCGCTCACGGGCGCACCGGCGCGCGCGCCGTCCCCGCGGCGCCGGCCTGCCGCACGAGGTGCCCGGACCAGGAGCGGGCGGCCAGGGCCAGCGCCACGCCGGCCACCGCGCACGCCCGGCCGGGCCACGTCCCCAGCAGCACCGTCCACGGCGACGCCCCCAGGGCCGCCCCGAGCAGCAGGCCCAGCAGGGGCAGCGCGGACACCACCCGGGCGCTGGCCTGCGGTCCGGCGAGCGCGGAGCGGACCGCGGCGCGGGCGTCCGCGGTCTCCCGCAGCGCGGTGCCGCAGCGGGCCAGGACGTCCGCCGCCGGCGCCCCGCAGCGCTGGGCGAGCATCCAGGAGGCCGCCACCGGCCCGGTGCCCCGCGCACCCGCGCGGCGCAGGACGGGCCCGACGTCCTCCCCGCGGCCGACGGCGGCGGCGAGGGCCTGCGCCACCTCCGTGGGCAGGCCGCAGGCCCCCGCGGCGTGGCGCCAGGCCGCGACGGGCGCGATCCCCGCCCGCAGGAGGGCGGCCAGCCGCTCGGCCAGCCCGGCGGCCAGCAGCAGGTCCGCGTCCGGGGCGTGCCCGGCGCGCAGGGCGGCCCGCACCCGCTCCACTGCCCGTGCCACCGGGCCGGTGGCACGGGCGCCGGGCAGGCTGCGCGGGGAGCGGGGTGCTCCCGGGCGGGCCTGCCGGCGGGTCAGGCTCCGCAGGCGCCGGTCCGCGACCGGGGCGGGGAGGGCCAGCACCGCCGCGGCGCAGACCACGGCGACCAGCAGCGCACCGGCGCCCGGGCTCACCACGGCCTCCTCACGCGCGTCCTCCACCTGCGGGGACGCCTGCCGGGACGCCGGGGAGGTCGCGCAGGCCCGCGCGGGCGGCGAGCAGCGCCCAGCCCGGCCCGGTGCCGCCGCTCCCGCTCCGGCTCCCAGGGCTCTCCCGGCGCAGGGCGGTCACGACGCGCGGGCGCCCGTCCGGGTCGCGGTCCACGACCGCCACCTCCGCGAGGCGGCGGCCGGCTCCCGTCCCGGACCGGTCCACGTGCAGGACGACGTCCACGGCCGCGGCGAACTGCGCGTCGACGGCCGCGGGGGCGAGCCCGGCGAGGGCGCCCAGGGCCTGCACGCGCGCGACGACGTCGGCGGCGGTGTTGGCGTGCACGGTCCCGGCCCCGCCGGCGTGGCCGGTGTTCAGCGCCGCCAGCAGGTCGCGCACCTCCGGGCCGCGGCACTCGCCCACGACGAGGCGGTCGGGCCGCATCCGCAGCGCCTGCCGGACGAGCACCTCCAGCGGCACCTCACCGCGCCCCTCCACGTTGGGGCGGCGGGCCTCCAGCCGGACGACGTGCGGGTGGGCGGGCGCCAGCTCTCCGGCGTCCTCGACGAGCACGATGCGCTCGGCGGGGTCGACCAGCCCGAGGAGCGCCTCCAGCACGGTGGTCTTGCCCGCCCCGGTGCCCCCGGAGACGAGGAACGACAGCCGGCGGCGCACCACCGCCCGCAGCACGGGCGCCCAGGAGGGCGGGACCGCACCGGCCGCGGTGAGGTCGTCCAGGCCGAAGCGGGTGGCGGCCGGCACCCGCAGCGACAGGTGCGTGCCGTCGGGCGCCACGGGCGGCAGCACCGCGTGCAGCCGGGTGCCGTCGGGCAGGCGGCCGTCGACGCACGGGCTGGCGTCGTCGAGCCTGCGCCCGGCGCTGGCGGCCAGGCGCACGGCGAGCGCCCGCACGTCCTCCTCACCGCCCAGGGCGACGTCGACCCGCTCGAGGCCTGCGCCGCCGTCGCGCCACACCGCACCGCCGCCGTTGACGAGCACGTCGGTGGTGCCGGGGGCGCGGAGCACCGCGTCCAGCGGCCCGAGGCCGACGAGGTCGGCGCGCAGGTCGTCCACGAGCCGCAGCAGGGAGGCGGCGCCCAGGACGACGCCCTCGGCCTGCACGGCGGCGGCGACCTGCTGCGGGGACAGGACGGCCCCGCCGTCGGCGAGGCGGGCGCGCACCCGGGCGGTGAGCCCGGCGGGCAGCGGCGGGCCGGCCGGGCGCCGGGGGGCCGCGGGCAGGGCGGGGCCGCTCACCTCCGCGCCGTCCCGGCCAGGGCCCGGGCGGCGGTGAGCTCCTCGTGCCACTCCTCGCACCACGCCAGCAGCGGGCTGCGCCGGCGCACCGGGACGCCCTCGCCGCGGTCGAGGGCCGCGTCGAGGTCCTTCTCGGCGCCGAGGTGCCCGGCGAGCGGCAGCCCGACGGCGTCGACGAGGGCGTCGGCGTCCAGGCCGGTGGGGGCGGGGCCGCGGACCACGAGGCGCAGGTCGCCGACGTGGCCGGCGAGGACGTCGGCGACCCGGCGCGCGGCCGCCGCGGCGCGCACCCGGGCGGGCACGACGAGCAGCACCTGGTCGCACGCGGCGAGCGCGGCCAGGGCCGCCGGGTCCAGGCGGCAGGGGACGTCCACGACGGTCAGCTCGTGGGCGCGGCGCGCGGCGGAGAGCACGGAGTCGAGGGCGTCGGCGGGCAGGGGGTGGCTGGCCTCGCGGCCCCAGGAGAGCAGGTGCAGGTCCTGCGCGGCGGGCACCACGGCGTGCAGGACGTCGGCGCGCAGCCTGCCGCGCACCCGCAGCAGGTCCGGCCAGCGCAGACCGGGCACGTCCTCGGCGCCGAGGAGCAGGTCGAGCCCGCCGCCGAGGGGGTCGGCGTCGACGAGGAGGGTGGGGGTGCCGCGCGCGGCGGTGGTGGTGGCCAGGGCGGTGGCCAGGACGCTGGCCCCGGCTCCCCCGCAGCCGCCGACGACGCCGACGACCGCGCCGCAGCTGCCCCGCGCGTCGGCGACGTCGGCGAGCCGTTCCAGGAGCCAGGGTTCCGCCTCGGGCAGGACGGCGACGTGGGAGGCGCCGGCGTCGACGGCGCGCTGCCACAGGTCGTCCGGCGCGGGGGCGAGGGCGAGGACGACGACGTCGGCACCGGCGGAGGGGCGCACGGCGGGCAGCGCGTCGGCGCCGACGAGGTGCAGGGCGGGGCCGGCGGGACCGCCGGGGGGACCCTCCGGGCGGGCGGGCCTGCCGGTGGCCGTCGCCGGGCGCTCGGGCAGGGCGCAGCCGGCGGCGGCGGCGATGCGCTGGACGGCCGCGGCGAGCTCCTCGTCGGAGGTGCTCAGCCGCACCGCGGGGAACGGGCCGGGGTGCTCGGGGGGTTCGGGGGGCACGGGGTCCTCCTCGGCGGCGGTGGGTGGGGGACCACCGTGCTGCGCGGGAGGGGCGTGCGGCGCCGGCCGCGGGCCGGCTGTGGAGACGGGCCGGGGAACGGGGCGCTGTGGACGGTCGGGCGGGGGGACGCCCTCGGGGGCGGGAATGGGAACGGCCCCCGCTGGGGGGGAGCGGGGGCCGTCTACGGTCCGGCTCGGGGGGGATGAGCCGGTTCCGCGGTGTAGCCCACAGGGCCTACAGCAGATATCTTCACCCCTACGGGGCACTCATGGCAATTCCTCGCGCCCGTGAAAGCCTGTGCGCCGCGTGAGGTTCCGCACGCCATGTGGCGCAAGGTCTTCCACGGCCCCCGGGTGCCCCGCTCACCCGGCCGCGAGCCGCTCCAGGAAGGCCCTGGCGACGGGGGCTGCCACGGTGCCGCCACTGCGCCCCTCCTCGACGAACACGGCGAACGCCGTGGTGCCCTGCCACCCCACGAGCCACGCGTGCGTCTCGGGCGGGCGCCGCTCACCGTGCTCGGCCGTCCCGGTCTTGGCGTACACGTCCCCGCCGGGGCACTCGCGCAGCACCTGGGCGGTGCCCTCGGTGACGACGGCGCGCATGAGCTCGCGCAGGGTGCCCACCGCGGTGGGGTCCGGGGCGGGTGCGGCCGCGGGCGTCCCGGCCGGCGGGGGGTCCAGGACGATGCGCGGGGTGGCGGTGGTGCCGCGGGCGACGGAGGCGGCGGCGACGGCCAGCGCGAGGGGGCTGACGAGGGTGCGGCCCTGCCCGAAGCCGGCGGCGGCGTGGTCGACGGGCGAGGTGGTGGCGGGCACGTCCCCGCTGTAGGCGTCGACGCCGGTGTCCCACCCCGCGCCGATGCCGAGCCGGGCGGCGGCGCGCGTCAGGTCGTCGGCGGCGAGGCGGGGGGCGAGGGCGACGAACGCGGTGTTGCAGGACTGCGCGAAGTCGGCGCGGAACGTCACCTCGCCGAACGCCTCGCCCTCGAAGTTGCGGAAGGTGCGTCCCTCGACGGTGGCCGTGGGCGGGCAGGCGACGGGCTCACCGGGTGTCAGGCCCTTCTCCAGCAGGGCGAGCGTGGTGACGACCTTGAACGTCGACCCGGGCGGGAAGCGGCCCGTCAGCGCGCGGTCGCCGCCGGTGGCGGGGCCGTTGGCGACGGCGAGCACGTCGCCGGTGGGCACGTCGACGGCGACGAGCGCGGACGGCGGGCCGACGGTGGCCAGGACCTCGTCGGCGGCGTTCTGCACGCGGGCGTCGAGGCTGAGGGTGAGCGGCTGCCCGGGCCGGGCGGGTACCTCCAGGAGGGCGCGGTCCGCGGCGCCGGGGCCGCCCTGCAGCCGCACCGTGATCGCCGGGGTGCCCGCGAGCCGCTCGTCGTAGCGGCGCTGGACCCCGGACGACCCGGCGCGGTCGCCGGGGACGAGGCGGCCGGGGCTCTCCTCGATCATCTCGGCCGTGGCCTCCCCCACGCCGCCGAGCAGCGCGCGGGCGAAGGCGCGGGTGGGGGCCAGGGGGCGCTCCCCCGCCCGGAAGACCACCCCGGGGACGGGCCGGAGCCGCTCCTGCAGGGCGTCGAAGTCGGTCCGGCGCAGGGTGATGACGTCGACGAACGCGTCGGGCCCCGCCTCGCGGACGCGCTGGGCCAGCCGGGCGGCGTCGACGTCGAGCACCCCGGCGACGGCGGCGGCCGTGGCGGTGGGGTCGGTGGTGCGGGAGGGCTGCACGCCCACGTCGACGACCTGGGTGGGCACGACGAGGGGGGTGCCGTCGCGGCCGAGGACGTCCGCGCGGGGCGGCTGCTCGCGGGTGGCGGCGAGGGTGGCGCCCCCGGTGAGGTCGGGGTGGACCACGGACGGCTCCCAGCGCACGCCCCACCGCTCGGCGACGCGCAGCAGGACGGCGGTGCTGCGGTAGGCCCACCGCTGCGCGCCGGCCTGCCAGGCGACGTCGTAGGTGGCCCGGACCCGGTCGTCGCCGATCGTGCTGGTGTCGAGGGCGGCGAGGGTGACCTCGGGACCGGTGATCCCGGCGCGGGCCAGGCCGCCGGTCAGCGCGGTGTACTGCTCGCCGACGGTGGCGGCGGTGGCGCCCGCGGTCCAGGGGACGTCCGCCCAGCGCCCCGCGCTCCAGCCCGTGGCGAGGGCCTCGGCGGCGCGGCGGGCGGGTCCGGGGTCCTCCGGGCGCAGCAGGAACGCCGCCGTCCCGGCGCCCGCGAGGACGATCCCCCCGCAGGCGATGGCCGTCCTGCGGGGGAGCCGGCGGGGGGAGGCGGAGGGCTGCTCGCTCACGCGGGCGATCCTGGCACGGGCGGCCGGGGGTCCCGCCCGTGCTGCGAGGCGGCCGGGTCGTCCCGGGCGCCGGGGCGGCTGCTAGCCTTTCCGGCGGAGGTGTCGCCTAGTCCGGTCTATGGCGCCCGCCTGCTAAGCGGGTTGGGGGCTACAACCCCCTCGCGGGTTCAAATCCCGCCACCTCCGCGTTCGTGAAGGCCCCGTCCCGGTGCTCCCGGGACGGGGCCTTCACGGTGTGGGCGGGGCCCGGTGCCCACCGCGTGGCCGGACCGGGCGCCCCGGCGCCGCCGGCCGGGCGATTAGGACCATCGCCGACGGTTCGCTACAGTTGTCCCCGGCCGCCGCGCTCCACGCGAGGCGCCTGCGCCCGTAGCTCAACGGATAGAGCATCTGACTACGGATCAGAAGGTTAGGGGTTCGAATCCCTTCGGGCGCACTCGTTGAGACAGCGACGCAGAAGGCCCCCGAGCATGCTCGGGGGCCTTCTGCGTGTGCGACCGGTGCGCTCAGCTCTTGAAGACGTCCTTGACGTTCTCGCCGGCCTGCTTCACGGAGGCGGCGCCCTGGTCGGTGCGGCCCTCGGCCTCGAGGCGCTCGTCGCCCGTGGCGCTGCCGGCGGCCTCCTTGGCCTTGCCCGCAGCCTTCTCCGCGGCGTTCTGGGCCTTGTCTGCGATGCCCATGGTGGTTCTCCTCCCGGGGTCGGACGTCGGCTGTCACAGGTCCCATACCCCGCCCCGGGCCGGGTAAGCGTGCCGGGAGCACCCGGCGCACCGGACCGGGGCGACGGACGGACCCGCGTTCCCCCGCCGCCGAACCGGCACGTGTGCGGACGGGGCCTGCGGGTATCAGCGGGGTGGACGGATCTCAGGTCGCAGCCCCTCTGTCTACGGAGTAGACACAGGTCCAGCGTTCGACGAGAACCCCGTCCGGGGCCGCCTTCCGAGGGCCCCGGACCCGCCTGCCGCGGCACGCCGCGGGCGCACCGCCCGCGAGCCGCGGCCCGGCCGACACCGTGACCCGATTCCCCAGGAGCGACGATGACCGAGAACACCTCCCGCACCGACGTGGCCGCCCTCTACGACGCCACGGTCTACGAGTCCGACGGCGACAAGATCGGCAGCGTGGGCACCGTCTACCTCGACGACGCCACGGGCGAGCCGAGCTGGGTGACCGTGAAGACGGGCCTGTTCGGCACCTCCGAGACGTTCGTGCCGCTCGACGCCGCCCGGATCTCCGGCACCGAGATCCGCGTGCCCTACTCCAAGGCCCAGGTCAAGGACGCCCCCCGCACCGAGACCGACGCGGAGCTGACCCCGCAGGAGGAGGAGCGCCTGTACGAGTACTACGGCCTCTCCTCCGGGAGCACGCACGGGACCGCGGGCACCACGACGGGCACGACCACCACGACGACCGGCACCACCTCCGGTGTCCGGGGTGCGGGCCACGACACCTCCGGGCCGGACACGGACGACGCGATGACCCTGTCCGAGGAGCGCGTCCACGTCGGCACCGTGCAGCGGGAGGCCGGCCGCGCCCGCCTGCGCAAGCACATCGTCAGCGAGCGCGTCTCCGAGACCGTCCCCGTGACGCGCGAGGAGGTCGTGGTGCAGCGCGAGCCCATCACCGACGCCAACCGCGGCGCGGCCCTCACCGGTGGGGACCTCACCGAGGAGGAGCACGAGGTCGTCGTGCACGAGGAGGAGGCCGTGGCCCGCAAGGAGACCGTGCCGGTCGAGCGCGTGCGCCTCGGGACCCAGGAGGTCACCGAGCAGCAGACGGTGACGGACGAGGTCCGCAAGGAGCGTGTCGAGCTCGACACGGACGTCCCCGGCACCGGGCGCTGACACCAGCGGACCGGACCGGGTTCCGGGCCCGCCCCGGCGGACCCGACAGCCACCTCCTCCTCCGAAACGTGAAGGACCTGTCATGAGCACTGCCAGCGGATCGCACGTCCCCGGTGAGCGACCGGGGGCCGACAACGACCGGGGCGCCGGTTCCCCCACGGGTGCGCACGCGGGGGCGACGACGGGCACCAGCGCGGACCCCGGCCCGAGCGTGCACCGGTCCGGCGCCACCTCCATGGGTGGCCTGGGGCTGGACCGGGTCTCGGTGGTGAACCGGGAGAAGGAGCAGTTCGGCGGCGTCAAGATCGGCTCGGCGTTCTTCGGGTGGCTCACCGCCACGGGGACCGCCGTGCTCCTCACCGCGCTGCTCACCGGGGCGGGTGCCGCGGTCGGGGCCGCCACGAACACCGACGCCTCCGACGCCGCGGGGCAGGCGAGCAGCAACGCCGGGACCGTCGGCGTCGCCGGCGCGGTGGCGCTGCTGGTCGTGCTGTTCGTGGCCTACCTTGCCGGTGGGTACGTCGCCGGCCGCATGGCGCGCTTCAACGGCGCCAAGCAGGGGGTGGCGGTGTGGCTGTGGGCGGTCGTGATCGCCGTCGTCGTCGCGATCCTCACGGCCCTGGCCGGAGCCCGCTTCGACATCCTCGGCCGCATCGGCGGCTTCCCCGCCCTGCCCATCAGCGGGCAGGACTTCTCCACCGCCGCCATCATCACCGCGGTGCTCGCCGCGCTCACGGCGCTGGCCGGCGCGGTGCTGGGCGGCCTGACGGGCATGCGGTTCCACCGCAGGGTCGACAAGGCCGGTCTCGGCCGCTGAGCACGGCGGCCCCGGCCGCTGACGGGCACGGCGGCGCCGGCCGCCGCGCAGCACCACACCCGCCGTGAACGGCGGGACAGGAGGCCCCGGGCGTGCCCGGGGCCTCCTGCACGTCCGGGTCCGCGCACGGGGACGGCCGGGTCCGCCGCCTCTTGACACTCCTCCGCGCCGCTGACACCGTGAGGGCCGGTAACCGGTTTCCAACGGGATGTGCCACGGCGCCGTGGCAGTCCGGACCCGTTCCGGGGTGGACCGGCAGCGACGCCCTCCCTCCCCCGGACCCCTCGCGACCCGGCCGTGCCCGCGCAGCACCACGGCCGGCCGCCCGCCATTCCCGGAGGCCCGATGACGACGTCCCGCAGAACCGCCCTGTCCCTGCTGCCCGCCGCGGCCGCCCTCGCCCTGGGCGCGCGGCCCGCCGCGGCCGGCTCCCCCACCCCGGGTTCCGCACCCGGCCGCAGCCGGCACCACCCGGCGATCCTGGTCTCGGGGGACTCCACCGCCGCCACGTACGCGGCCCGGGAGGCACCGCGTGCCGGGTGGGGCCAGGCCCTGGAGGTGTTCCTGCCCCCGGTGGTCGCCGTCCGCAACCACGCCTGGTCCGGGGCGAGCACGAAGAGCTTCGCCGACTCCGGCCGCCTGGCCCGGGTGCTCGCGGAGGTGCGTGCGGGCGACCTCGTGCTCGTCTCCTTCGGGCACAACGACGCCAAGCGGGAGGACCCCGCACGCTTCGCGGACCCGCGGGGCGCGTACCAGGAGAACCTGGCCCGCTTCGCCGACGGGGCTCGCGCGCGCGGCGGGGTGCCGGTCGTCGTCACCCCCGTCGAGCGGCGCCGCTTCGGCCCGGACGGGCGCGCCCGCGAGTCCCACGGCGACCACCCCGCCGCCGCGCGGGCGCTGGCGGCACGCGAGGGGATCGCCCTGGTGGACCTCACCGCGCTGAGCCTGGGGCTGTGGAACTCCCTGGGCCCCGTGGGCACCACCTCGGCCTTCCTGCACCTCGCGCCGGGCGAGTTCCCGGGCCACCCGGCGGGGGTGGTGGACAACACCCACTTCCGCGCCGCGGGCGCCATCGAGGTCGCCCGACTCGTCGCCTCGGAACTGGACCGGCAGCGGATCGCGCCGCCGGGCACCGTCGTGAACCCGCACCGCCGCGGCATCGCGGAGGACGCCCCGACGTGGCCGGCGGAGCGCCCGGCCGAGACAGCACCCCCGGAGGTCCTCCCGTGAGCCCCGACAGCCCCCGCAGCACGCCGTCCCACCGCGCCGTCCTGTCCCGCCGCGCCCTGGCGGCCGCGGTGCTCGCCGCGGCGGTCACCGGCTCCGCGCTGCCGGCCGCGGCCGCTCCCGCGCACCGGGACGTCCTCGTGGTCGCCGCCGACGGCTCGGGGCGGTTCCGCACCGTGCAGGCGGCGGTGGACGCGCTGCCCGCCGACGCCCGGACCACGACCATCCTGGTGCGCCCGGGCACCTACCGCGAGGTCGTCACCGTTCCCGCGACCGCCGCCGGTGTCGAGCTGCGCGGCGCCGGGAAGCGCGCCGAGGACGTCGTCGTCGAGTTCGACAACGCCTCCGGCACGCCGAAGCCCGGCGGCGGCACGTACGGCACCACCGGCAGCGCCACGGTGACGACCCACGCCGACGGCATGCGGATCGCGAACCTCACCATCGCCAACACCTTCGACGAGAAGGCCCACCCGGAGATCACCAGCCGGCAGGCGGTGGCGCTGAAGGCGCAGGGCGACCGCATCCGCGTGGACGGCGCCCGGTTCCTGGGAAACCAGGACACCCTCTACGTCAACGGCGGCGGCGACGACGCGGGCCGGCAGCTGTTCCGGGACGTCTACGTCGAGGGTGACGTGGACTTCGTCTTCGGCAGCGCGACGGCGGTCTTCGAGGACTGCACGTTCCACGCCCTCTCCCGGGGCAGCAGCACGCTCAACGGGTACGTGTTCGCGCCCAGCACGCCGCCGCAGCGCCGCGGGTTCCTCGTCGTGGACAGCCGCATCACGAGCGACGCGCCGGAGGGGACGTTCTTCCTCGGGCGGCCCTGGTACGCCGGCCGCGACGCGTCGCTGCACCCGGAGGCCGTGGTGCGCGACACGTGGCTGGACGTCGCGTTCGGCCCGCAGGGCTGGTCGGACATGTCGGGTTTCCCCTGGCAGGGGGCGCGGCTGCGGGAGTCCGGGAACCGCGGGCCGGGTGCGCTCACCGGCCCGGGGCGCCCGCAGCTGACGGGCGCCGAGGCCGCCGCGGCCACGCGCAGGGCGTGGCTCGGCGACTGGGACGGGCGTTCCTGACGGCACCCGCTCGTGCTCCGTCAGCGCGAGCCGACCCGGCACCGCAGGCGAGGGGCCCCGGCCACTGCGGCCGGGGCCCCTCGGCGTGCGCCGCGTCAGCGGGGCGGCACCCCGCGCTGGGACGGCCCCACGTAGCTGCTGAGCGGCCGGATGAGGGCGTTGGAGCGCCGCTGCTCCACGACGTGCGCGGTCCACCCCGCCACCCGGCTGAGCACGAACAGGGGCGTGAACACGGGGGTGTCGAAGCCGAGCAGGTGGTACGTCGGCCCGGCGGGGAAGTCGAGGTTCGGGTGGATGCCCTTCTCCTCCAGCACCGCCCGCGCCAGCTCCTCGTAGATGCCCACCCACCGCTGCCCGTCCCGTGCGGCGGCGACCTCGCGGAAGGCCGCCTCCATGGTCGGCACCCGGGAGTCGCCGTTGCGGTAGACGCGGTGGCCGAACCCCATCACCTTGCGACCCGCGGCGAGCTGCTCGTGCAGCCACGCCCGGGCCCGCTCCGGCTCCCCGATCTCGAGCATCGCGTGCATGACGGCCTCGTTCGCCCCGCCGTGCAGGGGGCCCTTGAGCGCGCCGACGGCGGCGGTCACCGCGCTGTGCAGGTCCGAGAGGGTCGAGGTGACGACCCGTGCGGCGAACGTGGAGGCGTTGAAGGAGTGCTCGGCGTAGAGCACGAGGGAGGTCTCGAACGCGCGCACGGAGCCGGCGTCGGGGACCTCGCCGAAGCACAGGTGCAGGACGTTCTCCGCGTAGCCGAGCGCCGGGTCCGGCTCGACGGGTTCCTGCCCGCGGCGGCGGCGCGCGTCCCACGCCAGGACGGCCGGCAGCCGCGCGAACAGGGACAGCGCCTTGGCCAGCTCCGCGTCGGCGTCGTGCCGCTCCGCGCGCGGGTCGCGGGCGCCGAGGACGCTGACGGCGGTGCGCAGGACGTCCATCGGGTGGCAGGTCGGCGGCAGCGCCTCCAGCGCGGCGCGCACCGGCGGCTCCAGCGCCCGCTGCGTGCGTTCGGCCTCCTCCAGCTCCGCGAGGGCCGCGGCGTCCGGGAGCTCGCCGTGCCACAGCAGGTACGCCACCTCCTCCATGCGGCGGGAGGTGGCCAGTTCCTGCACCGGGTAGCCCCGGTAGGTCAGGGAGTTCGTCTCCGGGACCACCTCGGAGACGGCCGTGGTGTCCACGACCACCCCCGCCAGGCCCCTGTGGACCTCCTGCCCGCCCTGTGCGCCGCTCACCGCTCCTCCTCCGCGCCGTCCGGCGTGCCCGGGGCGCTGCGCGCGTCCCGCCCGCCCTGCGCGGCGGTGAGGGTGAAGTCGTGGACGGCGGAGTCGAACTGCGCGTAGCCGGCGTAGTCGACGAGCTCGTAGAGCCGCCCCCGGGTCTGCATGGCGGGCACGAGGCTCTCCTGGGTGCCCTCGGCAGCCAGCGTCCGCAGGCCCGCCTCCACCGCCCCCATCGCGATGCGCAGGGTGGTGACGGGGTAGATGACGACGTTGAACCCGAGCCGCTCCAGCGTCGCCGCGCTCAGCAGCTCCGACTTCCCGAACTCCGTCATGTTCGCCAGCAGCGGCACGTCCACGGCGGCGCGGAACGCCTCGAACTCCGACTCGTCGGCCAGCGCCTCGGCGAAGATCATGTCGGCGCCGGCGTCGGCGTAGGCCTTGGCCCGGTCGATCGCCGCCCGCAGGCCCTCCACGGCGCGGGCGTCGGTGCGCGCGCAGACGACGAAGTCCGGGTCGCGCCGGGCGCTCACCGCCGCGCGCAGGCGCCCGAGCATCGTGGGCACGTCCACCACCTGCTTGCCGTCGAGGTGGCCGCAGCGCTTGGGGTTCACCTGGTCCTCCAGGTGCATCCCGGACAGCCCGGCGTCCTCGGCGACGCGCACGGTGCGGGCGGCGTTGAGGGGCTCGCCGAACCCGGTGTCGGTGTCGAGCAGGGAGGGCAGGGACGTCGCGCCCGCGATGGCCCCGCCCCGGGTGGTGACCTCCGTCAGCGTGGTGAGCCCGATGTCCGGCAGCGCGAGGTCGGCCGACAGCACGGCACCGGAGACGTACACCCCGTCGAAACCGGTCTCCTCGACGAGGCGGGCGACGAGCGGGGAGAACGCCCCCGGCATGCGCAGCAGCCGCCCGGAGGCCAGGGCGGCGCGGAACGCGGCGCGCTTGGCGGAGGCGGAGGTGGTCGACCCGAGCATCAGAAGATCCCCCTGCCCGCCGCGGCGGTGTCCCCGAGCCGCGCGGGCGGCACCTCGAACGTCAGCCGGTGCAGCTGACCCGGCGGCAGGTCCGGCAGTTCCTCCACGGCGGCGAGGAAGCGGTCCTGCTCGGCGGGCTCCACGACGCCCTCGGCGAGGGTGCGGAACTTCTCGACGTACTGCGGCCGCGCGAACGGGCGCGCGCCCTGGGGGTGGGCGTCGGCCACGGCGAGCTCGTCCTCCAGGACGGTGCCGTCGTCGAGGGTGAGGGTGACGTGCCCGCCGAACGCCCGCCGCGCCGGGTCCGGGTCGTGGTACCGCTGCGTCCAGACCGGGTCCTCCTCGGTGCGGACGCGCTGCCACAGGGCCACGGTGTCCGGGCGCTGCGCCCGCTCGGGCAGGTAGGAGTCGACGTGGTGCCAGCGGCCGTCCTGCAGCGCGACGGCGAAGATGTACGGGACGGAGTGGTCCAGCGTCTCCCTGCTCGCGCGGGGGTCCATCTTCTGCGGGTCGCCGGAACCCGTGCCGATGACGTGGTGCGTGTGGTGGCTCGTGCGGATGACGACGCTCTCCACCCGGGAGGTGTCGGGGACCCGTTCGCGCATCCGGCGGGCGAGGTCGATGAGGGCCTGGGACTGGTACTCCGCGGAGTGCTCCTTGGTGTAGGAGTCGAGGATCCCGCGTTTGGGTTCCCCGGGCGCCGGCAGCGGCACGGTGTAGGCGTGGCCGGGGCCGGAGAGCAGCCAGGCGATGACGCCGTCCTCGCCCTCGTAGACGGGGGCGGGCGACGTTTCCCCGCGCATCGCGCGGTCCACCGCCTCCACGGCCGTCTTCCCGGCGAAGGCCGGTGCGTACGCCTTCCAGGAGGAGATCTCGCCCTTGCGGGACTGCCGCGTCGTGGTGGTGGTGTGCAGCGCCTGCCCGATCGCCTGGTACACGACCTCGGTGCCGAGCCCGAGGAGGGTGCCGATCCCCGCGGCGGCGGACGGGCCGAGGTGGGCGATGTGGTCGATCTTGTGCTCGTGGAGGCAGATGCCGCGCACGAGGTCGATCTGCACCTCGTACGCCGTCGCCAGGCCGCGCACGAGGTCCCTCCCGCCGCGCCCGGTGTGCTGCGCCACGGCGAGGACGGGGGGGATGTTGTCGGCGGGGTGGGAGTAGTCCGCCGCGAGGAACGTGTCGTGGAAGTCGAGTTCCCGCACGGCGACCCCGTTGGCCCACGCCGCCCACTCCGGGGAGGCGCACCGGTCCGGGGGCAGCCCGAACACGGTTCCGCCCGGGCGGGCCGGGTGCGCGAGGGCCTGCGCGCGAGCGGAGACGACGGGCCGGCGCGCCAGGGACGCGGCGGCCACGGCGGCGTTGTCGATGACGCGGTTGCCGAGCATCTCCACGACGTCGGCGTCCACCTCCACGGGATCGGTGGCCACGGCGGCCAGGCGCCAGGCGAGCTGGCGTTCCCTCGGCAGCGACTCGGCGGAACGGTGCGTGCGGACGGTGTGCGGCTCCATCGGCGGTCCTCCCGCACCGAGGGCTCCGTCGCCGCCCGGTGCTCGTGTGCGTCCTCGTGTGGGTCCCTCTCGCGCCCGGTGCGGCGGGGCGCGCGTTCTGCTCCGCTCCCGCGGCGCCCGCTCCGCAGACTACGGCCGCCCCCGCGGGTGCCGCCTCCCGCGGGGGTACCGCCCGCTCCGCCGTTTCCGGTGGTGTGCATTCTGCGAACGCGCCGTTCCCCGCCGGGGTTCCGCGCGCCGCCCGGCGGTGGTTCTCGCGGGCTGTTAACGGCACCCGTTCCGGTCGGATAGGGCCGGAACGGGTGCCGTTAACAGCCCGCACACAGCGGCGGGAAGCGCCCCGGGAACCGCCGGCTACATCAAACGGGTGGTGAGCGGGGACGGGGGAACAGGAAATACCCGGGTCGATTCCCGATTTCCGTCCGGTGCCGTTAGCATGTGACCGGAACCCCGGTTTCGGGTGGAGAGTCCCCGCAGAACCCGCAGGACCACCGGAACCGAGCCGCTCACCGCCTGCCCCCAGGCCTCGTCCCGAACTCGGAGTCAACATGGCCACCACACACGACGTCGCGCTGAAGGTCTCGTCCGAACTCAACGTCGGCAACGTCGACCTGGAGGTGCCGGTCAAGCGCAACGGCCGTCGCTACGGGGTCCTCACCATCAGCAGCAACGGGCTGCAGTGGAACCCCTCCACGTCCCGCCCGCCGGTCACGGTCACCTGGGACGACCTGCAGGAGGTCCTGACCGCCCCCAAGCAGGCCCCCGCCGCGAAGTCCGCGCCCGCCGCGAAGTCCGCGCCCGCCGCGAAGTCCGCGCCCGCCGCGAAGTCCGCCTCCGGCCGCCGCAAGGCCGCCGCCCCGGCCCAGGCCCCCGCGCCCGCCGAGGAGGCGCCCGCCGAGGCCCCCGCCGCCGCGGTCGCCGAGGAGGCGCCCGCCGAGGCGCCCGCGAAGCCCGCCAAGCGCGCCGCCAAGCGCAGCGCGGCCAAGGCCGCTCCCGAGGCGCCCGCCGCCGAGGCGCCGGCCGCGAAGTCCGCCCCGGCCGCCAAGGCGCCCGCGAAGTCCGCCGCCAAGGCACCGGCGAAGTCCGCCGCGAAGTCCGCCCCGGCCGCCAAGGCGCCGGCGAAGTCCGCCGCACCGGCGGCCGTGGACGCCCGTGCGGTCCGTCAGTGGGCGGCGGAGAACGGCATCACCGTGGCCCCCCGCGGCCCGATCGGGGCCAGCATCATCGAGCAGTTCCAGGCGGCCACCCGCTGAAGCGGCACCCGGCGGCGCCGGGACGCACAGGGAGGGGCG
>NZ_BAAIHU010000007.1:195060-356414 GCF_054590795.1 Kineococcus anabasis
GGGAGGGGCGCCGGTCCTCGTCGGACCGGCGCCCCTCCCTGCGTCCACCCGCCGCGCGCGAGCGGTTCGGCTGCCCGCGCGCGGCGGGTTCAGCGCTGCACGCGCCGGGCCCGCTTGCGACCCGGGACGGGCAGCACGGGCGGCATGCTCCCGGAACCGAAGATCTCGGCGCAGATGCTCAGGTACAGCCGGTCCGGCACGGGCAGCCACTTCACCACCCGCAGGGCCTGGTCCTGCCCGGCGGACTCCATCACGAACTCGCCGTAGTGCAGCAGCCGTCCCAGCAGGGACTGGTTGTAGCTCATGTCGGTCACCTTGCTGACGGGCATCATGGCGACCTTGCGCTGCACCACGCCGTAGCGCAGCAGGACCCGGCGGTCGGTGGCGATGAACCAGTCCGCGCGCCACTCCAGGAACCGCCACACCGTCCTGCCCAGGAGCACGAACCACGCCACGAACAGCACGTCGCGCACGTAGGGCAGGGCCGCCGGCAGCACCGAGTCCGCCACGAGCAGCAGCGCGAAGCCGGCGACGACGCTGGCCACGGGCTCGATGAGCTGGGCGGGGTGCCTGCGCACGGCCACCACGAGCCGCTCGGTGGGCAGCAGGTACCTGCTCAGCGGCTCGGGCACGCCGGGGACGGGCAGGACGTCGGACCTGCCCACGGCGGGGTCGACGAGCCCGTCGTCCCCGCCCCCGCCGGAGCCCTCCCCCGGTGCCCCGCCGGACCAGGGTTCGGGTGCCTTGTGCGCCGTCACGGGACCTCTCAGCCCTGCAGGACGCCGTCGAAGAAGCTGCCGATGCTGCGCACGGCCGTGCCGATCCAGTCGCCCAGGTTGCGCACCACGCCCGCGGCCTGGTCCGGCGACTTGTAGACCGCGTAGATCACGAAGATGATCAGGAACCACCATGCGATCTTGCGCCAGTTGATCTTCATCCTTCTTGCCTCCCCGAGTGACGGTCCTGGTCGTGGCACCACAGCGCGCCCCCGGCACCCGGTCGCCCGGCGTGCGTGCGCAGGCACACCAGGCCAGCATGCCCGATCTTCGTCGTCACGCCGAGTACCCGGCGGTTTCAGATCGTGACGTGCGTGGCGGGACGGCCCGGCCCGCTCACACGACGCCGTAGAGACGGTCGCCCGCGTCGCCGAGCCCGGGGACGATGTAGCCGTTCTCGTTCAGCCGCTCGTCGACGGCCGCCGTCACGATGGTCACGCGCGCTTCACCCTCGAACGCCCGGCGCACCACCTCCACCCCCTCCGGCGCGGCCAGCAGGCACAGCGCGGTCACGTCCACGGCACCGCGCTGCAGGAGGTAGCCGATCGCGGCCACGAGGGTTCCCCCGGTGGCCAGCATCGGGTCCAGCGCGAAGCACTGCCGGCCGGAGAGGTCCTCCGGCAGCCGCGTCGCGTACGTCGTGGCCTGCAGGGTCTCCTCGTCGCGGATCATCCCGAGGAACCCGACCTCCGCCGTCGGCAGCAGCCGCACCATCCCGTCGAGCATCCCCAGCCCCGCGCGCAGGATCGGCACCACCAGCGGCTTCGGCGCGCTCAGCCGCACGCCCGTGGTGGCCTGGACCGGCGTGCGGATGGGCCACGGCTCGGTGCGGACCTCCCGCGTCGCCTCGTAGGCGAGCAGCGTCACGAGCTCGTCGGCCAGGCGCCGGAACGTCGGCGAGTCCGTCCGCTCGTCCCGCAGGACCGTCAGCTTGTGCGCGACGAGGGGGTGGTCGACGACGTGCAGGCGCATGGGCGGAACCTACTCCGTGCCCCGCCGCTCCCGCGGCGACACCCTCACGGGTTCCCCGCGCCCTTCCTGCACCGCGCCGCGGGCAGGTGCCACGATGGACCCGTGCCGTACTTCACCGCCGTCCTGGCCTCCGACTCCTCCGGGTGGCGCGCCCGCGACGTCGACGTCGCGACGGGTTCGCTGGACGAGCTCGCCGACGTCCTGCGCGGCGCGGCCGTCGGGGACCGGCCCGTCCTGGCGGTCGTCGAGAGCGAGGACGAGTGGTTCGGCCTCGTCCGCGCCGACGCGGGGGGCGAGGTGCGGTTCTTCGTCTCCGACGCCCCCGCAGCCGGTTCCGGCGTGTACGCGCCCCTGTTCTCCGAGGACGCCCTCGACGCGGACCTCGTCGTGCCGGCCGTCCCGGCGGTGCAGGACGAGGAGGACGGGGACGACGAGGACGGGGGGTCGCGACCGGCCGCCGCGGTTCCGGACGGCACCCCCGCCTGGGCGGGCGATCCCGCGCTGCTGGCCGACCTCGGCTGCCCGGCGGCGCAGCTCCTCGAGCTCGCCGAGCGCGGCGACGACCCCGCGGCCGCCCTCGTGGAGGTCGGCGAACTGCTCGGCTGCGCCGAGGTGATGGAGTCGCTGCGCTGAGGGGCCTGGCGGTCCCCGCCCGGTACGAGGGGTGGATGCGCCTGGCGATCGAGCAGGCGCGCGGCTGCGCGGCGGGCGGCGACGTCCCCGTGGGCGCCGTCGTCGTGGAGGACGCGACCGGCACCGTCCTCGGCACCGGGCGCAACGCCCGGGAGGCCGACGCCGACCCCACCGCACACGCGGAGGTCCTCGCCCTGCGCGCGGCGGGCGCGCGGCGCGGGCAGTGGCGGCTGTCCGGCTGCACCCTGGTCGTCACCCTGGAACCGTGCACGATGTGCGCCGGGGCGCTGGTCCTCTCGCGGGCCGACCGGCTCGTGTTCGGGGCGTGGGACCCCGCGGCCGGTGCCGCCGGTTCCCTGCGCGACGTGGTCCGGGACCGGCGCCTGAACCACCGCGTGGAGGTGGTGGGGGACGTGCTGGGCGAGGAGTGCGCCGTGCTGCTGCGCGACTTCTTCGGCGGGCACCGCGGCTGACGCGGGCGGTGGCCGGACCGGCGGGGTGGAGCTCCGTGTATCGTTTCCCGCGGTGGCGTGTCCGAGCGGCCTAAGGAGCACGCCTCGAAAGCGTGTGAGGGGGCAACTCCTCCGTGGGTTCAAATCCCACCGCCACCGCCGTGGGACAGGAGCCCCGCACCGTCCGGTGCGGGGCTCCTGTCCGTCCGGGGCCGGGGTGCGGTTCAGGCCGCCGGACGCGGTGCCGCGCAGGCGGGTGCGGGCGGTGGCGGCAGCGGCGCGAGGGCGTCCTCGGGGGCGAGCTGCTGGTAACCCTCGCCCAGGACCAGCACGACGTCCACGGCCGCCGGGTCCTCCACGAGCACCGCACCACCCAGGCGCGCGGCGACCGCGCGGGCGGCGGGCGCGGCGGCGGGCGCGTGGCGCACGGCCGCGGGCTCCGGCACCGGTCCGCCGTCGCTGTTGCCCACCCGGGTCACGGTGAACCCGCGCCCGCGCAGCTCCTCCGCCACGGTGGCGGCCAGGCCGCGCCGGTCCGTGGAGTTCAGCACCTCCACCCGCACGTCCGCGGGCGCGGCGGGGGCCGGCGCGGCGGGGGTGGTGCACGTCGGGCGCGCCTGCGCCTGCTCCCCGAACGGGCTCCAGCGGCCGGTGGCGACCAGCGCCGCGGCGGCGCCGAGCGCGAAGACGGCGAGGACCACGAGCGCGAACACGGCGCGCTGGCGCCGGACCCGGCGCAGCCGCGCACGGCGCTGGAGCTCCTGCTGCTCCTCCCAGCCGTCGTCGTGGCCCTGCGGGTCCCAGGAGTCGTCGTCCCACGCGTCGTCCGGGCCCTCCTGCCCGTCCCGGACCGGTTGCTCCTGGGTCCGCTCGTCCGGTTCGCCGTCCGCCCCGGGCCCGGCACCGCCCCTGCTGTTCTGCACGTTCCCCTCGCCTCCATCCCACCGGCCGCAGCGCTGCGGCCGGTGTCCCCCGGCACCCGGTGGTGCCCGCTCAGTCCGGCAGGACCAGCACGCGCGCGTGGAGCACGTGCCGCTGGTGCAGCGCCGAGCGCAGCGCCCGGTGCAGGCCGTCCTCCAGGTACAGCTCGCCGCGCCACTGCACGACGTGGGCGAACAGGTCGCCGAAGAAGGTGGAGTCGTCGGCGAGCAGCGCGTCGAGGTCGAGGGTGCGCTTGGTCGTCACGAGCTCGTCGAGACGCACCTGCCGGGGCGCGATGTCCGCCCACTGACCGGGACGCACGTACCCGTGGTCGGGGTAGGGGCGCCCGTCGCCGACGGCCTTGAAGATCACCCTGCGCAGTGTAGGAGCGGGGCGGGCGCGCACAGGCCTGCTCCACGAAAGGTTCACCCGTGTCGGTCGGTGCGGGCCGCCGGGCGCGGCCGGCCGCCGGGGGACCCGCGGGGCGCACGAGAAGGGGCCCGCACCGGATCCGGTGCGGGCCCCTCGGGGCGGAGGATAGGGGATTTGAACCCCTGAGGGCGTTAACCCAACACGCTTTCCAAGCGTGCGCCATAGGCCACTAGGCGAATCCTCCGTGGAGGAGCCTACCCCGTTCCGGGTGCCGTTTGCGCGCCGGTCCCGCCCCGGCTCGCGGGCGGGCGCCGGGCAGCGGGCGGTTGGCCGCGGGCGGCGGGGGCGGTCTACAGTGGGCGCGGCTCCCCGCGTGGTGCCATCCTGCTGAACCCCCCCAGGGCCGGAAGGCAGCAAGGGTAGGGAGGCTCTGGTAGGTGCGCGGGGAGTCCCTCACACCCCTGCGCACGACCCCGCCCGTGAGCGTTCCGGGTGTCGGGTCGCCGGGCTAGCCTCTGCGGGTGTCCACCGCCCTGTACCGCCGCTACCGCCCGGAGTCCTTCGCCGAGGTCATCGGTCAGGAGCACGTGACGGGGCCCCTGACCGCGGCGCTGGGCAAGGGCCGGATCACCCACGCCTACCTCTTCTCGGGCCCGCGCGGCTGCGGCAAGACGACCAGCGCACGCATCCTGGCGCGCTGCCTGAACTGCGCCGGGGGGCCGACCGCGACGCCGTGCGGGGTGTGCGACTCGTGCCGGGACCTCGCCCGCGGCGGCCCCGGCAGCATCGACGTCGTGGAGATCGACGCCGCCAGCCACGGCGGCGTGGACGACGCCCGGGACCTGCGCGAGCGCGCGTCCTTCGCGCCGGCGCGCGACCGCTTCAAGGTCTACATCATCGACGAGGCGCACATGGTGAGCCCGCAGGGCTTCAACGCCCTGCTCAAGCTCGTCGAGGAGCCGCCGCCGCACGTGAAGTTCGTCTTCGCCACGACGGACCCGGAGAAGGTCCTCACCACGATCCGCTCCCGCACGCACCACTACCCCTTCCGGCTCGTGCCCCCGTCGCAGCTCTCCGCGTACCTGGAGGAGCTGTGCACCCGCGAGGAGGTGCCCGTCGGCAAGGGCGTCCTGCCGCTGGTCGTGCGCGCGGGCGCGGGCTCGGTCCGGGACTCCCTGTCCGTGCTGGACCAGCTCATCGCCGGCGCCGGCGAGGAGGGCCTGACGTACGACCGGGCGGTGTCGCTGCTCGGCTACACGCACGCCTCGCTCCTGGACGACGTCGTGGAGGCGCTGGCCGCCGACGACGCCGCGACGGTGTTCCGCGTCGTGGAGCGGGTGGTGGACTCCGGGCAGGAGCCGCGCCGCTTCGCCGACGACCTCCTGCAGCGCCTGCGCGACCTCGTCATCACCGCCGCCGTCCCGGAGGAGGCCGGCGCGGTCCTGGGGGTGCCGGAGGACCAGATGGACCGGCTGCGCGGCCAGGCGGCGCACTTCGGGCGCTCGGAGCTGTCCCGCGCCGCGGACGTCGTGAACGCGGGCCTGGCGGAGATGACGGGGGCGACCTCCCCGCGCCTGCAGCTGGAGCTGCTGTGCGCCCGCCTGCTGCTGCCGGGCGCGGACGGCGCGGAGGGACTGGGCAGCCGCGTGGACCGGCTGGAGCGCCGCCTCGCCGCGGGCGCCGTCGCCGCGACCCCCGCCCTGGTGCCCCCGCGCGCCCCGGCACCCGCCGAGCCGCTCGCACCCCCCACCGCGGTGGACGCCCCGGCGCCCGTCCGCCCACCCGGGCCGGCCCCTGCCGCCGCACCCGCCGAGCCGCTCGCGCCCGCCCCGGCGGCCGCCGCGGTGGTGGAGGAGGCCGCGACCGCGCCGGAGCGCCCCGTCCCGGAGCAGGCCGCTCCCGCGCCGGAGCGGGCCGGGGCCTGGCCGCAGGCGCGGGTTCCCGGTGGGCCCCCGCCGCAGGCACCGGCCCCCCCGCACCCGGCGGCCCCCGGACCCGTGCAGGCCCCGGCCCGGACGCCGGCCCCCCCGCCCGGTGGTGCGCACCCCGGCGCGGCCGCCGCCGGCTCCCCCGGCGGCGACGTGGAGGTCGTCCGGCGGCTGTGGACGGACGTGCTGGCCCGGCTCTCCCGGCTCAAGCGCGTGACGTGGACGCTCGTCTCGGAGGAGGCCACGGTCGTCGCCTGCCGCGACGGCGTGCTGACCCTGCAGTTCACGACGGCGGGCCGGGCCGCGGCGTTCGCGCGCGGCAACCACCCGGAGTTCGTCCGCGAGGCCCTGCTGGACGCGGCGGGGATCGACTGCCGGGTGGACGCGGTCGCCGCCGACGGCGCGCCCGTCCCCGGCCCCGCCGTGCGCGCACCGGCGCGCGGCGGCCGGCCCGAGCGGGGGGCACCGCGCCCCTCCCCGTCCGCGCGCGAGCAGGCACCCACGGCCTCCGCGCCGCAGGCACCCGCGGGCGGCACGCCCACCGGTCCGGCCGCGCAGGTCCCGGCGGCGGCGCACCCGGGGGGCGCCGGTCCCGCCGGGGCGGCGGGGCGCCCCGTGGAGCCGGTGCCCGTGCTGGCCGGGCCCGACGACGACGTGCCGTGGCCGGACGAGCCCGTCGAGGACCCCGGGGAGGAGCAGCTGAGCGCGCCGCGACGCGCCCGCGGCGACGACCCCGGCGCCTCGGGGCGCGAACCCGTGCGCACCACCCCGGCGCCCGCACCGCAGCCGGCGCCGGGCGCCTGGCCGACGCCGGCACGCGCCCCCGGGGCACAGCCCCCGCGGTCCCGGCCGGCGCCCACCGCGGAGCCGCGGCCGGCGCCCGCCGGCGGACCGCAGCCGGTGCCCCCGGCCGGGCCGCCCGCGTCCGCCCCCGCGGCGCAGCCCGCGCCGGCCGGGCGGACGGCGCGGGCACCCCGCCCTGAGGACGACGAGCCGAGCCGCGACGACGCCGACGCCGACGCGGCGGACTCCCCGCTGATGGGTGCCGCCGTGGTGGAGCAGCTCCTCGGCGGCCGGGTGATCTCCAGCGACGGCTGAGGCCGCCGCGCGGTCCCGCCCCGCACCCGTCGCGGCCGGTGCGCTCCGGCGGGCGCTGTCGGCACCAGCACCTAAGCTGCACACGTGTACGAGGGAGTGGTCCAGGACCTCATCGACGAGCTGGGCCGGCTCCCCGGGGTCGGCCCCAAGAGCGCGCAGCGCATCGCCTTCCACGTCCTGCAGGCCGATCCCGCGGACGTGCGGCGGCTGGCGCAGGTGCTGACCGAGGTGAAGTCGCGGGTCCGCTTCTGCGAGGTCTGCGGCAACGTCGCGGAGGAGGCGCTGTGCCGGGTGTGCCGCGACCCCAGGCGCGACACGACGGTGGTCTGCGTGGTGGAGGAACCCAAGGACATCGTCGCCATCGAGCGCACCCGGGAGTTCCGGGGCCGCTACCACGTGCTCGGCGGCGCGATCAGCCCGATGGAGGGCGTCGGCCCGGACGACCTGCGCATGCGGGAGCTGCTGGGGCGCCTCACGGACGGCGAGGTCACCGAGATCATCATCGCCACGGACCCCAACCTGGAGGGCGAGGCGACGGCGACGTACCTGTCGCGGCTGCTGCGCCCGATGGGCCTGCGGGTCACACGGCTGGCCTCGGGCCTGCCGGTGGGCGGCGACCTGGAGTACGCCGACGAGGTTACGCTCGGAAGAGCATTCGCCGGCCGGAGGACTCTCGATGCCTGAGCAGGACCTGGAAACGCTGGCCGTCGCGGGCACGACCGCGCTGGAGGCCCAGGGGTACCTGGACGCCGTGACGGAGGTCGCGACGGGCCGCATGAACGACACCGCGATCTCGGTGCTGCTGCTGGCCGTGAGCCAGGTGCTGCTGACGGGTGCGCGGCTGGGGGCGATCGGCGACATCGTGCCGGTGGATCGCTTCGAGCCGGACTCCGGGCCGGACCCGGACATCGACCCCGTCCGCACCGGGCTGGCGAACGTCCTGGACGGCCTCGACGAGTACGCGGACGTCGTCGACCCGCTGACGGACGCGCGGCTGGTGCCGGGCTCGCTGTCGGACGACCTCGCCAGCGTCGCGGCGGACCTCGTGCACGGGTTGCGCCACCACCAGGCGGGCCGGGTGGAGGAGGCGCTGTGGTGGTGGCAGTTCTCCTACCTCTCGAGCTGGGGCCCGCGGGCGTCCTCCGCGTTGCGCACCCTGCAGTCGCTGCTGGGCCACCTGCGCCTGGACGTGGACCCCGATGTCGCCGCGGGTGCCGAGTTCGACGCTCTGCACGCGCACTGACCTCCGCAGAACCGGGTTGATACAGGAAATTTTCCTGTCTTGTCTCGTTCGGACTCGTCCACCCCGAAAATTGGTCGGAGTTGCCGTGGGCGCTCGGTAGGATCGCCTCCCGTGGCTCTCGTGGTTCAGAAGTACGGCGGTTCCTCGGTCGCGGACGCCGACGGCATCAAGCGCGTCGCCCGGCGGATCGCCGACACCCGGCGCGCCGGCCACGACGTGGTCGTGGTGGTCTCCGCGATGGGCGACACCACCGACGACCTCATCGACCTCGCCAAGAAGGTCTCCCCCATGCCGCCGGCGCGCGAGCTGGACATGCTGCTCACCTCCGGCGAGCGCATCTCCATGGCCGTGCTCGCCATGGCGATCAGCAACCTCGGGCTCCAGGCGCGCTCCTTCACCGGCAGCCAGGCGGGCGTCATCACCGACTCCGCCCACGGCAGGGCCCGCATCATCGACGTGACCCCGGGCCGCATCCGGACCGCGCTCGACGAGGGCGCCATCGCGATCGTCGCCGGGTTCCAGGGCGTCAGCCAGGACACCAAGGACATCACCACCCTCGGGCGCGGCGGTTCCGACACCACGGCCGTGGCGCTCGCCGCCGCCCTCAAGGCCGACGTGTGCGAGATCTACACCGACGTCGACGGCGTCTACACCGCCGACCCGCGCATCGTCCCGACCGCCCGCAAGATCGACCGCATCTCCAGCGAGGAGATGCTGGAGATGGCGGCGAACGGCGCGAAGATCCTCATGCTGCGCTGCGTCGAGTACGCCAGGAACTTCGACCTGCCGATCCACGTGCGGTCGTCCTTCAGCCACCACGAGGGCACCTGGGTGACCGACGGGCCCGTCCCCTCGATCCTGACCTCGAACCCGCAGTCCAGCCAGGAGGGCACCGTGGAGCAGCCGATCATCTCGGGCGTCGCGCACGACCGGAGCGAAGCGAAGATCACCGTGGTCGGCGTGCCCGACACCCCCGGCACGGCCGCGCAGATCTTCGAGGCCGTCGCCGCGGCCGAGGTGAACATCGACATGATCGTGCAGAACGTCTCGGTGGCCGCGACCGGCCGCACGGACGTCTCCTTCACCCTGCCCAAGGCCGAGGGCACCACCGCCGTCGCCGCCCTGGACCGGGTGAAGGGCGACATCGGCTTTGAGCGCCTGGAGTACGACGACCAGATCGGCAAGCTCTCGCTCGTCGGCGTCGGGATGCGCTCGCACCCGGGGGTGTCGGCGAGGTTCTTCAAGGCGCTGGGCGAGCGCAGGATCAACATGGAGATGATCAGCACGTCGGAGATCCGCATCTCCGTCGTGACGCGGGCCGAGGAGCTGGACGACGCCGTGCGCGCCGTCCACACGGCCTTCGAGCTGGACGGCGAGAGCGAAGCGACGGTCTACGGAGGTACCGGGCGATGAGCACCAACGACAGCAACCCCGCGGACGAACGGGACCCCAGCGGCGCGCAGGCCCGCGGCGGCAGGCCCACCCTCGCGGTCGTCGGCGCCACCGGCGCCGTCGGCTCCGTGATGCTCGGCATCCTCACCGAGCGCGAGGACGTCTGGGGCGAGATCCGCCTCGTCGCCTCGGCGCGCTCCGCCGGCAAGGTGCTGCGCGTGCGCGGCGAGGACGTCGTCGTGCAGGCCCTCACCCCCGAGGTCTTCGACGGCGTGGACGTCGCCATGTTCGACGTGCCCGACGAGGTGTCCGCGCAGTGGGCGCCGATCGCCGTCGAGCGCGGCGCGGTCGCCGTGGACAACTCCGGGGCGTTCCGCATGGACCCCGATGTGCCGCTCGTCGTGCCGGAGGTGAACGGCGACGCCGCCCGCGTCCGCCCCAAGGGGATCATCTCGAACCCCAACTGCACGACCCTGACGATGATGGACGCGCTCGGCGCGCTGCACGCCCGCTGGCGCCTCACCGAACTGGTCGTCGCCTCCTACCAGGCGGCCTCCGGCGCGGGTCAGCCCGGCGTGGACCGCCTGTACGACGAGCTGGAGGTCGTCGCGGGGAACCGCACCCTGGGCTCGCGCGCCGGGGACGTCGCGGAGGCCGTCGCGGCGAAGCTGGGCGACGGGCCCTCCCCGTTCCCCGCTCCCCTGGCGCTCAACGTCGTGCCGGTCGCCGGCTCGGTGAAGGACGGCGGCTGGACCAGCGAGGAGCTGAAGGTCCGCAACGAGTCCCGCAAGATCCTCGGGATCCCGGACCTGAAGGTTTCCGCCACCTGCGTGCGGGTTCCCGTGCAGACCACCCACTCCCTGGCCGTGCACGCCACCTTCGCCGAGGAGATCACGGTGGAGGAGGCGCGCGCCGCCCTGGAGGCCGCGCCCAGCGTCGACGTGCGCGACGACGCCGCGGCGGGGGTGTTCCCCACCCCGGCGGCCACGGTCGGCGGTGACCCCACGGTCGTGGGCCGGCTGCGGCAGGCGCTGGACTTCCCCAACACCCTCGACCTGTTCGTCTGCGGCGACAACCTCCGCAAGGGCGCGGCGCTGAACACCGCGCAGATCGCGGAGCTCATCGCGCGGGAGCTCACGGCCTGAGAGCGCACCCGGTCCCGCGGCCGTCTCCGGTGGTGCCCGCCCGGCGCGGGGAGCAGGCTGGGGCCATGACCGGACGTGAGGACGCGAAGGACCAGGAGCAGCACGGCATCCCGAACCCGGAGACGGGCGTGGGGATCGGCGCCACCGGCGAGCCCAGCACGTTCGAGCCGGAGGAGGACGAGGGGACGCCCGCACAGGGCTGACCGGCGCGTTCCTCAGCGCTGCAACCCCGCCACGCCGCTGGCCAGCACCGCCGCGGCCAGCGCGCGGGAGGCGGGCCGCTCCGCCGTGCGCGGGTTCGTCAGCAGCACCAGGTCCATGTGCCCCAGCTCCGGCAGGCGGTGCTGCGGGCCCAGCGGGGTGAGCTGCGGGGGCACGAGGGCGGCGGCCATCGCGGAGACGCCGATCCCGGCGACCACGGCGGCGATGAGCCCGTTGACGCCCCGGCACAGGCATGCGCTGCGGTAAGGGGTGTCCGCCCGCTCCAGGGCCTCCTGCATCGCCTGGCGGCTGATGCTCGGCGCGGGGTACACCACGAGCGGGACGGGCCGCACCGGGTCCAGCCGGGTGGCGGCGGTCCCCACCCACACCAGCCGCTCCCGGCGGACGAGCTGCCCGGAGCCCTCCCCGACCGGCCGCTTGCCGATGAACAGGTCCAGGCGGTCACCGGCGAGGCGCCGGTGCAGGGTGCCGCTCTGGTCGACCGTCAGGTCCAGGTCGACGAGCGGGTTCTCCTGGCGGAAGTCCCGCAGGATCTGCGGCAGCCGGGTCAGCGCGAGGTCGTCGGACATCCCGATCCGCAGCCGGCCCTGCGGCCTCTCGCCGGAGAAGTAGCCGGCGGCCCGCTCGTGCGCGGCGAGGATGGCGCGCGCGAAACCGATCATCGCCTCGCCGTCGGGGGTGACGGACACCGCGTGCGTGTCGCGCTCCAGCAGCACCCGGCCGGTGGCGCGCTCCAGCTTGCGGACGTGCTGGCTCACCGTGGACTGGCGCACGCCGAGGCGGGCGCCGGCCTGCGTGAAGCTCCGGGTCTGCGCGACCGCCAGGAAGCTGCGCAGCCAGCTCGTGTCGTACGTGCCGGACTCCCATCACGTGACGGCATCACTGATAGTTCCTAGATCACCGCGCACGATAGCGCCGCGGCGGGGAAGACTCGCCGTGGACGCGACCGGGACGGGACGCAGATCGGCGGAGGGCGGCTCGTGGGCGGTGCCACGGTGGGCACGGGCGGACGGTCCGCGGCCCGCGCCCCGTCGGCGACGTTCGCGGCGCTGCGCACCCGCAACTACCGCGTCCTGATCGCCGGGCAGGGTGTCGCGAACGCCGGTTTCTGGATGCTGCAGATCGCGCAGGACTGGCTGGTGCTGGAGCTCACCGGCAGCGCCGCGGCCGTGGGCGTGGTGATGGCGCTGCAGTTCCTTCCGATGCTGCTGCTCGGCATGCACGGCGGGATGCTCGCGGACCGCTGGCCCAAGCGCCGCACGCTGGCCGTGACGCAGTCGCTCAACGTGCTGCTCACCGCGGCGCTGGCGGCGCTCACCCTGACCGGCCGGATCTCGGTGTCCCTGGTGTACGCGCTGACGTTCGCCTCGGGGCTGGTGTTCGTCGTGGACAACCCCACCCGGCAGGTGTTCGTCGGGGAGGTCGTGCCGCGCGAGCACCTGCGCGCCGCGATCGCGATGAACTCCGCGGTGTTCCAGGCCTCGCGGCTGGTGGGACCCGCGGTGGCGGCGGCCCTCATCGGCGGGGTGGGCCTGGGCTGGGCGTTCGCCGCGACCTCCGCCTGCTTCCTGTGCCCGCTGCTGGCGCTCGCCGCGATCCGGCCGCGGGAGCTGACACCGGCGGCGGTCGCGTCCCGCGCACCGGGTCAGCTGCGCTCGGCGCTGCGGTACGTCGCGGGCCGCCCGCACGTGGCGTGGACGCTGGCGCTGGTGGCCGTGGTGGGCACGTTCGGGCTGAACTTCCCCGTGGTGCTGACGGCGATGGCGAGGGACGAGTTCGGCGGTGGGCCGGCGCTGTACGGGGCGTTCAACATCGCCCTCGCGCTGGGCTCGATCGCCGGTGCGCTGTTCGCGGCGGGCCGCCCGACGGTGCGGCTGCGCACGGTGGTCCTGGCGGGAGCGGTGTTCGGTGCGGCGCAGGCGGGCGCGGCGTTCGTGCCGGGGGTGCCGGTGTTCCTCGTGGTGCTGGCCGGGATGGGGTTCGCGAACCTCGCGTTCCAGGCGATGGCGAACTCCTCGGTGCAGCTGTGGGTGGAGCCGGAGCTGCGGGGGCGGGTGATGGGGCTGTACCTGCTGGTCTTCATCGGCGGCACCCCGATCGGCGCGCCGCTGGTGGGCTGGCTCACCGAGGCGGCCGGGCCCCGGGTGGGGATGGCGTTCTGCGGTGTGGTGCCGCTGCTGGCGGCGTGTGCGACGGCCCTGGTGCTGGCGCGGCGGGTGCGGGGCGGCCGTGGGGGCGCCGGCGCGGGGGGCGAGGTCGTGGACCACCTTCCCCCTGGTGGACGGAGGCGCTAGCGTCTCCGATATTCGGGATGCCATCCCGATTATCGGGAAACGCTGCGGAGGATCACGTGCGGATCGTCATCACCGACCTCGACCACGAGTCCCTCGCCGTCGAGCGGGAGCTGGCCGCGGCGGACGGGGTCGAGCTGGTCCACGCCGCCTGCCGCACGGAGGCCGACGTGGTGGAGGCGGCCGCGGACGCCGACGGCGTCCTCGTGCAGTACGCCCCCGTCACCGCCGCCGTCCTCGACGCCCTGCCCCGCCTGAGGGTGGTCAGCCGCTACGGCGTCGGCGTCGACACCGTGGACGTGCCCGCGGCCGGCGCGCGCGGGGTCGCGGTGTGCAACGTCCCCGACTACGGCACCGAGGACGTCAGCGACCACGCCCTGGCCCTGGCCCTCGACCTGGCCCGCGGGACCACCCGCCTCGACCGCGCCGTCCGCGCCGGCGCGCGCACGATCGAGCCCGCCCGGCCGCTGCACCGCGTGGCGACCCGCACCTTCGGCGTCCTCGGCCTCGGCCGCATCGGGGCGGCGACCGCGCGCAAGGCCCGCGGGGCCGGGTTCGGGGTGCTCGGCTCGGACCCCCTGCACACCCCCGGCACCGTCACCGCCGACGGCGTGGACGTCGTGGCGCTGGAGGAGCTGCTGGCCCGCTCGGACGTGCTCTCCCTGCACGTCCCCCTCACCCCGGGTACCCACCACCTCGTCGACGCCGCGTTCCTGGCCCGCCTGCGGCCCGGCGCGCTGCTCGTCAACACCTGCCGCGGCGGCGTGGTGGACACCGCCGCGCTCGTGGCGGCCCTGCGCGCCGGGCACCTCGCCGGGGCCGGTCTCGACGTGTTCGAGACCGAGCCCCTGCCACCGGACAGCGAGCTGCTCGGGCTGGACGGCGTCGTGCTGACCCCGCACGCGGCCTGGTACAGCGAGGAGTCCGAGGCCGAGCTGAAGCGCCGCACGGCCGCCAACGCCCTCGACGTCCTGCTCGGCCGCCCCTGCCCCGACGTCCTCAACGCCGCCGACCTGGCCGCCCCCCGCGCCGCACGGCAGGAGGTGGCCCGGTGAGCGCCGTGGACACCCCCCGGGACGGCGCACCGGAGGGCACGATGCGCGCCGCGGTGTGGACGGGCCCGGACCGGGTGGAGGCCCGCCGGGTGCCCGTGCCGCAGGTCCCCGACGGCTGGGCGCTCGTGCGCACCGAGCTGACCGGGCTGTGCGGCAGCGACTTCTCCATCCTGCACGGCACCCACCCGCGTGCCGCGGCGCCGCTGGTGATGGGCCACGAGACCGTCGGCACGGTGGTGACCGCAGCGCCCGGTGGTCCCGCCGCCGGCACCCGCGTCGTCGTCGAGCCGCTCATCACCTGCGGGACCTGCCGGCCCTGCACGTCCGGCTCCTCCCACGTCTGCCGGCACCTCGGGCTGTACGGCATCGACGCGCCCGGCTCCCTCGCCGAGCTCGTGGCGCTGCCCGCCGACCGCCTCGTGCCGGTCGGCCCGCACGTGCCGGTCCGGGAGGCCGCCCTGGCCGAGCCGCTCGCGGTGGCCGTGCACGCCGTCGCCCGCGCCGGCCTGCGCGGCGGCGAGCGCGTCGCGGTGTTCGGGGCCGGACCCATCGGGGTGCTCACCGCCCTCGTCGCCCGGCACGCCGGCGCGCAGGTCCTCGTGGCCGAGCCCTCCGCGCCCCGGCGCGCCGTGGCCACCGCCCTGGGCTTCGCCGTCGCCGACCCCGCCGACCCCCTGGCCTCCGTCCTGGCCGCCACCGGCGGGGACGGCGCCGACGTGGTGTTCGACTCCGCGGCGCACCCCGCCGTGGCGGCGCTGCTGCCGCGGGCGGCGCGCGTGCAGGGCACCGTCGTGCTCGTCGGGGTCTACAAGCGCCCCGTCGAGGTGGACCTGCAGGCGGTGGGGTTCGCGGAGCTCACCCTCGTCGGGGTGCGGGTCTACACGCGCGCCGACGTCGAGCGGGCCGTGGACCTGCTGGAGTCCGGCGTCCTGGGGCTGGACCGGGTCCCGGTGGAGGTCTTCGCGCTGGAGGACACCGACCTGGCGTTCGGGGTGGCGATGTCGGCGGGGGCGGTGCTGAAGGTCCTCGTCAGCCCCGACGAGGCGCCGCGGGCACGGGGCGCCTCGTGAGCACCCCCGTGAGCACGACCCCCTCCCCGTTCTCCCTCGCCGGGCGGCGGGCCGTGGTCACCGGCGCCTCCCGCGGCATCGGCCTGGCCGTGGCGCGCGGCCTCGTGAGCGCGGGCGCGCACGTGGTCTGCCTGCAGCGCAACGACTCCGTACCCGCCGAGCTCGCCGCCGACGCGGCCGCGGCCGGCGTGGAGGCCGCCGCCGCGGCCGTGGACCTGCACGACGAGGCCTCCGTGGCGCGGGCCGCGCAGCAGGTCCTCGCGGACGGCCCCGTGCACGTCCTCGTCAACAACGCCGGGACCCAGGTGCGCCACGACAGCACGGAGTTCCCGCTGGCCGACTTCGACGCGGTGATGGCCGTGAACACCCGGGCGCTGTTCCAGCTCTGCCAGCTCTTCGGCGCGCCCATGCTGCAGCGCGGCTCCGGCAAGATCGTCAACATGGCGTCCCTGCTGAGCTTCCAGGGAGGCCTGCGCGTGCCCGCCTACGCCGCCTCCAAGGGCGCGGTCGCCCAGCTCACCAAGGCGCTGTGCAACGAGTGGGCCGGTCGCGGGGTCAACGTCAACGCCGTCGCGCCGGGGTACGTGGACACCGACATGAACGAGGCGCTGCTCGCCGACGCCGCCCGCAGCGAGCAGATCGGCGTGCGGATCCCCGCCGGGCGCTGGGGCCGCCCCGAGGACCTCGCGGGTGCGGTGACGTTCCTGTGCTCCGACGCGGCCGACTACGTCCACGGCGTCGTGCTGCCCGTGGACGGGGGGTGGCTGGCCCGCTGAGCAGCGGGGCTCAGCCCCAGGACCGCTCGAAACCCGCCGGCAGCCGGGCCGTCAGCTCCGCGCGCCGCTCGTGCAGCAGCCGCGCCAGCTCCTCCACCCGCCCCGGCGGCAGGTGCACCGTCGGCGCGGCGACGGACGCGGCGGCGACCACCGACCCGCCCAGGTCCGGCACCGCGACCGCCACGCAGCCGATGCCGAGCTGGTTCTCCTCCACCTCCACGGCGAACCCGCGCCCCCGCACGGCGGCGAGCTCGGCGAGGAACCGCTCCGGGGAGGTGATCGAGCGCTCCGTCGCCGCGGCCGCCGGGTCGAACGCGCGCAGGGCGTCCCCGTCCGGCAGCGCCGCGAGCAGCGCCTTGCCGATGGCGGTGTTCTGCGCCCGCAACCGCACCCCCGGCCGGGAGGCCATCTCGATGCCCCGGTGGCCGCGGGCCTTGGCCAGGTACAGCACGTCCGGGCCGGCGAGCACCCCGAGGTGGGTGGCGTCGCGGGTGGCGTCGGCGATCGAGACCAGCACCGCCTGCACCGCCTCGGGCACGCCGATCGCCCGCTCCGCCCGCGCGCCCAGCTCCAGCAGCTTCAGGCCGAGCCGGTAGCCGCGCTCGGGGTCCTGGCTGAGGAAGCCCGCCGCCACGAGGGAGCTGAGCATCCGGTGGGCCGCGGAACGGCTCAGCCCCGCGGCGGCGGCGATCTCCTCCAGGCGGCGGTGCCCGGCGGCCACGTGGTCCAGCAGCGCCAGACCGCGCTCCAGGGTGCGGGCCCCGCCGGGGCTGCTGCCTGCCACGCCGCGATCGTCCCACGGTCGCGGCGGCACCGGCCGCGGGAACCCCCCGCGCCGCCCTGCGACGATGGGCGGGTGAGCGCCACCCTCGTCGCCAAGGACCTCGCCGCCGGACACGGGGACCGCACCCTGTTCTCCGGCCTCGACCTCGTCGTGGCACCGGGGGACGTGGTCGGGCTCGTCGGGGCCAACGGCGCCGGCAAGTCGACGCTGCTGCGGCTGCTCGCGGGGATCGACACCCCGCAGTCGGGATCGGTGTCGCTCAGCCCGCCCACCGCGGCCGTGGGGTACCTGCCGCAGGAACCGGAGCGCCGCGCCGGGGAGTCCGTCACCGCCTACCTGGCCCGCCGCACCGGCGTCACGGCCGCGCAGGGTGCGATGGACACCGCCGCGGAGGGGCTGGCCACGGGCGCGCCCGGCGCGGACGACGCCTACGCGGAGGCCCTGGAGCGCTGGCTGGCCCTGGGCGGGGCGGACCTGGAGGAGCGCGCCGCGGAGGTCGCCGCGGACCTGGGGCTGGAGGTGTCGCTGGAGCTGCCGATGACGGCGCTGTCCGGCGGGCAGGCCGCGCGGGCGGGCCTGGCGGCGCTGCTGCTCAGCCGGTTCGACGTGTTCCTCCTCGACGAGCCCACCAACGACCTCGACCTGGACGGCCTGGCCCGGCTGGAGCGGTTCGTGACGGGCCTGCGCCCCGGGACCGTCGTCGTCAGCCACGACCGGGAGTTCCTCGCCCGGACCGTGGACCGGGTCGTGGAGCTGGACCTGGCCCAGCAGCTCGTGCGGGTCGTCGGCGGCGGCTACGACGCCTACCTGGAGGAGCGGGAGGTGCAGCGCCGCCACGCGCGCGAGGAGTACGAGGAGTACGCCGACACCCGCGCCGGGCTCCAGGCGCGCGCGCAGTCCCAGCGCGCCTGGATGGAGAAGGGCGTCAAGAACGCCCGCCGCAAGGCCAAGGACAACGACAAGATCGGCCGCAAGTTCCGCACGGAGGCCACGGAGAAGCAGGCCGCCAAGGCTCGGCAGACCGAGCGGCTCATCGAGCGGCTGGACGTCGTGGAGGAACCCCGCAAGGAGTGGCAGCTGCAGATGAGCATCGCCGCCGCACCCCGCGCGGGGGCGGTCGTGGCGACGCTGCGGCAGGCCGTGGTGCGCCGGGGCGGTTTCACGCTGGGGCCCGTGGACCTCCAGGTCGACCGGGCCGACCGGGTGGCCGTCACCGGGCCGAACGGCTCGGGCAAGTCGACGCTGCTGGCGACGCTGCTCGGCCGGCTGGCACCGGACACCGGGCACGCCTCGCTCGGGCCGGGCGTGGTGGTCGGGGAGGTCGACCAGGCGCGCGGGCTGTTCCTCGGCCCCGACCCGCTGGCGCGCGCGTTCGCCGACGCGGTGCCCGACATGCCGACGGCCGACGTGCGGACGCTGCTGGCGAAGTTCGGCCTCGGCGCGGCGCACGTGCACCGGCCCGCGGCGGAGCTGTCCCCCGGCGAGCGGACCCGCGCGGCGCTGGCGCTGCTGCAGGGGCGCGGGGTGAACCTGCTGGTGCTGGACGAGCCCACGAACCACCTGGACCTGCCCGCGATCGAGCAGCTCGAGGAGGCCCTGGCGTCCTACCCGGGGACGCTGCTGCTGGTGACGCACGACCGGCGGATGCTGGACGCGGTGACGACGACGAGGCGCCTGCACGTCGAGGCGGGGCGCGTCACGGAGGTGTGAGGGCACGGGCGGGGAGCGGTATCCCGTCACGTTCCGGTCACGATCACCGCCGGGTCGCCGTGTGAGCTGGACCACACCGCCTCCGGGGCCTTGCCTTCCGGGCATGTCCACAGCCGCTGCACTCGCCACCGCCGCCGTACCGGACAGCGGTGCCCTCGCCAACGTCGAGAACGCCATCGACTCCGTCTTCGCGCCCGTCGCGACGGCGATCAGCTCCGTCGTCTTCTACACCGTCACCGTCGGCGGGGCGACGTTCCCGCTCATCGTGGGCTGGCTGATCCTGGCCGGCATCATCTTCACGATCTACTTCAGGGGCATCCAGGTCCGCGGCTTCAAGCACGGCACCGACCTCGCGCGAGGCCGCTACTCCGAGGCGGACGCCCCCGGCGAGGTCCCCCACTTCCAGGCCCTCACCAGCGCCGTGTCGGGCACGGTCGGCCTCGGCAACATCGCGGGCGTGGCCGTGGCCGTGACCCTCGGCGGCCCCGGCGCGACGTTCTGGATGATCCTCGCGGGCCTGCTCAGCATGTGCACGAAGTTCGTGGAGTGCACCCTCGGCGTGAAGTACCGCGAGATCCACGAGGACGGGACGGTGACCGGCGGCCCGTTCAAGTACCTGCCGGTGGCGTTCAAGCGGCTCGGCACCACCGCCGGGAAGGTCCTCACCGGCATCTTCGCCGTCGCCCTGTTCTTCTTCGGCGTCGCCGGCGGCAACATGTTCCAGGCCAACCAGACCTTCGCCCAGGTGCGCAACGTCACCGGCGGCGACGACGGCCCCCTCGGCAGCGATGCCGCCGCGCTGATCTTCGGCATCGTCCTCGCCGTCCTCGTCGGCGCCGTCATCATCGGCGGCATCAAGTCCATCGGGGCGGTGACCGCGCGGCTCGTCCCCGCCATGGCGATCATCTACATCGCGGGGTGCCTCGTCGTCATCCTCACCCACGTCACATCCCTCCCCGGGGCCGTCGCGACGATCGTCACGCAGGCCTTCTCCCCGCAGGGCGTCGCGGGCGGCGCGGTCGGCGCGCTCATCGTCGGGTTCCAGCGCGCAGCCTTCTCCAACGAGGCGGGCATCGGCTCCGCCGCGACGGCCCACTCCGCGGTGAAGACCCGCCACCCCGTCACCGAGGGCTTCGTCGCCCTCCTGGAGCCGTTCATCGACACCGTCGTCATCTGCACCATGACGGCGCTGACCATCGTCATCGTGCAGCCGCAGAGCTGGCTGGACGCGCGCGCCGAGGTGGCGAGCACCGGCAGCACCAGCGCCGACGGCGTGGTCCTCACCTCCGACGCCTTCGCCTCGGTGGTCTCCTGGTTCCCGATCGTCCTGGCGGTCGCCGTGGCCCTGTTCGCCTTCTCCACGCTCATCACCTGGAGCTACTACTCGCAGAAGGCGTGGACGACGCTGTTCGGCCGCTCCCGCGGCAGCGAGCTGACCTTCAAGGTCGTCTACGTGCTCTTCACCGTCATCGGCACCGTCCTGACCTTCGGCCAGGTGCTCGACCTCGCCGACGCGATGCTCTTCATCTGCGCCCTGGTCAACATCGTCGGGCTGTACCTGCTGGCCCCCGTCGTGAAGCAGGAGCTGCGCGAGTACCGGGAACACCGCCGCGCCGGGCGCATCACCAGGGAGGACCGGGCCCCGATGGTCTGAACCGGCACGCCCGCGGCGTGCGGTGTGAACGTCCCCACCCAGGGGAGTTCCACCACACGCCGCGAGCGGTTCGACCGGAGGCGCCGCGGGTGCCAAGCTGGGGAGGGAAGCACCGCGACGGAGCGGGAGCAGCACCCGTCCCCGCCCGCACCGACCCGCCGGAGTTCCCGTGCCCGTCGCCCTCCTCGCCCTCGCCCTGGGCGCCTTCGCCATCGGCACCACCGAGTTCGTCGCCATGGGCCTGCTGCCGGAGATGGCCGCCGACTTCGGCGTGTCCATCCCGACGGCGGGCTGGACCATCACCGCCTACGCCCTCGGCGTGGTCGCCGGCGCCCCCACCCTGACTGCCCTGGCGCACCGCTTCTCCCGCCGGCGCCTGCTCATCGGCCTCATGGTGCTGTTCACCGCGGGGCACGTCGCCACCGTGCTGGCCCCCACGTTCGAGCTGCTCGTGGTCGCCCGCGCGCTCAGCGCCCTGTCGCACGGGGCGTTCTTCGGCGCGAGCGCCGTCGTCGCCCGGCACCTGGCACCCCCCGGCAAGGAGGGGCAGGCCATGGCGCTGTGCATCAGCGGCCTGACCGTGGCCAACGTCGTGGGCGTCCCGCTCGGCACGGCCGTCGGGCAGGAGCTCGGCTGGCGCACGACGTTCGCGCTCGTCGCCGTCATCGGGGTGCTCACGGTCCTCGCCTGCGCCGCGCTCGTGCCGGACGTGCCCGCCTCCGGCGAGAGCCTGCGCACCGAGCTGTCCGCGTTCGGCCGCACGCAGGTGTGGCTGACCCTGGCGGTGACCGTGATCGGGTTCAGCGGCCTGTTCACCGTGCTCAGCTACATCGCACCGATCGTGACGAACGTCGCCGGCTACTCCCCCGGCAGCGTGTCGTGGCTGCTGGTGCTGTTCGGCCTCGGCGCGACGGCGGGCAACCTCCTCGGTGGCCGGCTGGCGGACTGGTCGGTGCCGCGCACCCTGTTCCTGGGCCTGACGGGGCAGGCCGTGGTGTTCGCCGCGTTCGCCGCGCTCGGGACCTCCCGCCCCGCCACGGCCGTCGCGGTGTTCGGTTTCGGCTTCGTCGGCTTCTCCATGGCCACCGCCATCCAGACCCGCGCGATCGTCGCGGCCGGGGGCGGGGCGGGCATGGTGGCCGCCGCGCAGCAGGCCGGGTTCAACATCGGCAACGCCCTCGGCGCCTTCCTCGGCGGGCTCGTCATCGACCTGGGGTTCGGCTACCGCTCCCCCATGGTCGTCGCGACCGTGCTGACGGTGGCCGGCCTGGCCGTGGCGGTGCACGCGCACCGGCTGGACCGCACCGGCCGGGTGCCGCTGGAGCCCGCTACCCCCGCACGGGTCGCAGCATCCCGCTGAGCACCACCGCGCCCTCGCCGAACCGGGCGTCGAGCTCGCGCTGCACCGAGGCGCGCGCGACGGGCGTCTCGACGTACAGCTGACCGGTGCGCACGTCCGAGCCGGAGCCGCGGTCGTCCAGCCCCGGGACGCCGTGGAGCTCCTCCTGGATCCGCCGCAGGTCCGCCTCGGTGCGGTGGGCGCGGCTGACGCACAGCGCGCCGCCCCACACCTCGCGCACCGCCGCCTCCAGCGCCGCCCCGTCGCCGGTGGTGGTGACGTTCAGCACCATGCGCAGGGGGTCGTTGCCGCCCCCGGCCTCCAGCTCGGCCTGCGGGACCCGCTGGTCGATCCAGCCGCCGCCGTACCCCTCCTGCGCCTGCGCACGGGTGAACGCCTCCTGCAGCGTGGCGTCCGTGGTCCGCGCGGGCTCCGGCGGCGCCCACCCGCCGGGCGGCGGCGGGCAGGGGGAGGTGAAGTCCCACTCCTGCGGCGGCACCGGGGGCAGCACCTGCGCGGCGTCGGCCTCGGGACGGGGACGGTCGGTGAGGGTGAACGTCTCACCCCGCACGGTGCCCACGAGGACGTACGTGCCGCGGGTGACGCCCATCTCCTCCGACCACGAGCCCGCCGGGACCGCTGCCCAGTCCCACCCGGCGACCTGCATCCCGCCGCAGCGCAGCGGGGCGATGGCCGGCTGCGCACCCAGGCACAGGTAGGCCGGCTGCCCCGGCTCCTGCGTCACCGTGCCCAGGATGCCGAGCGGACCGTCGTGGTCGTCGGGCACCAGCCCGACCGGTTCCCGCTGCGGGGCCGGCCCGGGGAGGGTGGACGGCGGCGGCGCGGGAGCGGCCCGCACCCCGCTGGGCTCCTGGCCGCAGGCGGTGAGGGCGAGGCCGAGGAGCAGGGCGGTGGGCAGGGCGCGGGCGGTCACGGTCCTGGGACGCTCACCGGGCCGGGGACGTTCCGCGGGGGTGGCTGCCCGCCCAGGGTGGAGCGCGCCCGGGGTCAGGGCCCAGCCGGGTCAGGGCCCAGCCGGGTCAGGGCAGGTGCCGGCGCACGAAGTCCAGCTCCACCCGCATCTGCCGCACCCGCTCGTCGTCCACGAGGGAGCCGTGCCCCGCGTCGTAGCGGTACACCTCGTGCACCGCGCCCCGCCGCGCCAGGGCCCCGACGTAGTTCTCGATCTGCCGGATGGGGCAGCGCGGGTCGTTCTCCCCCGCCAGGACCAGCACCGGCGCCCGCACCGCGTCCACGTACGTCAGCGGCGAGGAGTCCCGGTACTTCTCCGGCACCTCCTGCGGGGAGCCGCCGAACAGGGACCGGTCGAACGACTTCAGCCCCTCCATCTCGTCCTCGTAGGCGGCGACGTAGTCCGCGACCGGCACCCCCGCCAGGCCCAGGGCCCAGCGCTCCGGCTGCGTGCCGAGCCCCAGCAGCGTGAGGTACCCGCCCCAGGAGGCGCCCGCCAGCACGAGGCGCTCCGGGTCGGCGACGCCGGTGGCGACGAGGTGGTCGGTGACCGCGGCGACGTCGGCGAGCTCGGTGTGCCCGATCCGCTGCTCCAGCGCGTCGCGCCACGCCGAGCCGTACCCGGTGGAGCCGCGGTAGTTCACCTGCACCACCGCGAAACCGGAGTCCACCCACGCCGAGGCGTACGCGCGGAAGGAGTCGGTGTCGTGGTGGGTGGGCCCGCCGTGGACCTCCACCACCAGCGGCAGCGGGCCGCCCGCGCCCTCGGGGCGGCGCAGCAGCGCGTGCACGCGCCCGCCCTCCCCGTCCACCCACACGTCCTCCACGGGGACCGAGGGCGGCGCGAGCGGACCGGTGGGGCGCAGCAGCACCTCCCCCGCGAGGTCGCGCACCGCGGAGGGCTGCGCGGCCGAGGACCACGCCAGCCACACGTCGCCGTCGGGGCGGGCGGTGGCGGCCCACACGGTGCCCTCCCGCGGGCCGATCCGCTCCACGGCGCCCGTCGCGAGGTCCACGCGGTGCAGCAGGGTGCGGGCCTCGGAGTCGACGAGGACGACCAGGCCGGTGCCGTCGCGGGTCCACTCCGCGCCCGCCACCTCACCGGGCACGTCCAGCGGCACCTCCTGCTCGGTGTCCGCCGCGACGTCCCACACCAGCAGCTCGCCCCTCCCGCGGCGCTCGTGCAGCAGCAGCAGCCGCGGGTCGGCGGAGCCGTCGGCGCGGGCGGGGGCGAAACCCAGGGGGTTCAGGCCCTTGCCCTCCCCGTCCCACTTCTCCGCCACCGCGGTGCCGTCGGCGACGCGCAGCACCCGCACGGCGTGGTGGCGGGAGTCCCCGTGCTCGCTGTGCGCGATCGCGACGAGGGCGTCGTCGGCGGACAGGTCCGCGACCCAGGCGTCCTCGCGGTGCTCGTAGAGCAGGCCGGGCGCGCCGCCGGGGACGAGGACCTCCACGCGGGTGCCGTAGGCGTCGTCGTTGCGGCCCACGACGACGATCCCGGTGCGGCCCAGGGCGAGCCCGGCCGAGTACGCGGGCAGCAGGCCGAGGGGGTCCTCCGTCGGGATCTGGGGGCCGGTGCCCCAGGGCTGGCGGCGCCACACGCCGTGCTCGTCACCGGCGGTGTCGTCGAACCACCAGACCCACTCCCCGGAGGGGTCGATCGTGACGTGCGAGGTGCCCTCCGGCCGGGAGGTCGCCTGCGTCAGCTCACCGGTGGCCGCGTCCCAGCAGTGCGCCTCCAGCACCCCGCCGACGGTGGCCTCCACGACGGTGCGGTGCGGTGCCAGCTCCGCCCACTCCGGCAGGCCGGTGCGCCCGGCGCGGAACCGCTGTTCCCAGCGCGGGACGTCCTGCGGCGGGACCTGCGGGCCGGCGGGTGCGTCGGCCGCGGGGGTGGCGCCCGGCGGGACGGCCGGGTCGCCGGCGAGGTGGGTGGGGGTGCCCTCGGGGTCGTGATCGCTCACGCGGCGATCCTGTCACGGGCGGTCCCGCCCCGGGCGGCGCGGCGGGGGCGGACACCCGTCACGGACCGGGCGCCGGCCCGGAGGAACCCCGCACCACCAGGTGGGTGGGCAGCAGGACCCCCGCCGAGGGGGGCGGTCCCTCCAGCCGCGCCAGCAGCAGGTCGGCGGCGTGGTACCCGGCGCGCTCCAGCGGGACGGCGACCGTGGTCAGCGACGGGCGCACGAGGTCCGCGCCGAACACGTCGTCGCAACCCACCACGCTCACCTCGCCGGGCACCTGCACCGACCGGTCCGCCAGCCGGTCCAGCACCCCGAACGCCAGCAGGTCGTTGAAGGCCAGCAGCCCCGTCGCCCCGCAGCGCAGGAGGGCGTCGGCCGCGGCGGCACCCGCCTCCCGCCGCGGCGCGTAGGGCCCCAGCGCCGTCAGGTCCACCCCGAGCCGGCGCGCGGCGGTGCGCAGCGCGGAGCGGCGCCGCCGGTCCGACCAGGAGGTGCGCGGCCCGGCGGCGTAGGCGACGTGCCGGTGCCCGAGGGAGACGAGGTGGTCCAGCGCCTGCACGACGCCGCCCGGGGTGTCGACGACGACGTGCGCACCGGGCAGCGAGCGGTTGACCGCCACGAGGGGGACCTCCCGGGACCAGGCCAGCAGCCGCTCCTCGGCGACCCGGGGCGCGGCGAGCACCACCCCGTCGGTCCCGCTGCGCAGGCGGCGCAGGGCGCGCTCCTCCGCGTCGGCGGACTCCTCGGTGTCGACCAGCACGTGCACGTAGCCGCCCTCGCGCAGCCGGGCCTGCATGCCGCGCACGATGCCGAACGCGAACGGGTTGCCGAGGTCGGGGACGAGGAGCGCGACGGTGCCGGTGCGCCCGGAGCTGAGCGCACGCGCCGGGGGGCTCGCGGCGTAGCCGAGGCGCTCGGCCGCCGCGAGCACACGCGCGGCGGTCGCGGCGTTCACCCGTCCCGGGCGGGTCAGCGCCCGGGAGGCGGTGGACACGGCGACCCCGCTGGCGGCGGCGACGTCCCGCAGCGTGACGGGGCGCTCGGTGATGGGGTCCTCCTGCTCGTCACGCCGACGGGTGCGCCGTCGATCCGCCGGCGGGCCGCCATCCTCGCCGCCCGACCGCCCCGTGGCAACGGATGGCAAACGGTTGCCACCCCGGGCGCGGCGTTCCTAGGCTCGGCGGGCGCCGGCGCCGGCGGTCCGCGCGCGCCGGCGGGCCGACCCCGACGCGATGCAGGTGATCCCATGACGACCGACGTCTCCCCGGCCTGGCTGCCCGACGCGGCCCTGGCCCCCCTCGGCACCGGGACGGTGGCGCTGCTGGCCCCCGACCTGCACGACGCGCCGGTCCTGGCCACGGTCGCCGGCGAGCTGCGGCGGGCCACCGCCCGGCACGGCGGCCGGGTGGTCGCGGAACCCGGCGCCGCCGCCGGTGCCACCGTCGTCCTCGCGACGCCCTCCGGGCTGGCGGCCCTGCCCGACGGCGCCCTGCCCGCCGAACTCGCCCGGGACGCGGCGCGGACCACACCGCTGTCCGCGGAGGGTTTCCGGCTGCTGGAGGCCGGCGGCACCGTCGTCGTCGTGGCCACCGCCGCGCCGGGCCTGCTGTACGGCGCGTACGCGCTGCTGCGCCCCCGCGCCGCCACCGAGGGCCCCCGCGACGAGGTGCACGAGCCGGTGCAGCCGCTCCGGATGCTCGACCACTGGGACAACCTCGTCGTGCACCCCGTCATGGGCCACGTGGAGCGCGGCTACTCCGGGGGGTCGATCTTCTGGGCCGACGGGCGGCTGCGCGAGGACCTGACCCGCGTGGAGGCGTACGCCCGGCTGCTCGCCTCCACCGGCGTCAACCGCGTCGCCGTCAACAACGTCAACGTCCACGCCACCGAGGCGCGCCTGCTCACCGACGGCCTGGACGACGTGGCGCGCCTGGCGGAGGTCTTCCGGCCCTACGGGATCCGGGTGCACCTGTCGGTGTCCTTCGCCGCGCCGATCACCGTCGGCGGGCTCGGCACCTCCGACCCGCTCGAGGAGGACGTGCGGCGCTGGTGGGCGCAGGCGGCCGGCCGGGTGTGGGAACGGATCCCCGACTTCGGCGGGTTCGTCGTCAAGGCCGACTCCGAGGGCCAGCCCGGGCCGTTCGCGTACGGCCGGGACCACGCCGACGGGGCGAACCTGCTGGCCCGCGCCGTCGCCCCGCACGGCGGCACGGTGTTCTGGCGGGCGTTCGTGTACGACCACCGCCAGGACTGGCGGGACCGCTCCACGGACCGCGCCCGCGCCGCCCACGACCACTTCGCCCCCCTCGACGGGCGCTTCGACGCCAACGTGGTGCTGCAGGTGAAGTACGGCCCGCTGGACTTCCAGGTGCGCGAGCCCGTCTCCCCCGTCATCGCCGCGATGCCGCGCACCCGGGTGGCGGTGGAGCTGCAGGTGACGCAGGAGTACACCGGCCAGCAACAGCACGCCTGCTACCTGGGCACCCAGTGGTCGGAGCTGCTCGGGTTCCGGCCCTGGGGCGGGAGCGGGCCGGACGTCGCCGACGTCGCCGCCGGGCGCGGGCCGGGATCGCGCGCCGCGGGGCTGGTCGCCGTGTCCAACGTCGGCACGGACGAGTTCTGGACGGGGCACCCCCTGGCGCAGGCGAACCTGTACGCGTTCGGGCGCCTGGCCTGGGGCCCGGACCTCGACCCCCTCGCGGTGCTGGACGAGTGGATCGCCCTGACCTTCGGCGCCGATCCGCAGGTCGCCGCGGTGGTGCACGAGGTGCTCGACGGCTCGTGGCGCACCTACGAGGACTACACCGCCCCCCTCGGCGTCGGCTTCATGGTGCGCCCCGGCCACCACTACGGCCCCGATGTCGACGGGTACGAGTACACCCCCTGGGGCACCTACCACTTCGCCGACCGCGACGGGATCGGCGTGGACCGCACCCGCGCCACCGGCACCGGCTACACGGGGCAGTACCCCGCGCCGTGGTGCGACGTGTACGAGTCGCTGGAGACCTGCCCGGACGAGCTGCTGCTGTTCTTCCACCACGTGCCGTACGGGCACGTCCTGCACGACGGGACCACCGTGGTGCAGCACGTCTACGACACGCACTTCCGCGGCGCGGAACGGGTGGAGGAGATGGCCGGCGCCTGGGAGCGGGTGCGGGGCCGGGTGGACGAGGCGGTGTTCGCCCGGGTCGCGGAGCGCCTGGCGGAGCAGCTGCGCTGCGCGCGGGAGTGGCGGGACCAGGTGAACACGTACTTCCTGCGCAAGTCCGGGGTGCCCGACGCCCACGGGCGGACGATCCACCGCTGAGCCGCACCGCTGAGCGACACCCGGGACGTCCCCCTCTGCTCCCGCCCATCTCCGGGTTTCGGCGACCGCAGCGGCCCTGCGGACCGCCCGAACCCGGAGATGGGCGGGCAGGAGGGGCGCGCCGAGCGCCGAAACCCGGAGACGGGCGGGCAGATGGGCGGGCAGGTGGGCGGGCAGGGCGGGAGGGCGGGGCGGGTGGGAGCGGTCAGGGCTCCGCGACGAAGCGCTCCCGGACGTGCGCCAGCACCGGCTGCTCGTTGCGCACCAGGCAGAACGTCAGCACCGACGCCAGCAGCACGACGACCGCGTCGAACGTCACCCACGCGATCCCGGTGCACAGCACGAGCAGCGACAGCAGCCCCAGGGTCGGCAGCGGCCGGGCCACGAGGGTCAGCACGGAGATCCGCGCGGCGTCGCGCCACCGGAACGCGAACACGGCCGCGACGACGGTGGTGCGCACCGCCCACAGCAGCACCAGCGCGCCGAGGACGACGTAGCCGGGGGTGAACGCCGCGGCCAGCCCGATCGTGCCGCGGTACGCCACGTTGACCGCCAGCACGGTGAGCACCGCGAGCGCGGGCACCCAGGTGCGCAGCGCGTCGGCGGCACCGAGGCGGTAACCGCGCAGGAAGTGCCGCGCCGGGGAGGTGTCGCGCTCGGTGAGGAACCGGCGCCACGCGAACACGGCGGCGGCCAGCGCCGGTCCCACCGGCAGGGCGCTGGCGGCGTACAGCGGCAGGTTGCTCGCCTCGGGCGCCAGCAGCAGCGCCGCGGCGAGGCCGGGTGCGGTGGTGAGCACGAGCAGCAGTTCCACCACGACGAACCAGTGCACGACCCCGGTGACGTGCGACAGCGGGCCCTCGCCGAACTCCCGGGCAGCTCGCGTCACGGCGCCCACGGTAGCCGGTCCCCGGGGCGCTCCCGGACCGCCGGTGAACCCCGCCGGAAACCCCTCCCGGGTCCGGCCGGGAACTCTGGCAGGATCCGGGCATGCCGCTGGAGGACGCCGACCGCTGGGTGCACACGTGGGTGGCCGCGCCGCAGGCCGCCGAACCGGAGAACCTGCCCCCCGCACCGTTCGCGCGGCCGGGACGGACCTTCGCGGACACCACGCTGCGCCAGACGGTCCGCACCACGCTGGGCGGCTCCCGCCTGCGCCTGCGGCTGTCCAACGCGTTCGGCGGGGCCCCGCTGCCCCTCACCCGCGCGGCGCTCGCGCTGCCCGACGGCGGGTCGGGTGCCCGGGCGGTGCTCCCGGGGACGTCCCGGGCCGTGACGTTCGGCGGGCGGGCCTCCACGACGGTTCCGGTGGGCGCTCCGGTGGTGTCCGACCCCGTCGACCTGGCGGTCCCGGCGGGCACGGACGTGAGCGTGACGCTGTACCTGGCCGACGGGATCGCCTCGGAACAGGTCACGTCCCACCCCGGTTCCCGGACGACCTCGCACCTGCTGGCCGGCGACCACACCGGGGCGGAGGAACTGCCGGGCGCGGTCCCGGTGGAGCACTGGTACCTGCTGGGCGGGCTGGAGGTGTTCCGGGAGGAACCGGCCGGTGCGCTGGTCCTGCTCGGGGACTCCCTGACCGACGGGCGCGGGTCCACGACGGACGGCAACGACCGGTGGCCGGATCTGCTGGCCGCGCGGTTGCGGGCGCAGGGGAGGGACCTCGCGGTGCTGAACCAGGCGGCGGGCGGGAACCGGGTGCTGGCGCACGGTGTGGGCCCGGCCGCCCTGGCGCGGCTGGACCGCGACGTCCTCGCCCTGGGCCGGGTGCGCTGGCTGGTGCTGTTCGAGGGCGTCAACGACCTCGGGACGGCGGAGGCGACGCCCGCCGCGCAGCGTGCCGTCGCCGCGGACCTGGTGGCGGCCTACGAGCAGGTCGTGCTGCGGGCCCGTGCCCGCGGCATCCGCGTCGCCGGCGCGACCACCGCACCGTTCGGCGGGCACGAGGGGTACGACGACCCGGCGGGACTGCGGGCGGCGGCGCGGCACGAGGTGAACACCTGGGTGCGGGAGGGCGGCCGTTTCGACGCCGTGCTCGACCTCGACGCCGCCGTGCGGGACCCCGCCGCACCGGACCGGCTGCTGCCGGCCTACGACGGCGGGGACCACCTGCACCTCAACCCCGCCGGGTATGCGGCCCTCGCGGGCGCGGTGCCCCTGGACCTGTTCCGCTGAGGAGCCGACCGGTCAGGACACTTCGACGACCAGCACGTCGGTGGGGTCGAGCACCAGCGTCTCGCCCGCGACGACGCGGCGCCCGGTGAGCAGGTCGACACCGCTCGTCGCGGCGGGCACCTCCACGCGGGTGTCGCCGTGGTGCAGGAGGAACTCGTAGCGCCGCCCGTCCACCTCGCGGACGGTGTGCTCCAGGCCGGGGACGTCGGCGAAGGGACCGAGGAGGCCGTGGCGGTGCAGCACGTGGCGCAGCACCCGGTCGAGCCCGGCCTGGTCGAGGCAGGTACCGACGTACCAGGCCTCCCCCGCGGCCTCCCCCGTGCCGAGGGTGTTCCGGGTGACGGCGGCGGTGCCGGCGTAGAAGTCCGCGCCGTAGGTGCCGACGACCTCGGCCCCCTGCGGCAGCACGAGGTCGAACACGAGGGTGGCCTCGCTGACGAGCTCCGCGCCCGGGTCGCCGGGGATCGCCAGGCGGACGGGGTTGACGACGTCCGGCGCCCGGGCGTCGGTCTCGTCCACGCGGATCCCGAGCAGGTCCGCCAGCGGGCCGGGCACGTCGGCGAGGAAGGCGTTGTCGTCCTCGTCGACCCGCCCGGACAGGACCGTGGTGACGAGGGTGCCGCCGCGCTCGACGACCTCCTCCAGCCGCCGGGCGAGGTCGCCCTTCAGGACGTGCAGGAGGGGGGCGACGACGACGTCGTAGCGGGACAGGTCGGCGGTGACGGGCACGACGTCGACCTGGGCACCGGCCTCCCAGAGGGCGCGGTGGTAGGCGATCGCGGTGGCCTGGTACCGCACGTGCCGGTTCGGCCCGTCGGAGATCTCCACGGCCCACCAGGAGTCCCAGTCGAACAGCAGCGCGACCCGGGCGGGGGTGCGCCCGCCCAGGAGCCTGTCCCCCGTGCGCTCCAGCTCCGCCCCGAGCTGCGCGACCTCCCGGAAGGAGCGGGTGTCGGTGCGGCCGGCGTGGTTGAGGACGGCGCCGTGGTACTTCTCGCTGGCGCCGCGGGAGGCGCGCATCTGGAAGAACAGGACGGCGTCGGCGCCGTGGGCGACGGCCTGCCAGGACCACAGCCGCATGATCCCGGGTCGCTTGACGGGGTTGACGTCGCGGCAGGCGGTGACGGTGGGGGTCTGCTCCATGAGCCAGAAGGGCTGCCCGTCCTTCAGGCCCCTCATCAGGTCGTGGGTGAGGGCCGTCCGGGAGGCGGAGCGGTCGTCGGGCGGGTAGTTGTCCCACGAGGCGAAGTCGAGGTCCGCGGCCCACCGGTGGTAGTCCAGCGGGCGGTACATGCCCATGAAGTTCGTCGTCACGGGCAGCGCGGAGTGCTCCCGGATCGCGGCCTTCTCCTCGCGGTACGTGCGCAGCATCGCGTCGGTGGTGAAGCGCAGGTAGTCCAGCGTGATGCCCTGGAAGGCCGTGTGGTCGGGCCCGCGCCAGTGCTCTGACAGCGCGTTCGGCGGGACGATCTGCGCCCAGTCCGTGAACCGGTGGGACCAGAAGGTCGTGTTCCACGCCTCGTTGAGCCGTTCCAGGGTTCCGTGGCGCTCGCGCAGCCACTCCCGGAACCCCGCGGCGCACAGCTCGCACCAGCACGCCCCGCCGTACTCGTTGTTGACGTGCCAGGCGATCACGGCGGGGTGGTCGCCGAAGCGGCGGGCCACCTCGCCGGCGAGGGCCGCGGCGAGCCTGCGGTAGGCCGGGGAGCTGGGGCAGGCGTTGTGCCGCTGGCCGTAGACGTGGCGGCGGCCCTCGAAGTCGGTGCGGCACACCTCCGGGTGGCGGTGGGCCAGCCACGGCGGCAGCGCGCCGGTCCCGGTGGCGAGGCACACCTGGCGACCCTCGGCGTGCGCCCGGTCGAGGATGCGCTCCAGGACGCCCAGGTCGTAGACGTCCTCGGCGGGCTGGGTGAGGGCCCACACGAAGACGCCGACGGTGAGGGTGTCGATGCGGGCGAGGTCGAAGGCGGCGTGGTCCTGCGCCCAGACGTCCTCGGGCCACTGCTCGGGGTTGTGGTCGCCGCCGTAGGGGATGCGCCGGGTCTGCGGGAGGGTCATCGCTGGTCCTCGTGCTGTCGTGGCTCGCGCCGGGCAGGGACGGGGACGGCCCGGCCGCCTCCGCGGGTGCGGGTGCGTCCGGGCCGTCCGGGGCGGGTCAGCCGTTCTTCTCGGCGAACCGCTTCTGGGCGTCGTTGACGACCTTCAGGTACGCGTCGACGTTGGCCGCCTCCAGCTGCGCGAGGTAGGCGTCCCACTCGGCGATGTCGCGCTGACCGGTGATGAACTGCAGGGTGGCCTGCGTCGTCAGGTCCGTGAGAGTGGTCTGGTAGAGCGACACCTGCTCCCGCTCGACCTCGTTGAACGGGAAGGGCGGCGGGACCTCCACCCGGTCCTTGGCCGTCATGGCCTCCTGCCAGGCGGCCTCCTCCTCGTAGAGGTTGGAGTTGACGAGCTCCTGGGTGGAGCCGGAGGCGAACAGGTACACGCCGTTGAAGAAGCCGAAGTCCTTCTGCATCTGCTTCGGGGCGCCGGGGTTGAGGCCGGTGAAGGTGACGTCCGCGGCGGGGGCCCGCTTGCCGCCCTCGTCGGTGTACGTGGTGCCCTCCACGCCCCACTTGGAGAACTCCAGGCCCTCGTCGGAGTAGTACAGCCAGTCGATGAACTGCATCATCGCGACGAAGTCGTCGTTCTCCTTGGCCTTCGAGGAGACCATCAGGCCGTTCTCCAGGCGGGTGCCGCCGACGACGTCCCCGGCGGGACCGGACGGCTGGAGGATCTTGGACAGGCCGTACTTCCCGGCGCCCACGCTCGCGTCCAGCGCCTTGCGGGCGCTGAGGATCTCCTGCGAGTTGGTGCTGATCACGTAGGACTGCTGGTTGGCGAGCTTCGCGAGGGCCTGCTCGTCGGTCTGGGTGAAGCTCTCGGGGTCCAGCAGACCCTCCTCGACCAGGCTGCTGAAGTACTCCACCATGGCCTTGTACTCGTCCGTGGAGCCCGTGTAGACGAACTCCCCGGCCGACTCGTCCCAGGTGACGCCGTCGCCGTAGCCCCAGCCGGCCTCGGTGCCGAAGGCGGGGGCGGCGTAGTTGAGCAACGCCTCGCCCTGCCAGCGGTCGGAGAACGGGGTGGACTGCGGGAACTTCTGCTTGATCGCCCGCAGCGCCTCGCGCAGCTCGTCCCAGCTCGTGGGCTGTGGCAGGCCGACCTGCTGCAGGACGTCGGTGCGGATGCCGACGGTGTAGTCGGGGCGCAGGCTCTCCAGCAGGCCGGGCAGCAGGTAGAACTTGCCGTCCTCCTGCTTCAGGGACTCCAGCTCGTCCTCCAGGCCCCACTTCTCGACCTTGTCCTTGAAGTTGGGCAGGAGGTCGATGTAGTCGCTGACCGGCAGGATGGCGCCGGAGGCGACGTAGGCGGCCTCCTGGCCGGGGTAGGTCACCGGGATGAAGTCGGGGGCGTCGCCGGCGCCGATGACGAGGCTGCGCCGCTGCTCCCAGTCGCTCAGGGGCGCGAGCGTGGTCTCCAGGGTGACCTTGTTCTTCTCCTGCAGCGTCTCGTAGAAGAGCCACTCCGGGTTGTTCGGGTAGTTCGGGTGGTCGCGGTAGAGCAGCGAGAAGGTCACCGGCTCGGTGGCGACGAAGGTGTCGCCCACCCCGTAGTCGGCCATGGCGCCGGTCTTCTTCTCCGAGACGACCTCCTCGGCCTCCTGGCCGCTGTCGCCCCCCGAGCAGGCGCCGAGGCCGATGACCAGGACCGCGGCGGCCGCCGCGCTGAGGGTTCTCCTGCGTGTGGTGGACATGCTGTTCCCTTCTCGAACTTCTCCGGTCGCCGCCCGGGGACGCGGGAGGACTGGTGGACCTGGGGCCGGGCCTGCGGGCGGCCGGGTTCCGGCCGGTGCGCGGTCAGCCCTTGACCGCGCCGAGCATCACGCCCGACACGAAGTACTTCTGGATGAACGGGTAGAGGGTGACGATCGGCAGCACGGTGAGGACCATCGTCACGGCCTGGATGTTGGCGGCGACCTGCGACAGGTCGCCCTGGGCGACGCCGCCCACGGAGGTGGCCGTGGTGGCCCCGGCGATCATGTTTCGCAGGTAGACGGTGACCGGGTACAGCTCCGCCCTGTCCATGTACAGGAAGGCGCTGAACCAGGAGTTCCAGAAGGACACCGCGTAGAAGAGCACCATGGTCGCCAGGACCGCCTTGCTCAGCGGCAGCACGATGCGGAAGAAGATCCCGTACGTCGTGAGGCCGTCGATCGCGGCGGCCTCCTCCAGCTCCTCGGGCAGGTTCTCGAAGAACGCCTTCATGACCAGCAGGTTGAACACGCTGATCGCGTTGGGCAGGACGATCGCCCAGAGGGTGTTCTTCATCCCCAGCTCGTTGATGAGCACGTAGTTGGGGATGAGGCCGCCGTTGAAGAACATCGTGAAGACCGCGATGCCGATGAGCAGGTTGCGGCCCTTGAGGTGCTTCTTGGAGATCGCGTAGGCGAAGGTGGTGGTGAGGACCATGGAGATCGCGGTCGCCACCACGGTGTAGACGACGGTGTTCCTGTAGTTCGTCCATAACATGGCGTCGCCCATGACCACGCGGTAGGTGTCGACGTTGAACCCGCGCGGGACGAGGTTGACGCTCCCGGAGGAGATGGCGCCCTCGGAGGAGAAGGACTGGGCGACGATGTTGACGAAGGGGTACAGCGTCACGAACACGACGCCCAGCAGGAACGCCGCGTTGACGACCCGGAAGGCGCGGTAGCCCCTGGAGTCCTGGATGCCCCGGGCCGCCGGGGTGCGCGCCGGCCGGCGGGGGAGGGTGGTCGGGTCGGTGGTCACCACAGGCTCGTCCCCGCTGCTCGGCGCGAGATCGCGTTGGCGGACAGGATGAGGGTCAGGCCGATGACCGCCTCGAAGAGGCCGATCGCGGCGGCGTAGGAGAAGTTGCTGGACAGGATGCCCACCCGGTACAGGTACGTGGAGATCACGTCGCCCGTCGGGTACACCAGCGGGTTCTGCAGCAGCAGCACCTTCTCGAAGCCGACGGCCATGAAGGTGCCGATGTTGAGGATCAGGAGCGTGATCATGGTGGGCCGGATGCCCGGCAGCGTGACGTGCCAGGTCTGCTTCCAGCGGTTGGCGCCGTCGATGCGCGCGGCCTCGTAGAGGTTCTCGTCGATCTGGGTCAGGGCGGCGAGGTAGAGGATCGTCCCCCACCCGACGGTCTGCCAGACCTCGGAGCCGATGTAGATCTCGCGGAACCACTCCGGGCGCTGCATGAACGGGACCGGGTCGGCACCGAGGGCACCGATGATCTGGTTGACGGTGCCCTGCACGGACATGATCTGCAGCACCATGCCGGCGACGATGACGATCGACATGAAGTGCGGCAGGTACGAGACGGTCTGGACGAACCGCTTGAACCGGCGCGAGCGCAGCTCGTTGAGCAGCAGCGCCAGGACGATCGGCATGGGGAAGACGACGAGCAGCGTGAGCGACCCCAGGACCAGGGTGTTCCTGAAGACGTTCCAGAACGCCGGGTCGTTGATGAACAGCTCGACGTAGCGCAGGCCCACCCACTCGTCGCCCAGGATGCTGCCGCCGGGGCGGAAGCGCCGGAAGGCGATGACGTTGCCGATCATGGGCAGGTAGCGGAAGACCAGGAAGAACAGCAGCGGCAGCAGGACGAGGGAGTACAGGCGCCAGTCCCGCCGCAGGGCCTGACCCCAGGTCTGCCTCGGCTGTCGCACCGGCGGTGCCTGCGCCCCCAGCGCCACCGCCGCGGCGTCGCCGGCGGTGCCGGGGCCGACCGGTGCCGTGCCGTGCCGCGCCGCGTCCCGCGGCTCCGCCGTCGTGGGCCGCTCCATGCGCACCTCCACCCCACACCGCTGTGGGAATCGAAAGTTTCGACTGGTACGTCGATACAGGCGGTGACCATAGGCACGTCATCGCCGCAGGTCAAGCCCTTGCAATCCTTTGCGGCTGGTGCATCGTTGTGTCATCTGTCGGCCGCCGGGCGTCCCGACCTCCGGAAGGTTCCGGGAACTTCCGGTCGGATCCGGACGGGCACTGCTACCTTGTCTCGAAAATTTCGAGCCCTGAGATGCCGTGGAGACCGCTCATGACGACCGACACCACGCGCCCGGGCGAATCCGCAGCCGCGCGGTCCACCATCTCCGCCATCGCCGCGGAGACGGGCGTGTCCGTGGCCACCGTCTCCAAGGTCCTGAACGGGCGCACCGACGTCGCCGCCGCCACCCGCGCCCGCGTCGAGGCGGCCATCGACCGCGCCGGCTACCAGCGCCGCCGCGGGCGCAACCCCACCGGTCCCCGCCTCGTCGAGCTCGTCTTCCACGAGCTGTCGGCGTGGGGCGAGGAGATCATCAAGGGCGTCGAGGCCGTCGCCGCCCCCGAGCGCGTCGCCCTGGTCCTCTCCGAGCTCGGCGGCGCCCACCGCCCCCGCCAGGAGTGGCTCGACGACGTCCTCGCCCGCCGGCCCCTCGGCATGATCCTCGTGCTGTCGGGGGTGGACCCCGTCCAGCGCCGCCAGCTCGTGGCCCGGTCCATCCCGTTCGTCGTGGTCGACACCGCCGGCGAGCCCTCCCCCGACGTGCCCACCGTCGGCTCGGCGAACTGGAACGGCGGGCTCGTGGCGACCCGGCACCTGCTCGGCCTCGGGCACCGGCGCATCGCCGTGGTCTCCGGCCCCTCGGACGTGCTGTGCAGCCGCGCCCGCATCGACGGCTACCGCTCCGCGCTGGACGAGGCGGGCATCGCGGTGGACCCCGCGCTCGTGCGGTACGGCAACTTCCACGCCGGGGGCGGCTACGCCCACGGCCGCGACCTGCTCACCCTCCCCGACCGCCCCACGGCCGTCTTCGCCGGCAGCGACTACCAGGCCCTCGGCGTCCTGCGCAGCGCCCGCGAGCTCGGGCTGCGCGTCCCGCAGGACCTCTCGGTCGTGGGCTACGACGACCTGCCCCTCACCGGGTGGATCGACCCGCCCCTCACCACCGTCCGCCAGCCCCTGCGGGAGATGGCCGCCACCGCCACCCGGATGGTGCTCAGCCTCGCCCGCGGCGAGGTGCCCACCAACCTGCGCATCGACCTGGCCACCGAGCTCGTCGTGCGCGAGAGCACCGCCCCGCCGCCCGCCTGAGGACCCCCGCCCGCCCGGGAACCCCGCCGGGCGGGGTTGCCGCGGCCGGCCTCAGCTCCGTGGCAGGGCGCGCGGGAACGTGAACCGCGTCGTCACGCGGTGCGCGAACAGCACCGAGTCCGGCGGGCGCGCGGCGAGGTCCCCGAAACCGGCCGCGCCGAGCAGTCCCCCGCGAGCGGGCGGTACCCCCACGTCGTCCAGGTCCAGCACCTCCGCGCGCCGCAGCGGCCACGGCTCGTGCTCGTTCGCCACCCACCACGTCCGCCCGGCGTGCGCCACGTGCAACCCGAACCGGGCCGTGACGAAGTGCCCGAGCCCCGCCTCCGGCGCGTCCGCGGGGAGCGCCTCCCCCACCCGCACCGCGACCCGGCTGCGCGCCCCGCGCGGGCCGGGCCAGCGGGTGCGGGCCGTCCACACCAGCTCCCGCGCCCCCTCGCGCACCCGTTCCGCGCCGCGCATCCGCGACCACCGGTACGGCAGGCCGAACACCGCCCGGGCCCCGAGGACCGACCCGAGGCGCGCGGCGTCCAGGCTCGCGAACACCACCCCGCGCCGCCCCGCGGCGTCCCGGGAGTACAGCCGCACGTTCGTCTCCCAGAACGTGCCCAGCCACGGCACGGCCGGGCCGCGCGCGGCTCCCAGGCCCACGAGCCGGAACGGGATGAGCCCGACGTGGGAGCGCCCGTCGAGGACGTCGGGCACCGTGCCGGGCGGCAGGTGCGGCGCGACGCGCTCCGGGTCCACCGCCCAGTGCAGGAACGCCACGTCGCACCAGTCCTGGCGCATCATGACCGCACCCTCCAGCGGCGGGGCCTCGACGGGCAGGGGACGCGGGTGCGGGCCGGGCGCGGAACCGCCGGACGGGGAGGTCACGCCGCGATCCTGTCAGCCGCCACCGCGCGCGCCACCGGTACCGCGCTCCTCACAGCCTCCGCAGCAGGTCGGTGTAGAAACCCACCGCGCGGTGGTACGTCGACACCCGGATCCGCTCCCCCGGGGCGTGCAGCGTGGCGCGCTCGGCGGCGGTCAGGTCGAACGGCATGAACCGGTAGACGTGCCCGCTGACCGCGGAGAAGTGCCGGCTGTCGCTGGCCTGGAGCATCACGTACGGCACCACCGGGACCCCGGGGTAGGCGGCGGCGATCGCGGCGCCCAGCGTCTCCCACGCCTCCCCGTGCGCGGGCGACAGCGGCGACGGCTCGGAGGCCTGCACCACCTCGACCGAGACACCCGGGTCCCGCACGGCGCGGGTGAGGTGCCGGACGGCCCCGGCGACGCCGGAACCCGGCAGGACCCGCACGTTGACGACGGCCGCGGCCTCCTCGGGCAGCACGTTCGGGGCCGGGGAACCCCGGAGCTGGGTGACGGCCTGCGTCGTCCGGACGAACGCACCGCCGACGTCCCCGCGCCGGCCCAGACCCCACGCGAGGGGGACACCGGTGAGGTGCAGGTGCTCGTACGCCCACCGGTACGGCTGCCGGGAGTGCGGGGCGACGGTGCGCAGCATCTGCCGCAGCGGGGCGCTCATCCGGGCCGGGTGCGGGTGGCGGTCGAGGCGGACGACGGCGCGCGCCAGCCGGGCCGTGGCCGTCGTGCGCGGCGGCATCGCGGCGTGCCCGCCGGGTTCCCGGGCGCGCAGGACGACGGTGGCGCTGCCCTTCTCCGCCACCCCGACGACGGCCATCGGCACCTGCACGCCCGGCAGGACCCCCTCGACGACGGCGCCGCCCTCGTCGAGCACCAGGCGCGGCCGGATCCCCCGCTCCCGCAGGTCCGCCACGACGGCGGGCGCGCCGTTCCCGGCGATCTCCTCGTCGTGGCCCACGTCGAGGTACACGTCGTGCCGGGGCCGGAAACCCTCCGCCGCGAGGCGGTCGGCGGCCTCCAGCAGCGCCCCGAGAACACCTTTCATGTCGATCGCGCCGCGGCCCCAGACCGCCCGCGCCTCCCCCTCGCCCGCCACCTCGCCCGCGAACGGCGGGTGCTCCCAGCCGTCCTCGCCGGCGGGCACCACGTCGTAGTGGGCCATCAGCACGGCCGGGTCGCCCTCCCGGCGTCCCGGCCAGCGGTACAGCGCGGTGCGCCCGGCGAGCAGGCGGCGCTCCAGCACCCCGTGCGCCCGCGGGTACAGGACGGGCAGCGCGGCGAGGAGGGCGTCGAACTGCGCCAGGTCCGTCGCGGCGGGGTCCGCGGTGGAGACGGTCCGGAACCTCAGCAGGGCCCGCAGGCGCCCGACGGCGGCCTCGTCGTCGTCCCCGTCGCCCGTCACCGCCGCACGCTACCGCCGCGGGCCCGCCGTGGTCAGCTCGCCGGCCAGGGACGTCGAGCGCACGCACGCCGCGGCCGTGGCCGCCGCGTCCTCCAGGCACCGCGCCAGGGGCTCCCCCCGCAGGGAGGCGAGGAGGAAACCGGAGAAGAAGGCGTCCCCCGCGCCGTTGGTGTCCACGACCTCCGCGACGGGGTGCGCGGGGACGTGCACCGGCTCCCCGCCGCGCTCCAGCGCCAGGGCCCCGCGCGCGCCCTGCGTGCACACGACGAGGCGCTTGCCCGCGGCGACCTGGGCGCGCAGGAAACCCTCCGGGTCCGGCATCCGCTCGTCGCTGAGGAACACGTGGTCGGCGGCGGCGAGGAACTCCTCGTGGAAGGAGCTGCTGCCGTCGTAGTCGTGCAGGTCGCACCAGACGCCCACGCCCGCCGCGCGCGCGGCCCGCAGCACCCGGCGGCTGTGGTCGGCGAGGTCCACGACCACGGCGTCGGCCGCGGCGAGGGCGTCGGCCTCCGCGGCGCCGAGCCCGGCCGCGGTCCCCGCGCCGGCCTGCTCCCCGGCCTCGGCATCGGCCTGCTCCTCGGCCTCGGGCAGGGTCAGGTACACCGACACGCGGCGGCCGTCGGCGTCCAGGAGGTTCACGTGCCGCTCCGTGCCGTTGACGCTGCGCCGGGCCAGGACCCGGACCCCCGCGCCGCGCAGCTCCCCCAGCACGCGCTCCCCGTCGGGGTCGCGGCCCAGGAGCGTCAGCAGCGTCACGTCCGCACCCAGGCCGCGCAGGTTCAGCGCCTTGCCCGCGGAGGTCCCGCCGAGACCCTCGTGGTGACGGCGGGCGAAGACGGTGTGCGGGCGCGGGTCGGGCAGGCGGTCCAGGTGGACCAGGAGGTTCCACGACACGGGACCGGAGACGAGGACGGTGGGCACCGCAGGATCCTGGCGCCGCCCGGCGGGCCCGGCCAGGTCCGGGCTGGAAACCTTGCGGGACCGCGGGAACGGCCCCGGGCCCCGGAAACCCTCAGGCCACGAGGGACAGCAGGCGGTCGTCCACCCGCCACAGGACCCAGCACACCGCCGCCGGGACGGTGAGCAGCACGGCCACGACACGGGTGCGGTGGTGCGCCGGCAGCACGGCGGCCAGCACCCCCGCGACGAGCACCTCGAACGCGGCGACGGGCAGCCCCGCGGAGCCGGCCGGCCACGGCACGCCGTCCAGGGCCAGCCACAGGCGGCGCACGTGCCCACCGGCCAGCACCCAGCCCGCGGCCAGCGCCAGCGCCAGGCCCGGCAGCACGCCACGGCGGGTGAACGTCCAGCGCAGCACCAGCGCCGCCAGCGGCACCGCGGAGAACGCCACCGCCAGCCACCGCCGCGGGTAGGTGCCCACCGGGTACCCCAGGACGTGCGCCGTCCAGGCGTAGTACCCCAGCACCATCGCGGCGCAGAACACCACGGGCCGCACGACGGCCTGCGCGGTGCCCGGCGCCGAGCGCACCAGCAGCGCCACGGCGAGCAGCCACACGGCGGCCCCGTCCGCGACGGGACCCAGCCACGGCACACCGTCGCCCACCTTCGCCACCGCGCCGCACACCGCCCCGAGGGCACCTGTGGCCAGCGCGGCCGGGGCGGCTCGCCGGAGCGGGACGGCGTGCGACGGCGAGGCGGGGCCCGGGGTGCCGCCGGGCGCGCCCGGCCCGCTCCCACCGGTCCGCACGCGCACCTGCCCGGCCGGTTCCTGGTCCACGCGCGCCAGGATGGCAGCGGGGCCCGCAGCACGGGGCGGAACGCGCAGGTGGACCCGGGCGCGGGTTTCCGCCGAGGATGGGCGCCGGGAGGTGGACGTGGGCGACGTGGTGCGCGGGCTGCTGCGGTTCGGCTGGCTGCTGCTGGTCACCACCGTGCGGGTGGCGCTGCTGCTGCTGCGCGTCTCCGTGCAGCTGGCCGCCGGCCTGGCCGCGGTCCTCACCGGGCAGGACCCGCCCGCGCGCCGGCCCCGCTCCCGCACCCGCCGGCACCTGGCCCGCGGCTACCGCGCGGGCCGCCGCCTCGGCCGCTGACCCGGACCGGCCGCCGACCCCGCCCGGCTGCCGCCCCCGCCCGGCCGCTGCGCCGCCCGTCCGGGTGGTCCTGCGCGCAAACCCTCAAGGGGCGCCACCCACCCGCCGAGGTGCAGGAGGAGGTGCCACGACCCGGGAACCTCGTCCCGGCCGGGAGGCGAGCGACTGGAGCGGCATGAGCGGTGGTGGGACGGCGCGGCCTGCCGCCGGGGCGCAGGACCGTCCCACCGGGGCCGGTGCGAGCGCCGCCGAGCTGCGTCGCGAGCTGCACGCCGAGCGTGCCGCCCGGCGCGAGGCCGAGCTGGGCCGCGAGCTCGCCGAGGCCGCGCTGGAGGCCCTCGACGTCGGCGTCCTCGTCACCGGCCCGGACGGGCGCGTGCGGGCGGCCAACCGCACCGCGCGGCAGTGGAGCGCGACCGCCGCTGCGACCGCCGCCCCGGCCGGGGCAGGCGCCCGCCGGCCCGTGCACCGGGCCCTGCGCGAGCCGCTGCACCGCGTGCTGCACGAGGGACCGGTCAGCGGCGAGGAGGTCGTCCTCTCCACCGCCGAGGGGCCCGCCACCGTGGCCGTCTGCTCCGGGCGGGCGCTCAGCCGTGCGGACGGCACCCCGCTCGGCGCCGTGCTGGCGCTGACCGACGTCACCGTGGACCGGGCGCGGGAGGCGGCGCTGCGCGCGGCGCACGACCAGCTCAGCGAGCGCGGCCACCAGCTCGCCGGCGCCGTCAAGGAGCTCCAGCGGTCCAACACCGACCTGGAACGCTTCGCCGCGCTCGCCAGCCACGACCTCACCTCGCCGCTGCAGAGCGTCGCCGGGTACCTGGACCTGCTCGCGGACGCCGGCGACGACCGGCTCGACGAGCAGGCCCGCGAGTGGCTGGACGCCGCGCTGCGGGGGGTGCGGCGGATGCAGGACCTCACGTCCGCGCTGCTGTCCTACGCGCACGTCGGGGCCGCGCCGACCCGCCGGGAGCTGGTGGAGTTCCGGGAGGTCCTCGACGACGCCGTCCTGGACCTGCACGGCCGGATCCGCGCGGCGGGCGCCCGGGTCGTCAGCGACGGCCTGCCGCGGGTGTACTGCGACCCGGTGCTGCTGCAGCAGCTCCTGCGGCACCTCCTCTCCAGCGCGCTGCGGTACCGCTCCCCGCAGCGGTCCTGCCGCATCCGGGTCAGCGCCGAGCTCAGCGAGGATCGGTGGGTGTTCACCGTCGCGGACAACGGCGACGGCATCCCGCCGGCCGACCGCGACCGGGTCTTCGACGTCTTCGCGAGCCTGGAGGCGGGCGGCACGGCGCGCCCGGGGATCGGGCTGGCGACCTGCCGGCGGATCGTGGAGCGCCACGGCGGCCGGATCTGGGCGGCCGGGGAGCCCGGCGGCGGCACGAGCGTGCACTTCACGCTGCCGCAGCGGCACGCGGGCTGACGACCGCGGCTCCCGCGGGGCGCGCGCCCGCCGCTCAGGCCCGGGGCGCGCGCCCGCCGCTCAGGCCGGGGCCGGCACGACGTGCAGGAGGAGGCGGTCCGCGGCGCCGTCGTCCCCGCCGAGCAGCGAGGCACGCAGCTCCACCGGCACCTCGGGGCCGCCGGAGTGCAGGTAGCGGGCGCGCAGCCGCGGCGCACCCGGGTGCGGCGCGAGGAGCTCCGCCACGCGGGAACGCTCCCCGGGGTGGAGGAGGTCGTGCAGCAGGCGGCCCCGCAGGGCCTCCGGCGCCGAGCCGAGCAGGTCCGCGAAGGCCTGGTTCACGCGCACGACGCGCCCGTCGAGGTCGGCGAGGACCATCCCCTCCAGCCCCTCCTCGAAGAGGAGGCGGAAGCGTTCCTCGCTGGCGGTCAGGGCCCGCCCGGCCTCCACGGCGTCCGTCACGTCGTGGCAGAGCGTCAGCACCTCCGGCCCCCGTCCCCCGTCGCCGCCCGTCCACTGCGAGGTGCACCGGAACCAGCGGTGGCCACCGTCGGCGTGGCGCACCCGGAACGTGGCGGTGCTGGGGACCCCCCGGGCCCGCAGCTGCTCGCCGCCGTGCAGGCGGGTCAGGTCCTCGGCGTGGACGTGGTCCCGGATCGAGGTGCCGACGAGGTCCCCGGGAACCCACCCGAGCAGCGGCGCGCAGGACGCCGAGACGTACCGGATGGTGCGCTCGACGTCGGTGACGAGGACGAGCCGGTCCCCGTCGCCCGGCGGCAGGGCGGGGCCGCCGGAGCCGGGACGGTGCAGCTCCCGCCCGCCGGCCGGTGCGCCCGGCCCCCGCATCCAGCCCTGCGACGGCGGCGCGGGCCGCCCGAACAGCCAGCCCTGCGCCAGGTCGCAGCCGAGCGCGACGAGCTGGCGGGCCTGCTCCTCCGACTCCACGCCCTCGGCGCAGACCCGGTGCCCCAGGCTGTGCGCGGCGTCGACCAGCAGCCGCACGAGGACCGCGTCGCCGGTGCTGCCGGCGACCCGCTCGACGAACGAGCGGTCGATCTTCACGGTGTGCACCGGCAGGACGCGCAGCATCGTGAGGGAGGAGTGGCCGGTGCAGAAGTCGTCGAGCGCCAGCCGCACCCCGAGGTCCCGCAGCTCGCCGAGGCGCCGGGCCGCCTCCTCCAGGTCGGCGATGGCCGCCGTCTCCGTGACCTCCAGGCACAGCCGGTGCGGCTGCAGCCCCGAGCGCTCCAGCGCGGCGGTGACGTCGTGGACGAGGGTGGGCTCGGCGAGCTGCACGGCCGAGACGTTGACGGCGACCGAGGCCCCCGCGGCGGACCCGCGCCAGCCCGCCGCCTCCGCGCACGCCGCGTGCAGCACCCAGCGCCCCAGCTCGTGGACGAGCCCGCTGCGCTCGGCGAGGGGGACGAACTCCGAGGGCGGCACCGGCCCCCGCTCGGGGTCGTCCCAGCGCACGAGGGCCTCCGCGCCGACCACCCGCCCCGAGGGCAGTTCCACGAGGGGCTGGTAGTGCAGCTCCAGGCGCTCCTCGCGCACCGCCGCGCGCAGGCGCCGGGCGGCCCCGCGCTGCGCGCGCAGGGCCCGCAGCGAGGGCACCCCGGGCTCGCCGGAGGCGTCGGAGACGGGGTCGAAGTGCTCCACGCGGCCGGGACCGCGCCCCTTGGCCCGGTACACCGCGAAGTCCGCGCGGGCGAGCAGCTCCTCCAGCGCACCGTCCTCCGGGGGCCCGGGCAGGCCGTCGGTGTGCGCCACGCCGATGCCCGCCCCCATCCCGGGCAGGCGCACGGGTGCCGCGCCGGTCCCGTCGGCGGACAGGGTGAAGGGGGTCGCCACCTCCTCCAGCAGCCGCTGCGCCAGCGCCCGGCTCTCCGCCGTGGTCATCTCCTGGCACACCAGGACCGCGAAGGCGTCACCGCCGAGGCGCACGACGAGGTCGGCGTCGCGGCAGGCCTCGTGCAGCCTGCGGGCGACGTGCCGCAGCACCTCGTCCCCGGCGGCGTGGCCGTGGGTGTCGTTGAGCTCCCGGAACCCGTCGAGGTCGAGGTGCAGGAGCGTGGCGGGCTCCCGGTCCCGCCCGGCCTCGCGCAGCCTGCGCACGAGGTACGAGCGGTTGGGCAGGCCGGTGAGGGGGTCGTGCAGGGCCTGGTGGGCGTGGTGGGCGGCGAGGCGCTCGAAGACGGCCGCGACGGGGACCACGCCGGGGTCCCGGCCGGGGCCGACGACGACCACGTCGTCGTGGACGCCCGCGTCCGCCTGCCCGGCGCGCCGGGGGACGGGGCGGCCGAGGAGCAGCTCGGCGGCGCGGGCGACCGGCACGCGGGCGTCGAGGACGAGGCAGGGCGGGATCTGCAGCTCCCCGATGGTGCGGCGGGCGTGCAGGCCGCGCCCGAACCCGAGCCTGCCGGCCATGGTCAGGGCGAACCAGGTGCGGTCCACGAGGCGGATGCCGTCCGGGCCGTCGACGAGGACGCTGCGCAGGGAGGGGTCGAGGCGGAACATGCCGTCGACGTCGAGCGCGGGGGTGGCGGCGTCGACGACGCAGGCGGGGACGGCGAGCTCACCGACCGTGCCGCCGTCCGGCTCGGGGGCCGGGCGGCCGGGGGCCGCGACGGTGCCCGCCCCGCGGCGTTCGGTGTCCGGGCTCACCGAGCACCACCGGCGACCGGTGGGCGGGCACCCGGTGCAACGATGCACGGACGGGTGCGCGGGTTCCGGGTCGACACGGTCGCTCAGCTGCGCCCAGGACGCCGGGGGGTCCGCCCCGGACGGTGGGTGACCGTTCCCGACGCGGTGCCGGGTGTGGCCCGTCGTCGCGGGAACACGGGGGCGGCGGGGGTGGTGCTCATGGAGTTCCCGTCTGTCGTGGTGACGGGGAGCAGGGTATGCCACCTACCTGCCGACTGGTAGGTAGCTAACTGTCGAAAACCGGGCCCGCGGGAGGCCCGCCCGGCACGAGACCCGCGAGCGCGTCCACCAGCCCTTCGGGCGACACGGACGACGGGTCCGCCAGCCACAGCGTCTCCAGGCCCTCCCGCAGCGCCAGCAGCACCGTGGCGGCGGCCAGCGGGTCGGTCCCGGCCGCGACCGCACCGGCACGGACGGCCTCCTCGACGGCCCGGGCGAGGGCCGCGACGGCCCGCTCGCGACGCCGCACGACCCACTCCCGCGCGGGGTGTGCCTCGTCCCCGCTCACCTCCGCGGCGAGGACGTGGCGGAACTGCACCAGGGAGCGGCCCCGCCCGGAGGGGTCCGGCACCGCCATGGCCAGGCGCAACGGGTCACCCGCCGGTGCCACCGCCTCCGCGTCGGCCTCGGCGTCGGCGTCGGCGTCGATGCGCTCCAGGAGGGCCAGCAGCAGGGCCTCCTTGGTGGGGTGGTGGTGGAGCAGCCCCTGCCGCGTCACCCCCGCCAGGGCGGCGATGTCGTTGATGCTGCCGCAGCGGTACCCGCGGCTCGCGAACACCGTGAGCGCGGCGGCGGTCAGCCGTTCCCGCGTCGCGGCACCGGCCTCCGCGGCGGTGGGGGGCGCACCGGCGGCACGGCCGGGCACGGCTTCGTCGCGCGGGCCGTCGACCACCGGGTCTCCTCTCGTGGAGCGCGCCCGGACCATCGCCGGACACCCGGACATGATCACGTCCAGTAGGTCATCACGACCGTCCGCAACGGTGAACGTTCACCGTTCGGTGCAACGAGGTCATCCCTCCAGCGCACCGACCGGCCAGCGAGTAGTCGTGCGATGGCGGACGGTCGCGGGATCAGGACAGCTCGGCGATGTCCTGCGACCAGTCGAACAGGCCCGCGTCCGCCTCCCCCTCGTCCTCCTGCGTTTCGCGCGGCTCGAACCACACGAGCTTCCCCGGCCCCCCACCGGCCACCGGGTCCACACCCCAGTCGGCCGACACCGCGCCCACCAGCCGCAGGCCGCGCCCCGTCGTCGCCGCCGGGCCCAGGTTGCGCGGCTGCAGGGGGACGGCCGAGGAGTCGGCCACCTCGATGCGCACGCGGCCCGCCGGCGTCCTGCGCACCGCCACCGCGAAGGAGGTCCGGGCGTGCAGCAGCGCGTTCGTCACCAGCTCCGACACACCCAGCTCGGCCGACTCCTCCAGCTCCGGCGCGCCCATCCGCCGCAGCGCCTCGCGCACGTGGCGGCGCGCCGCCGACACCGCCCCCGCCAGCGGCTCCATCGCGAGAGGAGCGGCCACCAGCTCCCCGGCCGGCGCCGTCCCCTCCCCCGGGTGCGGCCCGCCGGAGGGCGGCGCGGGGATCCCGGCGGACGGCGTGGGGGACGGCACCCGGGAGGACTCGGAGCCCTCGCGGCCGCCCGTCCACGGCTGCGGCGGCTCGCCCGCGAGCTGCCGGGTGAACTCGCCGAACACCCACCGGCGGTACGCCACGACGTCCGGCGGCGGCGGCAGGGTCAGCAGGTGCGTCTCGGCGCGGCAGAACTCGTCCGCCTCCTCCAGCACCGCCGACAGGTGCCGCAGGAAACCCCCGGCCTCCCGGGGGAGGGTGTAGGTGAGGTCGCAGGACTCCAGCCCCGCCGCCTCGGCCGCCTCCAGCTCCGCAGCCGGGCGCGCCTGGAACGGCGCGTAGGTCGTGCGCACCTCGTCCGCCAGCTCCAGCAGCCGGCGCGGCAGGGACGCGTCCAGCGCCTGCTGCGCCCCGATCTGGACGAGCGACAGCTCCCGCAGCAGGCCCTCGGTGTGCCGGACGAAGCGCGCGCGCAGCGCCACCGGCAGGCCCAGGAGGCGCACCTCCGCCAGCGCAGCGTCGTCGACCACCTCCCGAGCCTGCCACACACCGGCCCCCGGCAGCGGCCCAGCCGCGACACCGCAGCGGCACCGCAGCGGCACCGCAGCGGCACCGCAGCGCCAGCCGCCACTGGGCCGGAGGGGTGGGCCCGCCCCGTGACCGGTCAAGTGCGCCACGCAACCTCCCGACCCCTCTCCTGTGACCGGGCAGAGGTGGACGGGCGGCGACGCCCGGCAGGCCGCGACGGGTGGGAGCCGGTTCTTCCCGGCCGCCGTCGCGGTCCTCCTCGCGTGGGCGGCCGGGCAGCTGCTGCTGCCCCCGCTCCCGGCCGCGCTGCTCGGCCTGGCCCCCGCCGTGCTGATGGCCCTCGGGCCGCGCGTGCACCGCCCCCGCACGTGGCAGCCGTGGGCGCTGATGGCCACCACCCTCGCCCTGGCGACCACCGGCAACCTCCTGGCGGTGGCCGGCGCCGGGACCGGGGAGCTGGCCCGGGCCTGCACGATCGCCTCCCGCGTCGGCGGGGCCCTCGTGATCGGCTGGGTGCTGCTGGACGTGCTGCGCCGCCCCCGGACCGACCGCGACCGGTCCACCTCGGCGTGGCTGGACAGCGCGATGCTCGCCGCGGTGGTCGCCCTGGTCGTGGTCCAGGCGCTGCTGCCGGGCCTGCGCGGCGGCGCCGTCTCCGCGCAGGACGTCGCCATGGCCGTCTACCTGCTGCTCCTGGGGGTGGTCCTGCGGTTCGTCATCGTCTCCGCCGCCGCCAGCCCCGCCACGGCGATGCTGCAGCTGTGCGGTGTCGTGGCGATCGCCCACTCGCTGCTGGAGGGCGTGCTCGACCGCTGGTCGGGCTCCTCCCAGGACTTCCCCACACCCCTGGGCATGGCGCTCATGGCGCTCATGGCGCTGGCGGCGGCCCACCCGTCCATGGCGACCGCGTTCGAGACCGCCTCCCTCGGGCAGCGCCGGCAGGCCTCCGCGCAGATGCTGGCGCTGCTGCCCCTGGTGGCCCTGCCGCCGGCGCTGTGGCTGCTCGGGGAGACCCGCGCCGTGACGCTGCCGACGTGGGCGTACCTGCTGGCCGGTGGGCTGGTGTCGGCCCTGGGTCTGGTGCGCGGCATCCTCGCCCTGCGCGTCACCGAGCGCCGCGCGGCCCGGGACCCCCTGACGGACCTGCTCAACCGCCGCGGCCTGGCCGAGTCGTTCGCCACCCGCCGGCAGCGCGCCGGCGACGGCCCCGGCTGGGTGCTGTGCGTCCTCGACGTCGACGACTTCAAGCACGTCAACGACACCTACGGCCACGACGACGGCGACGCGTTGGTCCTGGAGGTGTCCCGGCGCCTGGTGCAGGCGGTGGGCCCGGCGGACGCGGTCGGCCGCACCGGCGGCGACGAGTTCGTCCTGCTGTGCGCCACCGGACCCGGCGCGGCCACGCCCGAGGAGGTGCTGCGCGCGGTGTTCGGCGTGCCGTTCACGCTGGCCGGGCGTCCGCTGCACGTCCACGCCTCCATGGGCATCGTGCCGGTGCGGGAGTGCTCGACGCTGCTGCAGCTGCTGGCCGACGCCGACGTGGCGATGTACTCCGTCAAGGCCGCGGGCGGGGACGGCACCGCCGTGTTCACCGACGAGCTGCGCCGGCAGGTCCTCGGCCGGCGCGCCCTCGTGGAGGACCTGCGCGCGGTCCTGGCCGGGGAGGACCCCGAGCGGGTCGGCCGCCTCGGCGTCGTCTACCAGCCGCTGGTGGACATGGGCACGGGCCGGGTCCTCTCGTGCGAGGCCCTGGTGCGCTGGGAGCACCCGCAGCGCGGGCGGGTCATGCCCGACGACTTCCTGTCCGCGGCGGAGGACCACGGCCTGGGGGCCGAGGTGGACCGCGTGGTGCTGCGCACCGCCCTGGCGGAGCTGGGGCGCTGGGACGGGTGGGGCCTGCCGCCGCTGTCGGTGAGCGTGAACCTGGGCCGCTCCAGCACGTGCGACCCGGCGCTGGCGCTGACGGTGCTGGACGCCCTGGCGGAGGCGGAGCTGCCCGCCTCGCGGCTGCACCTGGAGATCACCGAGCACGAGCACCTGCCGGACGACCCGGCGATCGCGGAGGCGTTCCGCTCGCTGGTGGCCGCGGGGGTGGGCCTGTCCCTGGACGACTTCGGGGCGGGGTACGCCTCGCTGGACTACCTGCTGCGGTACCCGGTGAGCACGCTGAAGCTGGACCGCTGCATCACCGCGCCGCTCATCGACGACGCCGAGTCCCCGCTGCTGGAGGGCGTGGTGGGCCTGGCGGCGCGGCTGAACCTCACGGTCCTGGCCGAGGGCGTGGAGACCGCCGAGCAGCGCACCCGCCTCGCGGACCTGGGGATCGGGCACGGGCAGGGCTGGTTCTTCGCCCGGCCGCTGCCCGGGGAGGACTTCGCCCGGCACGTCCTGCGGGAGACCGCGGCACAGCTCGGGCCCGCGCGGGCCTGAGCGTGCGGGGGCGGCGGCCGGCCCCTCAGCGGATCACGTGGTGCCGCGGGCCCGCCGGGTCGAGGCCGTGGCGGGCGGTCCCCGCCCACAGCCGGCGCATCCGCGGCCCGATCCTGTCCAGCGCCGCGGCCGGGTCGTCCCCGAGCATCGGGGTGGAGCGCCACAGCTGCGGGCTGCCGAACAGGAACGGCAGCTCGATGGCGTGGCAGGCACCGAAGCGGCTGCCGGGCGGGGCCCACTCGAAGGCGTACGTCTGCGCCCGCCCGCCCGCGGCGCGGTAGCGCCGCACGAGACGCCGGGTGGGGCCGCTGAAGACGGCGCCGGTGACGGCCCTGCCGAGCCCGCGGCGCAGCAGGTCCCCGCCGGGGAGCCTGCGCAGGGGCCCGCTGATGCGGGTCTCCACGTCCACGAACGGCAGGGCGTCGTCGGCGGTCCAGCCCGCGAGCAGGTCGGTCCCGGCCGCCGCCGCGCGCCGCAGCCGCTGCGGCACGTCGGTCTCGGCGGGCAGGGGCGCCTCGCCGAACGCGGGGCCGAACGCCAGCCCGGCCTGCCGGAACCTCGACGCTGCCCGCAGCGCCGCCTCCTGGGCCCGCAGCAGGTCCGCCACGGGCGCGCGCTGCGGGTCGGGGGGCAGGGCGCGGCGGGCGGCGGCACCCATCGCGGCGGTCATGGGGCTGCGCCCGGTGCGCAGGCCGAGCGGCGCGCTCTGCACGACGGCGTGCCGGAACAGCCCCTCGGCGCCGTCGGCGAGGAGCAGGCAGAACACCGCGTCGCCGCCGGCGGACTCCCCGAAGACGGTGACCTGCCCCGGGTCGCCGCCGAAGCCGGCGATCTCCCGCCGCACCCAGCGCAGCGCCTCCAGCTGGTCGAGCAGGCCCAGGTTCGCCGGCGCCACCCCCTCGATGCCGAGGTAGCCGAGGATGCCGAGCCGGTAGTTCACGGTGACGACGACGACGTCGTTCTCCGCGACCAGCGCCGTCGGGTCGTAGATGCCGTCGCCGTCGCCCACGAGGTAGGCGCCGCCGTGGATCCACACCATCACCGGCCGGGAGCGGCCGTCGTCCGGCGGGCCCGCCGGGGCGGTGACGGTCACCGTCAGGCAGTCCTCGTCGGCGCGGGTCTCCTCGCGCACCGGGCCGAACTGCTCGCTGACCCCGAGGTCCACCTGCGGGCACACCGCGCCGCGCTCGGTGGCGTCGAGCACCCCCTCCCACGGCGGCACCGGCACGGGCGGGGAGAAGCGGCGGGCCGTGGCGTAGCGCAGGCCCCGCGCGCGCAGGACCCCGTCCCGCTCCAGGACGCGCACCCGGCCGGACGGCAGGCCGACGACGCGGGTGCCGGTGAGCTGGAGCTGGTCGTGGTCCGTCACGGGCCCATCCTCACCCGGCGGGCACGCGGCGGCCCGGCCGGGGCGGCGCCCCCCGGCGCTCCGGCCGGCGTCCCCCCGGCGCTGCGGGCGGTGCCCCTCAGCGCTCCGGGGGGTGCCCGCGGCCCGGGGAGGTCAGGCGCCCCCACCAGGCGCGCAGGCGCCGGCGGCGCTCCTCGCGCCGGGCCAGGCGCTCACCCTCGGCGCGGGCGCGTTCGCGCTCCTCCGCGTCGGCCAGCAGCTCCACGTCGGCCACGCCGTCGAGGCGCCGCCGCAGCCCGGCGGCCTCCTCCTCGGTGAGCTCCGCCCGCGCCGCGCGCGCCGCGCCGTGCAGGACCACCAGGGTGCGCCCCGTGCTGCCCACGCGGAGCTCGACGTGAGCGGACCAGGGGGCGTACGCGCGCAGCAGCCGCTCCTGCTCCGGGTCGTCCCGCTCGATGCGGACGGCCCTGCCGGAGTCCGTGTGGTCCCTCTCCTCCTGCAGGCGCCGCAGCCGCTTCTGCGCGTCCGCGACCTCCGGCGGCAGGCCGTCGCGGGAGGGGCTGAACGCGTCGAGCACGACGTGGTCGGCGCAGGCGCCCGGCACGTCGAGGAGCGCGGCGCACAGCAGCTCCGCGGCGGCGGGACCGGGCCCGGTGCGGGTGAGGACGTGGGCGTGGCGGCGCTCGGCCCGCACGACGAGCTCCGCGCGCCCGGCGGCCGGCGCGGTGGCGGACCCCTGCTCGGCGGCAGGCGCCGGGCGGCCGGCGGGCAGGTGCCGGCCGGCGGGCAGGTGCCGGCCGGCGGGCACGCCGCGGCCCGGGAGCCGGTGCTCCTCCAGGATCGTCACGGCCTCGGCGGCGGCGGCCCGCAGGACCTCCACGTCCGCGGGGGAGAATTCGTGCGGGTCGCTCCCGATCACGCACTGCGCCCCGAGGACGTGCCCCTCGGGGCTGGTCAGGGGGTAGCCGGCGTAGCTTGCGACGCCGTCGACGGTGACGAGGGGGTTGTGGCGCTGCACGGGGTCGGCGGCGGCGTCGGGCACGAGGTAGGGCTCGCCGTGGACGACGGTGTTGGCGCAGAAGGACCACTCGACCGGGGTCCCGCGGATCCTCTCCAGCCAGTCGGGCACGCCGCTGGCGCCCGCGAGGACCTGCGCGCTGTCCAGGACGAGGGTGACCAGGCCGACGGGCTGGCCCAGCTCTGCGGCGGTGCGCTCGGCCAGGGCGTCCAGGCGACGGCGCAGGCGGGGGTCGTCCAGGTCGTACGCGGCGAGGGCGGCGAGGCGGTCGTGGGCGGCGAGGACGGCGTCGTCGTCGATCACCGCGCGCCCTCCCGGTGCCGGTGGTGCGCCGTGGCGCCCGTGGCCGGCCCGGCGGTGCGTGGACGGTTCACGTGCTCCTCCTCGGCTCCCCGGCACGGCTCCCCCGGCACGGCTCAGCCGGCCCGGCCGCGGGACGCCCGCTTCACCTCGTACATGGCGTGGTCCGCGGCGCGCAGCAGGGACTCCGCCTCACCGGTGCCCTCGCCGACCGTGGCGACGCCGACGCTGGCCGACACCCCCAGTGTGCGCCCGGCCACGTCGAGCGGCTCCGCGAGGGCGCCGCGGACGCGCTCCACGACCGCCGTCAGGTCGTCCCCGGCGACGCTGCCGGCGGGGCCGGGGTGCAGGCCCTCGCAGACGACGACGAACTCGTCCCCGCCGAGCCGGGCCAGGGTGTCCCCCGCGCGCAGCGTCGCGGACAGCCGCACGGCGACCTCGGCCAGCACCAGGTCGCCCACGGAGTGCCCGTGGGCGTCGTTGATCTCCTTGAAGCCGTCCAGGTCCAGGAACAGCACCGCCAGGGGCGTCCCGGCGCGCTGGGCGGTGGCCACCGCGTGGGTGAGCCGGTCGTACAGCAGGGCCCGGTTGGGCAGTCCGGTGAGGGGGTCGTGCGTCGCGGCGTGCGCGGCCTGCTCCTGTGCGGCCAGCACCGCGTCGCGGTCGTGGGCCATGACCACGTAGCTGCACGCCACGTCGGCCAGGACCCGGGCCGCGGCCAGGTCGGCGGGGTCGAACGGCCCGGGGCCCTCCCGGTACAGCGTCAGCGCGCCCCAGACGTCGTCGCGGGCGGTGAGGGGCACGGAGGCCGCCGCGTGCAGGCCCACCTCGAGGGTGCGCTCGACGAACCGGGGCCAGCGCTCCGTCCGGGTGGCGAGGTCCTCCACCACGACGAGCGAACCGCTGAGGCGGCTCTCCTGGCAGGGACCCTCCTGCAGGTCGGCCTGCGCGCGCTCGGCCCGCTCGACGCGGTCCGGGACGGCGTAGACGTACTCCATGCGGCCGTCCACCCGGTAGGCCACCCCGGCCCCGGCCACGTCGAGGACGCGGCGCGAGGCCTCCGTCAGCTCCCGCAGGATGACGTCGACGTCGAAGGGACCGGTCGCGCGGCGCGCGAAGTCCGCGAACACCCCCAGGAGTGCCGCCTGGTCCGGCATGGCCCGCCACCCGTCGCCCGTGGTGCAGTGCGGTCGTGAGCTGCCGGTGCGGCGACGCCGTCCGCCACCGCGCCGGTTCTCGACGCCGGTCCCCACGGTAGTCCCGTCCCGGCGGCGAACGGCACGGACCGGCACCTCACCTGCACGTGATCACGGTTTGTCCACGCGAACCGGTGCACACGCGCCCCACGCGCTCCTCCCGCCGTCCCCGCGCCCCGCGGCGGGGCCGGCGGGACGCAGGACGGGTCCCGCACGACCCTTGCCCGGCGGCACGGCCGAGCGGACGATGGCCGCGTGCCCGTGACGGCGGAACCGGCCCCGGACCCGGTGGTGGACGCGCTGCGCCTGGCGGCGGTCGCCGAGGCGACGTCGGCCGGTGCGGCGGCGGGCGACGGCCTGGAGCGGCTGGTCCGGCTGGCCGCCCGCGTCCTGGGCGTGCCGGTGGCGATGGTGTCCTTCGTCGCCGGCGACCGGGAGGTCGTGCAGGCGGAGGTCGGCCTGCCGGAGCCTTGGGCGTCGCGGCGCACGACGCCGCTGACGCACTCCCTGTGCGCCCACGTGGTCCGCCTCGGCGGCCCCGTCGTCCTCTACGACGCGCGCGCCGACCCCGGCTACCGCGAGCACGCCGCGGTCGTGGAGATGGGCGCCGGCGCCTACGCCGGTTTCCCCCTGCACCACGCCGGGCACACCCTGGGCGCCTTCTGCGCCGCGGACGTCGTGCCGAGGCGGTGGTCGCCGGAGGACCTGCTGCTGCTGGAGGACCTCGCCGCCGCGGTGTCGGCGGAGCTGGCGCTGCGCATCGCCCTGCGCGCCGTGGAGGCCTCGGAGCGGCGGCTGCAGGGGCTGGTGCGCGAGCTGCACGAGCAGTCGCGCACGGGACTCCCGGCCGGTGTGGCCGACCGTGCCGTCCCGGCCCTGCGGCAGACTGACGTCAGGACCACCGCCGGAGAGGACAGCGCATGAGCGAGCAGGTCGACGACATCCCCGACAACGACCCCGACGCCACCGGCCTCAACACCCACGCCGACGCGCCGAGCACCGAGTCCGTCATCGCCGACAGCGAGACCGGTGACACCGGCACCCACGTCGGCGGGACGGGGCAGGAGCAGACCGGCTCCTGAGCCGCGGCGCGGGCGCACCCGGGGGGACCGCCGGGCGCGCATGGCCGTGCCGTCCCGGGGAACAAGCAGGACGTGACCTCCACCGCTCCCCAGGGGAGCCAGTTCCTCGCGGGCGTCTCCGACGAGACGGCCCCCTCCTCGGGCACCGTCCGCACGATCCTCACGGCCATCGGCCTGCTGCTGGCCACCGCCCTGCTGCTGTACGTGGTGCTGCAGACCCGCCAGGTGCTGACCTGGATGGTGATCGCCGCGTTCTTCGCGGTGGCCCTGTACCCCTTCGTCGGCTGGGTGCAGCGCCGGGTCCTCGGCGGGCGCCGGCGTTCCCTGGCGACGCTGCTGGTCTTCCTCGTCGTCCTCGGCGTCCTGGCGGGCATCGGCACCGTGTTCGCCGTGCCGCTGGCCCAGGAGGGCAGCAGGTTCGCCGGCCAGCTGCCCCAGCTCCTCGACGACGCGCGCGCCGGGCGCGGCCCGGTCGGGGACCTGCTGGAGCGCACCAACGCCCTGGACTACGTCCGCGACAACCAGGACCGTATCCGCGCGTTCGCGACCGGCCTGACGACCCCCGCCGCCGGTGTCCTCTCGGGCGTCGCGACCGGGCTCGCCGGGGCGGTCACGATCTTCCTGCTGGCCTACCTCATGGTGCTGGAGGGTCCCAAGCTCGTCGGCGGGACCCTGGCCCTGTTCCAGCCCGCGCGGGCCGAGCGCATCCGCCGGGTGGGCGCCGACTGCGCGCACTCCGTCACCGGTTACCTCACGGGGAACCTGCTCATCAGCGTCATCTGCGGAACGCTGACCTACGTCGTCCTGAAGGTCATGGGCGTGCCGTTCGCCGGCCTCATCGCGCTGTTCGTGGCGCTCGCCGACCTCGTGCCCCTCGTCGGCGCCCCGATCGGCGCGGTCGTCGGGACCTCGGCGGCCTTCCTCACCTCGACGAACGCCGGCATCGTCGTGCTGGTCTTCTTCGTCGTCTACTCGCAGCTGGAGAACAACCTGCTGCAGCCGATGATCCTCTCCCGCACCGTGGACCTGAACCCGCTCGCCGTGACGGTGGCGATCCTCCTGGCGGTGCAGCTCGCCGGGGTCCTCGGCGCCCTGCTCGCCATCCCGGTCGCGGGGATGATCCAGGTCGTCCTGCGCGACGTGTGGGACCACCGCCGCGGCCGGCCCAAGGCGGAACCCACCGTCGGGGAGGAGCGCGAGCCGGCGCTCGCGGGGTCGGGGACGGTGGACGTCCGCGAGGGTTCCGGCGCGCGCGCGGCGCCCCGGGTCGTGGAGCTGCCGGCGGAGACCGCCGACCGGCGCTGATCCCCGCGCGACGCCGCAGGCCCCGGGCTGCTGCCCGGGGCCTGCGGCGTCCTCCGGCCGGCGCCGGCCGGGTGCTCAGAAGCGGAAGCCGGAGACGAGCTGCTTGAGGTGCGCGGCGACCTGGGAGACCTCGCCGGCCGTGCTGGAGGTGTGCGAGGCGCCCGTGGTGGCCTCCTCGGCGGAGGCCGCGATGCCGGAGACGTTGCGGGAGATCTCCTGGCTGCCGGTGGAGACGTCGGTGACGTTGCGGACCATCTCCGCGGTGGTGGCCGACTGCTCCTCCACCGCCGCGGCGATGGTGGCCTGCAGGCCGTCGATGCGCTCGATGACCTCGCGGATGCCGTCGATGGCGGTGCCGGCGGCGGCGGCGTCGCTCTGGGTGGCGTTGACCCGGGCGACGATCTCCTCGGTGGCGCGGGCGGTCTGCTGCGCCAGCTCCTTCACCTCACCGGCGACGACGGCGAAACCCTTGCCCATCTCCCCGGCACGCGCCGCCTCGATGGTGGCGTTGAGCGCCAGCAGGTTCGTCTGCTCGGCGATGGAGGTGATGAGCTTGACGACGTCGCCGATCTCGCGGCTGGAGCTGGCCAGGCGCTGGATGGTCTCCCCGGCGGTGGCGGCGGACTCCACGGCGGAGGCCGCGGTCTGGCTCGCCTCGGCCGTGGAGGCGGCGATCTCGGAGATCGCCGAGGTCATCTCCTCGCCGGCGGCGGCGACCGTGGAGATGTTGGCGCTGATCTGCTCGGTGGCGGCGGAGACGACCTGCGTCTGGGTCGCGGACTCCTCCGCCCCGGCGGCGAGCTGGGTCGCGACGGCGGTCAGCTCCTCGGAGGAGGACGCCAGCGTCGAAGCGTCACCGGAGATCTCGCGCATGACACCGGCGAGGCGCTCCACGGTGGTGTTCAGCGCCGCGGCCAGGACGCCGACCTCGTCGCGGGAGTCGACGTCGACGCGCTGGTCGAGGCGGCCCTCGGCCAGGGCCTGCACGACGGCCACGACCTTGCCGAGGGGGCCGGCGACGGAGCGGGTGATGAGGACGGTCAGCGCGACGGCGACGGCGATCGCGGCGGCGGCCAGGGCCAGCATCAGCGTCACGGCCGAGCGGTAGTCGGCGGCGCCCTCGGCGGCCATGGCCTTCGCGGCGTCGGACTCCGCGGCCCCGACCGCGTCGAGCCGCTCGACCGCCTCCTTCGCCGGGGGGTTGGCGGTCTCGGTCCGCTGGGCCACGAAGGCGGCGACGTCGTCGGCGACGGCGAGCGGGACGAGCTCGTCGCGGGCGGCGCGCCACGTGGTGATCGTGGCCCAGACGGCATCGCGGTCGGCGGTGGGGGCGCTGGGGTCGGTGGCGAGGTAGGAGGCCCACGCCTCGTCGAGGGCGGCGTCGTTCTCGGCCATGGTGGCCTGCGCCTTCACCTCGTCCTCGTCGGAGCCGCTGAGGGCGAGGTTCGTCAGGTCCAGCCGGCTGGTCTGGAAGGCGGTCTCGACGAGACCCACGCTCTCCACCGAGGCCAGACCGGAGGAGTACATCGAGTCCAGGTCGGCCTGGGCGCTGCCCAGGCGGGTCACGGCGACCGCCACGACCACGAGCAGCAGTGCGCACACCGCCGCGAAGGCCGTGACGAGCTTGGTGGCAACCTTCAGGTTGCGGAAGTGACCCATGGCACGGACATCGGCCCCCGGACCGTGCACCTTGAGCACCGGGCCCGGTCAGCGGGCGGCGGGCAACCGCACCGTGACGCGGAGGCCGCCGCCGGGCCGCGGGGCGAGGGTGAGGGTCCCCCGGTGCGCCTCGGCGATGCTCCGCACGATCGCCAGGCCGAGACCGACACCGCCGTGGTCGCCCCGGACGCGCCCGGGACCGCGCTGGAACGGTTCCGCGAGCACCGGCACCAGCTCCGGGGCCACCTCCCCGCCCGTGTTCTCGACCGTGAGGACCGCGGCCGCGGGGTGGCCGCCGGTGGTGACCCGGACGGTGCCGCCGCCGGGGAGGTTGTGGACGACGGCGTTGTGCACGAGGTTCACGGTCAGCTGCAGCAGCAGCGCCGGCGAGCCGGTCACGGGGGTGATGTCGCCGCCGACCTCGAGGGTGACGTGGCGCTCCTCCGCGAGGGACAGCAGCGTCTCGGCGGCCTCCTCGGCCAGCAGGGACAGGTCGACGTGCTCCCGGGTGAAGTTCCGCCCGTCGGCGCGGCTCAGCAGGAGCAGGGCCTCGGTGAGCTCGATCGCCCGGGTGTTGACGAGGCGGAGGCGCTCGACGAGCTCACCGGTGTCGCGCCCCGGGTCCTCGCGGGCCACGTCGAGGAGCGTCTGCGTGATCGCCAGCGGGGTCCGCAGCTCGTGGGAGGCGTTGGCCGCGAACCTCCGCTGCTGCGCGACGTGCGCCTCGAGGCGCGCGAGCATGGCGTCGAAGGCGTCGGCGAGCTCGCGGAACTCGTCCTGGCGGCCCCCCAGCGCGATCCGGTGGGACAGCGAGCCCTTCGCGGCCGTGCGGGTGGCGTCGGTGATGCGGGCCAGGGGGGCGAGCATCCGGCCGGCGAGGACCCACCCGCCGACGAGGCCGAACACCAGCAGGAACCCCATCGCCGCGGCCGCCCTCGGGGCGAACGCGCGCACGAGGTCCGAGCGGTTGGGGATGAAGATCCCCGGGACGGTCCCGTAGGGGCTGGCGAAGCTGAGGACGGTGTCGGGCACGTAGCGCAGCAGGAACACCCAGACGACCGCGAGCAGCAGGGTTCCGGCGACCACGAGGAAACCGGCGTAGCTGAGGGTGAGCCTCAGGCGGACGCTCGGGCCGGGCGCCCTATGCACGCCCGCCGCCGCCGTCCCCGTCGTCCGGTCCGGTGCCGGTGCCGGTGCCGGTGCCGGTGCCGATGCGGTAGCCGACGCCGGGCACGGTGGCGATGAGCCGGGGTTCGCCCAGCCGCTTGCGCAGGGCCGAGACCGTGATGCGCACGGCGTTGGTGAACGGGTCGGCGTTCTCGTCCCACGCCCGGTGCAGGAGCTCCTCGGCGCTGACGACCCCGCCTCCGGCGGCGACGAGGACCTCGAGCACCGCGAACTGCTTCCTGGTCAGCGCGACGTAGCGGCCGTCGCGGTGGACCTCGCGGCGGAACGGGTCCAGCCGCAGCCCGGCGATCTCCTGGACGGGCGGGCGGTGGTGGGCGCGCCTGCGGTGCAGCGCCCTGATCCTGAGGACGAGCTCCCGCAGCTCGAACGGCTTGGTGAGGTAGTCGTCGGCGCCCAGCTCGAACCCGGACGCCTTGTCGTCGAGCCGGTCGGCGGCGGTGAGCATCAGGATGGGCGTGCCGCTGCCGGAGGCGACGATGCTCGCGGCGATCTCGTCACCGGAGGGGCCGGGGACGTCGCGGTCCAGGACGGCGACGTCGTAGGCGTTGACGTCCAGCAGCTCCAGGGCGGTGTCGCCGTCGCCGGCGACGTCGGCCGCGATCGCCTCCAGCCGCAGCCCGTCCCGGACGGCCTCCGCCATGAGGGGCTCGTCCTCGACGACCAGCACGCGCACGCCGGTCATGCTACGCACGGCGCATATCGCCGCCGTATCGGAAACTCCATACGCTCCGGCCACACGGCACCGCCTCCACTGGCACCATGGCGCGAACCGCAGCAGCAGCACCGGCGAGCAGCAGGACGCTCGCGCTCACCGTCCTCTGCCTGGCCGTCGTCGCCGGAGCGGTGACGGCGACCGTCGGCACCGGAGCGGTGACCACGACCGTCGGCACCGGAGCGGTGACCACGACCGCCTCCGGCCGGCCGGCGGCCTCACCGGCGCACCTGGCCGGCCGGCCCCCCCTCGCCGGGGACGGGCGTGCCACCCGGGACGACGGCGTGGTCGACGAGGACGACGGCGTCCTGCCCGACGGCGTGACCGCGACCGACGAGGAGTTCCCCGGTGTCGCCGCGCTCGACCCCGCGCTGCTCCGGGCCCTGCGCGAGGCGTCGGCGGACGCCTCGGGCGACGGCGTCCGGCTGGTCGTCAACAGCGGCTGGCGCTCCGCCCGGTACCAGGACCGCCTCCGCGCGGAGGCGGTGTCCCGGTACGGATCGCAGGAGGAGGCCGCCCGGTGGGTCGCCACCGCGGAGACGTCGGCGCACGTGTCCGGGGACGCCGTCGACGTCGGGCCCACCGGTGCCGCGCGGTGGCTGGCGGAGCACGGGGCCCGGTACGGGCTGTGCCGGACCTACGAGAACGAGCCCTGGCACTTCGAGCTGCGTCCCGGGGCGGTCGGGGGAGGCTGCCCTCCCGCGTACGCCGACCCCTCGCAGGACCCGCGCATGCGGCGCTGAGCCCGGCGGCCCACCCCGGCCGCGTTCGACGGATCAGCTCGGACTGATGTCACACTGCGGTCGTGACACCGGTGCGCCTCGATCTCGGCCCTCCCCCCGCCTCCGTCCCGGACACCGGGGAACTGCTGCACGTGGTGGCCGATCCCGTGCGCTGGCGGATCCTCGGCCTGCTCGCCGGTGAGCAGCTCTGCACCACACACCTGCAGGACCTCCTCGGCGCGAAGCAGACGCTGGTCTCGCACCACCTGAAGGTGCTGCGGGACGCGGGCCTGGTGGACACCGAGCCGTGCGGGCGGTTCACCTACTACCGCCTGCGGCCCGGCGCCCTCGACGGGCTGGCCGCGGCGACCGCGCGCCTGGCCGGGGCCAGCCACGGCGACGTGGACCGGAGGGCGTGCTGATGGCCGCACCGCGGCCCACCGCCACCCGGCGGGTCCCCGGCACCGCGGCGCGTCCGCCGCTGGCCCGCCGCCTGCTCGCCGAGGCCGTCGGCACGGCGCTGCTCGTCGCGGTCGTCGTCGGCTCCGGGATCGCCGCCCAGACCCTCTCCCCGGACGACGTGGGGTTGCAGCTGCTGGAGAACGCCCTCGCCACGGTGTTCGGCCTGGGCGTCCTGATCCTGCTGTTCGGGCCGGTGTCCGGGGCGCACCTCAACCCCGTGGTCTCCGCCGCCGACTGGTTCCTCGGCCGGCGCGCGGGAACCGGCCTGCCGGGACGCGACGTGGCCGCCTACACGGTCGCGCAGGTCGCCGGGGCCGTCGCCGGTTCCTGGCTGGCCAACGCCATGTTCGACCTGGCGGTGTGGCAGGTCTCGGCGGAGGAGCGCATCACCACCGGGCACCTGATCGGCGAGGTCGTCGCCACCGCCGGGCTCGTCGCGGTCGTCTTCGCGCTCGCCCGCTCCGGGCGTGCGGCGCTGTCGGCCGCGGCCGTGGCCTCCTACATCGGCGCGGCGTACTGGTTCACCAGCTCCACGTCCTTCGCCAACCCCGCCGTCACGATCGGGCGGGTCTTCTCCGACACCTTCGCCGGCATCGCCCCGGGCTCCGCGCCCGGCTACGTCGCCGCCCAGCTCCTCGGCGCGGGTGTCGGCGTGGCACTCGTGCTGGCCCTCTACCCCGACGCCCCGGACAGCGCGGGGGACGCCGTCGTGCCTGCCGACGTACCTCCCGACCGCGCCTGAGCGCGCAGCACCCGACCGGTCCGCCCGATCCACCGAGAGGTTCCCGATGCCCGAGAACACCGCCTCCGCCAGGCCCAGCGTCCTGTTCGTCTGCGTCCACAACGCCGGCCGCTCCCAGATGGCCGCCGGCTGGCTCAGCCACCTCGCCGGGGACGCGGTCGAGGTCCGCTCGGCCGGTTCCGCCCCCAAGGACTCCGTGAACCCCTCCGCCGTGGAGGCGATGGCCGAGGTCGGCATCGACATCTCCGCGCAGACCCCGAAGATCCTCACCCCCGAGGCGGTGCAGGACTCCGACGTCGTCATCACCATGGGCTGCGGCGACGCCTGCCCCTACTTCCCCGGCACGCGGTACCTGGACTGGGAGCTGGAGGACCCCGCCGGCAAGGGCGTGGAAGCGGTGCGGCCCATCCGCGACGAGATCCGCGGGCACGTCGAGCAGCTCCTCGGGGAACTGCTGCCCGGGCGCGCGCCCACCACCGCCTGAGCGCCGGCCGGGTCACCGGCAGCGGAACTCCCCTGGATCCCGCCCGGGACCCGCCGCCCGCGCGGACACGCGCCTCAGCCGGACGGGGTGGAGTTCGCGCGCAGGGCGCGGAGGGTGGCGGTGAGCTGCTGGGCGGCCTGCGGCCGGCCGAAGTGGTACCCCTGCGCCTCGTCGCAGCCCAGCTCCCGCAGGCGCTGGGCGGTCCGGGCGTTCTCCACGCCCTCGGCGATGACGGTGAGGTCCAGGGTGTGCCCGAGCTGGATGATCGACTCCACGAGCGCGTGGTCCCGGCGGTTGCGCCGGTCCTCGGCCTGCTCCCCGGGGTTCCCGGCGGGCCGCCCGGGAGGTGCCTCGTGCGGCGCACCGGCGAGGAAGCTGCGGTCGATCTTCACGGCGTGCACGGGCATGTCGCGCAGGTGCGCGAGGGAGGAGTAGCCCGTCCCGAAGTCGTCGATGGAGACGCGGACCCCCAGGCTCGCCAGCCGCTGGAGCTGCTCGATGGCCAGGGCCGGGTGGCTCATGACGGCGCTCTCGGTGACCTCGATCTCGAGGGGCCCGGCGGGAGGGTCGCTGTGGTGCCAGTCGTACGCGGCCTGCAGCAGCTCGGTGTCGTGCAGGGTGGTGGCGGAGATGTTGACCGCGATCGGGACCCGCAGCCCGGCGCCGCACCAGGCCTGGCTCTGCTGGTGCGCCAGCGCGAGGACGTGCCGGGTGAGGTCGGTGATGAGACCGTTCTGCTCGGCGATGTCGATGAAGGTCTGGGCCGGGATGTTCCCGCGGCTCGGGTGCTGCCAGCGGCACAGCGCCTCCACGTGGTCGACGTCGCCGGTCCGCAGGTCGATGACGGGCTGGTAGTGCAGGTGCAGCTCGGCCGCGTCCACGGCGGCGCGCAGGTCGTCGGCGAGCTCGAGCCGGTGCAGGCGGGCCTGGTCGTGCTCCGCGTGGTAGCGGGCCATCCCTCCCCCGGCGCCCTTGGCCAGGTACATCGCGACGTCCGCCCTCTGCAGGAGCGTGTGGCCGTCGCACGCGTCGTCGGGGGCGAGGGCGATGCCGAGGCTGCAGCCCACCTCCAGCGGCCCGGCACCGGTCAGGATCGGCAGGCCGATCGCGTCGAGGACCTTGCGGGCGACCGTGACGGCATCGGCGGCCTCGCGCAGGCCGGGCAGCACGACGGCGAACTCGTCACCGCCGAGGCGGGCGACGGTGTCAGGACCTCGCAGCAGCCCCGGGGAGGTGAGCCGGGCGGCGATCTCCCGGAGCAGCTCGTCCCCGGTCAGGTGCCCGAAGCGGTCGTTGACGTCCTTGAAGCCGTCGAGGTCCAGCACCATCAGCGCCGTCGGCTCACCGCTGCGGCGCGTGCCGGCGATGGCCTGCTCCAGCCGGTCACCGAGCAGCGCGCGGTTGGGCAGGTCGGTGAGGGCGTCGTGCAGCGCGCGGTGGCGGACCTCCTCCTGGGCGGCGTGGCGGCTGGTGATGTCGACGACGGTCTTCACCGCCGCCTCGACCTCGCCGTCGCCGTAGACGGGACGGGCGTTGACCTCCGCGAGGAAGCTGCTGCCGTCGGCGCGGAAGAGCACCTCCTCGCTCAGGTGGCAGCCGTGCCCCGTCCGCACCGCGGGCAGGACCGGGCACTCCGGGAGCGGGTAGGGACTGCCGTCGGGGTGGCTGTGGTGCACCAGCTCGTGCACGTCCCGCCCCAGCAGCTCGGCGGGTTCCAGGCCCACCATGGCCGCGGCGGCGGTGTTGACGAACGTGCAGCGCCCGTCGAGGTCCATGCCGAAGATGCCCTCGCCGGTGGACTCCAGCAGCAGCCGCCAGCGCCGTTCGCTGTGCCGCAGGGCCTCCTCGGCCCGGTGGCGGTCCCCGACGTCGCGCACGGTGCCCGCCAGCCCCACGGGTGCGCCCTGCTCGTCGCCGACCACCTGGATGCCCACCTCGGCCCGGCAGGCCTCCCTGTCGCGGTGGAGCAGGCGCAGCTGCACCTGCACGGGGGCGGAGGACATCAGCGCCCGCCCCACCGCCTCGTTGACCGCGGAGGCGTCCTGCGCGTCCACCAGGTCGGCCAGGGGCCGTCCCAGGGCCTGGCCGACGGGCGTCCCGGTCAGCTCCTGCCAGGCACGGCTCAGGAACGTGACCCCGCCGTGGAGGTCCGTCTGGAAGATCACCTCGTGGACGCTGTCCAGCACCGACTGGTACCGCTGCTGGCTGGCGGCGAGCTCCCTGGAGCGGGCGGCCAGGTCCGTGGTGCGCGCCGCCAGCTCCGAGGTGCGCAGGGCCACCCGCTGCTCCAGGCTCCGGCTGAGCTGCGCGTGCTCCCGCAGGGACAGCCACTGCCTGCACAGCAGCATGACCCCCAGGCACACCCCCAGCCAGGTGTGCGCCGGGTCGAGGTCCCCCCACCAGAACAGCTCCACCGCCGTGACCGCCACCGCCGCCGCCGCCAGCAGCAGCGGCAGGACCGCCGGGGCCGCGGCCGCCCGCGCGCCCCGCCCCGCGGGCGGGGCACCGTCCTGCCGCTCACCCGTCCCCTCCTCGTCGGGAGGCACCTCCGCGTCGGCGCCGGCGGACCGCCCGACCGTCCGCGCCGCGGCCCGGGGGCCCCCCGCCGCCAGGCACATCAGCCCGTAGCCGAGGACCCAGACGGAGTCGACGACGTGGCCGGTGAAGTAGTCCTCCTGCGCGTTGAGCCACCCGAAGGCGGCGTAGGCCAGCGCCGAGGCGAGCACGCCGGCCGCGAGGAACCCCAGGTCCCGGGTGAGCGCGCTGATGCGCACGGCCACGGCGCCGATCAGGGACAGCACCACCACGTGCGCCAGCGGGAAGGCCAGCCCCACCAGCAGCGCCACCCGCCCTGCGCTGGCCTGCTCCAGGTACACCGGCCTCAGCGCCACGTCCCAGGACATGATCACCAGGGCGGTGGCCAGCAGCAGACCGTCCACGACCGTGCGCGCCCGGGACACCGCGCGCATCGAGCCGTCCGCCAGGTACAGGACCCCGGCCGCGATGAGGGGGAACTCCAGCAGGTACAGGGCCTCGGCCCACGAGGGGAAGGGCACCGCCCAGCCCTGCACCTGCTGGTACGCCCAGGCGCACTGACCCGCGGCGAAGGCACCCCCGGCCGCCGCCAGCAGCCGCCACCCCCGTCCGGCCCGGTCCCGGGTCCTCGCTGCACGACGCCACGCCACGACCGCGAAGACCAGCGCCGAGACCATCAGCCCCGCGCCGCCGGCGGCGTCGGAGGCCCCGGAGCGATCGGGCACCAGCAGCAGGAGGCCCGCGTAGACCGCCCACACCAGCACCACCACGGGCAGCCCCACCCGCACCCGCGTCGAGCCGGCCACCGTCATGCCCACCGCCACCCGTCCGCACGGAGCCCGCACTGTCCATGCAGCCTGTACCTATTTACTCACCCAGTGTCACCGCACGGCGGTGAATCCCCTGGACGAGCGCTACCGGTGCGGCCCCTGGGGCGCACGTGGCGCCTGCGCCGGGGGGCGAGCAGCTGCGCCGCCCGGGAGAGCCGGCGGGAGGGAGCGAGGAGGTGCGGGCGTTCAGCAGCAGGAGCGCGTTCCGGTGGGAACTCCCCCACCCGCGCGCAGGGGGCCGCCGACCTCCACGGCGGCGTCCGGGTCCGGCGCGGAGGCGGAGGCAGAGGCAGAGGCAGAGGCAGAGGCAGAGCACACCCCGGTCCCCGGCAGGTCCAGGTGCACCTCCGCGGCAGCTTCGGCGTCCCCGGCCAGGGCGGCGGCGACGGAGCGGACCTGCTCGTAGCCGGTGGCGAGCAGGAACGTCGGGGCCCGGCCGTAGCTCTTCATGCCCACCACGTAGAAGTCCTTCTCCGGGTGGGCGAGGACGTCGGCGCCGTGCGGGGGAACGGTGCCGCAGGAGTGGAACTCGGGGTCGATCAGCGGAGCGAGCCGCCGGGGTGCCTCGAGACCGGGGTCGAGGTCGAGGCGCAGCTCGCGCAGCACGTCGAGGTCGGGGCGGAACCCGGTGGCGGCGGCGATGACGTCGACGCGCAGCTCCTGCCGCCCGGTCGGGGTGTCCGCGACGACCGTGACACCGTCCTCGGCGGGCTGCAGGGCGGTGATCGTGACGCCCGTGTGCAGCTCGATGCGCCCGGCCTCCACCGCGGTCCTCAGCCGCGAGCCGAGCAGGCCGCGAGCAGGCAGGCCGTCGGCGTCACCGCCGCCGTAGACCCGGGTCACGGAGTTCCCGCGCACGGCCCAGGTGGGGGTACCGCCCGCTCGCGGGGAAATGCGCGTGCCGGGCTCCTGCTCGGCCAGCTGCACCAGGTTCAGCAGCGTGTTGGTCGCGGAGTGCCCGGCGCCGACGACGAGGACGCGGCGCCCGGCGAAGGTCTGGCGGTCGCGGCCCAGCACGTCGGGCAGCGGCCCGGCCAGGAACTCCGCGGCCGCGTGCTCGCCGATCGCGGGCAGGCCGGCGGCACCCAGGGGGTTGCGCTGCTCCCAGGTGCCGGTGGCGTCGATCACGGCGCGGGCCAGGTGGTCGACGACCTCGCCGTCGGTGGTGACGGTCCGCACGAGGAAGGGACGGCCCTCCCGGCCGAGGCCGTGCGTCTTGTCCATCCCCTGCCGGGTGACGGCGACCACGCGGGAGCCGGTGCGGATCCGCGGTGCGAGCTGCTCGGTCGCGGCGAGGGGCAGGAGGTAGTCCTCGACGAGCTGGGCGCCGGTGGGCAACCCGGTCGGCTCCGGCGCGGTCCAGCCGGTGGGCTCCAGCAGCCGCGTCGCGGCCGCGTCGAGGTCGTAGCGCCACGGGGAGAACAGCCGGATGTGGCCCCACGCCGCCACCGCGGCGCCGACCTGCTCCCCCGCCTCCAGGACGAGGGGCTCCAGGCCGCGCTCCAGCAGGTGGGCGGCGGCGGCCAGGCCGACGGGACCGGCGCCCAGGACGACGACGTCGACGCCGGAGCCGCGGGTGTCCTGTCCGGCCTGTCGTGTGGTGGTCATCGTGGTCCTCCTCGGGGTAGGTGGTCGGGGGACGTGCGGGTCAGCGACATCCGCACGTCGGGGACAGGGCCACCGGGGTGGCCGTGGCCCCCGGGGTGGCGCTGCCACCGCAGCAGGACGCCTTCGCCGAGGGTTCGCAGCAGCCACCGGCCTCCTGCGGCGAGCAGCAGCTCCTCGCGGCGGCGGGCTCCTGCTGCGCGCTGTCCACGGCGTGGCCGGTCGTTGCCGTCGGGGTCATCACCCTCACCTCTTCATTGACGAACGTCGATGCAATGGGCGCGCCGACTGTGGCACGCCATATCGACCGTCGTCAACATAGACGGAGATAAATGTGCTGGCATACTGGCGGCATGGCCACGTCACCGACCCTCGAACCGGCCGCCCCCGCGGTGGCGTGCTGCGCCCCCCTGACCGGCGCCCCGCTCAGCGCCGAGGCCGCCGTGGTGCTCGCACGCACCCTCAAGGCCGTCGCCGACCCCGCCCGCCTGCGCCTGCTGTCCCTCATCGCCGCCCACGAGGGCGGCGAGGCGTGCGTCTGCGACCTCACCGAACCCCTCGGCCTGAGCCAGCCCACCGTCTCCCACCACCTCAAGGTGCTCACCGAGGCCGGGCTCCTGACCCGGGAGAAGCGCGGCACCTGGGCCTACTTCACCGTCGTCCCCGCCGCGCTGAACGCCCTCGCCGCGGTCCTGACGAGCAGCACGACCGCTCCACCGGCGTGAGCGCCGAGGAGCGGGACCGCGCCGGAACCCCCGAGCCGGTCGTGACACCGATGACCCCCGGGAACTGGCCGGACGTGCGCGACGTCTACGCCGCCGGCATCGCCTCCGGCCACGCCACCTTCCAGGAGGCCGCGCCCGCCTGGGAGGCGTTCGACGCCGCGCACCTGAGCGAGCACCGCCTCCTCGCCCTGGACGAGTCGGGGACGGTCCTGGGCTGGGCCGCGGTCTCCCCGGTCTCCGCCCGCCCGGTCTACGCCGGGGTCGTGGAGCACTCCGTCTACGTCTCCCCCACCGCCCGGGGCCGGGGCGTCGGGCGCCTGCTGCTGGCGGAACTCATCGCCTCCACCGAGGCGGCCGGGATCTGGACCCTGCAGGCCGGCGTCTTCCCCGAGAACACCGCCAGCCTGGCCCTGCACGCCGCCGCAGGTTTCCGCGTCGTCGGCCGTCGAGAGCGGATCGCCCGCATGACCCACGGCCCGCTCGCCGGGCGGTGGCGCGACACCGTGCTGCTGGAACGCCGCAGCACCCTCGCCGGCACCTGCGACCGGCGCACCCCCCACCCCGTCCGCGAACCGATCGAGGAGCTCCCAGCCGTGACCACCCCCTGCGTCCTGTTCGTCTGCGTCAGGAACGGCGGCAAGTCCCAGATGGCCGCCGGTCTCATGCGCGAGGCCGCCGCCGGCACCGTCGAGGTCGACTCCGCCGGCACCCGCGCCGGCAGCGCCCTCAACGCCCTCTCCGCCGAAACGATGCAGGAGGTCGGCGTCGACATCACCGACCAGCGGCCCAAGCAGCTCACCGACGACATGGTCCGCAGCGCCGACCTCGTCGTCGTCCTCGGCTCCGAGGCGCACGTGGAGGCCGCCGGCGGCACCCCGGTGGAGGTGTGGGAGACGGACGAGCCGTCGTCACGCGGCATCGAGGGCGCCGAGCGCATGCGCCTGGTCCGCGACGACATCGCCGCCCGGGTCGGGGAACTCGCCCGGCGCCTGACCACCGGGACCGGCTCGTGACCACCCTGCGCCGGGAGAGCCCGGACACGGTCACCTGACGGCGCCGGCCGGGGCGGCACCCCGGACGGGTGAGGGAGGTCGCACCCTTCCCGGGCACGTACCCCCCGGGGGTGTCGTTATGGTGGGAGGACCGGACGGCCGGGAACAGGCGCGGACGGCACGACACGGCGGGTACGACGTGACGCGGTGAGGAGGTGACCGGTGGCGCGCACCACGGCTGCACGGATCCCGCGGCGCTCCACGTGCCCGGCCCGCACCGCGGGCCGCGTGCTGCTGCACACCCTGGCGCTCGTCGCGGTCGTCGTGGGCCTGGTCGGCATGCACGCCCTGACCGGTGGGCACCACCAGGGCGCGCACGCGATGAGCACCCCCCCGACCGACGCCGGCGGCCACGGGGTCGCCGGCGGCGGGCACCAGGGCCACGGCGCGAGCGCGACGCACGCGTCGGCACCGGCGACCGGGTCCGCCGACCGGGCCGGCGCCACCGCGGCCGCGGGCCAGGACCAGGACGAGCACTCCGCGACGGCGGGGTGCGTGCTGTTCCTGACCGCGGTGGGCATCGCGCTGCTCATCGCCCTGAAGCAGGTGGCCTTCCGGCCCAGCCACCCGCTGCACCCCCGGCTCCGGCGGGCCTGGGTGCCCAGCCTTCGCCACCGCGGCCCACCGCCGTGGGCCTGGCCACGCTTCGCCTTGTGCGTGGTGCGGACCTAGGAGCAGTCGACGACACCGGCACCGCCTCCAGCGGGTGCCTCCTCCGACATGCCCTCGATCTGCACCACCCCTGACAAGGAGCACCGACCATGACCACCACCAGCACCACCCACGCGACGGCCCGGCGACTGGGCGCCCTGACCGCCGCCGCCGGCCTGTCCCTCGTCCTGGCCGCCTGCGGAGGCGGTGACAGCGGCAGCGGCGGCCACGACATGGGCTCGATGGGCTCCTCCGCCACGCCCAGCGCCTCCGCCGGTTCCCCCGCCACCGAGGCGGCTCCCGGCGCCCCCGCCGCAGGGCACAACAACGTCGACACGGCCTTCGCGCAGGACATGATCGTCCACCACGAGGGCGCCGTCGAGATGGCCTCCCTGGCCGCCGAGCGCGCCGGCAGCCAGCAGGTGAAGGACCTCGCCCTGGAGATCATCGCCGCGCAGGGCCCGGAGATCGAGCAGATGAGCGGCTGGCTGGAGAGCTGGGGTGAGCCGGTGGAGGCCGCCGGCGAGCACTCCGCCCACGGCGGTGGCATGCCGGGGATGATGAGCGAGGAGGAGATGGGCGCGATGGAGGACGCCTCCGGCGCCGAGTTCGACCGCATGTTCCTCGAAGGCATGATCGAGCACCACCGGGGCGCCGTCGACATGGCCAGGACCGAGCAGGCCGAGGGCGCCGACCCCGACGCCAAGGCGCTGGCGGCGACCATCGAGGCGGACCAGACCCGCGAGATCGCCGAGATGCAGCGGCTGCTGCGGAACCTCTGAGCGCCCACCGGAGCGAGGACCATGCGCGATCACCCCGCCGGGGCGCGGCACCCCACCGCACCCCGGTGGGCGCGAACCGGGCGCTCCACCACCGGCCGGAACGTCCGCCTGGCGGTGTGCGGCGTGCTCACCGCCGCCGCCCTGACGGGCTGTGCCGCGGACTCCCGGGTCCCCGGGTCCCCCGCCGGCGGTTCGGCGGCGAGCCCGCACGGGGGCGGCCACGCCGGTCCCGGGGTGTCGGGCGGCGCCCACGGCGTCCTGCCCGGCAGCCACGTCCACGGTGTGGGCGTCAACCCCGGCGACGGGCTGGTCTACCTGGCGACCCACGACGGGCTCTTCCGCTACGAGGACGCCGGGCCGGTGCGGGTGGGCGGCTCCGACGACCTCATGGGCTTCACCATCGCGGGGCCGGACCACTTCTACGCCTCCGGCCACCCCGGCCCGGGCAGCGACCTGCCCGAGCCGATGGGGCTGGTGGAGTCCACCGACGCCGGGCGCACCTGGACGCCGCTGTCGCGCCAGGGGCGGTCCGACTTCCACGCCCTGACCGTCTCCGGCGCCGGCGTCCTGGGTTTCGACGGCACCCTGCGCGCCAGCGCCGACGGCAGGACGTGGCAGGAGGTGGCGGTCCCCGCCGCGCCCTACTCCCTGGCCGCCTCCCCGGAGGGGACGACGGTCCTGGCCACCACCGAGGAGGGCCCCCTGCGCTCCGGTGACGGCGGCCGGTCCTGGGCTCCGGTGGCGGGGGCCCCGCTGCTGCTGCTGGTGGACTGGGCCTCCGGCGGCACCGTCGTCGGCCTCACCCCGCAGGGGGTCACCGCCGTCAGCACCGACGCGGGCGCCACCTGGGAACTGCGCGGCAGCACCGGGGACCGGCCCCAGGCCCTCGGCGCCTCGGGGGAGGGGGAACTGCTGCGCGTCGACGCCGTCACCACCGGGGCGCTGCTCACCTCCACCGACGGCGGCCGCACGTACGGGGAACCGGCGCGCTGAGCACGCGACGCCCCGGCACCGCGCAGGTGCCGGGGCGTCGTCGTCGCCCACCCGCCGGGGAGATCCACCGGCCGGGGAGCGGGACACCCGGGAGCGTCAGCGGTGGTGGGCGTGGACGAGGGCGTGGCCCCTGCCGCGCCCGATCAGCCACCTGTTGACCGGGGTGGTGACGACGAACGCGAGCGCCAGCGCGCCGGCGAGGGAGGCCCAGAACACCCAGCTCCCCAGCCCCGAGTGCATCGCGCCGGGGATGGCGACCATCGCGGCGTTGTCGACGATCTCCATGACGGCGATGGAGACGGTGTCGGCGGCCAGCGCCACCTTCAGGGCTGCCCGCAGGCCCAGGCCGGCGCGCAGCAGCGGGCGCACGGTCAGGGCGTAGCCGAAGACGAAGGCCAGGCCCACGGCCAGGGCGACGGTGGCGAGCGTGCCCCAGCCCAGCGCGGTGCCGATGACCATCCCCAGGACCTCACCGACGGCGCAGCCGGTGAGGCAGTGCAGGGTCGCCTGCGCCGCCGTCCGCCACGACACCCTGCCGCCGTGGTGCTCGTGGTGTTCGTGGTTCCCCGGGCGCCGGTGCTCCCCGGCACCTCCGTGGCTCCCGTGCCGGAGGTGGTCCGGGTTCCCGTGGTGGGTCCCGCCGGTGCCGTGGTGGTCGTGGGCCACCGGGCGGACGGGGAGGCGGTGCTGCTCGGGCATGACGGCTCCGGTGCTCGGGGGTTCTCGGCGGCGACCGGGTCGGTCGCGGTCCGCCTGCCCCAACGACATACCCCCCGCGGGTATTTCAGCCGGAGGTGGACGGCGACTGCCGAGCGCTCTCCGGAATACACCCGGGGGGTATGCGCTTAGGGTGGGTGCACGAGCGCGACGACGTGGAGGATGCGACATGTGCCCGACCCGGGGCAGAACTGCCGGCGACACACCCGAGGAACCGCAGGGGACCGCCGCGGAGGACGGCCCCGCGACCCACGCCGGGCACGGCTACATCCACCGCAAGGACGACTACCTCAAGCGGCTGCGCCGCATCGAGGGCCAGGCCCGCGGGCTGCAGCGGATGGTGGAGGAGGAGCAGTACTGCATCGACATCCTCACCCAGGTGTCGGCCATGACCAAGGCGTTGCAGTCGGTCTCCCTCGGCCTGCTGGAGGAGCACCTGGCGCACTGCGTCGTCGCCGCGGCCGCCCAGGGCGGGCCCGAGGCCCGGGCGAAGGTCAAGGAAGCCTCCGACGCCATCGCGCGGCTCGTCCGCTCCTGAAACCCACCCGCCCCACCCGGGTCCGCCCGGGCGGGGGCCGCCCTCTCCCCCACGTGATCCCAGGAGGACACCATGAGCTCGCAGGACATCAGCAGCACCTCCCAGCAGGGCACCGGCGGCTGCGGCTGCGGCTGCGGGACCTCCCCGGCCGCCGAGCAGGCCGTTGCCGACGCCGGGACCGGGCGGGCCGGGGACGTGCGGACCCGCTACGCGGTCGACGGCATGACCTGCGGGCACTGCGTCTCGGCCGTCACCGAGGAGCTCGGCGCCCTCCCCGGGGTGCGCGGGGTCGAGATCACCCTGGTCGCCGGGGGCACCTCCACCGTGGAGGTCACCTCCGGCGCCCCCCTCGACCCCGAGGCCGTCCGCGCCGCCGTCGACGAGGCCGGTTACGCCCTCGTCCGGCCCGCGCCCTGAACCCACCCACCCCCCGTTCCAGCCGACCGCGGCCGCCGCGGGCGGTGGCGGAACCCTCCGGAAGGGCCATCGTGAACGAGAACGACGCACGCTCCGCCGAGGGCACCGGCGGGACCGCCGCCGCGACCGGCGCGCCACCGCGGACGGTGCACCCGCCGCAGACGGTCGAACTGGCCGTCGGCGGGATGACGTGCGCCTCGTGCGCGGCGCGCGTCGAGAAGAAGCTCAACCGGATGCCCGGCGTGGTGGCCAGCGTCAACTACGCCACGGAGAAGGCCCGGGTCCAGCTGCCCGCGGGCACCGGCGTCGCCGACGCGATCGCCGTGGTGGAGGCCACCGGTTACACCGCCACCCCACCGCCGCCGCCCCCGGGCGCGCGCGCGGCGGGTGTCCCCGACGCGGCTGCCGGGGAGACGGACGAGGCCGGGGAGACCGACGAGGCGGGGACCGCCCCGCTGCGCCGGCGCCTGCTCGTCTCCGCGGCCCTGGCCCTGCCGGTGCTGGTGCTCTCCATGCTCCCGGCGCTGCAGTTCACCAACTGGCAGTGGCTCGCCCTCACCCTGGCCGCCCCCGTCGTGGTCTGGGGGGCCTGGCCCTTCCACCGCGCCGCCTGGGTCAACGCCCGCCACGGCGCGGCCACCATGGACACCCTCGTCAGCATCGGGGTGCTCGCCGCCTTCGGCTGGTCGCTGTACGCCCTGTTCCTCGGTCACGCCGGGATGCCGGGGATGCGCATGGAGTTCCGGCTGCTGCCCGAACCCGGGTCGGGAGCCGGGGAGATCTACCTCGAGGTCGCCGCCGCCGTCACGGTGTTCATCCTCGCCGGGCGCTACGCCGAGGCACGCGCCAGGCGCCGCTCCGGTGCCGCGCTCAAGGCGCTGCTGGCGATGGGCGCCAAGGACGTCGCCGTCCTGCGCGACGGCCCCGGCGGTGTCGTCGAGGAGCGCATCGCCGTCGGCGCCCTGGTCGTGGGCGACGTGTTCGTCGTCCGCCCGGGCGAGAAGATCGCCACCGACGGCGTCGTCGTGGAGGGCACCTCCGCGGTGGACGCCTCCGTGCTCACCGGTGAGCCCGTGCCCGTCGAGGTCGGCGTCGGGGACGCCGTCACCGGCGCCACCGTCAACGCCGGTGGGCGCCTGCTGGTGCGCGCCACCCGGGTCGGGGCCGACACCCAGCTGGCGCAGATGGCGCGGCTGGTGGAGGAGGCCCAGTCCGGCAAGGCGCCCGTGCAGCGCCTGGCCGACCGGGTCTCGGGCGTCTTCGTCCCCGTCGTGCTCGTCCTGGCCCTGGCCACGCTGGCCGGGTGGCTGCTCGCCGGCGCCGGCGCGGAGGCGGCCTTCACCGCCGCCGTGGCCGTGCTGATCATCGCCTGCCCCTGCGCGCTGGGCCTGGCCACCCCCACCGCCCTGCTCGTCGGGACGGGCCGCGGCGCGCAGCTGGGCATCCTCATCAAGGGCCCGGAGGTGCTGGAGTCCACCCGCCGCGTCGACACCGTCGTGCTGGACAAGACCGGCACCGTCACCACCGGGCGCATGGGCCTGCTGCAGGTCCACCCCGCCACCGGCGTGGACGAGCAGGAGCTGCTGCGCCTGGCCGGTGCCCTGGAGGCGGCCTCGGAACACCCCGTCGCCGCGGCCGTCGCCGCCGGCGCCCGCACCCGCCTGGCCGGCTCCTCCGGGAAACTCCCCGAGGTCACCTCCTTCGCCTCCACCGGGGGCCTCGGCGTCGCCGGTGTCGTGGAGGGTCGCGCCGTCGTGGCCGGTCGCGCCTCCTGGCTGGCGCAGCAGTGGTCCCAGCACCTCGACGCGGACCTGCGCGCAGCGCTGGAGGAGGCCGAGGCCGCCGGGCGCACCGCGATCGCGGTGGGCTGGGACGGGCGGGCCCGCGGCGTCCTCGTCGTGGCCGACACCCTCAGGCCCACCAGCGCCGCGGCGGTCACCGGGCTGCGCCGCCTGGGGCTGCACCCCGTCCTGCTGACCGGGGACAACGCCCCCGCCGCCCGGGCCGTGGCCGCCCAGGTCGGCATCGAGGACGTCGTCGCCGAGGTCCTCCCCCGCGACAAGGTCGAGGTGGTGCGCCGCCTGCAGGCCGAGGGCCGGGTCGTGGCGATGGTCGGTGACGGCGTCAACGACGCCGCGGCCCTGGCGCGGGCCGACCTCGGGATCGCGATGGGCACCGGCACCGACGTGGCCATCGAGGCCTCCGACCTGACCCTGGTGCGCGGGGACCTGCTCGCCGCCGTCGACGCCATCCGCCTCTCCCGGCGGACCCTGTCCACCATCAGGGGAAACCTGTTCTGGGCCTTCGCCTACAACGTCGCGGCCCTGCCGCTCGCCGTCGCCGGGCTCATGAACCCGCTGCTGGCCGGTGCCGCGATGGCCCTCTCCTCCGTCTTCGTCGTCACCAACAGCCTGCGCCTGCGGCGTTTCTCCGCCACCGGCACCCCGGCCGGATGAGCGCGACCCGCAGGTCACCGGAGGGATCACCCTCCGGTGCGGAGGGTGCCGACGCACGGTCGTGGCGACCAGGAGCAACCAGCAACGCCAGGAGAACCCAGCCCGCCCACGACGGCCCCGAGGAGTCGTCGGGACCGAGGAGTCGTCGGGACCGATCCGCAGGGCCGGACCGGAGAACGCGGGGAGCACGGCGCTGGATGCGGCGATCCCCAGCATCCACGCCACCTACCGCCCCTGACGCCGGCGCACTGCCTGTCGGGTCCCGGACACCGCCGGAGTTTCGCACGCAACCTCCCTGTTGCGCGGCGCATCCGGTCGCGTGGGGATCCTCGAGCGCGCATCCACCGATCGGCGATCGCGCCGGAACAGGGTGCCCCCGGCGTCACGTCCTCCCACGCGATCATGCACCTGGAGGACGTCAGCGAGCAGGAGGGCCTGCGCCGGCAGTTTCAGCACCAGGCGACCCACGATGCGCTCACCGGCCTGACCAACCGCGCTCGGTTCCTCGAGGAGCTGCACCGTGCTCTGGGCCCGCGGGCAGCGCCACCACCAGCCGGTGACCGTCCTCCACCTGGACCTCGACGGCTTCAAGCAGGTCAACGACACCTACGGGCACCGGTGGGCGACGAGGTGCTGGCCGCCTTCGCCCAGCACCTGCGTGCGATCGTCCGGCCGGAGGACACGGCAGCACGCCTGGGCGGCGACGAGTTCGCCGTCCTGTGCGAGGACACCACCGCCGAGCAGGCCGCCCTGATCGGTGCCCGTCTGGTGGAGGGTCTCCCGCGGACCGGCTCCCGCTCCGCCGTCGACGCCGGCGGCGGCGCGCCCGCGGTCGGGGTCACCGTGGGCATCGCCACCTCACCCGACACCGCCGCACGACCGCTCAGCGGCGAGAGGCTCCTGGCCGCTGCGGACACCGCGATGCACCGGGCCAGGACCCGGCGGACACGCTGACGCACATGCGGATCCACCCCTGGCCAGGTCGTGCCGCGCGCGGGACGAGGGGCGTTGCAGGCTCAGCTCGCGGCTGCAGCGGGTAGGTGGAACCAGACCGTCTTGCCGACGTCGCCGACCTCGACCCCCCAGGCGTCGCTGAGCAGGTCCACCAGGGCGATGCCGCGGCCGGACGTCGCCTCCGGTGCCGCCTCCCGCCGCACGGGCACGTGGGGGCTGCCATCGCTGACAGCGACCAGCATGCCCGGGGTTCCGTCGCACGTCAGGCGCACGGTGATCGGGGGGCCGCCGTGGGCGACGGCGTTGGTGACCACCTCCGTGGTCAGCAGCTTCGCCTCCTCCAGCACCCTGGAGTGGTGCACCGGGCAGTCGTTGTCCTCGAGGAAACGACGGGCCGTGCGGGCGGAGTCCATGTGCGGGGTGAGGCTCAGGTGGGCCGGGGGCGTCGTGTCGCACATCCGGACATCGTCACGGCGCAGGCCCGGCCCGGCACCTCGACCACCTCCGGTCGGCACACCGGCCGCGGGGGTGCCGGGGGTGTCGGCGGGAGTGCTCGACCCGTCCACCGGTCCGCCCGGTCCCGCCCCCCGGTCACGTCAGGTCGGCCTCGCGGGGCCGGGGTCGGTCCTCCCTGTGCGCGCGGACGGCCAGCACGGCGCAGTCGTCGTCGGGAGACCGCCCGACCAGTTCCGCCACGAGGTGGTCCAGCAGTTCCTGCAGGGTCCGCCCGAAGCAGGCCGACAGCACCCGCCGCAGATCGGCGATGCCGTCGCTGATGGAGCGACCCCGGTGCTCGATGAGGCCGTCGGTGTACATCAGCAGCGTCGAGTCCGGTGGGAGCACGTACCGGTGGTCGCTGCGCGGAGCGTCGGGCACCAGACCCACCAGCAGTTCCGGATCGCTCTCCAGCAGCTCGGTGGTCCCGTCGGCGTGCAGCAGGATCGGCGGCGGGTGACCGGCGTTGGTCCAGCGCAACCTCCGCACCCCCTGCTGCCGGTCCTCCCCGCTCTGCTCGATGCGGGCCAGGACCAAGGTGGCCAGCCCGTCCTGGCGCAGGCCGACCAGGGCGCGGTCCAGGCGGGCGACCACCTCGGCCGGTGGCTCCATCCGGTCGAAGGCGTAGGCGCGCAGCAGTCCCCGCAGCTGCCCCATCCTCGCGGCGGCGACGATGTCGTGACCGGTGACGTCGCCGATGACCAGGACGGTGGAGCCGTCGGGCAGGACGACGGCGTCGTACCAGTCGCCGCCGACGTGCTCCCCGACCGCGGCGGGCACGTAGCGGGCGCGCAGCTCCAGGTGGTCCGGCTCCGGCAGGTGGGTCAGCAGGGACTGCTGCAGCACCTGCGCCGCGGTGCGCCGCTGCGCGAACAGGCTCGCGCGCTGCACGGCCTGGGCGGTGTAGCGCCCCAGCGCCTCCAGCACGTCGCGCTGGGCGGTGGACAGGTCCTGGACCTGGTCCCAGTAGAGGAACACCGCGCCGATGACCTCGTCGGCGGCGATCAGGGGCAGGTAGACCGTGGCCCCCGTGGCCGGCACCGCGGCGTGTCCGGTGATGGCCGGGTACCCGGCGGTCAGGGCGTCGTGGTCGCGGTGGAAGATCGCCCGGCGCGTCCGCACGCTCAGGGCCAGGGGTGCGTCCTCCTGCCAGTCGATGCGGGCCCACGCCGCGTCGGTACCCGGTGGCATCGCCTCCATCGAGACGAAGTCCAGGCGGGTGCGGGCGGGGTCGGCCAGCGTCAGCCCCCCGCCGGCGGCGCCCAGCTGTGCGGCCACGACGTCGGTGACGGTGCGGGCGACGTCCTCGACGGTGATCGCCGTGGCCAGGGCCTCGCTGAGGGTCAGGACCAGCCGGGCGTAGCGGTGCGCGCTCTCGGCTGCGGCGTGCGCCCGCTCGGCTGCGGCGTGCGCCGCGCGGGCGCGTCCACCGGCGACCCGGGCCTGGTCGCGCTCGTGGGCGGTGAGGACCTGCTGGGTCACGTCGCTCTGCACGCTGACGTGGTGGGTGAGGTGGCCGCCGGCGTCGAAGACGGGGGAGACGATGAGGTGGTTGTGGAAGGCGGACCCGTCCTGGCGGTAGTTCAGCAGGACCACGCTCACCGTCTCCCCGGCGGCGATGCCCGCCCGGAGCCGCGCCACGGTGGCGGGGTCGGTGTCGGAACCCTGGAGGAAGCGGCAGTTGCGGCCCAGGGCCTGTGCGGGGGTGTAGCCGGTGACGTGCTCGAAGCTGGGGGACACCCAGATGAGCGGGTTGTCCGCCGCGGTGGGGTCGCTGACGGTCATGGCCACGCTGCCGGCCAGCACCGAGCGGTCCAGGTGCCGGTCCGCTGCGCCCTCGCCGTCCGCGTCCGGGGAGCGGATCGGCATCAGCACGACGAGCGAGCGGTCCCGCAGCGCCTCCGGCGCCGCCTGCAGGGGCGTCCCGATCGCCCACCAGGCCCGCTGGTCGCCGTCGTCGACGGGCCGCAGCACCGCGCCCACCTGGTGTCCGGTGGTGGGGTCGCCGGCGGCGAGCCGCGCCAGGGTCGGGGTGCCGGTACCCGGCGCGCCGCGGGCCGCCCGCCCGGGGACCACCCGCAGCCCGGCCGCGCTCGACCAGGCCTCCACGTCCAGCGGCAGCCGCGCGCCCGGGGCCAGGCGGCGGGCGCGGTCGTCGACGTGGACGACCTCGTCGGTGCGGGTGTCGACCAGGAGCACGACGGCGGGAGCGTCGTGGACCACGCTGGGCAGGTCCACCCGCGGTGCCACCGGGGCGTGGTCCGGGGAAGCGCCGGCCCCTGCCCGATCAGCACCGGCCGTCGATGTCGGGGCGGGGTACGTGGTCACGCGCCCAGCTTGCCGTGACGCCGGACACGGCGGGCACCGGCCACCCGTCCTCGACGTGTCCGGTGGGTCCCGGCGTCCCGCCCGGCACGGGGGATGCCGTCAGGCGGGCAGGTCGGGTTCTGCGGGCACGTGCGGGGGAACGCGCTGCGGTCCGGCCTCGGCCGGGCGCGGGCGGTCCTGGCGGTGCAGGCGCACGGCGATGAGGGCGACGTCGTCCTCGGGGTGCGGTGGCAGCATCCGCGCCAGCACCTCGTCGACGAGGGTGTCGAGTTCTCCGTCCGGCCCGGCCAGCTCCTCCGGCACGGCCTGCAGCATCTCCAGTCCCTCGGTCAGGGGCTGATCGCGCCGCTCGACCGGACCGCCGGTGCAGAGCAGCACGGTGGAGCCGCGGTCCACGACGACCTCGGCGTCCCTGCGCTCGACGTCCGGCAGGACCCCCAGCAGCAGGTCGGTGTGCAGCCCCGGCAGCGGGGTCACGGTGCCGTCGGGGTGGACGACCATCGCCGGGGGGTGACCCGCGCTGGACCGGCGCAGCCGCGTCACCCCGCGCTCGCGCTCGTCCGGGGACTGCTCCAGGCGCGCGGCGGTGGCGGTGGTGGTGCCGACCTGCAGGTTGGCCATCGCCCGGTCGGTCCGGGCCAGGATGCGCGCCGGGGACTCGTCGCCCAGGGCGCGCACGACCAGCTCGGCCAGGCGGGCCGCGGCCGCCTCGGCCTCGAACGTCTCGGCCATCTGTCGCGAGGTCGCCGCCAGCAGGGCCAGGCGGGCGTTGGCCTGCTCGGCCGCCTGCTGCGCGTGGCGGCGCTCGGTGATCTCCAGGAAGGACACCGACAGCCCGTCGGGACCGGGCCAGGCGCGGATCTCGTACCAGCCGTCGAGCGGCGGGGGGTGGTACGCCTCGAACGCCACCGGCTCGCCCGTGGCGACGGCCCCGCGGTAGGACCTCTCGAAGACGGTACCCGCGGTGGCCGGGAACAGCTCCCACACCACCCCGTCGATCAGCTCCTCGCGCGAGCGGCCGAGCAGCCGCTCCGCCTCGGCGTTGACGTAGGTGAAACGCCACCGTGCGTCCAGCAGGTAGGAGGCCGCCGACATCGACTCGAGCACCCGCGCGATCCGCACGCCGCGATGCACCCGCTCACCGCCTGGCTGACCCGCGGCAGGTCCTCGGGGTGCACGCGGGAGTTGAACGCCTCCAGGAACTCGTCGAAACCGCCTCGCTCGTAGCCGAACAGCTCGATCAGCCGCTCGTCCCACACCAGCCGGCCGGTGACCAGGTCCAGGTCGAAACCCCCGACGCCGGCGGCGCTGATCGACAGCTGCCAGCGCAGGCGCGCCGCCTCGTGGTCCACGTTCAGCGCGGACAGCTCCAGCTCGCTGACCGCGGCGGCGGCCAGATCACCCAGCAGGCCGATGTCGGCGCAGGACCAGGTGCGCGGGCCGGGGTCGAAGACGCACAGCGCGCCCACCACGTGCCCGTCCTGCCCGTTCAGCGGCACACCCGGGCAGGAGGCGACCATCCCGCTGACCACCGGCGCCAGCTCCGGCACCCGCGCATCGGCGCGGGTGTCGGCGATGGCCAGCGGGACACCGGAGGCGGCGGTCCGGGTGCACAGCCACTGCGCCAGCGCTCCCCCGCCACGCTCGCCGCCGCCGGGCTGCGGGCCGACGGCACCGGCCAGGGTCTGCACATCGCTCAGCAGCGCCACCCGCCCCGAGCCGGCGCCCGAGCGGCTGGGCGGGTCCCTCGCCCGACCCGCTGCTGTGCTCCGCTGCCGCACCCGCCCCGATCACACGCCGGAGGCCGGTCCCCCGTGCTGGGGAACCGGCCTCTGAGCTGCTGTCCCATCTGCCGGGGTGACAGGATTCGAACCTGCGACCTCCTCGTCCCGAACCGCCGGACGAACATGTCAGGCATCTCCACGCGTCTCGTGCGGACCGTCCGACCGGCTTCCTCGCCCGGACGCTCGGCGCAGGCCTCGCACTGCATCTCAGGTGTTGCGGCACCGCTCCGGCTACACATCCGGCTGCAGAAGGTCGACGTGGTGACCTCGCACCGATGGACTCGTCACCACGGCAGCACGTCGAGCTGCTCGACCAGCTGGAACACCCGGGGTGTTCCAGCTCCCCCGTCTGCACGGTCCGGACGTAGGACGCGGGAAGAGCAGGACAGGTGGGACACCGCCGCCCTCCAGGACCCGCCTCAGCTCTCGCTGACCATCAGGTGGTGCTCGTCCGCGGAGGGTCCGCACCGCGAGGCGGTATCGGGTGGTAGCTGCACCTGGACGTGCTCACGGTGCTCGCTGACGAGATGGGCGGGCGCCGGACAGCAGAGGGGCGGCGCGGGGTCGGCACGGGCTGCTTCCCACAGCCATCACACGTGCGCGTCTTCGCTGACGGACCGACGGAGCCGAGCAGGGCGCACGTCCTGCGAACGCGGAGCACGGACAGCTGGGACCCGGACATCGTCCTTGCGCCGGCGGCCACGAGGACCCGGGACGCCGGCTCGGGCATCGGCAGCTCCGGCGAGAGCCGGCCACCCCTACCGGCGCGGATGAGCAGGACGTGGGGACCGGGGTACGTCAGATGGTGTCCGGCCGGACCCGCGGTCGACAGGTCTTCGGATACCGGTGGGCGCCGTCGTGTCCCTCAGGACGGCCCCTGCGCGCCGTAGCGGCGGCGGAAGCGCTCGACGGGGCTCGGTGTCGACGACGCGGCCGGTGCCCGTCCCGAACGGGCGGCTGGCGGAGGAGACGTCCACGACGGGGTGGGTGTCGCCGTCCTCCCGCTCGACGCCGCCGCGTGCGGTGGCACCTCGATCACCCGGTCCGGACGGCGCGCACCACGGCCGCAGGGCCGACCTCGGCGGGCAGTTCCGCGGCCGCCAGCTCCTCCAGGAGTTCCGGCACCGACAGCACGTGCCACAGGTGGGAGGCGCTCACCTCGCGCAGCACGGCGCCGCCCTCGCCGAGGTTCCGGTATCGCACCGTCCACGGCACCGCCGCGGTACCGGCCGGCCCCGTGGCACCGCCCACCTCGTACGCGTGCCGCCCGACGCTGTGCCTGCCGAGCGCCCGTCAGCTCATGATCAAGGGCGCTCAGGAGTTTCCTGATCGAGCGGAGGAGTGGTGGCCTGTTCGCGTTCTGCTGCGGCACGTCGTCGCGCCGTGCGGGCGGTGCCGCGATCGCGGGCGGCGTGACTGCGGTCCTCGCGGGCTTCGGCGCGGTCGCTGGCGGCCCATTCGCGTTGGATGGCCGCACGGGCGCGCATGTCGGCGGCGATGTCGTCCTCGATGCCGAGGGAGTGCTCGATCTGCACGGCCGTGGTGTCTCGCATCGCCTCGTTCCGGTCCCGCTCCCCGGCCCGCCCGTCACGCCGACGCGCCAGACCATCCCTGGCCCGAGCCAGTTCATCACCTTGGTCGGCCAGGTCATCGCGGCTCGTGGCGATGCGGTCGAGCTGCTCAGGATCACCTGCAGCCTCCTCCTCGGCTCGCTGGAGGTGCCGGGCTGCGATGTGCTGAGCCGCTTCGGCGGCCAGCAGGTCGGCTCGTGCGTGCGAGGAACCCTCTTTCGCGGAACTCATGGCGGCAAGCTACGCCGCGGCACCCTGCGGTCGGTAGAGGTCGTCCGCAGGGGACCGTCCGACACCTCGCACCGTTGATCAGGTGGACCTGTCAGCCGGGGATGCCGTCGATGGACTCCTTGCTCGCCCGCTTCGTGCGGTACATGGCGTGGTCGGCGGCCCGCAGCAGTGCGTGGGCGTCGTCGATGTTCTCCCCGAGGGTTGCGACACCGATGCTGGCGGTGGTGGTGATGGTGTGCCCGTCGAGGACGACAGGGCGCTGGAGGGCGTGTCTGATGCGCTCGACGACGGCGGTGAGGCTGTCCGGTGCAACGCTTCCGGCGGGGCCGGCGTGCAGGCCTTCGTAGATGATGACGAACTCGTCCCCACCGAGGCGGGCGAGGGTGTCCCCGGCGCGCAGCACGGCGCTGAGGCGGGCGGCGATCTCCACCAGCAGGCGGTCACCGATGTCGTGGCCGTACTCGTCGTTGACGTCCTTGAAGTCGTCCAGGTCCAGGAACAGCAGCGCCAGCGAGCTGTCGCGTCGTGCGGTGGTGGCCACGGCGTGGGTGATCCGGTCGTACAGCAGGGCGCGGTTGGGCAGGCCCGTGAGCGGGTCGTGGGTGGCTGCATGGGCGGCCTCCTGCTGCGCGGACGCCGCGACGTCGCGGTCGTGGGCCATGACGACGTAGCCGCAGGCGAGGTCGGCCAGGATCTCCGCGGCGGTCAGGTCGTCGGGTTCCAGAGGGCCGGGGGCGTCCCGGTAGAGCGTCAGGACGCCCCAGACCTGTTGCCTGGCCTGAAGGGGAATGGAAGCCACCGAGTGCAGACCCTGGGCGAGGGCGTCGGTGACGAACCGCGGCCACCGTTCGGGGCGGGCGGCGAGGTCCTCCTCGATGATCCTGCCGGCGCTGGTGCAGGCATCGTGGGCAGGTGTCCGCTCGAGCAGGGACTGGTCCTGCTCCGCCGCCCGGACGGTGCGGGTGCTGGCGTGGACGTACCTCAGGTCTCGGCCTTCGCGGATGCTCACCCCGGCGCCGGTCACGGCCAGCAGTTGGGCTGCGGCACCGACCAGGTCGTGCAGGATCGTGTCGACGTCGACGGTGTCCCTGGCGCGGCGGGAGAAGTCGGCGACGACGCCCATGAGCGCGGTGAGCAGCGCCTGCTGGAGGACCGGCCCGGCCCGCGAGGCGGTGACCGGCCGGTCCACGGGGCGCGGGGCGATCGTCTTCCCCGGAGCCATCTCATGACGCAGCGGCGTCCTGTGGGATGGCTGGCTGGAGGGTACGGCTGCGGTATCACGGGCGGAGGAAGCATCGCCGGCCGGAGGTTCTGTGAGGGGGGCGTGAGGCTGCCAGCAGGCCAGCAGGACGGTGGCGTCGTCCTGCAGGCGGTCGTGCTGGTGCTCCATCACGGCCCGGGTGAGGCGGCGCACGGTCTCCGGGGGTGGGTACGTGGCGGCCGCGGCCCGCTGCAGGAAGGTGGTGAGGCGCTGGAAGCCGAAGAAGTCGCCGTTCTCGTCGCGGGCCTCGGTGACTCCGTCGGTGTAGAGGACGATCTGGTCACCGGGTTGCAGAGTCTCCTCCCCGACGGCGACGGCGGTGTCGTTGACGCCGAACAGGGGCCGGTGTCCGGCGGTGAGGGTTCTGACGACCCTGCCCTGCCGCAGGATGAGAGGTTTGGGGTGCCCGGCCACGATGTAGCGCAGCCGTCCGCTGGTCAGGTCCAGCTCCGCCAGGACGGCGGTGAGGAAGAGTCCCCGGTCGGCGAACTGGCTGCTGACGAGCTCCTCGATGACGCGGGCCTGTTCGAGGATGCGACCTCCGTTGCGGCGCACGCTGCGGGATGCGGCCAGTGCGGCGGCGACCACCGTGCCCGAGGCCAGGGTGTGCCCCGTGGCGTCGAAGATCGCCAGGTGGGCGGTGCTCTCGGAGAGGGCGTAGTCGAAGGCGTCGCCACCCACGGTGGCGCTGGGTTCGAGCTGACCGGCCACGACGCAGCGGTCGGTGGCCGCGGTGAGCGGGGGCAGCAGGTTCCAGATGAGCTCGGCCGCCGAGGTGCGGGGCTGGCAGCGGCGCAGGCTGTCGAACGCATCGCCGTATCCGGTGGTGGCGGTGATGAGGTGGCCGACGAGCCGGCCCAGCCAGCGGCACTCCTGCCGCAACTGCGGGTCGTGCAGGTCGGCGGGATCGGCGAACCGGAACTCCAGCACTCCGAGGCGTTCGGTGCCGTCCAGGAGCGGCACCCACAGCCGGGACTGACCGTCGGCCTCGCTGGGGATGGACCGCACCCGCTGGAAGGCCTGCCCGGCCAGGGAGGACCCCACCGGCACCGCAGGACCGCCGTGGATGCTCTCGGGGTGAGCAGGATCGAAGCGGAGCGGGATCAGGACATCCTGGCCGTAGTCGACGAGGTGGATGGTGACACCGGCGCCGAGAGCGGCGCCGGCGGCGGTGACCTCCACGACCAGGCGTTCGGGTGGCGCCTGCGTCATCCCGTCGAGCAGACCGGCCAGGGCCGCCAGCGGGCCGGAGGACGGGGGCGGGGGGCGCAGCACGCGGCTGTAGGGCACCCGCAGGTCGAGCAGGACCTCGTCCAGGTGTTCGTTGAGGGCGTGGGCGAGCATGTCGCCCTGCCCGGCGGGCAGCTCCACGAGCCCTTGCAGGTGGGCCTCGACCTCCACGAGGCCGGCGACGCCACCGAGGGTGAAGTACGCCAGCCACAGCTGCTCCAACGTCAGGCCGCTGTGTTGCAGGGCGGTCTGCAGGGACTTGCGTTGATCGTCGGTGGTGTGCCCCCGGCGCATCGCTGACCCGCTCAGCGCTTGCGTCTCGTGGCCGCCTGGACGAGGGTCTCGGCCACCTCGCGCAGTTTCTTCCCCTCCCGCTGGGACAGGCTGACCAGCCGGGCGAAGGCGCCGTCCTCGTCGAGGTGCTCGCGTGCGATGAGGATGCCCTTGGCGGTGCTGATCGCGTCCCGGGTGCGCAGGGCGTCCTTCAGCTGCTCGGTCAGCTTGCGGGCGTCCTCCAGGGTCTTGACGTTGGCCATCAGGATCCCGGCCTGGGTGCCGAACATGGCCAGCACCTGCTCGGAGTGCTCGTCGTAGGCGTCCGGACGCTGCCCGTAGACCTTGATCGCGCCGAGGAGGACGTCCTCCGCGAGGAGCGGGGCGCTCAGGACCGAACGCACCGGCAGGGACTGCACCGCCTCGCTCCAGCGCACCCAGCGCTGCTCGAGCGCCACGTCGTCGACGCGCACCACGGCCCGCTGGGCCCAGGCGGTCAGACACGGCCCTTCGTTGAGCTCGTACTGCAGGCGGTCGGCCTCCTCCACCAGCGCGTCCGAGGACGCGGCGGAGGTCTTGCGGCCCTGTGCGTCGATGAGGCTCACGCCGGCCCCGATGGTGTCGGGCAGGGTGCTCTCGGCCAAGGCGGTGATCAACCTCAGGGCGGTCTCGACCGTCTCCTCGGACAGCAGGAGGTTCGACATCCGCGCGAAGACTCCCGCCAGCTCATCGGCGAGGGGAAGGGCAGGGGGGACCTCGGCGGGCATTGCAGCTCCAAGTCACGAGAGGAAGAGCTCCTCCGCACCAGCACGCCGCGCGAGCCACGCACGCCAGGCCGCCGAAGAAAGAGACCGACAGCGCCGCTGCCGACTGCCAGGACGCCCCCGGCAGTGGCTGCTCACTCCCGGGTGATGTCCAGACTACTCCATATGCGCGCTACCGAACACACGATCGACCCGCGGATCGAGTGCCTGCGCAGGTCCCGCGTCCGTCCTCGTCCACCGAAGGGGACGGAGTGCGCGCGAGGCTCGCCGCCCTCGGAATCCGCGGTGGGGAGCAGGGGCGAGATGACGTTTCGGGCGTACAGTGATGACGCTCGACGCGAGAGGCGCCATCAGCAGAGATGGAGCCCCCGAAGACAGTGCCTGGTTCAAGGCTGTTCTCGGCTGCATCGTCGGACGCTGTTGTGGAGACGACCCATGTCCGATGCCCCGACTGCTCGGCGCAACGCCGTCCTCGACACGTTGAGCGCCGAAAGCCTCGACCGACTGCTCCCCTCCCTGCACCAGGTGCCGCTGACCCTGGGGACGGTGCTCTACGCACCGGGCGAGCCTGTGCGCACCATCCACTTCCCCCTCCTCGGCGTGGTGTCCATCGTCACCGAGCTCGAGGACGAGGAGGTCGTGGAGGTGGCCACCGTGGGGCACGAGGGGGTGGTCGGCCTTCCCGTCCTGCTCGGTGCCGAGACCCCGACAGAACGGGCCATGGTTCAGGTCGAGGGCAACGCGCTGAGCATGGACGCCGACCTCGTCGACGAGGCCGCGGCCACCGACGACTCCCTGCACGCGGCTCTGCGCCGCTACACCCAGGTCATGTTCACCCAGCTCGCCCGCAACAGCGCCTGTAATCGCGCCCACACCGTGCGCCAGCGCGCTGCCCGCTGGCTCCTCACCACCGCCGACCGCATGGACGGACCGACCTTCGATCTCACCCAGCACTTCCTGGCGCAGATGCTCAACGTGCGCCGGGCCTCGGTCAGCCAGGTCGCCAGAGCCCTCGCTGACGAGGGCTGCATCCGCTACATCCGCGGCACCCTCACCATCCGCGACCGCGACCAGCTCCACGCCAGTGCCTGCGGATGCTATGACCTCCTACGAGCCGACATGGCCGGCGCGACAGCCCTGCACTGACATCGCCGCCGACCTGGTGATCAGCGGGGAAGTTCGCGGCCCACCCATCGGCACTCCCCCGCACGGCTCAACAGCGCAGCCGCCCCCACATCAACGCCCTGACGGAGATGCACCTGCGGATACGCCGCCGCACCGACCTGAGGCCGGCTGGCCCACCTCGCACCCTGCAATGATGTCGACGCGGGAGATCGGGCGCAGCATGCGCTCAGAATCACGCCTGAGTCGTGGGGACGTGGCAAGAAGCCACGGGCGCTCTGAGCCTGTTCTTCGGCTTTGCCGAGGCCGCCGTCGGCCCCGAGTCAGCTCGCATGGCTACACATCTCGCTACAGGTCACACCCCAGCGGCCCGTCAAGAGACTTGCAAGAGGCCCTGGGCGACTGCCCAGGGCCTCTTGCCTGCGGTCCTGCTGGTCGGGGTGACAGGATTTGAACCTGCGACCTCTTCGTCCCGAACGAAGCGCGCTACCAAGCTGCGCCACACCCCGATCACGCCCGACGTGCGAGCGCCTCGCAAGGATAGCCGACGCGGGGCGGTGCTGCCGACGCCCCACATCACCCCGCCTCGTCCCCCGCCCCGTCAGCGTCACCCCGCGGCGGCGGGCACCAGGGTGAGCAGGGTGGCCTCGGGGTGGCAGGCGAAGCGCATCGGCGCGTAGGGCGAGGCGCCCAGCCCGGCGGACACGTGCAGCCACGCCTCGCGGCCGCCGGGTGCGCTCCACCGGGACAGGCCCTTGGCCTGCTGGCGCGGCAGGTCGCAGTTGGTGACGAGCGCCCCGAAGCCGGGTACGCACAGCTGCCCGCCGTGGGTGTGGCCGGCGAGGACGAGGGGGAAGCCGTCGCCGACCATCGCGTCGAGGGTGCGCCGGTAGGGGGCGTGGGCGACGCCGATGGTGAGGTCGGCCCCCGGGGAGGCCGGGCCGGCGACCTCCTCGTAGCGGTCCCACCGCAGGTGCGGGTCGTCCACCCCGACGAACTCCAGGGTGCGGCCGGCGACCTGGCGGGTGGCGCGGGCGTTGGTCAGGTCCGCCCAGCCCGCCTCGGAGAGGCCGCGCGCGAGGTCCCCCGTGGGCAGGCGGGTGCCCTCGACGTGCTTGGGGCCGCTGCGCGCCCACAGGTACCGCGACCAGTTCTTGGGGCGGGGGGCGAAGTAGTCGTTGGACCCCATGACGAAGACGCCCGGCAGGTGCAGCAGGGGCCCGAAGGCGTCCAGCAGGGGGCCGATGGAGCGCGCGGAGGAGATGTTGTCGCCGGTGTCGACGACGAGGTCCGGCTCCAGCTCCGCGAGGCCGCGCAGCCAGTCGAGCTTGCGCCGCTGCGTGGGCAGCAGGTGGATGTCCGAGAGGTGCAGCACCTTGATCGGGGCGGCGCCCGCGGGCAGGACCGGCACGTCGAAGCGGCGCAGGCGGAAGGCGTTCACCTCGTAGCCGGCGGCGTAGGCGAACCCGGCGGCACCGACGGCGGCGGTGGCTCCCAGCAGGCGCAGGGGGACGGCGAGGGACTGGCGCACCCGCACATCCTGGCAGCCCGCCCGTTCCGCCCTTCTCCGGGTTCGGGCACGCCTGCTCCCCGCGCGCACCGCCCGGACCCGGAGAAGGGCGGGCTCGAGACCCCCGCGCACCGCCCGGACCCGGAGGGGGGCGGGGTGCACGAAGGGCGGGCGCGGCGGACGGTGCGAGGATCGGCACATGCCGAGCACCTCCCTGAAGGACACCCTCCAGAACGACCTGACCGCCGCGATGCGCGCCCGCGACGAGCTGCGCTCCGCCACGCTGCGCATGGCGCTGACCGCCGTGAAGGGCGAGGAGGTCGCCGGGAAGACCGCCCGCGAGCTGTCCGACGACGAGGTCCTCAAGGTCCTGCAGCGGGAGGCGAAGAAGCGCCGCGAGGCCGCGGAGGCCTTCGCCGGCGCGGGCCGCGCGGAGTCCGCGCAGCGCGAGCGCGACGAGCTGGGTGTGCTGGAGGGCTACCTGCCCGCGCAGCTCTCCGACGAGGAGCTGAGCTCGATCGTGGAGGACGCCGTGCTGATCGCCACGGGCGAGGGCCTGACCGGGATGGGCGCCATGGGCGCGGTGATGCAGTCGGTGCGCGGCACCGTCGCCGGGCGCGCCGACGGCGGGCGGGTCGCGGCGGCCGTGAAGGCACGGCTCCAGGGCGGCTGACGTGCCGGGGCGCCGCGCCCCGACGACGACAGGCCCCCGCCGGCGCGTGCCGGTGGGGGCCTGTCGTCGTCGGAGGGCGGGTGCCGCCCCGCGGCGTCTCAGCCCGCGGGGGCGGGGCCGGCGGTGGCGTCCCCCGCGGGCGCGGCCGGGGCCGGCGCCGGGGCCACGGGGGCGGGGGCCGGCGGGGCCGGGTTCGGCGCCGGTGCGGACGGCTTCGGCTTCGGCTTCGGGGCCGGGCCCGCGCTGCGGACGATGGTGACCGTGTCGCCCGGGTCCGCGCTGCGCCCGGCGCCGGGGCTGGTGCTGACGACTGCGCCGGCGCGGACCTTGTCCGAGTTGACCCTCTTGGAGGAGACCTCCACCGAGAAGCCGGCGGCCTCCAGCGTCGCCCGCGCGGCGCTCACGCTGCGGCCGGAGACGTTCGGCACGCGCGTCGCCCCGTCGGGGTTGGTGGCCCGCAGGTTCTGCTCCGAGCCCGGCGCGAACCCGTCCGCCGGGAGGTTCAGCACCTTGGAGGCGTTGCCGACGAGGTCCGCCCAGATCGGGGCGGGGATCGTCGCGCCGTAGACGTTGCGGTACCTCTTCCCGTTGATGCGCTCGCGGTTGAGGCTGGAGTAGCCCTCGTGGTGACCGACCCACACCGAGGCGGCCAGGTGCGGGGTGTACCCGCTGAACCAGACGTTCTTCGACTCGTTCGTGGTGCCCGTCTTGCCCGCGACGGGACGGCCGATGCGCCGCACGTTCTTCGCGGTGCCGCTCGTCCAGGTGCCCTGCAGGGCCTCGTTCACGTTGCGCGCCACGTTCGGCTCCAGGGCCTGCTTGCAGTCCGCGCCGGGCACCGGCAGCGGCTCGCCCTTGGCGTTGCGCACCTCCAGCAGAGCGACCGGCCTGCAGTGCAGACCCTCCGCGGCGAACGCGGCGTACGCGCCGGCCATGTCCAGGGGCGCGACCTCCTGCGTGCCGAGCACGAAGGAGGGGAAGGCGTTGTCGAGCTCCGTGGTGAGCGGCGTGCTCCTGTCCTGGTTCTTGTGCGCGGCCCTGCCCTTGAACACCCCGAGGGACTGCGCGGTCTCGGCGACCCGGCAGATGTCGAGCTGCTTCACCATGCTGACGTAGGCGGTGTTCACGGAGTTGCGGGTGGCGTCCCGGATGGACATGCGGCCCGTGACGTTCGTCTCGGAGCCGGCGTTGCTGTACTTGTAGGGGTCGCCCCGCAGCTTCTGCCCGCAGGCGGTGAACGCCGACATCGGGTCCAGGCTGTTCGACGGCGCGTTCACCATCGAGTCCAGGGACCTGCCGGACTTCAGCCACTCCGCCAGCACGAACGGCTTGAAGGTCGAGCCCACCTGGAACCCGCCCGCGCCGCCGTGGGCCTTGTCGACGTTGTAGTTCAGCTCCGTGAACCCGATCTTCTCCTCCTCCGGGGAGTAGGTCGTGTTCTGCGCCATCGCGAGGATCTGCCCGGTGCGCGGCTGCACGAGCGAGGTGGCCGTGCGCGCCGCCTGCCCCGGGTTCACGCCGGCGTCCACGGCCGCCTTGGCGATGTCCTGGAGCCGCCGGTCCAGCGTGGTGCGGATCGTCAGCCCCCCGCGGCGCAGCAGCTTGGCGCGGTCCTCCGCGGTCTTGCCGTACATCGGGTCGGATCGGACGACGGCCGTCACGTAGTTGCAGAAGTAGGCCGCGCTGCCCGCCGACATGCAGCCCTGCTGGCTGCGCTGCACCGACTCCGGCGTGGGCAGCGGGGCCGCCACCGCCGCGTCGTGCTCGGCCTGCGGGATGTGACCGAGCTCCAGCATCCGCTTCAGGACGAGGTTGCGCCGCTGCAGGGCCCGGTCGGGGTGCTTCAGCGGGTTCAGGTCGTTGGGGTCCTGCACCAGACCCGCCAGCAGCGCCGCCTCGGGCAGCAGCAGGTCCCGGGCGGGCTTGTTGAAGTAGAAGCGGGAGGCCGCCTCCACGCCGTAGACCTGGTTGGCGAAGTACGTGATGTTGAGGTAGCCGGTGAGGATCTCGTCCTTCGACATCTCCTCCTCGACGTCGACGGCCATCTTCATCTCGCGCAGCTTGCGCGCGTAGCCGTCGGCGCCCTTGGAGGTGATGGCCGCGGCGATGGCCTTCTTGTCGCCCTTGGCGGCGGCCTGCTCCACGAGGACGTTCTTGACGTACTGCTGGGTCAGCGTGGAGGCGCCCTGGGAGGTGCTGCCGCTGGTGAGGTTGCTGACGAACGCGCGGCCGATGCCCTCCAGGTCCACGGGGCCGTGCTCGTAGAAGCGGTGGTCCTCGATCGAGATGATCGCCTTCTGCATGACCGGGGCGATCGCGTCCAGCGGCACCACCACGCGGTTCTGCTCGTACACCCGGGCCATGACCGAGCCGTCCGAGTACAGGATGGTCGTGGCCTGGGACAGCGTGTCGTCGCCGAGGTCCACGGGCAGGTCCTCGAAGACGTTCACGCCCTCCTGGGCCACCGCGCCCGTCGCCCCCACGGCCGGCATGACCAGCCCCGCCGTGAGCACGCCCGCAGCGGTGCTGACGGCGACGAAGGCCCCCAGCAGACGCAGGACGGGACGGTGCGCGTTGCCTGGTCCGCGGTTCGCCATAGCAGGAGGGTAGACAACGCGCACGCCCGCTGGGGACGAACCGGGGGCGCACACGCGGGACCATCACGACCCGATAACCGGACGGTCACCACCGGCCGGGGGTCCCGACGGGCCCTCCCGCGGGCTCCGGCCCCCGCCCGGACTAGTCACTCGGGACTACGGGCGTTCGTCACAACGTGCTCTGGGAGGGGTGTCGGGCCCGAGTCTACGTTGGGACCGCACCCGCTCGCCGGGTGTTGGGGGAAATATCAGATCGCCGCCCGTGGGGGGACCCTGCCGAGAGGCCGGGCCGTGGGCGGTGGAGCGGAAGGACCGCCGAGATGGTGTGGACGTTGGAGTGGGCAGGCCGGGGCGCGTGTGCGTCGAACTCCGCCGACGAGCTGTTCGTGCAGGGCTCCGCCCAGAACAGGGCCAAGGCGGTGTGCGCGGGGTGCCCCGTCCGCACCGAGTGCCTGGCCGACGCGCTGGACAGCCGCGTCGAGTACGGCGTCTGGGGCGGCATGACCGAGCGCGAGCGCCGCGCCCTCCTCAAGCGCAGGCCGAACGTGCAGTCCTGGCGCCGGCTGCTGGAGGTCGCCCGCGACCAGCACCTGGAGCAGGCCGCCACGACCGTCACCGGGGCACCCGCCAGCCGCCCCGCCGCGGTGGCCGGCCCCGTCACCCGCGCCGGCTGAGCGTCCCGCCGCGCGCCCCGGCCGGGCGCGCGGCGCGAGGTGCCGGACCGCGCGGGGCGGGCACGGCTACGGTGGCGCCCATGACGACGTGGGAGTACGCGACCGTGCCGCTGATCGTGCACGCGACCAAGCAGATCCTCGACCAGTGGGGCTCCGACGGGTGGGAGCTCGTCCAGGTCGTCCCCGGCCCGGGCGGCAACGGCCTCGTCGCCTACCTCAAGCGGCCCACCGCGTGAGCCCCGCCACCGGCCGCGTCGCCGCCCGCCTCGCGGAGCTGGGCCTGGAGCTGCCGCCGGTGGCGGCTCCCCTGGCGAGCTACGTGCCCGCCGTGCGCGACGGCGACCTCGTCTGGACGTCCGGGCAGGTGCCCCTCGTGGGCGGGTCGCTGCCCGTCAGCGGCAAGGTCGGGAACGGGCCGGGGCTCGTGCCGCCCGCCGAGGCCGCCGGGCTCGCCCGCACCTGCGCCCTCAACGCCCTGGCCGCCGTGGCCGCCGTGATCGGCGACCTCGACCTCGTCGAGCGCGTCGTGAAGGTCGTCGGCTACGTCGCCAGCGACCCCGCCTTCACCGGCCAGCCCGCCGTCGTCAACGGCGCCAGCCAGCTCCTCGCGGACGTCCTCGGCGAGGCCGGGGTGCACGCCCGCAGCGCCGTCGGGGTCACCGTGCTGCCCCTCGACGCCCCCGTGGAGGTCGAGCTCGTCGTGCGGGTGCGCCCCGCGTGACGACGGGCCCGGAGGGTGACGCGCGCCCGCCGGAGCGGGACGGTGACGCGCCGGCGCCGTGGCGCGGGGGCAGGGTGACGCCCCGCGCCACGTGCGTGCTCGCCCCCAACCCCGGGCCCATGACGCTCGACGGCACGAACACGTGGGTCCTGTCCGAACCCGGCTCCGCCCGCGCCGTCGTCGTCGACCCCGGCCCCGCCGACGAGGACCACCTGCAGGCGATCCGCACCGCCCTGGCCCGCCGCCGCGCCCGCCCGGCCGTGGTGCTGCTCACCCACTCCCACCTCGACCACACCGAGGCCGCGGAACGGCTCGCCACCTCCGCCGGGGTCGACGTCGTGCCCGCCGCGAGCTGGGCGGACGGCGAGGCGCTGGACGTGGAAGGTCTCCAGCTCACCGTCCTGCGCACCCCCGGGCACACCGCGGACTCCGTCTGCTTCGCCGTGCCCGCCGACCGCGCCCTGCTCACCGGCGACACCGTGCTCGGGCGCGGCTCCACCGTCCTGGCGGAGGACGGCTCCCTCACCGACCACCTCACCACCCTGCACCGTCTCGCCGACCTGGCCGCGCCCACCCCCGAGCAGCCGGGCCTCGACGTGCTGCTGCCCGGCCACGGCCCTGTGCTCACCGACCCCGCGGACGTCCTGCGGCGCTACCTCGCCCACCGCGAGGAGCGGCTGGAGCAGGTGCGTGCGGCGCTGGAGGGCGGCGCGGCGAGCGTCGCCGACGTCCTCGCGCGGGTCTACCCCGGCGTGGAGGGCAAGCTGCTGCAGGCGGCGACGTGGTCCGTGCGCGCCCAGCTGGAGCACCTCGGCGCCACCCTGCCCTGAGCCCGGGACGGCGCCGGGGAGGCGGCCGGCCCGTTGCTAGGCTCGCCCGGCGCCGGCCGCTCCAGCGGACCGGGCGGGGGAGGGAGCACATGGCCCAGGACGCAGCCGGCACCACCGGCGGGATCACCGCCGACCACCCGGCCGTGCGGGAGCTCGGGGTGCTGCGGCACAGCATCGACAACCTCGACGCCGCCCTCGTCCACCTGCTCGCCGAGCGGTTCAAGCTCACCCAGCGCGTCGGGGTCCTCAAGGCCACCCACGCCCTGCCGCCCGCCGACCCCGAGCGCGAGGCCCAGCAGATGGAGCGGCTGCGCCGGCTCGCCGTCGACGCCCAGCTCGACCCCGCCTTCGCGGAGAAGTTCCTCGCCTTCGTCATCTCCGAGGTGATCCGGCACCACGAGAGCATCCGCGGCACCTGAACCGGCACCGGTACCAGGGCGGTCGGCGCGGCCGGGCCGTGCGGCGCTCCTCAGGCGGGGACGGGCACCGGCTCGGCGCCGGCCGCACCCCCCTCCGCGGCCACCGGCCCACCCGTGCACAGCTCCACGCGGTCGCGGCCGTTCGCCTTCGCCCGGTACAGCGCCCCGTCGGCACGGCGGTACAGCTCGTCCACGTCGTCGACGACGTGCCCGGCGGCCACCCCCACGCTCACCGTGAAGGCGGGCAGGTCCCCGCCCCCGGCCTTGGAGGCCGCCACCCGCAGCTCCTCCGCCACGAACAGCGCCTGCCGCTCGCGCGCCCGCGGGAGCACCACGAGGAACTCCTCGCCCCCCAGGCGGGCGACGTTCGCCCCCCTCGGCACCCCCGCGCGCAGCACCTCCCCCAGCCGGGCGAGGACCGCGTCACCGGCCACGTGCCCGGCGGTGTCGTTGACCCTCTTGAAGTGGTCCACGTCCAGCAGCAGCAGCGCCGCCTGCTGCCCCGCGGCGCCGTGCTCGGCCCGCCAGGCCTCCCCGGCGCGCGCCAGGCCGTTGCGGTTGAGCACCCCCGTCAGCGGGTCCACGGTGGCCTGCAGCCGCAGCTCCACCAGCAGGAAGTCCAGGCGGGCGCGCAGCCACGTCACCGCGTGCGCCAGCAGCGCCAGGCTCAGCCCGACCGTGCCCAGCGCCTGGCCCACCTCGGCCGCGTCCGCCCCGGCACCGAGGAGGAAACCGGCGTAGACGGCGAGCAGGACCACCAGCTGCACCCACGTCTCGCGGCGGCTGCGCAGCAGCCCCAGCTGCAGGACCAGCTGCACGAACAGGACGGCGCCGCCGGTCGCGGTGCTCGTCTGCTGCCCGTTCACGGCGTAGTTGGCGATGCCGACCACACCGGGGAGGGTCAGGGCGCTGAGCACACCGGCGGGCAGGTCGCGGGCCACCAGCAGGGTGACCACCCCGAGGACGACGCACGACCAGCCGAAGACGTCGACGAAGGGCGAGTCCACCACCGTCAGCGCCATCGTGGAGCCCACGAGGCACATCACCCCGCTGATGCGGGCGTCGAGGAGGCGCGCCTCACGACTGCCCAGCGGGGGGACCTGCCACGTCGAGCTCATGCCTGCGGCATCGACACGTCCGGCCCCTCCCCTGAGGAGGAACCACCCGTGCGGCGGTCAGCGGGCGCGGCGGGTCAGGCGCTCCACGTCGTGCAGGACGACCGCGCGGGCCTCCAGCCGCAGCCAGCCGCGCGAGGCGAAGTCCGCCAGCGCCTTGTTCACCGTCTCCCGCGACGCGCCCACGAGCTGCGCCAGCTCCTCCTGCGTCAGGTCGTGCGCGACGAGCACCCCGTCCCCGATCGGGCGGCCAAAGCGGCGCGAGAGGTCCAGCAGCGCCTTCGCCACCCGGCCCGGGACGTCCGTGAACACCAGGTCCGCCAGGGCGACGTTCGTGCGGCGCAGCCGCTGCGCCAGCGCCTGCAGCAGGTGCCGGGCGACCTCGGGCCGGCGGGCAAGCCACTCCAGCATCTCGTCGTGGCTCAGGGCCAGCAGCTCCGTCTCCGCCACCGCCCGCGCCGAGCTCGTGCGCGGCCCCGGGTCGAAGAGGGACAGCTCCCCGAACATCTCCCCCGGGCCCATGATGGCCAGCAGGTTCTCCCGCCCGTCCGGGGCGCTGCGGCCCAGCTTGATCTTGCCCTCGCGGATGACGTACACCCGGTGCCCGGGCTCGCCCTCGGAGAACAGGACCTGCCCGCGGTCCAGGTGCACCGTCTCCATCGAGGACAGCAGCTCCGCGGCGGCCTCGTCGTCCAGCGCCGCGAACAGCGGTGCGCGGCGGACGACGTCACCACCCCGGTCACCGGCACGCTCGCCGGGCGGGGTGCCCCGCTGCTCCTCGTCCACGTCGCGCTTCCTTCCAGCAGTCCGGCACCGGGCGGCACCCGCCCACGGGGCCGGTGTCAGTGTGCCGCACACCACACGACCCGGCCCGGGGGGAGCCGCGGGCGGGGACGGGAGGAACCCCGGGCGGACGCCCGGAGCGCCCGGGCGGGGATGCTCAGGCGGACGTCAGGGCCGCGGTGCGGCGCTCCGCCAGCACGTCGGTCACCACGGCCAGCTCCGCCCGCAGCGCCCCCTCGTACCCGGCCAGGCGCCGCCGGGCCTCCCGCAGCCGCGACAGCTCCACCTCCAGGCCCCCGGGCGGCGCGGTGCCCGCGGGGGCACCGGCCAGCAGCAGGGAGCGCAGGCCGTGCCCCGGCTCCGTCAGCCCGTGCCCGGCGAGGTCCGCGGCGGCGTGCACGTCCAGGGGGCCACCCGCGCAGGCCGCCTCCAGAGGCACGGACAGGTCCTCCAGGCCCGTGGCCAGGGCCAGCACGACGTCCTGCCGCGCCCGCACGAGCCGCTGCCACCGGGCGGCGCCGTCCGCCTCCGCCAGCAGCGCGCACCGGCGCGCACGCAGGCTCGGCAGGGACAGCTCCTCCAGCTCCCGCCGCGGCGAGCGCGCGGGCTCCGCGCCCCCGCCGGTGGTCGCCAGGACCACCAGGTCCGACCCCACCTCGTCCTGCGCACCCGCTCCGCTCACCATGCACCAGGGATCGTCCCGCCACCGGCGCGCCTTGACCCGGCGGGGGCAGCCTCACCCTCGTGGTGCAGCGCCACCGGAGGGCCCGCACCCCGCCCGCGCCCCGCCCGCACCCGGCCTCGTGCCGGCCGCTCCCCGCCCCGTGCCGGGGGGCGGGTGGCGACGTACCCTCGCCCCGTGCCCGCACATCGCGCGCCCCTCCCGGCGCAGGCCCGGCCGGGCACCCCCGCGGCGGCCGCCGAGACCCCGCTGGCCCGCACCCGGCGCGCGCGCCGCATCCACCGGCTGCTGGCCGAGCGCTACCCCGACGCCCACTGCGAGCTGGAGTTCCGCACCCCCCTGCAGCTGCTCGTGGCGACCGTGCTGTCCGCCCAGTGCACCGACAAGCGGGTCAACCAGGTCACCCCCGCCCTGTTCGCGCGCTACCCCGACGCGGCCGCGCTGGCCTCCGCGGACCGGGCCGAGCTGGAGGAGCTGGTGCGCCCCACCGGGTTCTTCCGCGCCAAGTCGGACGCGATCCTCAAGCTCGCCGCACGGCTGGTCGAGGACTACGCAGGTGAGGTGCCACCGCGCCAGGAGGACCTGGTGACGCTCCCCGGGGTCGGTCGCAAGACCGCCAACGTCGTCCTCGGCGACGCCTTCGGCATCCCCGGCCTCACCGTCGACACCCACGTCGGACGCCTCTCCCGCCGCCTGGGCCTCACCAGCCGGGAGGACCCCGTGAAGGTCGAGCAGGACCTCGCCGCGCTGTTCCCGCGCCGCGACCACACGATCCTGTCGCACCGCCTGATCTTCCACGGGCGCCGCACCTGCCACGCGCGCCGCCCCGCCTGCGGCGCCTGCCCCGTGGCGTCCCTGTGCCCGTCGTACGGGACCGGTGAGACGGACCCGCGCCGGGCCGCCGCCCTCGTGCGCGACACCCCCGGCACCGCCGGTGGGACCGGCACCCCCGGCACCGCCGGTGGGACCGGCACCGCCGGGAGCGCCGGGTGAGCGCCGGGCCGCCCCGCTGGCTCACCCCCCTCACCGCCGCCCTGCCCGGGCTGCGCGACGGCGGACCCGGCTGGGGCGCGCGCTCCGTGCGGGTGGACCCCACCGCCCCCCGCCGCCCCGCCGCGGTCCTGCTGCTGCTGGCCGACGGCCCCGACGGCCCCGCGCTGCTGCTCACCGAGCGCGCCGCGGGGCTGCGCAAGCACTCCGGCCAGGTCGCCTTCCCCGGCGGCGGCGCCGACCCCGACGACGACGGCCCCGCGGCCACCGCGCTGCGCGAGGCCGCGGAGGAGACCGGCCTGGACCCGGCCGGGGTGGAGGTACTCGGCACCCTGCCCTCCGTGCACGTCCCCGTCTCCGGGTACGAGGTGACCCCCGTCCTGGCGTGGTGGCGCACCCCCTCGCCCGTCGCGGTCGTCGACCCCACCGAGTGCGCGCGCGTGGAGGTCGTCCCCGTCGCGGAGCTCACCGACCCCGCCGCCCGCTTCCAGGTGCGCGTCCCCTCCGGCTACACCGGCCCCGCCTTCGCGGTGCGCGGGCTGCTCGTGTGGGGTTTCACCGCCGAGGTGCTGCACCGGGTGCTGGCCCTCGGGGGCTTCGAGCGTCCCTGGGACCGCTCCCGCACCGTGCCGATCGCCGACGCCCTCGCCGACGTGGACGCCGCGCTGCTCGCCGCCGGCGGGGGTGCCCCGTGACCGGCTCCACCGCACTGGACCTCGTGCTGGCCGCGCTGCTGCTGGCGCAGGTCGCCGCCGGCTACCGCGAGGGTCTCGTCGTCGGCGCGTTCGGCCTCCTCGGGCTCGTCGCCGGTGCCACCGCCGGCGCCCTGCTCGCCCCGCGCGCCTTCGCCGTCTGGGAGGCCGGCCCGACCCGCACCCTCGCCGTCGTCGTCTGCGTCGTGCTCCTCGCGCTGCTCGGCAGGCTCGCCGCCGGCGGCCTCGGGGTGCGGCTGCGCCGCGGGGTGCGCTCGAAGCCCGTGCGCCTCGCCGACGCCGGCCTCGGCGCCACCGCCGGCGCCGTCACGACCGTGCTGGTGATCTGGGTGCTCGCCGGTGCCGCCCGCGGCTACCCCCTGCCCGCCGTCACCGACGCCGTGGGCGGCTCCCGGGTCGTCGCCGCCGTCGAGGCCGCCGTGCCGCCGTCCACCTACCAGGTGCTCGACCTGTTCTGGTCCTCCGCCGACGACACGGGTTTCCCGCGGGTGTTCACGGCCCTGCAGGAGGAGACGGTCCGCCCCGTGGACCCGCCCGCCGCGCAGGTCCCGCAGACCCCGGGCCTGCGGGAGGCGCAGCGCAGCGTCGTGAAGGTCACCGGTGTGGCGCGGCCCTGCACGCGCGGCCTGGAGGGCAGCGGCTTCGTGCTGCGCCAGGAGGGCGACAGCGCCCTGGTCGTGACGAACGCCCACGTCGTCGCGGGCGTCACCGAGCCCCTCGTGCAGCCCCAGGGCGTCGGCCTGCGGCACCGCGCGCGCGTCGTGCTCTTCGACGCCGGCCGCGACGTGGCCGTGCTGCACGTCGCGGGCCTGGACGCCCCCGCGCTGCGGGTGGTGCCCACCCTGGAGCGCGGCGCGCCCGGGGTGGTCGCCGGCTTCCCCCTCGACGGGCCGTACACCCTCGCCACCGCGCGGGTGCGGGAGATCCTCGACGCCGCGGGCCGCGACATCCACGACAGCGCCGACGTCGTCCGCGAGGTGTACGCGATCTACGGGACGGTGGAGCCGGGCAACTCCGGCGGCCCGATGCTCACGGAGGCCGGCGAGGTCGCCGGGCTGGTCTTCGCCCGGTCCGTCGAGCACCCCGACACCGGCTACGTGCTGACGCCCGACGAGATGGGGGAGGCGCTCGCGGCCCTCGACCCCTCCCTGCGCCCCGTCGCCACCGGCGGCTGCACGAAGGCGGCCTCCGAGGCCGCCGGCGGCTGAGCGGGCCGGCTCACCAGCGGGCCAGCCACGACAGCAGCGCCGCGCTGACGTGGTCGGAGGCCTCCTCGGGCAGGAAGTGCCCGGCGCCGCGGATCTCCTGCACCCGGTGCGGGCCGGAGACCAGGCCGGACGCCGCCCGCACCACCGACGCCGGCAGGGTGGGGTCCTGCTCGCCGTGCAGCTGGAGCACCGGGGAGTCCACGCCCCGTCGCAGGGCCGCGGCGAAGCGGCGTCCCTCCTCGCTGAGCGGTGAGCGGGCGATCCAGCGGTGGTACTCCCCCGCGGCGTGCGCCACGAACGGCACCCGCGCCGCCTCCCGGTAGCGCTCCAGCGCCGCCTCGTCGGGCCACCCCGGCCCGGACCAGGAACCCAGCACCTCGTCCACGGCGTCGCCGGCCACGAGCCGGCGCTCCCCCAGGGACGGCACCTGCCACCCGGCGAACAGGGCCAGCGCACCCCGCCCCGCGGCCGTGCGCAGCGAGCCGGTCAGCGCCGCGCGCCACAGCAGCGGGTGGGCGCAGGCCAGCACGCCCACCCCGCGCGTCAGCCGCGGGTACAGGGCGGGCATGGCCCAGGCCGTGCGCCCGCCCAGGCCGTGGCCGACGACGAAGGCCTGCGTCTCCCCCAGCGCCCGCACGACGCCCGCCACGTCACCGGCGGAGGTGGGGGTGTCGTAGCCGCGCGGCGGCTTGTCCGAGGCGCCGAAGCCGCGCAGGTCCACGGCGACGGCGCGGTAGCCGGCGTCGGCGAGGTCGCACAGCTGCCAGCGCCACGCCCACCAGAACTGGGGGAAGCCGTGCAGCAGGACCACCAGCGGCCCCTCACCCGCCTCCACGACGTGGAAGCGGGCCCCGTGGGCGGCGACGAAGCGGTGCTGCCAGGGACCGTGGACGAGGACCGCCGAGGCGTCCGCGGAGTCCTCCGGGCGCACGGGGGGCCGGGCTCAGGAGCGGCCGGCGCGGTCCAGCTGACGCTGCTCCGGGTTCTGCGGCGCGCCCCCGCCGGTGGCGCTGGCCTTGAGGATCGCGACGGTGTCCTTGGTGGTGCGGATCGTGCGCTCCGGCGGGCGGACGCGGGAGATGCGGCCCTTGCCGACGAGGGCGAGCAGGCCCGCGACGGCGAGCAGCGCCACGGCGACGATGAGGAACCCGGCCCACTCCGGCAGCCACACCGCCAGGACGAAGGCGGCGGCGATGCACAGCATGATGAAGGCGATGGCGCCGAAGAAGGCGGCCGCGCCGAACAGGGCGCCGCCCAGCGCGCCGTTCTTCACGTCGGCGGTGATCTCGGCCTTGGCCAGGGCGATCTCGTGGCGCACCAGGTCCGAGATGTCCGCGCTGGCGTCGGCGACGAGCTGGCCGATGCTGCGCTCGGCGCCCGGGATGCCGGGCCGGGGGGTCGGGGTGCTCATGGGGGGCTCCTCAGGGCTCCTGCTGGCTGCGTGCCGTCCTCGGCGGGAGCGGCGAGGACGACCATAGGGGCCAGGGCCCCCCAGCGCAGAACGCCCCTCCCGGACACGGAGCGTCATCTGGCCGGGACGGGGAGGAGGGGGAGTGCAGCGCACCGCCGCCGACGGGGGCCTCGGCGGCGGTGCGTGCCGCCTGCCGACGGGGGGACGGCGGGCGACGGGTAGACGGTACGACCCTCAACGACCTGCGTGGGACCGGTTGCCCACAGGGTCGCCCCGTGCGGGGGAACCACCCGGCCCACCCGGACCCGGGCGGCGCACCGGCCTCACCCACCGCCGGTCCGGCATCGACGCAGCGTGGCGGGACGGTCAGGCGTGCAGCAGCCGCTCGTGCCCCTCGTGGCCCGCCGGCTCCAGCTGGATCGTCGAGTGCGCCACGTCGAAGTGCTCCGCGATGCACCGCTGCAGCTGGTCCAGCAGCCGCGGCGCGTGCCCGTCCAGGAAGCAGCCCTCCTCCACGCCGACGTGCACCGAGAGCACCGGCAGGCCCGACGTCACCGTCGAGGCGTGCAGGTCGTGCACGTCCACCACGTGCGGCACCCGCAGGATGTGCGCGCGGACCTCCGCCAGGTCCAGCCCCCGCGGCACCGACTCCAGGAGCACGTCCACCGCCTCCCGCAGCAGCCGCCACGCCCTCGGCACGATCAGCACCGCGATCGCCGTCGCCACCGCCGCGTCCAGCCACAGCCAGCCCGTCACGTGCAGCAGCACCGCGGACACGAGCACCCCCGCGCTGGCCGCGGCGTCGGTGACGACCTCCAGGAACGCCGCGCGCACGTTCAGGCTCTCCCGCGACGCCCGCGCCAGCAGCACGATGCCCACCGCGTTGCCGACGAGGCCGAGCGCGCCGAACACCAGGACCGTCCCCGCGTGCACCGGGGTCGGGTCCGCCAGGCGGTGCACCGCCTCCACGACGACCAGGACGCCCACGACCCCGAGGACCGTGGCGTTCGCCGCGGCGGCGAGCACCTCCGCGCGGGCCAGGCCCCACGTGCGACGAGCGGTGGCCGGGCGCTGCGCCAGGTGCACCGCCACCAGCGCCAGGGCCAGGCCCGCGGCGTCGGTGAGCACGTGCCCCGCGTCGGCCAGCAGCGCCAGCGACCCCGACAGCACACCGCCGACGACCTCCACGGCGAGCACCGCGACGGTGACGGCGAGCACCACGAGCAGGCGCCCGCGGTGCCGCCCCGCCGCCGTGGCGACGCCGTGGCCGTGACCGTGGCCGTGGCCGTGGGAGCTCCCCATGCGCTCACTGTAGGAGCGCCGCCCCGCTCACACCGGGCGCACCCGCGCCCCGCTCACACCGGGCGCACCCGCGCCACCACGGCCCGGTGGTCGCTGCCCGGTAGGTCCACCACCTCGCTGGCCACGGGCCGCCAGCGCGCGGAGTCGGCGAGCACGTGGTCGATGGGGGCGCCCAGCAGCGCCGGCACGCGCGCGTGCCAGGTACCGCGGGCCCCGGTCCCCGTGGCCGCGGACACGTCGGCGCAGCCGCCGAGGCGGGACAGGGAGGGGTGGTCCAGCGTGGCGTTGAAGTCGCCGGCGACCAGGGCACCCGGGTGCGCGGCGCACCACGCGACGGCGGCGCGGCCCTCCGCCCGCCACGTCGCGATGATGTCGCGGGCCTCCTCCTCGGGCGTCTCCGGAGGCGGCGGCGCCAGCGGGTGCACCGCGGCCAGCGGCGGGCCGTCCCCGGACACCGGCAGCGCCGTCACCGCACCCAGCCGCATCGGCAGGTCCTCCGGGGGCAGCTGGCGGTACTGCCCCCACCGGTCGCTGACGAGCAGGGCGGTGGAGTGGGTGCCCCACCGCCCTTCCCGGCGGTCGAGGACCTGCATGACGGGCCCGCCACCGCGCCGGACCGCACCGGCCACGGCCAGGGCGAGCTCCCGGCTGGTCTCGGGCATCGCGACGACGTCCGCGCCCGAGCGCAGCACGAGGTCCGCCACGACCTGAGCCTCCACGCCGGAGACGAGGGTGTTGGCGGCCACGACCGTCACGTCCCCCGGCTGTGGCGCGGGCAGGGAGCCGGCCCCCGCGCCGCGACCGAGCACCACGACCGTCGACGCGGCGGCGGCCAGCGCGAGAGCCGCGGCGACGGCGCGCACCGCCGCACCCGCCGCGCGGCGGCGCAGCACGAGCGCCAGCAGGGCGGCCAGGGCGGCGGCCAGCACGAGGGCCAGCAGCACCGGCACGCGCAGGGCGGCCGCGTACAGCCAGGGCCGCGTCGCCGCGAGGCCGAACCAGCCGGGCGCCACGAGGGTGGCGGCGGCGGCCGCGACGGCGGCGGCCGGGACGGCGGTCAGGACGGTCCGGGTCAGGCGCACCGCACCAGCCTGCCCGAGCCGCGTGCACGCCCGGGGGGACGGGTCGTCGGACGCGGTGCAGGTCCGGTGCGGACCCGGGGCGGGCACGCCGCCGCGCCCCGCCCCGTGCCCGCCGGCGCCTCAGTCCTCGGTGGACCTCGTCATGCCCGCGCGGATCGTGTCCATGACGTTCGCGTCCGTCAGCGTCGTCACGTCACCCGTGGCGCGGTTCTCCGCCACGTCCCGCAGCAGGCGGCGCATGATCTTGCCCGAGCGCGTCTTCGGCAGCTCGGCCACGATCATGATCGACCTCGGCTTGGCGATCGGGCCGATCTCCGCACCCACGTGGTCGCGCAGCTCGGCGACCGTGCCCGGTCCCTCCTCGTGGCCCCCGCGCAGGATGACGAACGCCACGACGGCCTGCCCGGTCGTCTCGTCGGTGGCGCCCACCACGGCCGCCTCGGCGACCGCCGGGTGCGACACCAGCGCCGACTCGATCTCCGCCGTCGACAGGCGGTGCCCGGAGACGTTCATGACGTCGTCGACGCGGCCCAGCAGCCAGATGTCGCCGTCCTCGTCGCGCTTGGCGCCGTCACCGGCGAAGTACTTGCCGGGGAAGCGCGACCAGTACGTGTCCTTGTAGCGCTGCGGGTCGCCCCACAGACCGCGCAGCATCGACGGCCACGGCTCGGTGATCACCAGGTAGCCGGACTCGCCGTTGGCGACGGGGTTGCCCGCGTCGTCCACGACGTCCGCCACGACACCCGGCACCGGCTGCTGCGCCGAGCCCGGCTTCAAGGTGGTCACCCCCGGCAGCGGGGAGATCATGTGGCCGCCGGTCTCCGTCTGCCACCAGGTGTCCACGATCGGGGCCTTCCCGCCACCGATGACGCGGCGGTACCAGGACCACGCCTCGGGGTTGATGTTCTCCCCCACGCTGCCCAGCAGGCGCAGCGTGGACAGGTCGTGGCGCGCGGGGTACTCCTCGCCCCACTTCATGCACGTGCGGATCGCGGTGGGCGCCGTGTAGAGGATCGTCACGCCGTACTTCGCGACGATGCTCCACCAGCGGTCCTTGTCGGGGGTGTCCGGCGTGCCCTCGTACACGACCTGCGTCGCACCCAGGGCGAGCGGGCCGTACACGACGTAGCTGTGGCCGGTGACCCAGCCGACGTCGGCGGTGCACCAGTACACGTCCCGCCCGGGCTGGAGGTCCAGGACGTTGCGGGAGGTGTACGCCGCCTGCGTCAGGTACCCGCCGGTGGTGTGCAGGATGCCCTTGGGCTTCCCCGTCGTGCCGGAGGTGTACAGGATGTACAGGGGGTGCTCGGAGTCGAACGCCTGCGCCTCGTGCTCGTCGGACGCCGCCCCCAGCGCCTCGTGCCACCACACGTCGCGGCCCTCGGTCCACTCCACCTGCTCGGAGTTGCGCCGCACCACCAGGACGTTCGTGACGCTCGGCGCGCCCTTGGCCAGGGCCGCGTCCACGGCGGGCTTGAGGGTGGTGGCCTTGCCGCGGCGGTAGCTGCCGTCGCAGGTGATGACGACCTTCGCCTCGGCGTCTTCGATGCGGCTGCGCAGCGCGTCGGCGGAGAAGCCGCCGAAGACCACGCCGTGCGGGGCGCCGATGCGCGCGCACGCCAGCATCGCCACGACCGCCTCGGGGATCATCGGCAGGTAGATCGCCACCCGGTCGCCCGCCTGCACGCCCAGGGCGGTGAGCGCGTTGGCGGCGCGGCGCACGTCCCGGGCGAGCTCGGCGTAGGTGATGTCGCGGGTGTCGCCCGGCTCGCCCTCGAAGTGGATCGCGACGCGGTCGCCGTTGCCGGCCTCGACGTGGCGGTCCGCGCAGTTGTGCGCGACGTTGAGGCGGCCCCCGACGAACCACTTCGCGAAGGGGGCCCCGGACCAGTCGAGGGTCTCGGTGAAGTCCTGCTCCCACGTCAGCAGCTCGCGGGCCTGCCGCGCCCAGAAGCCGAGGCGGTCGGCCGCGGCCTCCTCGTACAACCCGGCCGTCGCGACCGCCTCGGCGGCGAAGGCCGGGTCGGGGGCGACGGCGTGGGGGGCGTGGCCGGCCTGCCCCTCGTGCGACGGGATGGCCTGCGAAGGGCTGTCGGTCATCGTCCGCGTCCTCTCGGCGTTGCTGCGCTGCACGTCCTGGACCGGACGGTGGCGGCGCCACCGTCGGCGGCTCAGACCCTAGTGGGCGCGACCGCAACCCGTACCGGAAGGGACGCGGAACGGCCGTGGAACCCCCCGGGCGGACGCCGGACGACCACGCAGCGGCGCCGGGCGTCAGGACAGCAGGTGGGCGCCCGCGACGGGGGAGCGCTCCGGCCAGCCCGCGAGGAAGTCCCCGAACGCCTGCGGCGCCAGCGGCCGGGACACCCAGTAGCCCTGCACCGCGTCGCAGCCCATGTCGCGCAGCCGGTGCCACGCGTCGGGCGTCTCCAGCCCCTCGGCGACCACCTCCAGCGACAGGTCCTTGGCGAGCGCGACGGCCGCGCGCACGATGGCCGTCTCCACGGGCGAGGGGTCCGCCACGCGCCACAGGAACGCCCGGTCGATCTTCAGCTCGTCCACGGGCAGGTCCCGCAGGCGCGCCAGGGACGAGTGGCCCTGGCCGAAGTCGTCCACCGCGATGCGCAGGCCGCGCCGGCGCAGCTCCGCCAGCATCTCCGCGATGCGCTCGGCGTCCGCCATCACCGCGTCCTCGGTGACCTCCAGGCGCAGCTCCTGCGGGCACGCGCCCGTCTCCAGGAGGATGCGGCTCACCCGCTCGGGCAGCTCGGGGTCCAGCAGGTCCGACGGGGCCAGGTTCACGGCCACCGTCATCCCCCACGGCCGCCACTGCACCGCCTGCGCCGCGGCCTGCCGCAGCACCGTGTCCGTGACCCGGCGCATGAGGTTGGTGTGCGCGATCGCGGGGAGGAACTTGTCCGGGGTCAGCACGCCCAGGCGGGGGTGCTGCCAGCGCACCAGCGCCTCCGCGCCCACGACCCGCCCGTCACCCAGGCGCACCTGCGGCTGCAGGTGGGCGACGACCTCGCCGCTGCCGAAGGCCTCCCCGATCTCCCCGGCCAGGGCCAGGCGCACCCGGGCCTGGTCCTCCATGGTCTGCGAGTAGGCGCACACCTCCTTGCCGCCGGCGGCGCCGTGGGAGGTGCTCAGCTCCACCGCGGCCATGAGCTCCGCGGCCGAGCGCCCGTCCCGGGGGAAGGTCGCCACCCCGGCGGTCGCGCGGGTGTGGACGTTGAGCCCGTCCAGGCCGAACGTGTCCTCGAAGCAGCGCACCAGTTCCGCGGCGCGCCGCACCCCGGCCGTCGCGTCGGGCGACTCCAGCGGGACGAGGACGCTGAACTCGTCCTCCCCCGCGCGGGCCACGAGCTCGCCGGCGGCGGCGCCCGCGCTCAGGCGGCGCGCGATCTGCAGGAGCAGCTCCGAGCCGAGGTCGCGACCCAGCGCCAGGCGCAGCTCCTTGTAGCCGGAGACGTCGAGCAGGACCAGCGCGAACGGCACCCGGCGCTCCACCAGCACCGCCATCCGCTCCTCGGTGACCCGGGACGTCGACAGCCCCGTGGTCTCGTCCTGCAGGCTGCGCCGCCGGTCGTTGGCCAGGGCGCGGGCCTCGCGCAGCGCGACCACGAGCCGCACCAGGCACAGGCACAGGGCCACCCCGGACAGCACGGCCGCACCCGTGGGCACGCCCCCGAAGTGCGCGGCGAGCAGGACCGCGGTGGCGATCAGGCCGGAGGCGAGGGTCAGCACCGGGGTGGTGTCGCGGCGGGGGCGCCCGGGGCGCTGCACGAGGTGCCCGGCGGCGGCGAAGGTCAGCAGGCCGGCGGCCCACAGGACGTCGGAGGTGAGGTCCTTGCCGACGCTGTCGCTGAGGGTCCGCACGAGGTAGCGGGTGTCGCCGGCTGCCATCAGGAGCAGGCCCGTGGCCAGCAGGGCCAGCGCGCGGCGCCGGTAGCCGCCCGCCCAGACGAGGCCGATGAGGCACTGCGCGAGCAGCGCGAGGTCCGCGACCGGGTACACCAGCGCGAACGGCATCGTGGTCGCGGCCGCACCGACGTTCTCCCACACGGGCGCCACGACGAAGCAGACGGCCACGGCGGCGATCCCGAGCACGGCGATGCTGCCGTCCAGGGGCGAGTCGGACCCGCGGGGGAGGTCGTGGGCGCCGTGGGAGAGGAGGCTGGCGCCCACCAGCAGCACCGGGTACATGGAGAAGAACACCAGGTCGGCCACGGACGGCAGGCCCGTCACCGACAGCGCCACGCCGTAGGTGCCGGCGAGGTCCCCGGCGAACCAGGCGGCCACCCCCAGGGCCACGGCGATCCACCCGGCGCGGTCCTCGGCGTGGCGCAGCGGCCGCAGCACCGCCAGCGCGACCACGGCGGCCAGCCCGACCCACCACAGCACCCGCGCCCACCCCAGGTGGGAGCCGGTGACGGCGAAGACGACGGCGTACGCCACGAGGGGCGCCGCGGCGGCCGCCACGAGCGCCCCGGGTCGCACCCTGGCTGTTCTCACACCGTGAAGGGTCGTCAGGGGCGGGACGTCCCTTGAGCACGGGAGCCGGTTCTCACCCGCCCGCCCCGCCCGGCGGGGGCCCTCACTTGCGGCCGGTGCGCCAGCGCATCCCCCAGCCGTAGGCCTCGTCGAGCTGCTGCTGCCCGCCCTGCACGTAGCGCACCTCCCGCCGGACGGTGATCTCCCGGCCGTCGGAGGAGAGCAGCACCACCGCGCACATCGGGGAGCTGGGGTCGTGCTCGTCGAGACGCACCTCGACCTCGGGGCCGGCGGCGGGGAAGAGCGTGACGACGGCGTCGGCGGCGGCCCAGTTCGGCACGCCCTCGTAGATGAAGGCGTAGACGAGGACGCGGCGGATCGCGCGCGGGTCGCGCAGGTCGACGTGCAGGTTCTCCCCGCCGGTGGAGGTGCCGCTGCGGTCGTCGCCGTCGAGGCGCACCAGGGGCTGCGGGCGGCGGTCGTCGAACGCCCCGCCGAGGGCCTGCACCGCGCCCTTGCTGCCGTCGGAGTACTCGTAGAGGGCACCGAGGTCGAGGTCCACCGCACCGGCCGCAGCGCTCCTCAGCTTGCTCAGGAAGCCACCGCCGGAGGCCGCCGGGCGGGCGGTCCAGTTGAGGTTGACGCGCAGGACGCCGCCGGTGGAGCCCTGCTTGGTCAGGGAGACGGCGGGCGCCGCCTTGGTGAGGGTGATCTTGCTGAGGGAGACGCCGGGGCCCGTGCGAGGGCCGTCGGGCTCCGGCTCGGGCTGCGTCGGGCGACGGGTGTAGTCGATGGGCACGGGACCTCCTGGCCGGGTGGCTGTCCGTGCCAGCATCCGGGGCGGCGGGCGCCGGGGCAACGCCGCCGCGCGGGGCGCACCCCGCGGTGGACGTCAAGACGGCCCCGGCGGGGGCCGATGTCCCTGCGGAGGACGCACACCGCAGGGGTGGGCGCAGGCGCGCACGACGTGCGCGGGGACGGACGGGGGGTGGGACGTGGAGCCGGCCGCCGCGCACCCCCGCCCGGCCAGGTCCGCCACCCCCTTCGCGCCCGACGCGCACCCCCTCGTCGCGCTGGCCGCGGTGTCGGTCGTGGCCACGCCGGTCGCGGCGCTGCTGTCGTGGCTGGGCACCCTCGTCCTGCCGGCCTGGGTGTTCGTCGCCGCGTGCGCGCTGCTGGGGGCCTCGGCGCAGAGCCGCGCGCAGCGGCTGGTGTCGGGGCCGGACCCGGAGGGCCGCCTCGGCCTGCGGGTGGCGTGGGCGATGACGCTGTTCGCCGTCGTCACCGCCTGCAGCGGCACCCCGTTCCTGCTGCCGCTGGCCGCCCTGTGCGTCGGGGCCCCGCACATCGACGAGTGCGGCGGGCGCGCCTGGCGGCCGGTGGCGGCCTCGGCGGCGGTGCTGGTCACCGCCCAGCAGGCCCTGCTGCTGACCGGGGTGCTGCCCTCGTCCGTCCCCGCCGCGCGGTCCCCCGGGATCACCCTGCTGATCTGCGCCTTCTCCCTCCTGTGGCTGCTGGCGCTGGCCCGCGTCCAGGACGAGCGGCGGGCGCTGCTGGCGGACGTGCGGGCCGCCGAGACGTGGTTCCGCGCGCTCGTGCAGGACTCCCGGGAGCTGTTCGTGGCGGTCCGGCGCGACGGGACGCTGTCCTACGCGAGCCCGTCGGCCGCCGAGGACCGGGGCGTCCCGGCGGAGGAGCTGCTGGGTCGGCGCGTGCTCGACCTGCTGGACCCCGCGGACGCCGACGGGGCCCGGGCCGCCTTCGCACGGTGCCTCGCCGCCGGTGGGGACGTGGTGCGGGTGGAGCTGCGGCTGCGGGCCGCCGACGGCTCACCGCGCTGGATGTCCGCCTCGCTGCGGGACCGCACGGACCACCCGGCCATCGGCGCGGTGGTGGTCCACCTGCACGACATCACCGAGCGCCGCCGGCAGCAGGCGCGGCTGCAGTACGAGGCCGAGCACGACGCGCTGACTGGACTGCTGAACCGCAAGGCGTTCACCGCGCGGCTCGGTGCGGCGCTGCAGGACGCCACCGGCCAGGAGGTGGGCGTGGTGTTCTGCGACCTGAACGGCTTCAAGGCGGTCAACGACGGCCTCGGGCACGCCGCAGGCGACGAGCTGCTGGTGCAGGTGGCGGCGCGGCTGCGCGCCTGTGTGCGCCCGCAGGACACGGTCGCCCGCCTCGGCGGGGACGAGTTCACCGTCCTGGTGCCCGCGGGCGCGGACGCGGCGTCGCTGGCGGCGCTGGTCGGGCGCATCCGCGCGGCGCTGGCGGGGGGGTTCACCGTCGCCGGGCACCCGGTGCGGGTGGGCACGAGCGCGGGCACGGCGCTGGGCGGGCCGGGCACGGGCGCCGAGGCGCTGCTGGCCGAGGCGGACGGGCGGATGTACTCGGACAAGCGGGCGTCGGCGGGGCGCTGAAGGACGGTCCCGCGGCCGCCCCCCTCAGCGCCAGGGGCCGGCGAGCAGCGCGCCCGTCAGCGGCGCGGACGGGTCCGCCGCCAGGCGCAGGTCCGAGGCGGGCGCCCCGGCCCGCACCAGCAGGTCCCCCACCGCGGCGATCATCGCGCCGTTGTCGGTGCACAGCCGCATCGGCGGGATGCGCAGCTCGATGCCCGCGGCCGCACAGCGCTCCTCGGCCAGGGCCCGGACCCGCGAGTTGGCCGCCACACCGCCCACGACGAGCAGGGTGTCCACGCCGTGGTCGGTGCAGGCGGCCACGGCCTTGCGGGTCACGGTGTCCGCGACGGCCTCCTGGAAGGACGCGGCGACGTCGGCGACCGGCACCTCGCCCTCGCCGTACGCCTCGACCCGGCGCGCGACGGCCGTCTTCAGGCCGGAGAAGGAGAACCCGTAGCGGGGGTCCGACGGGCGCGTCAGGGGCCGGGGGAAGGCGATAGCGCGGGGATCGCCGTCACGGGCGGCGCGGTCGACGGAGGGCCCACCCGGGTAGGGCAGGCCGAGGATGCGCGCGACCTTGTCGAACGCCTCCCCGGCGGCGTCGTCGGTGGTGTCGCCGAGGTGGACGATCGGGTCGCGGGCGAGGTCGCCGAGCAGCAGCAGGGAGGTGTGCCCGCCGGAGACGACGAGCGCGACGCACCGCTGCGGCAGCGGGCCGTGCTCCAGGACGTCCACCGCGGCATGCCCGGCGAGGTGGTGCACCCCGTACAGGGGCACGTCGAGCGCGAAGGCGAACGCCTTGGCGGAGGCGAGGCCGACCTGCACGGCGGTGGAGAGCCCCGGCCCTGCGGTGACGGCGACCGCGCCGACGTCGGACAGGCCCAGGCCCGCCGCGGCCAGGGCCTGCCGCACGACGGGCACCATGGCGTGCAGGTGGGCGCGCGCGGCGATCTCGGGCACGACGCCGCCGAAGCGGGCGTGCTCGGACATGGAGGAGGACAGGGCGTCGCCGAGGAGGCGGCCCTCGGCGACCAGCCCGGCGCCGGTCTCGTCGCAGGAGGTCTCGATGCCCAGCACGACCGTCACGGGCGCTCTCCTCCGGGGATCGCGGTGGGCAGGCCGGCGGCGGTGAGGATGCGCACGCGCTCGGCCTCGGGGAGCCGGTCGACGTAGACGGTGCCCTCGAGGTGGTCGACCTCGTGCTGCAGGCAGCGGGCGAGCATGCCGGTGCCCACGAGGCGCACGGGCCGGCCCTCGACGTCGACACCGGTGACCTCCGCGCGGGCGGGCCGGCCGAGCACGGTGAACTCACCCGGCACGGACAGGCAGCCCTCCTCGTCGCGGTCGAGGCGGCGGCGCAGCGCGCGGGGCAGGTGCAGCACGGGGTTCACGACGTGGGCGACGACGTTCTCGTCGCTGTCGTCGGGGCAGTCGACGACGAACACGCGGGCGTCGACGCCGATCTGGTTGGCGGCCAGCCCCACCCCGTCGGCGGCGGCCATGCTGGCGAACATGTCGTCGACGAGCCCGCGCAGCTCGGGGCCGAAGGTGGTGACCTCCGCGCAGCGCCGGTGCAGGACGGGCGTGCCGTAGGGGACGATCGGGCGCGCCGTGCCGCGGCGGACCTCGCCGAACGCGCTGCTGTGCTCCTGGCTCACACCGGCGATCGTAGGCGCGGGCGCCGGTGCGGGCCGTCGGGAGCGTCCGGTCAGCGGGGGGTGGCCAGGGCGAGGGTCCAGTACGGGGCGCCGGGGTCGCCGGCGAGCCCGACGCCGACGGCGCGCAGGTGGCAGCTCAGGAGGTTGGCGCGGTGCGGGGGGCTGTCGAGCCAGCCGCGGACGACGTCCTCGGCGGTGGCGTGGCCCCAGGCCGCGTTCTCGGCCCAGGCGCGGGCGCGGTACCCGGCGGCGCGCAGGCGGCGGCCGGGGGTGCTGCCGTCGCTGCCGACGTGGCTGAGGCGGCCGCTGAGCGCCATGTCGGAGCTGTGGCGGGCGGCGACGTCGCCGAGGACGGGGTCGGCGGTGAGGGCGGGGCAGCCCCGGGCGGCGCGCTCGGCGTTGGTGAGCTCCACGACGCGCTGGGCGGCGAGCAGGGCGGGGTCGGGAGCCGGCAGGGGCTCGGCGGCGGCGGGGGTGGCGGCCAGGGCGGTCGCGGTGGCGAGGGCGGCGAGCACCCCGGCGGCGAGGCGGCGTCGGATCACCGGCGCACTCAACCACGAACGGGAAACGAGAAAACGCTTGCAGTGATCTTCACCACATGATCACAGCGTTGCGTGCCACGTGCGCTACGTGAGGAAGCCGCGTGTCCACCCGCCGGGCGATCAGCCCCGGTACGCCCGGCAGGCCGTCTCCAGCGCTGCGGCCAGGTCGCCGGGCGACTCCGCCTCGAACTGCACCGCCCACCACACGCTCGGGGAGCTGCCCCACTCCTCGCGCAGCGCCGGGCGCGCCCCCGGGTCCTGCCGCAGGCGGTCCGCGGCGGCCTGCGCGGCGGCGGTGTCCGGCGAGGCGCAGCGCTCCGCGTCGTCCGGCCCCTGCGGGCGCAGCGCCGGGTCGCTCTCGGTGGTCAGCGCCTCGAGGGTGTAGCTGTTCTCCGCCCGGCTGCTCACCTCGAACGTGCCGGTGATCAGCACCAGCGGCTGCCCCAGGTCCGAGACCGCCTCCGGTGGCGCCTGGACGTCCACCCCCGTGCCGCGGCCCGGCGGCGCACCCCGGCCGGGCATCACCAGCCGGCCGGCGGCCAGGTCGCTCTCCGGCGGGAAGACGGGCGCCACGACGTCCAGCAGCAGGGTTCGTCCGGAGCCCGCGGCCTCCGCCAGGGCCCGGCTCAGCGGGTCGCTGCGGTCCGTGGCCACCACGACCGCGTCCACCAGCCGCAGCGGCCCCCCGGTTGACCCCGCACCGGAGGACGGGCTGCCGGTCGCCGTGCCGGTCGCCGTGCCGGTCGGTGTCTCCGTCGGCACCGCGGTGGGGGCGGCGGTGCCGGTGGGGCTGGGCGACGACGCCGGCGGTGACCCCACGCCCCCGCAGGAGGTGAGGGCGGCGGACAGCAGGAGCGCGGGCAGCACCGCCCGGACGGTGGCACGGCTGGCGGGAGGCACGTCAGCACCCTCCTGGGTCGGGCTCGCGGCGGGCACCACGCCACGTTACCGCCAGCGACAGCGCGTCGCCCCGGTCAGGAGGGCGGGGCGGTCGCCGCGGGTGCGGGTGCGGGCCTGGCCTTCGCCGGGTCCGGGCCGCAGATCACCTTGTCCCCCGCGGCGTACCGGTGGCTCCACGTCTCCCTGCGCACCTCGCCGGTGACGAGGTGGCGGGCGGTGCGGGTGACGTCCACGTCGAACCCGGTGTGCGGGTCCTGCGCCTCGCACGACGGCCTCGGGTCGTACTTGGTGCCGGGCGTGCGGATGTTGCGGCGCGGGCTCTTGGACGCCTGCACGTCCCACTCCCTGGTGCCCCACATGGTCACCGTGACCTGCCCGTCCGCGGTGAACGCCTCCACCAGCACGCCGCTGCGCAGGTCGTTGCGGAAGCGCAGGTCGATGCTGCGCCAGTTGACGGTGGCCTCCCGGCCCTCCGGGTAGCGCGAGATGTAGAACGAGTGTGGCTTGTGCTCCAGCTCGTCCAGGCCGGCGAAGAACATCGCGTTGAACGTCGTCGTCGCCAGCTGCGACACCCCGCCGCCGAAGTCGTCGGTGAGCAGGCCGTTGGCGATGACCGGCGCACGGTTGTAGCCGCGCGCCGCGGTGCGCTGGCCCACGGTGTCGTTGAGGGAGAACTCCTGCCCCGGCTCCAGCAGGGTGCCGTTCACGGCGGCCGCGGCGCGGCGGATGTTCGCCGTGCGGGCCGCGTTCGACGTCAGCTTCGTGCTGAACGTGGAGATCACCTCGCGCACCCCGAGGGCCTCCACCTCGGCGGTGGTGCGCCCCGCCGGGCGCGGGACGAGATCCACGACGGCCCGGCGGGCCGGGTCCAGCAGCGCGGCGCGCGCGGCCGGGGCGAGGGCGGCGGGGTCGAGGTCCGTGCCGTCCACGGCGGGCACCACGACCGGCGCGCCGGCGCGGATCTCCACGGTGGCGTCGCGCGGCGCGGTCTCCACGGCGGGGTCGGCGGCCAGGACCGCCTTCTCCAGCGCCGCGCCGTCCACGACGAGCTCCAGCTCCCCCGTCCCACCGGCGGGGGTCGTGGGCGTGGCGGGGGGCGTGGCGGGGGTGGTGGGCGAGGTGGCGGCGGCGGGCACGACGACGGCCGGCCCACCGGCCGCCGCGGGCTGCGTGGTGCTCGGGGCGGGGGCTGCACCGTCGCGGGGGCGCACGGCCAGGGCCGGGGTGAACGCCGCCGGGGGCAGGGACACCTCCCGGGCGCCGGCCACGACGACGAGCGGGCCGGAGGCGGCCGGCCCGGCCAGCTCGCGCACCGCCGTCTCGACGTCCTGCGCGTCGACGCGGGGGCGCAGCACCTCCGCGGACACCTCCACCGGTGCCGACCCCGCGGGCAGCGGCCACGCGGCGTCGACGCGGTCCGCGGCCGCGGCGACGTCGAGGCGGCGCCCCTCGGCGGCCTGCCCGGCCACGGCCCGGCCCTCGGCGAAGGTGACGGAACCCTCCACGGGGGCGGTGTCGACGCGCTGCGCGACGGCCTGCACGGCGCGCTCCAGCGCGGGCCGGTCGACGGTCGTGACCGGCTCGGCGTCCCAGCCGCCCGCGGCGTGGTGCCACAGCACGCGCGGGTCCCAGCTGGAGCCGGTGAGCTCCTCCAGGGTCGCGTCGACGTCGAGGCGCAGGCCCGCCGCGGCGGGGTCCAGCGTGGTGTCCACGGGCTCGCCCGCGCCCGCGACCCGCAGCGGCACGGGAGCGGTGGCCAGGCTGTCGGCGGCCCCCGCGAGCCGCAGCGAGGCCTCCTGGCGGGTCAGGCCGCCCACGTCCACCCCCGCGACGGTGGTGCCGCGCGGCACCTCGCCGGCGGTGGCCACGGCCGCACCGCAGTACCCGGCGGCGACGGCGGCGAGCGTCCCGCCCGTCCACCACAGCCACGCCCGGCCCCGCCTGCCCGCACCGGCGCCCGCCGAGCCCCGTCCCTGCCCGTCCACGATGTCGCGTCGTCCCCTCGGTCCAGCACCTCGCCGCCCCCCGCGGCTGGCGCCACTCTACGTGCGGAAGGGTGACCGGACGGGGGCGTCGGCGGATCGCACCCGCCCCCGCCGCACTCCCCGCCCATCTCCGGATTCGGGCGCTCCCGGGGCACGCTCCCCCCGCCCATCTCCGGGTTCGGGCGCTCCCGGAGCACGCTCCCCCCGCCCATCTCCGGGTTCGGGCGCTCGTGAGGCCGGGTTCAGGCGCTCGAACCCGGAGATGGGCGGGCGAGGGCGGGCAGGCGGGCGGGGGCGGGCAGGAGGGCAGGGCTCAGGGGCGCGCGGCGAGCAGCTCCGCCCAGACCGTCTTGCCGTCGTCGTGCGTGGTGACGCCCCAGGTGGAGGCCAGGGACCCCACGACGAGCAGCCCCCGCCCGCCCTGCGCCTCCGGGTCCGGGGTGCGCTCCTGCACGGCACGCCCGGAGCGGTCCCGCACCGCCAGCACCAGCTCCTCGCCGTCGCCGGCGTAGCGCAGGGTCACCACGGGCGGGTCGTCGGTGTGGACGAGGGCGTTGGTGACCAGCTCGGACAGGACGAGCTCGGAGTCGTCGATGAGGTGCTCCAGCTCCCACTGGCCGAGCTCGGCGCGCAGGAAGCTGCGGGCGGCGGCCACGGCGCGCAGGTCCGTCGGGAGGGTCACGGCGACCTCCCGGCCGTCCACCAGGGGCCCGGCGTAGTCCAGGAGCAGCACCGCGGCGTCGTCGGTGAGGCGGTGCGGGATGCCCGCCACGATCTGGTCGGCGAGCTGCTCGCACGAGGCGGCGGGGCGGGTGAGGGAGCGCTGCAGCGCCTCCTCCCCGGTGCTGAGGGGCGCTGAGGCGGTCTCCACGACGCCGTCGGTGTAGAGGACGACGCGGGTGGGCAGCGGCAGCTTGTGCACGGCGACGTCGTAGCCGGCGTCGGGTTCGATGCCCAGCGGCAGCCCCGGGGAGACGGTGAGCTCCCGCACGCCGCGGGCGTCGGCGGCGACGGGCAGGGGGTGCCCGGCGGTGGCGACGACGGCGACGCCGGTGCGCTGGTCGAGCTGCACGAGGCAGCAGGTGGCGAACAGGTCCTGGTCGAGGTCGAGCAGCATCCGGTTGGTGCGCTCCAGGACGGCGGCGGGCCCGTGCCCCTCGCTGACATAGGCGCGCACGGCGGTGCGCAGCTGCCCCATGAGGCCGGCGGCGGTGGTGGAGTGCCCCTGCACGTCGCCGATGACGAAGACGACGTGCTCGCTGGTGCGGACGGCGTCGTACCAGTCGCCGCCGACCTCGGCGCCGGCGACGGCGGGCAGGTACCGGACGGCGACCTGGGTGCGCTCCAGGGCGGGCAGGGCGCGGGGCAGCAGGCCGCGCTGGAGGGCGCGGGCGAGGTCGGTGAGGGCGGTGACGGAGGCGGCGAGCTGCTCGCGGGCGGCGCGCTCGGCGTCGTAGAGGCGGGCGCGCTCGACGGCCTGGGCGACCTGCGTCGCGAGGCTCTGCAGCAGCTCCACCCGCTGCGGGTCCGGCGCGGCGACCTGCTGGGTGTTGACGACGAGCACGCCGACGGGCCGGGAGTCGCGGTCGAGCACGGGCACGGCGGTGGACGCGCCGATGGGGCCGATGTCGATCCCGTCGTAGGCGGGGTAGCGGGCACGGTCGCGGTCGAGCAGGGTCTGCGGCTGCCGGGTGGAGAAGGCGGTGGTGACGTGGCTCCCGACGTCGAGGGGCAGGTGCGGCAGCCGTGCGGTGAGGTCGGGCGGCAGGCTGGCGGTGCCGCTGCCGGTGAGGGCGCGGGGGTCGGTGGGGTCGAGGACGTAGAGGGCGGCGGAGTGGCAGCCGAGGCCCTCGGCCACCGCGGCGGGCACGAGGGTCACCACGTCGCGGGTGCTCACCGTCGCGGACAGCAGCGCGGTGATGCGCTGGAGCTGCCGCATGCGCTCGGTGGCGGCGGCGGCGGCGGCGCGCTCGCGCTCGGCGGCCTCCCGGGCGGTGCGCTCGGCGGCGAAGAGGAGGGCGTTGTCGATGGCGACGGCGGCCTCGGCGGCGAGGGCCTCGGCGGCCTGCTGCTCCGCGGGGCCGAAGCGGTCCGGCTCGCCGTGCGCGTACAGCACCGCCCCGAAGACGTGGCCGTCGACGCCCTGGACGGGGGTGGCGAGGTAGCTGCGGACGGGCGGGTGGTGGGCGGGCAGGCCGCCGTGGGCGTTGTGGCCGTAGCGCTCGTCGCGCAGGACGTCGCCGACGCGGACGGTGCCCTGGCCGGCGAAGGTGGGGGCGAAGAGCGGGGTGTGGCGCACGGGGGTGCTGCCGGGCAGGTCGGCGGGGTCGGCGCCGACGAGGCTGAAGACGTCGAGGCGGGAGCCGTCCTCGTCCACGGAGTGGTAGAAGAACGCGCCGAAGCCGGCGCCGGTGGCCTCCACGCCCGCGGCGGTGACCTCGTCGAGGATGGCCCGCAGGTCGTGCCCCTCGCGCAGGGAGAGCGTCGCCACCTCCAGGAGGCTGCGCGGGGTGGTGCGGGGTGGTTCCACATCCATACGTTACTCAACGCTTTGGCGCCACTGCGCCGAGTCACGACGCGCCTCGCGGGTGACCGCCTCCGCGTCACCCGCGCGGCCCATCACGCGCCGACTGCCGCCCACCGGCCCGCCCACCGACCCGCCCACCGACCCGCTCAGTACCCCGCCTCCAGGTCCACGACGGCGAGCAGGTCCTCCCCGCGCAGGCGGCGGCGGACGTTCTCCACCACGTGGGCCGCCAGCGCGGGGCGCTGCAGCTGCGGCGGGTTCGCGACGTGCGGCGTGATGATCACCCGCGGGTGGCCCCACAGCGGGTGGCCGGCGGGCAGCGGCTCCGGGTCGGTGACGTCCAGGGCCGCCCCGCCGATCGTGCCCGCGTCCAGGGCCCCCACGAGCGCGGCGGTGTCCACGAGCGAGCCGCGGGCGATGTTCACCAGCCACCCGTGCTTCCCCAGGCGCGCCAGCTCCTCCTCCCCGACGAGGGCGGTCGTCTCCGCGGTGGCCGGCGCCGCGAGGACGACGTGGTCCGCGCGGTCCCACACCTCACCCGTGCGCTCGGCGGGCAGGGTGTCCACGGCCCCCTCCACCGGGTGCCCGCGGCGGGTGACGGCGAGGACGTCCGCACCGAGCGCCCGCAGCGGCCCGATCATCGCCCGGCCGATGCCGCCGGCCCCGACGACCGCGACGGTCGTGCCGCGCAGGCTCGTCGTGGCCTCGGCGACGGAGGGGTCCCAGGTCTGGGTGGCCAGCGCGGCGGGGAACTGCCGGACCCCGGCGAGCAGCAGGGCCACGGCGTGGTCGGCGACCGCCTCGGCGTAGGCGCCGCCCGCGGACGTCCACGTGCGGGCCGGGTCCAGCAGCCCCGAGTCGAACCAGGACTCCACGCCCGCGGAGGACAGCTGCACCCAGCGCACGGACGCGGGCAGGGGGTCGGGGAACCCGTCCGGGCCCCCGACCCAGACGAGAGCGTCCGCCTCCTCCAGCGGGACCACGCGGGCCCCGGCGCGTTCCACGGCCGCGGCGAGGCCCGGGTGCTCCTGGCCTCCGACGTGCACGGCGAGGTCGGGTGCTGCGGACGTCATCGCGGCGGCTCCTCACGAGGTGGTTCGGGGGGGCCACCTTCGCAGGTCGGCCCCGCCCCGGCACCCGGGGTGTCAGCGCGCGGTGAGCACGAGGTCCGCGCGCGCCGGCCCCGGCCCGGAGCCGACCTCCGCGACGGCCGTCGCGGTCCCCGCGGGGACGTCGACGGCCACCTCGTAGCGCCCGGGGTCGAGGGCGGCGGGGAACTCGTACGCCCCGTCGGCGCTCGTGTGGACGCCGATCTCGGGGACGGCGCCGCCCTCGAGGGAGCGCACCGTGACGTTCGCCCCTGCGACGGGCCCGCCGGCCGCGTCGCGCACCGTGCCGGCGATCGGGCCCGGCGCACCCGCGCCGGGATCCTCCGCCGGCCGGCTGACCGCCGTGTCCGGGGACGCCGCCCCCGCCTGCCCGCCGGGGGACACCGCGTCCCCGCACCCGCCGAGCAGCAGCACCACCGCTCCCACCACGGGGAGCACCACCCGTCCGTCCATCCCGGTCCCCTCCTCCGACGCCCGGCCCGGAGAACCCGGCCGTCCCGTCCCGTCGTGGTGGGACGCGGCGCGTCCCACCGTGGTTCCGCGTGCGCCGCGGGGGCCGCGGGTCTCCCCACGGCCCCCGCGGGACGTGCTCAGGGCTGGTTGATGATGCTGACGAAGGTGTTGAACCTCGCCTGCGTGATGCGGGTGCCGGAGTTGTTCGAGGCCGTGAGCCCCGAGCCGAACAGGCCGTTGGTGTGGATCGCCATGGCGCACACCCCGGAGCAGGACGCCGCACCCGCAGCGCGGCGCTGGTAGACGGGCGATCCGGACATCCCGCCGACCGTGTCGTTGCGGTAGTAGATGTTCTGCGTCTCGCTGGCGCGCACGTGGTCGTAGGAGCGCCACTGCTCCGAGGGCTTGTCACCGGGGTAACCCGAGATCGCGGTCGACAGCCCGTCCAGGCTCGCGGTCTGCCACCACATGCCGAACCAGCCGACCCGGTAGCCGACGGTGCAGTTCAGCTTGACGATCGCCGCGTCGTACTGCCTGCGGTAGGAGCTCGTGGTGCCGTTGAGCCAGCCGTTGAGGGCGTACGTCTGCCGGGACGAACAGGTCCCGTACGGGGCGGTCCCGCCGTCGCTGCCGGCCCGGAACGTGAGGTTGCTGTACCAGACGCCGTTGGGGCCGCCGGAGTGCACGCAGTGGCCGGCGGTCAGGACGGTGTCCTTGGACACCAGCCACGCGGTGCACGAGGGGTTGCCGTTGCGGCTGACGAGGGCCACCGCCCGCGCCGGGTACGACGTCGTCGGGCTGACGCGGAACCGCTGGTCCACGCCGATGATGCTGTCGGTGCCGGCGGTGGCGGGCTGCTTGGCGGTGCCCGCGAAACCGCTGCGGCCCGTGGGCCCGGTGCCGGTCACGGACTCGGCGGCCTGCTGCGGGGTGACGACGTGGCCGGCGGCGGAGACGAGCGAGTCCGGTGAGGACGTGGTGGCCTGCGCGCCGGGCGCGGCGGAGGCGCCCGCGGAGGCACCGGCGGTGAACAGTGCCGCGAGGACGGTGGTGACGAGGGTCGCCCGGAGGGGTCCGGTCCGGGTGGGGGCGGTTCGGGACATGGCGGTGCCTTCCTGCGCGCTGGGGGTGGGCGTGCCCGGGCCGGGTCCCGCGGTGTGCGGGTCCGGGGCCGGGACGGCGCGAGCCCACCCCGCGACAGGCGGGTGCCGTCGTCGCGGTCGCCCCGCCGGGGCGGGCCGGGTGGGGCGCAGCTCTCCGGCGGCGTCTCGGCGCCGGCGGGTGGCTGCGGGGCTCATCCAGGAGGAGGCGGCGGGTGCTCCGGTGATACGCGCTCCGGCGGCGGTGCGTGCCGGGTCAGTCCGCCAGCAGCGCGGCGACCTCGTCGAGGACCCGGGCGCCGATTCGCGCCTCCCCGCCGAAGACGAACCCCTGCCGGACGCCCACCGCGCCGGAGGCGAGGGTGGCGATGGCGTCACGGGCCCCGGGGTGGAGGTCCTCCCCCGGTGTCAGCAGCAGCGGGCCGCCGTGGGTGCCCATCGCCGCTGCGCCGACGAGCGCGTCGGGCCAGTCGCTGCCCACGGCCACGCCGAAGGAGCGGACGGGACCGGAGCCGGGGAAGCGGGCGGCGAGCAGGCGTGCGGTGTCGTACCGGTCCCGGCCGACGACGGCGCGCCCGGCGGCGGCGGGGAGGGCGCGGGCCGCGGCACCGCCGACGGGGACGACCCGCGCCCCGGCCGGGTCGTGCGCCGCGAGGTGGGCGCGGGTCTCCTCGGGCAGGACGCCGTCGCGGCTGAGGAGGACCACCCCGCCGGAGTGGGAGGCGAACGCGGCGACGGCCAGGCCGTCGGGGAAGTCGGTGCCGGAGGCCAGGTAGGCGGGCCCGGTGTCGCCGGCAGCGCGCAGGTGCTCCGCGACGCGGACGGCGGTGCCGTAGCGGTCCGCCCCGCCGAGGCGCACGACGGTGTACGTGCGGTCGAGCTTCCGGACCGCCGCGGCGACGTCGTCGGACAGGGCGCCGGTGCCGCCGAGGAGGTAGACGGTCCCGCCCGGCGCGACGGCGCGGCGCACCTCGGCGGCCACCTCCGCGTCGAGCCGCCCGGTGCCGGTGAGCAGCAGTGGGCCGCGCACGTGCCCGGCGAGGCGAGCCCCGGAGAGGGCATCGGCGAAGCGGGCGGAGGTGGCCAGCACGGCGGCGCGGGTGCCGTGGCGGGCGGGGAAGGCGTCGTGGCTGACGGCGACGGAGGTGGCGGTGCGGTGCTGACCGGCGAGCCGGTCCACGCGCGCGGGCGCGGGCTGCACCGGCGCGGTCGGGGCGGGCTGCACCGGCGCGGGCTGCACCGGCGCGGGCGGCGCAGGCTGGACCGGCGCCGACTGGACCGGCGGGGCCGTGACCGTCACCGTCACCGTGGCCGAGAACGCCGACCCGGCGGCGTCCACGCCGCTGTAGGTGAAGGAGTCCGTGCCGGTGGACCCGGGCGCCGGGGTGTACGTCCAGGCACCGGTGGGGGCGACCGTGGCGGTGCCGTGCAGGGGCTGCGTCCCGCCGGTCACGGTCAGTCCGGAGCCGGAGTCGTTGGCGAGCACGTCCCCCGACACCGGCACCCCCGCCGGCGTGGTCGCGCCGTCCGCGGCCGCGACGGGGACCACCAGGACGTCCACCCAGGCGTCGGCGGTCAGGCCGGCGGTGTCCGCGACCCGGTAGGCGAACGCGGCGCGGCCGGACCAGCCCGCGGGCGCGGTGTACGTGGCCCCGCCGCCGGCCGCGACGGTGACGCCGCCGTGGACGGGCGCGGCGAGCACGGAGGCCGTCAGGCCCGAGCCGAGGTCGTTGGCCAGGACGTCGGAGGTGACCGAGCCGCCGGGCACGGTGCCCAGGGCGTCCGCCGCCGCGAGGGGCGCCACCACGACGTCCACCCGCGCCCCTCCCACGAGGCCGTCGGCGTCGGTGGCGCGGTAGGTGAAGGAGTCCCGCCCCGACCAGCCCGCGGCGGGGGTGTAGGTGAACGTCCCGTCGCCGCCCAAGGCCACGGCGCCGCGGGCGGGGCCCTGGACCAGGGCCGCCGTGAGGCTTCCGCCGCTGTCGTTGCCGAGCACGCTCCCGGTGACCGGTGCGCCGGCGGTGCCGCGCGCGGTGTCGTCCCGGACCACCGGTGCCACCACGACGTCGACGGCCGCGTCGTCGGTCAGGCCGCTGGCGTCCGTGGCGCGGTAGGTGAAGGTGTCCCGCCCCGACCAGCCCGGGGCGGGGGTGTAGGTGAAGGTGCCGTCCTCGCCGACGGTCAGGGCACCGGAGGCGGGGTCGGTGAGCCGGGTGGCGCGCAGCCCGGCGCCGGCGTCGTTGCCGAGCAGGTTCCCGCCCACCGCCTGCCCGGCGGTGGTCGTGGCGGTGTCGGAGGTGATGCGGGGCGTCACCCGCACGGTGACGGTCGCCGGGACGGGGGCGGCGCCGCCGGCGTTGGAGGCGGTGTACGTGAAGCGGTCCACTCCGGAGAACCCGGCCGCGGGCGTGTAGGCCCAGGCGCCGTCGGGCCCCAGGGTGAGCGCGCCGGAGGCGGGCGGGGTGACGGCGAGGGCCGCGGTGGGCAGGCCGCTGTCGTTGCCGAGGAGGCCGGGTGCGGCGACGGTCACCGCGGCGCCGGTCGCGGTGGTCGCGGTGTCGTCGACGAGGTTCGGCGGGGCGGGGAGCGCCGAGACGGGGATGGTGATGTTCACGGCTCCCGTGGTGCTGTTCGCCCGCGAGTCCGTGATGCGGTACTGGAAGCTGTCCGTGCCGTCGGGGCTGGTCGCGGTGTTGGTGTACGTGTACGACCCGTCGGGGCGGACGTCCACCGTGCCGTACGAGGGGTCGGAGACCTTCTCGGCGACGAGGTCGTTGCCGAGGTCGTTGCCGATGAGGCCGGGCGCGGCGACCTCCAGGGTGCCGCCGGGGCGGACGACGACGGTGTTCCCCAGGGCCGCCGGGGTCACGCTGAGGGCGACGGACGCCCACGCCGACGCCCCCGTGGGGTCCGTGGCGGTGTACGTGAAGGAGTCCGCCCCGGAGAAACCCGGGGCGGGGGTGTACGTGAACCGCCCGTCCGCGGCGACGGTGGCGCTGCCGGAGGCGGGGGCGGAGCGCAGCGCGGCGGTGAGTCCGGTGCCGCTGTCGTTGGCGAGGACGTCGCCGCTGACGGAGCCGCCCGCCGTCACGGTCGCGGCGACGTCGTCCACGGCGCGCGGGTTCACGGTGATGTTCACGACCGCTTGCGCGGTCCGCCCGCCGGCGTCGGTGACCCGGTAGGTGAAGGAGACCCGGCCCGAGCGGCCCGGCTCGGGGACGTAGGTCAGCGCCCCGTTCGGGGCGACGACGACGGTCCCGGAAGCGGGGTCGGTGACCTTGCTCGCGACGATCCCGGTACCGCGGTCGTTGGCGAGCAGACCGCCCGTCACGTCCACCGAGAGGGGCACCCCGAAGGCGGTGGTGAGCGTGTCGTCCACCGCGAGGGGCCCGACGGTGATGAAGACGGTGCCCTGGACCTTCTGGGCGACCGCGCCGCTGCGTGCGGTGTAGAGGAAGGAGTCGGTGCCGGAGAAGCCTGCCCGGGGCGTGTAGGTGAAGGAGCCGTCGGGCTGCACGACGACGGTGCCGTCCGCCGGGTCGGTCTTCTTCTCCGCGACGAGGTTGGTGCCGGTGTCGTTGGCGAGGACACCGGGGGCCGGGACGGTGACGGGGGTGCCCGCGGCGGTGGTGACGAGGTCGGGGGCGGTGACCGGCGGCAGGTTCGGCGCGGCGGTGGCGACGGGGCTCCAGGGGCCCGTGGTCGCGCCCAGCACGAACGTGGTGCCGGCGGCGGTCGCGGCGGCGAGTGCGCGGGTGCGACGGCGCATGGATCCCCCTGGTCGACGGTGTTCCTGACCTGTGTCGGCAGGAACACCGCCCGCATGAGGGGTTGCGCCTCAGAACCGCCTGTTCGCCAGCACCGGCACCACGGCGCGGGCCGTGGCCACCTCCTCGGGGTCCACGTCCACGACGAGCAGGCCGGGCTCGTCGCCCAGGCGTGCCAGCACCGCCCCGAGGGGGGAGACGACCATGCTGTGCCCGACGCCGGACGGGGCGCCCGCCCGCTCCGGGGCGCCCGTGGTGGCGGGGTCGGCCTGCGCCGCCGCCAGCAGGAACGTCGTGGAGTCCAGGGCCCGCGCCCGCGCCAGGACCTCCCACTGCTCGACCTTCGTCGGGCCCGCACCCCACGAGGCGGCGACGACGCTGAACTGCGCGCCCAGGTCCCCGAGCTTCTGGTAGAGGCCGGGGAAGCGGATGTCGTAGCAGGTGGTCAGCCCCACGCCGATGTCGTCGACCTCCACGACGACGGGGTCGTCGCCCGCCACGACGTTGCGGGACTCGTTGAACCCGTACGCGTCGAACATGTGGATCTTGTCGTAGTGGGCCTCCACCCCGCCGCCGGTGGCCAGCAGGGTGTTGCGCACCCGGCCGCCCTCCCCCGGGGTGAACATGCCCACGACCACCGTCACCCCGGCGTCCGCGGCGATCTTGCGCACCGACTCCGCCCAGGGGCCGTCCAGCGGCTCCGCGATCGGCGCCAGCGGCACCCCGAAGCAGCAGTGGGTCGCCTCCGGCAGCACGACCAGGCGTGCCCCGCGCGCGGCAGCGGTGCCGACGGACTTGCGGACGATGTCGAGGTTGAGCTCGGGCTCCGGGGTGGAGGCGATCTGGGCGAGGGCGATGCGCACGGCCGTAGCGTGCCACCCGCGCGGCCGATTTCCTGTGTCGGGAATCTCACGCTGCGGCAACGTCCGGGTCACGAGGTGTTTCCGGACGGCTTCCGGAACCGGACCTGACGTCGCGGTGCCCTACGACCGCCGCAGGAGCTCCGCAACGTCGACCCGGACGGACGCGACGCCGAGGTCGAGGACGGTGGCCGGGTCGGACGTCCCGAGGATGCGGGTCGGGCGGTAGGCGCGGTCGTCGAGCACGTAGGTCGTCAGCGCCTGCTCGCGCGGGTCCACGATCCAGTAGTGCGGCAGCCCCACGGCGGCGTACCGGGTCATCTTGACGAGCAGTCCCCCGCAAGCGGGAGGTGCCCCCACATCGGCCCTGTTCGTCGAGAGGATCTCGACCACCAGAGCCGGCATGCCCGTGAAGCGCTCGTCCGGCTTCCCCGCCGTCTCCGCGACCGGGTACACCATCACGTCCGGCACGAAGGCGTCCCGCCCCGGCCGCCACTCCCAGGCCAGGTTGACGTCGTGCGTCGGTGGCAGCACGTCCTCCAGGGCCCGGGCCAGGCGCAGACCGATCTTCTGGTGCATGCCGGTAGGACTCGGGCTCATCACGAGATGCCCGTCGATGTACTCACAGCGCGGGTCCTCCGGCAACGCCTCGTACTCCTCCGGGGAGAGGGCCTGACCGCTCGACACCTGTGGCGTCACCGACATGGCTCGCACCTCCTCACTCCCCGGTCAGGGTAGCGAGGAGGTGCGACGGTGGGCGCGTGGCCGGGGGCGCCGCAGGGCCCGCCCCCGCGGCCGTGGGGACGGGCCCTGGGTGGCGCGTCGTCAGGTGAGCGTGATCGGCAGGATCCGCCCGTTGACCCACACGCCGCCACCGGAGGAGAGACCGGAGAACCCGGCGAACGAGCCGCCGGCAGCACCGGCGACGTTCCCGGGCCCACCGGTCCACGCGATCTCGAGGCTGTTGCCGACGGACGTGAAGGTGACACCGGCGCCGTTCGTGACCGTGGTGCCCGCGACGGTCAGCGTGGCGCCCGGCGCGGCGGTCACCGGCTCGTTGGCGGTGAGGGTGATGACGTCACCCGTCTCGTCGAAGTCGGTGTCGCCTCCGGTACCGCCCGCGTCGGTGAACGTCGCCGACCTGATCTGGGCGGTGCTGTTGACCGGCTCGGGCAGGCTGCCCGGGTCGACGGCCTGGCCGGTGCGGTCCCCGACACCGGTGACGGCGGTCAGGCCCCGCCCGTCGACACCGGCGATCGCCGCGCTCGTGTGCGTGACCACGAGGGACCGCCTGTCGCCACCGAGGGCGATCGAGGCGTTGACGCCGTTGGTCAGCGTCGTCCCGCCGATGGTGACGCTGGCGTCGGCGCGGGGCGCCGCGATGATCTCGTCGAACCCGACGAAGATCTTGTCCGCCGGGTCGTCGAAGTCCGCCCTGGCCCCGCCGAGGTCGTCGAAGACCACCGCGGCGACACGGGGCGCCGGGTCGGTGGCGGGTTCGGAGATGTACAACGTCGCCGGGCCGTGGGCTCCCGCGGCGTCGACGACGGAGTCCGCGGCGATCCTGATGTCCGCCCCGCCGGGCACACCACCGGGCTCGTCGATGGTGAGGTCCCAGACCGCGGAGAGGACGGACTGGCGCGGGACGGAGCCGTCGGTCGGGCTGACCGGCACCGCGTCGCCGAACCCGACGCTGCCGGTGTTCGTGCCGAGGGTGAAGTACACCGTGCTCAGGAGACGCACCGGCTCGGAGAAGGTCACCCGCACGGTGGTCGAGCCCTGGGTCAGCCCGGTCATGCTGATCACGGCGGGCGGGGTGTTCGGCGTGGGCGTCGGCGTGGGCGTCGGCGTGGGCGTGGGCGTCGGGGTGGGCGTGGGCGTCGGGGTGGGCGTGGGCGTCGGGGTGGGCGTGGGCGTCGGGGTGGGCGTGGGCGTCGGCGTGACCGTCGTCCCGCTCGCCGTGGCCGCGGCCTGCACGACCTGAGGGCTGATCGCACCGGGGCCGCCGAACACGGTCGCCGTGCCGGTGAGGCGCGCGGAGTTCTGGGTGAGGAACGCCGTGGTCACGGGCCCGAGGTTCGTCGGGCTCGCGGCCAGCAGCATCGGCAGCCTGGTGCGCGCGAGGACGGGACCCGCGGTCAGCGCGTCGGCGAGGTCGTTGCCACCCGCGCCACTGACACCGAGGGCCAGCCCGAAACCGGTGCGGCTGAAACCTCCCCGCTGGACGGCGAACTCCGCGATCCGCACCGCGGTCTCGAACCGGTTCGCGCCGGTGAGCCGCGCGTCGGCGCCCACCTCGGCCGCGACCGCGGCGGACACCGCGCCCTCGCCGCCGAGGACGACGACCTCGGCGGCCGGGTGGCGGGACAGCGCCGCACGGGTCGCCGCGGGCACGCTGCCCGGCGCGGTCAGCAGCACCGGCCAGCCGTTGGCGGCGGACACCGGGGACACCGCGGTCGCGTCGGCGGGACCGGAGGCGAGGAACACCACGGACGGGGTCTCCTCGACCAGGGCGGCGAGCTGCGCGGCGGTCTCGTAGCGGTTTCCGCCACCCGCGCGCCGCACTTCGTAGGCGCGGGCGAGTTCCGCCTCGACCGCGGGGCCGAGGACGCCGGTGCCGCCGGCGAGGACGACGCGCTGGGCGCCCAGGCGGCGCAGCTCGGCGGCCGTCTCGGCGGGCACGGAGCCCGGCCGGGCGAGGAGGACCGGCGCGGAGTTCGCGCCCGCCACGTAGGCGGCGGCGAGCGCGTCGACGGTGGACGCACCGCTGGCGACGACGACGGTGCGGACGCCGCCTGCGGGGAACGCCGCCGCCGAGGCCTTCGCGGCGGTCTCGTAGCGGGTCGAGCCCTCGACGCGCCCGACGGCCAGACCGGCGGCGCCCTGGGCGGACGTGGGTGCGGCGGCGAGGGCCGCGATACCGACGAGCACGGCCGTGACGGAGGCGGCGCGCCGGCGGGCGCGGGAAACCGCGTTGTTCATCTGCACTCCCTGCACTGGGTCGCCCGCGCCCGTATGCGGGCAGACGGGAGCCGCAGGACCCGGCGCTCCGGGTCTGCGGCCGCCGTCACGCTAGGAGTGCGCCGCCGTGTAGGGGGTCGGAACCCACGAACGGAGTAGCGACGTGCCCCGGAAGCAGTAACCGGGGAACCCGCGGGTCAGCCGGCGGTGAACAGCGCCGTCTCCTGCTCCACGTCGGGGGACGTGCTGGCCCACTGCGTGGTGATCGTGTTGATCGCCGCGTCGGCGGTGACGGGTCCCTCGTTCACGATCGTGAAGGTCACCGTGTGGACGCCCGCATTCGACGCGACGGCCGCGGTCAGGTTCGACCCGATCCCGAAGGGAACGGGCGCGTCGAAACCGTCGAAACCGTCGGGGTCGATGCTGAACGTCGAGCCGTCCGGGAACGCGGCGGGGTTCACCGCCCGGTCGAAGGTGACGACGATCCGCTCGCCGTTCTCGTCACCGAACACGTTCGCCGTCCCGCCCGCGGGGTCGGTGAAGACGGCCTGCTGGGCGTCCGGGAGGTCCAGTCCCACGGTCGTGGTGGTGGTTCCGGCCGGGGACGACCCGCCGGCGGTGAGCGCGGTGACGGAGACGGTGTAGTCGCCCTCGCCGAGCCCGGTGAAGCGGTCCGTCCGGGCGCCTGCGGCTAGCGTCGGGTGCTCGGTGGGCACGAAGCCGGCCGGCCCGGACGTCAGGGCCACCCGGTAGCCGGTGATGGTGGCGCCGTTGGGGGCGGGCTCGGCCCAGGTGACGGTGAGGGCGCCGTTGGCGGCGAGCCCCGCGTAGCTAGCCGCGGTGTCGCCCGTGGCCGTGGGCGCGGGCGCTGCGGGCACGGGAGCCGGCCGGACGCCGGGGTCCGGGGTGGTGACCGCCGTGTAGGCCGTCGCCGGACCCTGGGTCAGCTGCCGGTCCACGACCGACAGGGCGGCGACGGTGAAGGCGGTGCCCGCGCCGAGCCCGCCGGTGACCGGGACGTCCCAGGACGCGGCGGCACCGGTGGCGGGGTCCGCGTCCACCGCGGTCACGGCCCCGACGCCCGCACCGGCGGCCGCGCCGGCCAGGCGCACGTCGGCGGCGGTGAACCCGGTGACCGGCTCCGAGAAGGTGACGCGGACCGCGGCGGACCCCTGCCGGAGCCCGCCGACCCCGACGACCGAGGGCGCGCCGCCCGGTGCACCGGCGGCGGCGACCGCGGCGGCGACGGCACCGGGACCGACGGCGGCGGTGCCGCCGAACACCGTGGCGCGGCCGGTGAGGCGTGTCGAGTTCCGGGACAGGTGTGCTTCGGTCGCGGCACCGAGGCGGTCGGGGCCCGCGGTCAGCAGCAGCGGGGCGCCCGTGCGGGCCAGGACGGGTCCGGCGGCGAGGGCGTCGGCGAGGTCGTGGCCGTCGGGGCCGTTCACCCCGAGCGCCAGGCCGACGTCCGCGCCGGTGAACCCGGCGTCGGTGGTGGCGAAGTCCGCGATCCGCGCCGCGGTCGCGAAGCGGTCGGCACCGGCCAGCCGCAGGTCGGCCCCGAGCGCGGCGGCGGTGGCGGGCGTGACCGCACCCTCGCCGCCGACGACGACGACCCGCGCGCCGGGGTTGGCCGCCAGGGCGGCGCGGGTCTCGGCCGGCACCCGGCCGGGAGCGGTCAGCAGCACGGGCCAGCCCTCGGCGGCGGCCACCGGCGACACGGCCACGGCGTCCGCCGGAGCGGAGGCGACGAACACGGTGCCCGGCGCGCCGCCGACGAGCGCGGCAAGCCTCGCGGCGGTGTCGTAGCGGTTCGCGCCGCCCGCGCGGGTGACGGTGTGGGAGAGGGAGAGGCGGGTGGCGACCTCGGGCCCGATGACGCCCTCGCCGCCCGCGAGGACGACGCGCGTCGCGCCGAGGCGGCGCAGTTCCGCGAGGGTTTCGGCGGGCACGTCGCCGGGCCGGGTCAGCAGGACCGGCGCGCCGTCGGCACCGGCGACGGCGGAGGCGGCGAGGGCGTCGACGGTGGAGGTCCCGGACGCGAGGACGACGGTTCCGCCGCGCCCGGCGGGGAAGGTCGCGGCCGAGGCGTTCGCGGCGGTCTCGTAGCGGTTCGCGCCCTCGATCCGGACGAACGTCAGGGAGGGCGCCGCGGAGGCCGTGGGCGGCAGGAGCACCAGGGCCCCTATGCCGGCGAGGACGGCGGTCCCGGTGCGGGTGCTGCGGGCACGGGCGGCGGGCGGACGGGGCACGGGTCCTCCTCGGCACGGCAGGCGGCGCCCGGCGAGGGGACGGCAGGCGCCAGGGAGCTGCGGTGGATTCGGCAGCAGAGAAACGCTATGTGAGACGCCGGCTGCTGGTCGCGCTGAGCCACCTGGTTCCCACCCCCTGTGTGACGACCCGGGAACGCAGGAGGGCGGGCCCCCACGCTGTGCGTGGAGGCCCGCCCGGTGCTGCTGGGTGGAACTGACTGTCAGGACTCGGTGTCGACGACCACGTCGGCGCTGCCCGCGATGTTGAGGGCGTTGCCGGCGGCGTCGGCGAGGCCGGCCTGGGTCGTGATGGTCGCCGGGAGGCTCAGCCCGGCGCTGGTGCCGGCGCTGAGCTGGGTGCCGGCGCCCAGGGTGACGGTGACCACACGACCCGCCTCGTAGGTCGTGGTGCCGATGGTCGTGGGGGCGTTGCTCAGGACGACCGTGGTGTTGCTCACGCCGTTGGTGAAGTCGACCTCCGTGCCATCGGCGTCCCTGAGGCGGAGGGTGGCGTTGCCCGTCACGGTCACGACCTCGCTGAAGGCGAGGGTGAACACGTCACCGGTCTCCAGCAGCAGCGGGTTGCCCGCGTTGCCGTTGGCGGTGAAACGGGTGTCCGCCACCGTCGGGACCGTCGTGTCGTTGACCGGGGCCGTCACCGTGATGCTGGCCGCCGTGCCCGCCGCACCCGGGTCGCCGTCGTTGATGAAGGTGACGCGGTAGCTGTACGAACCCGCGGCCAGGTCGTTGTCGCGGACCTGGAAGTTGGCCGCCACCGGGTCAGCGTCCGTCGTCGCGGTGGCGATGACGGAGTAGGTCCCGGCCACGTTGTTGGTCACCGGGGCCCGCTCGACCTGGACGGCATCCACGGCTCCACCGCCGGGGACGACGACCGTCAGCGTGACGTCGTTGCTGCTGGCACCGGTACCCGCGGCCAGGGTCGGGGTCGCACCCGTCGGCGGGTTGTCGTCGACGAGGGTGAAGGTGCTGTCCGCCTGCGGGTCCGTGGCGAAGGTGCCGGTGATGCCGTCACCGGCGGACAGGGCCGCCTCGAATGCGGTGATGCCGACCGGGACACCGCCGACGGTGAAGTCGTCACCGGCGTCGTAGGTGTAGCGGACCGTCGTGGTGACGTTGTTGGCGGTGGTCGACGTGGTGAACGAGTCGGTCGCCTTGTCGACACCGGCCACGGTGGTACCCGTGATCGCTCCACCCGCCGCCAGAGGCGCGGTGAAGGTCGTCGGGCCGCCGAGCCCGAAGGTCTCGGTAGCGCCAGCGACGAGGTTGGAGGCGGTCGCCGAGGTTTCCAGGCGCGGGCTGGTGCCGCCGGTGGTGGAGGTGCCACCCGCCCCGCCGTTGATGTAGACGACCGGGACGACCGTGCCCGGGCCGGTGCCGTCGACGGTGAAGGTGATGCTGCCGGCGACCGGCTGCACCGTCGTGGACCGGAGCGCCGTGTCGCCCTGGTCGAAGGTCGGCGCCGCGTTGTTCACGGACGTGATGTCCGCGACGTCCGCGCCCGGAGCGACCAGGTATGCACCGTTGACGAGCTCGCTGGTGAAGGAGACCGAACCGTCCGCGGCGGTCGTGATGTTCGTCGCGTTCACCAGCGTGATGCGGTAGGTGGTGCCCGCGGTGAGACCGGTGACCGTGTAGGTGCGGTCGTCGGTGGTCACGTTGGCGGTGGGGGCGGTGTCGTTCGCCACCGTCAGCGTCGCCGCTTCCTTGGGCGTGATGGTGGTGATCGAGTTGAAGTTGGTCGGCGCCGTCGCGGCGGTCACGGCGGCCTGCGTCGCGGCCGGGGCGACGACGTTGGTGCCACCAAACGCGTACAGCTGGCCGGTGAGGGCCGCGTTGTTGGTGGTGATGTACGCCTGGGTCGCGGTGGGCAGCGTGGACGGCGTCTGCACGAAGAGCAGCGGCACGCCGTTGCGGCCGGCGACGACGGCACCCGTGAGGGAGTCGACGGCGGCGGTGTCCTGGCCGTTGGCCAGCGCCAGGTTCGCGCGGCTGAAGCCCTCGACGGTGACCGCGTGGTTGGCCACGAGGACGGCGGTCTCGTAGCGGCTGGCGCCACCGAGGCGGGCCGTGGCGTTGAGGGCCGTGTAGGTGGCCGGCGTGACGGCGCCCTCGCCACCGAGGACCGTGCGGTTGGCGGTGGTGAACTTCGCCAGGGCCGCGGCCGTCGCTGCCGGGACCGCGTTCGGGCGGGTCAGCAGGATCGGGTAGTCCTTGTTGTAGGCGATCGGGCCGGCCGCGAGGGCGTCGGCGAGGCCGGTGCCCGCGGCGATGAAGACGCGGCCCGGCTGGACGGCGATGGTGCCGTCGTTGTTGGTCGCGGCCGCGGCGGAGGTCTCGTACCGGTCCGCACCGCCGTAGCGGGTGATCGTCTTGCCCGTCAGGGCGGCCTCGGCGCGGATGGTCTCGGGCAGGACGCCCGTGCCACCGACGAGGAAGACGTTCGGGACGTTGAGGCGGGTGACCTCGGCGGCGGTCTCGGCGGTGAGCGTGCCGTTGCGCGCGTAGAGGATCGGGGCGTTGTTCAGGCCCGCGACGTAGGACGCGGTGAGGCCGTCCGCGGGGGCGCCACCGGCGACGATGACGACGGCACCGGCGCCACCGTTCGGGAAGGCGGCCTTCGAGGCGGCGACGGCGGTCAGGTACCGGTCGGCCCCGCCGATCTGGTTGGAAGCGGGGAAGGTGAAGCCAGGCGCAGCCTGGGCGACACCGGCGAAACCGATGGAGCCCAGACCCACGAGGGCGGCGACGCCGGCCCCGATACCACGCCGGCGCAACCGGGAGGTTGCTGCGGTCACGATTGCCTCCAAGGCATATGTGAAGTGATGTCCCCCCCACGGGGGCCGACTCGATGGAGCCTGCGTCGCCCTTCTCCCCCACCGTTGCGGGATCCCCTGGCGACGCACCAAAACGTACACGAGAGTCACACCAGCAACACGGAGAGCAACCATGATCTCTTGCTGTGGACTCTCGGTAAGGATGCCTGAACGGCCCGTGACCTGCACTTTTGCCCTACCGGTGCAGATGTAACTTTTTGGTAACAGGCCGCCCGGATGTGCCCACAACGCTGTAGCGCACCCGCACGGCGCAGCAGGAGGCCACTCTCGTCACCTGCGCCACGCCTGCCACAGGTTCTACTCCTCCCCGGCCGCGGCCACCAGCACTTCCCCCAACTCCTTCAAGGACCCCGTCCGCAGTGACGACACCTAGGGCATGACGGCCTCCTCCCCCAGCACCCCGCCGCGCCCCGGCGGACTGCGGGCCCTCGCCGTCCTCTCCCTCCTCGCCGCCCTCGCCGCCCCCCTCGCCGCCGCCTTCACCGACCCCGCCTCGCTGAGCACCTACCTGCCCTGGTCCCCCGTCCTGTCGATGCTCTGCGGTGCCGTGCTCCTGGCCACCGCCGACGGCCGGGGGGACCTGCGCGTCCGCTACGCCGCCACCTGCGGCGTCTGGGGCGCCGGCCACCTCGCGACCTCCCTGCTCCACAGCACCGGTCTCGGCGGCCCCACGGCGGCTCTGCTGGCCCTCACCGTCTCCCTCACCGGCGTCGTCGTGCTCCTGCAGCTCGGGGTCCTGCGCCGCGTCGTCACCGCGCACACCGTCCTGACCTACCTGCTGGACGCCGGGCTGCTCGGCGCCGCCCTCGCCGTCCTGTGCTGGCACGTGCTGTCCACGCTCGGTGCCACCGGCGCCGACCCCGCGCTGGACGCGGTCACCGCCACGGCGCTGCTCGCCACGACGCACGTCGTCGCCCGCGGCATCCACACGGCCGTCCGCGGCCCCGACGTGCGCCTCGCCGGGATGGTCCTGGCCGTCAGCGGCCTGTCCGAGCTGCCCTACCTGCACTCCGTGCTGACCGGGGACACGCGCACCGGCTGGGCCGCCCTGGGCTTCGCCGTCCTCGGCTGCGCCGCCGTCGCCAGCCGCGTCCCCACCACCCCGCGGGCCCTGCGCACCAGCTGCGCGGTCGCCGCCGCCGAGCACCGCCGCGAGCTCGCCGCGGTCGTCCCCGCGCCGCTGCTCGTCGTCGACCTCGCCTGGCTGCTGAGCGACCCGTCCTCCGCCGACCGCACGCTCTACGCGCTCTACCTCGTCGTGATGGTGCTGTACGCGGCCCGGCACCTGGAGGCCACCCGCGCCTACGGGGCCGTCACCGCCGACCTGCGCTCCCAGGCGCTGCTGGACCGCGGCACCGGCCTCGGCAACCGCACCGCGCTGTCGGAGGCCCTCCAGGAGGGCGAGCCGGGCCGGCCGCGCACCGTCCTCGTCGTGGAGGTCGACGGCATCGAGCACGTCAACGACGTCCTCGGCCTCGGCGTCGGCGACACGGTCATCGCGACCGTCGGCGAGCGCCTCGGCACCGCCGCCGCCCCCGCCGGGACCTTCCGCACGGGCGGCGACGAGTTCACCGTCCTCGTCGACGGCGGCATCGACGAGGCCCTGGCCCTGGCACCGGCCCTGCGCGACGCCGTGCGCAGCGCCCCCTCCCTCGTCCCCGAGGCGCACCGGTTCGACCTCGACGCCACCATCGGCGCGGCCTGCACCGCCGGCCCCGGCGCGACGCGGGACCCCCTCGCCGTGCTCACCGACGCCGGTCTCGCGCTGCGCGGGGCCCGCGCCGGCGGCACCGGCACCGTCGCCGCCTTCGACGGGGCGATCGCCGAGGCGCACCGCCGCCGCCTCCTGCTGCGCGAGCGCCTGCAGGTCGCCCTCGCCGAGGGCAGCCTCGACGTGCACTTCCAGCCCGTCATCGACATGAGCACCGGCGGCGTCGCCAGCTTCGAGGCGCTGGCCCGCTGGACGGACGACGTCCTCGGCCGCGTCAGCCCCGCCGAGTTCGTCGCCGTCGCCGAGGAGGCCAACCTCGTCGTCGCCCTCGGCCAGCACGTGCTGACCTCCGCCGTGCGGACCGCCTCCGCCGCGGGTGTCTTCGCCGCCGGTGCCGGCGTCGCCGTCAACGTCTCCGTGGTGCAGCTGCACGCCCCCGGCTTCGCCGACGTGGTGCGGGCCGTGCTCGCCGAGTCCGGCGCGCCCGCCCACCTGCTGACGCTGGAGGTCACCGAGTCGGTGTTCCTCGACTCCGGCAGCCCCGCCGAGCGCGTCCTCACCGAGATCGCCGACCTGGGCGTGCGCATCGCGATCGACGACTTCGGCGCCGGCCACTCCTCCTTCGGCTACCTCGGCCGCCTGCCCGCGCACGTGCTGAAGATCGACCGCTCCCTCACCAGCACCCTGACCGACGACTCCGACGGGCAGGCGATCGTCTCCTGCATCGTGGAGCTCGCCACGCGCCTGCGGATGATGGTCGTCGTGGAGGGCATCGAGACCGCCGAGCAGGCCATGGTGTGCCGCCTGCTGGGCGCCCAGCGCGGGCAGGGCTGGCTGTTCGAGGCCGCCGTGCCGGCCGACAAGCTCGCGCAGCAGCTCCAGCGCACCTTCGCCACCGGCACCGTCGCCGCCTGAGCCCCGCCGCGCCGCGCCGCCTGAGCCCAGCCTTCCCGCCCAGCCTTCCCGCCCAGCCTTCCCGCCCATCTCCGGGTTGGGGCGACCGGGAACCGGTTCCCCGCCGCCCGAACCCGGAGATGGGTGGGAGGGCCGCTCCGGTGGGAGGGCCGCCCCCGCGGGAGGGCCGCCCCGGTGGGAGGGACGCCGCCCCCGGCCCCGCCGCGCCGGGTCAGTCCAGGGCGCGGCTGCGGTCGGCGGCGCGCTTGGCGTCGTACATGCGCGCATCCGCCAGCGCCAGCAGCAGGTCCACGGTGTGCTCGTCCGCCGCACCCACCACCTCCGAGACGGCCCCCACGCTCGCCGTCAGGGGCAGCTGCGCGCCCCCGACGCCGAACGGCGCGTCCAGGGAGGCGCGGATGCAGCGGGCCAGCGCATCACGGCCGACGTGGACGTCGGCGACGACCACCGCGAACTCGTCCCCGCCGAGCCGCGCGGCGGTGCCCCCGCGCGGGCAGCACAGCAGGAGCCGGCTGCCCACCTCGCGCAGCAGCGCGTCGCCGGCGGCGTGCCCGAGGGTGTCGTTGACTGCCTTGAAGTCGTCGAGGTCCACGAACGCCACGGTGACGGGGGTGCCGGTGGCGACGGACTCGTCGACGGCCGCGCGCAGGCGCTCGGCGAACAGCACGCGGTTGGCGAGCCCGGTGAGCCCGTCGTAGTGGGCCATCCGCTGCAGCTCCTCGCGCTGGCGCCCGGTGACCTGCAGGAGGGTGTGGTTCTCGGCGAGGAGGAGCCCCTGCCGCCCCAGGACGAGCCCGACGAGGACGGCGCTGGTCACGACGACCACCCGGTCCACGCTGTTCCACAGGTGCCAGCAGGCCGCGGGGGCCGCGAGCAGCAGCGGGGCGTACGGCAGGAGCAGCGCCGCGCGGGAGCGGCGCGCGGGCACGGCGTGGCCGCGCGGGTCGTCGTGCCGCTCGAGCGCGGCCGCGCCGAACAGCCCGAACGCCAGGAGCCAGGCGTGGTCGGCGACCCCGCCGGTGGTGAAGCCGCCGGTGGACACGGCGTAGGCGAGGGCGGTGTCGGCGGCGGTCATCGCCAGGGCGGCGGCGACGAGCAGCCGCGCGGGGCGGGAGCGGGGGCTGCGCAGCAGGCCGAGCGCGAGCACGGTGACGAGCACGACGTCGGTGGCCGCGTAGAGCAGGGCCAGCAGCACGGACGCGGCGGGGACGCCGGCACGCTGGGCGCCGGGCAGCAGGTCGCCGAGGACGAGGACCCAGGCGGTGCAGAACACGGCACCGGCCATGACGAGGCCGTCGGCGAGGGTGCGCAGCCGCAGGCGCCAGCTCCCCGAGCCGCAGTGGGCGGCGAGGGCGGCGAGCACGGACAGGACGGCGAAGCCGCAGTAGCCGGCGTCGGCCGGGGACGGCAGGGGTGCGTGCCGGCTCAGGACGGTCTCCTGCCAGGTCCAGGCGGCCTGCCCGGCGGCCCAGCTGAGGCAGGCGGCGCCGAGGAGGTGCCAGGAGCGGCGCCGGGCGGGGAAGACCCCGAGCCGGCCCAGGGAGCGCCCGACGCGCAGGCAGGCCAGGCCGGCGAGCAGGGCGGCGGCGGTCTCCAGCACGCCGAGGAGGAGCTGCTCGGTGCGGGGGGTGCCGGGCAGGAGCGCGTCGGCCGCGACGACGGGCACGAGCAGCAGCAGGACGGCGGCGGCACGCGGCGGCCCGGGGTCCCGGGTGGAGCCGTCCATCGTCACCCCCCGGTGGACGTGGGCCGGGCCGACCGCACCGGCCGGCCGTGTAGTCACTCGGGGTACACACTTCAACGACTCTGCGTTGACGTCAACGTTTCCCCGACGGCACATCCCCACCCGCACCACCGGTCGCGCGCCCCACCGTGTGCCGCCGCGCCGCGCGGGTACCGCACCCCCGTGCCCACCCGTCCCGCACCGGAGCTCACCTTCATCGGCACCGCCACCGTGCTCCTGCGCTGCGGCGGCCTGACCCTCCTGACCGACCCCAACTTCCTGCACCGCGGCCAGTACGCCTGGCTGGGCAGGGGCCTGGTCTCCCGGCGCCTCACCGACCCCGCCCTGCGCGTGGAGGAGCTCCCCCCGCTCGACGGCCTCGTGCTGTCCCACCTGCACGGCGACCACTTCGACCGGGTCGCGCGCCGCGGGCTGCGCAGCGACCTGCCCGTCCTCACCACCCCCCACGCGGCGCGCCGGCTCGCCACCTGGCACGGCCTGCGCGACGTGCGCGGCCTGCGCACCTGGGACGCGGCCGAGCTGGCGGCCGGCGGCACCCGCGTGCGGGCCACGGCCGTGCCCGGCCGGCACGCCCGCGGGGCCCTGCAGGGCGTCCTGCCGCCGGTCATGGGTTCTGTGCTGGAGTTCAGCACCGACGGCGTGCCGGGCACCTTCACGCTCTACGTCACCGGCGACACCCTGCTCGTGGAGGAGGTGCGGGAGATCCCCCGCCGCTTCCCCGGCATCGACGCGGCCGTCGTGCACCTCGGCGGCACCACCCTGCCCGGCGGCCTGGTGGTCACGATGGACGGCGCGGAGGGCGCGGACCTCGTCGAGGTGGTCCGGCCCCGGCAGACCGTGCCCGTCCACTTCGACGACTACCCCGTCTTCCGCTCCCCGCTCGCGGACTTCCGGGCCGAGGCGGAGCGGCGCGGGTGGGCGGACGACGTGCGCTGGGTGGCGCGGGGCGAGACGGTCACGCTGATCTGACCGGCCCAGCGGCGCCCGGCGCGCGGGTCAGCAGGGGTCGGGGAAGACCGAGCAGTCGCCGCGGTCGAACGCGGCCGCGTCCTCCTGGTCGATCTCCACCCACACCAGCTTGCCGTGGTCGGTGACCTCCACGCCCCAGCGGGAGCTCAGCGTCTCCACCAGGCGCATCCCCCGCCCCCCGGTGTCCGAGAGCCCCGCCGCGCCGAGGTGCGGGGCGTGGGGGCTGGCGTCGGCGACCTCCAGGCGCAGGGAGGAGTCCCCGCACGTGCACGTCAGCGTCGCGGGCGGCAGGGCGTGCAGGACCGCGTTGCCCACCAGCTCGCTCACCAGCAGCGCCGCGAGGTCGACCATGCCCGGTGAGGGGCACGTCGGGACCACCACCTCCTGCACCCGGCGGCGTGCCATCGCGGGCGCGCGCCCGTCGGCGGGGAGGTCGATGGTTCGCCGGGTCTCTGCCGTCACGCCTTCCTGTTACCCCCCTGGCGGTCAGGCTCACACCTGCGCCGGCTCAGCGCGGTGCGTCCCCGTCCGCCGCGACCTCCGGTGCGGCCCCTGGTGCGGCCTCCGGCGCGGCCTCCGGTGCGGCCCCGTCGGGCCCGTGCAGCCCCGCGACGTCCCCGGCCGTGGCGGGGCGCAGACCGAGCGCCAGCAGGGGGGCCGCCGTCGCCCGCTGCCACCACGCCAGGACCCCCGCCAGCACCAGCAGGAACGCCACGAGCGCCAGGGGCCAGGAGTCCAGCGCGAACGCGACGGCGACGAGGACGAAGCCCGCCAGGGGCAGCACCGCCACGGGCAGCCTGTTCCACCACGTGGGCTGCAGGGAGGCGGCGGCGTACCACCAGGCGACGACCGCGACCCGCTCGTCGGGGTGGCGGCGCCCCTGCCGCGCCAGCGCCAGGGCGTCGCGGCGGTCCTCCGGCGCCAGCGCGTGGAAGGCGCGGGCGGCGTTGATGCGGCGCTCGCTGTCCATCTGAGGGCCCACCAGGGCCATCGCGTCCTCCCCCGTGCTGCGTCCACCGGCCTGCCCGAGTCTCCCACGGGGGCCTCGGGGGGCCGGGCGGCGTGGCGGGGCCGGTCGCGGAGGGCGAGGGATTCGAACCCCCGAGGACGGAGTGGGTACCGCCCTAGCGGTTTTCAAGACCGCCGCCTTCAGCCACTCGGCCAGCCCTCCCGGCCGCGGGTCCCGCGGCGTGCCCAGTCTGCCACCCGGCCGGCCGCACCCGGACGCGACGGCGGGGACGTCCCCGCCCACGGGTCCGCACACGGCGGCGGGGACGTTCCGCTGCGCGACACCAGCGTGTCGCGCGCAGAACGTCCCCGCACCGGGCGCAACGCCCGCACCGGGCGCAACGCCCGCACCGGGCAGAACGCCCGGACCGGCCTCAGCCGGCGAAGACCCGCACGGCCTGCTGGAGCTGCGCCGAGGTCGTGGCCAGGTCCCGGGCGGCGGCCCGGATGCCCGTGAGGTCGTCGGAGGTGCGCTGCGCCGCGTCCACCACCCCGTCGAGGGTCACCACGATGTCGCGGCCGCTGTCGGCGGCGCGCGACACCTCGCGGACCATGCCCTCGGTGACGGTGCTCTGCTCCGCGACGGCGCCGGTGATCGTGCCCTGGTAGCCGTCGATGCGCTGGACGATCTCGGAGATCTCCGCGATGCGGGAGGCGGCGTGCCGCACGGCGCCCTGGATGCCGTCGATGCGGCCGGTGATGTCCTCGGTGGCGCGGGCGGTCTGCTGCGCCAGCTCCTTCACCTCACCGGCGACGACGGCGAAACCCTTGCCCATCTCCCCGGCACGCGCCGCCTCGATGGTGGCGTTGAGCGCCAGCAGGTTCGTCTGCTCCGCGATGGCGGTGATGACGCGCACGACGTCCCCGACCTCGGCGGAGGAGCGGCCCAGGTCGGCCACCGCCTGGCTGGTCGTCGACGCCACGCCGACGGCCTCCTGCGCGATGCCGGCGACGGCCTGCGCGTTGCGGGTGATCTCGACGATGGAGTCCCCCACGCGCCCGGCCCCGGCGGCGACGGCGTCGATGGTGGCGCTGACGTCCGCGGCGGTGCCGGCGACGGCCACGGCGCGCTCGCTGGTGCCCGCGGCGTGCTCGGCGATCTGGTCGCTGGAGCGCACGAGCTGGGAGGCGGCGTCGTCGAGGCGGGTGGCGGCCACGGTCACGTCGCGCACGACGCCCTCGGCGCGGTCCAGGGTGGCGTTGAGCGCCACGGCGAGCCTCTCCAGCTCCGTCTCGCCCCGGCCGGTGTCGAGCCGGACGCTCAGGTCGCCGCGGGCCAGGACGTCGGTGGCGCGGGTGATGGGGCGCACGATGCTGCGGCCGATGGCCCAGGAGACGGCGCCGCAGACGACGAGGAGGGCCAGGGCCCCGAGGGCGAGGCGCTGGGCGTCGGCGAGCGCGGCGGCGGAGACGGTGTCGACGTAGACGCCGGAGCCGATCACCCAGCCCCACGGCTCGTACCCGGCGACGTAGGAGATCTTCGGCTGCGGCGCCTCGGCGCCCGGCTTGGGCCACTGGTAGCCCACGAAGCCGGCGCCGTCCTTCCGCACGACGTCGACCATCTCGACGAAGAGCTTCTTGCCGTCCGGGTCGGCGTTGCCGGAGAGGTCCTTGCCGTCGAGCTCGGGCTTGATCGGGTGCATGAGCATGGTGGGGCCCATGTCGTTGACCCAGAAGTACTCCTTGCCGGAGTAGCGCAGCGCCTTCAGGGTGGCGAGGGCGGCGGCCTTGGCCTGCTCCTCGCCGACGCGGCCGGCCTCGGCCTCGGCGGCGTGGTGCTGCACGACGCCCAGGGCGGTCTCGACGACGGCGCGGGTGGCGGCCTCCCGCTCGGCCATGATGCGCGATCGGGTCTGCAGGCCGGCGAGGACGGCGACACCGGCCATGCCGACGGCCGCGACGAGGACGATGGTGAACAGCCGGACGGCGATCGACCGGGCTCCGCTGCGCTTCATGGGCCTCTCCGCGACATCGGCGCCCCCTGCTGGACCGCCGCTCCGGGGTGCATCGGCACGGCCCGGGCGGTCCTTGAGCGGGCCCGGGGCCCGGGGCCCGGGCGCGGCCCGCGGTTCGGGTAGCGTCGGCGCACCCCCCGAGGAGCCGGAGAAGCTGCGTGCGCACGATCGTCGTCCTGCCCACCTACCAGGAGGCGGAGAACATCGCCCGGGTGCTCGGGGAGGTCCTCGCCTCCCCGGTCTCGCCCGACGTGCTGGTCGTGGACGACTCCTCCCCCGACGGCACCGGCGACATCGTGCGCCGCCTGGCGACGGGGCTGCCGGCGGGCAGGGTCCGGCTGCTGACCCGCGCGACGAAGGACGGCCTGGGGGCCGCGTACCGGGCCGGTTTCGCGGAGGCCCTGGCGCTGGGCTACGAGGCGGTCGTGCAGATGGACGCCGACGGCTCCCACCCGGTGGGTGCGCTGGAGCCGATGGCCGCGGCGCTGGAGGCGGGCGCGGACCTGGTGCTCGCCTCCCGGTACGTGCCCGGCGGCGGGGTGGACCCGCAGTGGCCGTGGTACCGGCGGCTGCTCTCCCGCGGGGGGAACGTGTACGCCCGGCTGCTGCTGCGCTCGGACGTCACCGACCTGACCGGGGGCTACAAGATGTGGCGGGCGGAGCTGCTGGGGCGGCTGGACCTGCCGGCCCTGACCGCCACCGGGTACGCCTTCCAGATCCAGACGACGCTCGCGGCGCGCGAGCTCGGCGCCCGCACCGCGCAGGTGCCGATCCTGTTCACCGAGCGGGCGCACGGGTCCTCGAAGATGTCCCGGGCGATCGTGGCGGAGGCGATGGTGGCGGTGCTGCGGATGCGCCGCCGCGGCGCGTCGGGGACCTCCCCGCGCTGACGGCATGCCCCGGGGAACCCCCGGGAGGGCGGGACGGGACCGGCCCGGCCCCCCTGGACGGGGGACCGGGCCGGGAGCGCCGGGAGGACGCGGCGGTGCGGGGCGCGGGTCAGAACGTGACGAACGACAGGCCGCCCTTGCCGTAGCGGGTGACGGTCACCGAGAGGTCCACGCGGCTGCCCTTCTCCTCCGCCCACGCCTTCACGTCCGGGCGCAGGATCTCGTCCGGGCGGTAGTACGCGTGCAGCTTCAGGTGCGGTGCGCCCTCGAGGTTGAACAGCGCGGCCATGACGTTGAGGACCTCACCGACGTTCTCGTGGAGGTTCTTGGGCATGACGCGGTCCTCGATGGCCGCCTCGCTCGCGCCCGGCGGGAGCAGGCCGATGGAGGCTCCGCAGTGCGCGGCGAGGTCGTACGTCATGACGGCCACCGCGGCGGACCTCAGCTTGTCGTCCACGTACAGCGCCACCGTCGCGCCCGGGCTGCCGCCGACCGGCACGGGATCGCCCGGGGCCACCTCGACCTCGCGGTTCAGCAGGTCGCTGAGCATGTTGCGCACGGCGAGGTTGGTGGGCAGGGGGCTGGGCATGCCCTCCTTCCACTCCACCGCCGCACCGGCGCTCTGCGACGCCTGCTGCTTCACGTCCGACTCGCCGAGGACCGGCTTGAGCGCCTCGGCGAACATGTCGGCGGTGAACGGCTTGGCGATGAGGAACAGGGCGCCGGCGGCGGCGGCCTTGTCCCGCATCTCCTGCGACCCCTCGGAGGTGACGAACCCGAACGGCACGTCCTCACCGGAGGCCCGCAGCGCCTGGAGCATCTCGTAGCCCGTGCGCTCGGGCATGTTCCAGTCCGAGAGGACGATGTCCGGGTTCTCCTTGCGGACCACCTCCAGACCTTCCTGGCCGTTCTCCGCCTGGACGATGTCCACCCAGTCGTACCCGGCCTGCCGCAGAGTGCGGATCACGATCTGCCGCATCACCCGGCTGTCGTCGACCACGAGCGCCTTCATCGCGCCTGCTCCCGTCACGCGTTCCCGTACGCCTCAACCGGCGTTGGACAACAACACCACGAAACTCAGCCAGCCGTCGCGCCAGACGGCGTCCAGCCTCGCCGCCTCCTCGGCACCGTCCCCGAGACCGGGCGTGGCCGCGGCCAGGACCGGCAGCCCGAGGGAGCCGGCGTCGGGGATGAGGGCCTTGACGTTCCCGGCGACGATGTTCGCCATCTCGCCGAGGGAGTCCTCGACCTCCTCCACGGACAGCTCCCCGTCCTCCTGGAGCATCACGGCCGCGAGCTGCGCGGCCATGGCCTCCGGGACCGTCACGGTGACCAGGCCGGGCCTGGCGCCGGCGATGGAGACGCTGGCGCACACGACCGGGCCGTCCGCCACGACCGGCTCGAACGCCGGGTAGGGCGGCTCGACCGTGCCGAAGAAGGAGTCCCACATCTGGTACACGATCTGCTGGAGGGCCTCGTCCTCGACGTAGTGCCCCAGCTCCTCGACCTCGGGACCGGAGCTCACGCCTGAGCCCCCTCCGGCAGCAGGCCGAGGAGGGCGAGCTTCTCCTCCAGCGCGTCCGGGGTGAACGGCTTGATGAGGTACTCGTGCGCCCCGGCGGCCAGCGCGCGGACGATCTGCCCGTGCTCGGCCTCGGTGGTCACCATCATCATGGTCAGCGCGCGGTACTCGCGGTTCGCCCGGATCTGGCCGACCAGGGTCAGGCCGTCCATGACCGGCATGTTCCAGTCGATGGTGGCCAGGTCGGGCAGCGGGCCGGACTTCAGCACCTCCAGGGCCTCGGCCCCGTCGGCCGCCTCCTGGATCTCGTAGCCGAGCTTCCGGAGAGCCCCGCCGATGATCTTGCGCATGGCCCGCGAGTCGTCGACGACAAGCGCCTTCATGCTTCAGCCTCCGTTCTTCGGTCGGTGGACCGAGACTCGTCCGATGAGAGTGCGCTCCCACCCGTCGTCGACTCCCAGCGTCGTCTCCGCGCCGCCGAGGAAGAGGTAGCCGCCGGGCCGCAGGACCGACCGGACGCGCTGGAGGATGTCCCGCTTGGTTTGGACATCGAAGTAGATCAGGACGTTCCGCAGGAACACGACGTCGAACTGCCCGATCCCGCGGAAGGGCTGAGCCAGGTTCATCTGCTGGAACGTCACCATCCGTCTGAGGTCGTCGTTGACCTGCCACTGCGCGCCGGCCCGCGAGAAGTGCCGAACCAGCAGGTTCGCGGGCAGACCACGGTTCATCTCCAGCTGGGAGTAGCGGCCGGCGCGGCCCTTCTCCAGCACCTCCTGCGAGATGTCCGTGGCGAGGAGCTCCGCACGCCACCCCTCGGCGACGACGGAGTCCTTCAGCAGCATCGCGAGGCTGTACACCTCCTGTCCAGTGGAGCAGGCCGCGGACCAGACCCGCAGCTGGCGGGTCGCGGCGCGGGCCTGCTTCAGCTCGGGCAGCACGGCCGTGGAGAACGCCGTGAACGGGGCGCCGTCGCGGAACCACGACGTCTCGTTGGTGGTCAGCGCCTCGACGATGTCCATCTGCTTGCGGCGGTCGGAACGCATCCGGACGCCCTCGATGTAGGCGGACACGTCCGGTGCTCCTGCGGCGCGGGCGAGGGGCACGAGCCGGGACTCGACGAGGTACTCCTTGCCCTTCTCGAGGACGATGGCGCTCTCGCGACGGACGAGGGTGCAGACCCAGTCGAAGGCCTGGGTGGTCAGCGGCACGTGGTCACCTCCTTCCTGTGGTGAACCGGGGCGCGGGTGCGGCCGGTGGGGGCGGGGTGGGGGCGGTGGTGCGGGGGGCGGTGGTCAGCGGGGCGGTGGTGCGGGGGGCGGTGGTCAGCGGGGCGGCGGCCCGGGGGGCCGCAACAGGTGCGGTGGGTGCGGTGGCGCGCGGCACGGCGGGGGCGGCGGCACGCACGGGCGCACCGGGGACCCCGAGCCGGCGCACGATCGCGTCGGCGATCGCCGGCAGCGGCAGGATCTCGTCGGCGACGCCCTCGCGGGCGACCGCGCCGGGCATGCCCCACACCACGGAGGTCGCCTCGTCCTGCACGACGACCTGGCCGCCGGCGGCGGTGACGCCCTTGCAGCCGATCCGCCCGTCGGAGCCCATGCCGGTGAGGACCACGGCGAGCAGGTCACCGCCGTACAGGGCCAGGGCGGAGCGGAACATGACGTCCACGGCGGGGCGGCAGAAGTTCTCCGGCGGGCCCTGCTGGAGGCGCACCACCGCGCCGGCGCCGCTGCGCACGACCTCCATGTGGAAGTCGCCGGGTGCGATGTAGACGGTGCCGGGCACGACGGGCTGGCCGTCCACGGCCTCCACGACGGTCAGCGCGCTGACCTTGTCCAGGCGCTGGGCGTACAGCTTCGTGAAGACGGGCGGCATGTGCTGGGTGATGAGCACCGGCACCGGCAGGTTGGCCGGGAGCCGGGGGATCACGGCGGTGAGCGCCTCGGGGCCGCCGGTGGAGGAGCCGATGATCAGAGCGCGCGGGCGGCCGGTCCCGCCGGCGGGGCGGGCGCGGGGCGCGGCGGGCGCTCCCGCGGGGGCCGCCGGGGCCGGCAGCGGGCGGAAGGCGGGGCGGGCCTCGGCGAAGCGCGGCACCAGGGCCTTGATCTTCGGGACGAGCTGGGAGCGGACGCTCTCCATGGACTCCGCGACGCTGCCGACGTTGGCGGGCTTGGTCACGTAGTCGTTGGCGCCGGTGGACAGCGCCTCCAGCGTCGCGGAGGCGCCCCGCTCGGTGAGGGTGGAGAACATGATGACCGGCACGCGGCGGTCGACCCTGCGGATCTCGCGCACGGTCTGCAGGCCGTCCATGACCGGCATCTCGATGTCGAGGGTGATGACGTCCGGCTTCAGCTGCGCGAGCTTCTCCAGCGCGATCTGCCCGTTGCCGGCGGTGCCGACGACCTCCAGGTCCGGGTCGCCCGCCAGGACGTCGGTGATGAGCCGGCGGACCACGACGGAGTCGTCCACGACCAGCACGCGGATGCGCTGCGGCACGTCGTACCTCGTCCCCGTGCGGCCTGGACCGCACACCTCGACCCCCGCCTGGACCGGCGGACTCCCCCTCCATCGGCCGCGCGGGGCCGGGTCTGAAGGAACGCGGCGACGTCGCCTTGCCCGCACCGGGCGCGGGCGGGGGTGCAGGAGCGGTTCCGGAGCGGTACGGGAGCGGTACGGGAGCGGTACGGGAGCGGTTCCGGAGCGGTACGGGAGCGGTTCCGGAGCGGTTCCGGAGCGGTCCGGGGGCCGGGTCAGGTGCGCAGGCGGTGCAGGACCTCCCCCGCGTCGGGCACCACGAGGGTGCCCGGTGCCGCCCGCCAGGCCTCCACGTCGATCCCCACCGGGTCCAGGTACCCCAGGCCCAGGGCGTGGCACTCCGCCTCGCCGATGCCGGTGGCGAGGGTGACGCGGATGCGGCAGCGCTCCCCCTCCCGCGGGTCCCAGGTGCCCGCCCCCCGCAGGTGGGTGGAGTGGGCCAGCACCCCCCACGGCTCGGAGCGGAAGCGGTCCCACTGCCCGGTGAAGTAGGCGCGGCAGTGGTACCCGATGCGGGCGATGTGCTCGCCGTGGGTGTGCGAGACGGCCGTGACGTGCGGGGCGTGGACCACGACCTCGCCGCCGTCGGCGACGACCGGCTCGACCTTGTACATGCCCTTCGCGGCGGTCCACATCTCGTCGTAGCGGGCCGGGACCAGGGACAGCACCCGCTGCACGGGCGCCTCCAGGTAGCGCACGTGCGTCTCGGCGGCCACCGCCGCGGCGGCCGCCCAGGACTCCTCGGCGGTCCCGAACGCGCAGAACTCCACGGCCCCGCCGGGCGCCACGACGACGGACAGGGCCAGGCGGCGCGCGGGCAGGGTGGCCGCGGCCGTGTCGATCAGCCGCCGCACGGGCGTCGTGCCGAGCGTCCCGATGATCTCCGCGCTGGAGATGAGCGCTCCGAGCCAGTGCGAGACGTCGATGACCTCCGGGCCCGACACCCCCGGGAACAGGTACTTGTTGCCGCCGGAGAAACCGACGACCTCGTGCGGGAACACCGGCCCGGCCACGAGCACGACGTCGTGCTCGACGACGGCGCGGTTGACGCGCACGGGCACGTCCTGGCGCAGCAGCCCGCCGGACAGCTCCGCGACCCGCGCGGCGGGCACCGTCCCCGCCACGGTCAGCGCGGCCGGGTCCCACCACTCGTGGTTGCGGACCGCGGTGCCCGGGTACAGGGCCGCCAGGTCCGCCGCCGTGCGCACCCCGGGCCCGCCGAGGTGGGCGGCGAGCTGCGCCTCGTCCAGGGGCTGGTGGGTGCCGAGCGCCACGAGCACCGTGAGCCGGGAGACGCGACCGTGCAGCGCGGTGTGCACGGCCCGCAGCAGCAGCGGCACCGGGCAGGTGCGGGTGGTGTCGGGCACCAGGACGCAGACGCTGCGGCCGTCCAGGTCCGCGCCGGCGAGCTGCTCCACCATGAAGGCGGTGACGGCGTCGTCGGGCAGGTGCTGCCCGGGCCCCCCGGTGCGGGCGGCGGCGTGCGGGTCGGGCTCGGGCCAGCGCATGCGCGAACGCTACGCGGGCCGCGCCCGCGGCCGGAGCGGGGCGCCTCAGCCCTGCGGGCCGTGCGGCAGGTACAGGCAGAACGGGTGCCCCGCCGGGTCCAGGCACACCCGCACGTCGTCCTGCGGCTGGAACCCCGCGACCCGCGCCCCCGCCGCCCGCGCGTGCTCCACGGCCTCCTCGAGGTCGTCCACCGCGATCTCCAGGTGCGCCATCATCAGCTGCTCGCCCGGGCGGCCCGGCCACACCGGCGGCACGTAGCCGGGCTCCGTCTGGAAGGAGACGCCCGTGCCGCCGCCTGGCGGGGAGAGCACCACCCACTCCGGCTCGTCCTCGGTGGCCTCCCACCCGAGCAGGCGCCGGTAGAACCCCGCCAGCTCCCGCGCGTCCGGCGCGTCCAGCGTCGTCGACGTCACCCGCAGCCGCGGCGCCGCGCCCGTCACCGTGCCCCGCCCATCAGCGTCCTCCCGTCGGCAGCGCGGCCACGTACAGCCAGCGCCCGTCCTCCTTCACGAACCGGCTGCGCTCGTGCAGCACGCCGCGCCCGCCCGGGCCCCGGTGGACGGCGCGGAACTCCACGGTCCCCTCGGCGTCGAGGAAACCACCGGCCCCCGTGGCCAGCACGTCGAGGCGCACCCAGCGCACGTCCGGGTCGGGCTCCAGCGCGGCCGGGCGCGTCGACGGGTGCCAGGTGGCCAGCAGGTACGCGGTGTCGCCGACGGCGAAGGCGCTGAAGCGCGAGCGCATGAGCGCCTCGGCGGTCGCGGCCCGCCCCTGCCCGCTGTGCAGCCGCCCGCAGCACGCGGCGTACACCTCACCCGTCCCGCACGGGCAGCGCGCCCCCGCGGGCGGCGCGCCGCCGCTCACCACCGCGCGGCGGCCGCGCGCGGCACGCCGCCCGCCGGGCCGTTCCAGGCGAGCAGCAGCACGCACACGTCGTCGTGCCCGTCCTCGTCCCGCAGCAGCTCCCCGGTCAGCGAGCGCACCGCCTCCGCGACGGGCACGTCGCCGACGCCGGCCGCGGTCTCCACCAGCGCGCGCAGGCCCGCGTCGAGCTCCCGCCTGCGGCGCTCCACGAGACCGTCGGTGTACAGCAGCAGCCGGTCCCCCGGCCGCATCCACACCTCCGCCTCCGGGCGCGACAGGCCCGGCACGGACGCCGCCAGCGGCGTCGAGCGCCCCCGCCACAGCAGCTCCGGCTCCGCCCCCGCGCGCAGCAGCAGCGGCGGCGGGTGCCCGGCGCACGCGTAGCGCAGCCGGCCCAGCTCCAGGTCCAGCTCGCCGTAGGCGACGGTGGCCAGCGCCGCGGCCTCCACCTGCTCCGCGAACGCGTCGAGCCGGGTGAGCAGCGCCCCCGGGCCCACCCACGGCCCGGCCACCGCCCGCACGGCGCTGCGCAGCTGCCCCATCGCGCTCGCCGCGCCCAGGCCCCGCCCCACGACGTCGCCCACCACCAAGGAGAGCACGTCCCGCCCGGCACCCGGCACGCCGCGGCGGGGGTCGCCGCGCGGGAAGACGTCGAGGCCGAAGACCTCGTGGCTGAAGACGTCGTACCAGTCCCCGCCGACCTCCAGCGCCTCCACGCCCGGGCGGTACACGGTGGCCACGGCGTAGCGCGCGTCCCGCGGCGGCTCGACGGCCAGCAGGGAGCGCTGCAGCGTGTGGGCCACCCCGGCGTCGCGCTCGTGCATCCGGGCCCGCTCCAGGGCCAGGCCCGCGTGCCGGCCCAGCGCGGCGAGCACGTCCTCGTCGAGGAGCTCCCCGCCCGGCGCGGGCGAGGGGGCCAGCGCCGGCGGGCGCAGCGAGAGCACCCCCGACAGCCCCGCGGGGCCCCGCAGCGCGACGAGCACCCGGCCCCGGTGGGTGCGGACCGGCGCGGTGGACGGCTCCGGGTCCGGCTCCGGGCAGTCCGCGGGGTCCTCGCCCACGCCGCCGCTCCTGAGCAGCCCCCTGCCCGGTGCGTGCAGCCACAGCGTCCCGGCCTGCGCGCCCGAGCCGGGGACCGCGGTGCGCAGCAGCGCCGCCACCACCCCCTCGACACCCAGCGACCCCGACAGGGCCGCCGTGACCTCCTGCAGCACCCGCACCTGCTCGACGGCGCGCTCGGCGGTGGTGCGGGCCGCGAGCAGCTCGCGCTCGTACCGGAGGCGCTCGGCGGCGCTGGAGAGGGCCACGTGGACCGTGCGCACCGGGCCGTCGGCGGGGTCGGCGGGCTCCGCGGCCGCGGCGAGCAGCACCGGCAGGCGCCCGGCGGGCCCGCGCAGGTCCAGGGCGACCTCCCGCAGCTCCCGCTCCACGTGCAGCAGCGGCGCGAGGTGCGTCTCCCAGTAGATGCGGGCCCCGACGGGGAACAGGTCCGTCAGCGACATCCGGCCCACGACCTCGTGCGCCGGGCGGTGCACCCAGCGCAGCGCCGTCGCGTTGGCGTCGGTGATGGTGCCGTCCGCCGTGCACGTCAGCAGCCCGCAGGGCGCCTCGTCCCACGCGGTGCGCGTGCCGTCCGGGGGCGCGGGCGTCATGGTCACGGTTCCAGCCACCGCCGCAGCGCGCCGACGACCTCGCCCGGGGCGCTCAGGTGCGGGCAGTGGCCGACGGCGTCGAGGACCACGTAGCCGCTGCCGGGCAGGGCGCGGTGGACGTACTCCCCGACCGCCGGCGGGGCGATGGCGTCCACGCAGGTCTGCAGCACCAGGGACGGGGTGCGCACGCGGGCCAGGTCGGCGCGGTTGTCGGCGAGGAACGTGGCCCGGGCGAAGCGCCGCGCGAGGACGGGGTCGGTGCGGCAGAAGCTCGCCGTGAGCTCCCGCCCCAGCTCCGGGCGCTCCGGCACCCCCATCACCAGGGGGGCGACGGTGGAGGCCCAGCCCAGGTAGTTGCCGTCCATGGTCTCCAGCAGCTCGGTGATGTCCTGCGCGCTGAACCCGCCGCGGTAGCCCTCGTCGTCGACGTAGCGGGGGCTGGGGCCCAGCAGCACGAGCCGGGAGACGAGGTCGGGGCGGGCGGCGGCGACGAGGACGCCGACCATCGCGCTGACGGAGTGCCCGACGAACACGACCGGCCCGGTGCCGTGCACCTCGCGCAGGGCGTCGAGCAGCTCCACGACGTCCTGCGCGTACCCCTCCACGCGGGAGTGGCGGACGGGGTCGCAGGCCCGCAGGTCCGAGGTCCCGGCCCCGACGTGGTCGAACAGCACCACCCGGTGGGTGCTCTCGAAGGCGGGGGCCACCTCGCGCCAGACGCCCTGGTCGCAGCCGAAGCCGTGCGCGAACACGAGCGGCACGGCCCCGGGGACACCCCGCAGGGTGACCGCGTGGCGGCGCAGCACCTCCCCGGCCGCGGGTGGGCACACCGTCGCCTGATCATCCACCCGCCCACTCTCCCCTGCCCGGTGCCCTCCCGTACACAGGCCACGGCGCCGCCGGGCCCGCGCCTCACCCGTGCAGGGCCGGCACCCACCGCGGGCCGGTGTGCGCGCGCCGGCCCAGCACGGACAGCGCCGCCGGCAGCAGCAGCCCCCGCACCACCGTCGCGTCCAGGAGCACCGCGACCGCCAGGCCCACCCCGAACTGCTTCATGCCCGGGTCCGACATCGTCCCGAACACCGCGAAGACCACCACCATGACGACCGCCGCGCTGGTCACGACGCCCGCCGTGCGGGCCACGCCCACCTCCACGGCCCGGCGGGCGGGCAGCCCGGCCAGGAACTCCTCGCGGACCCTGGCCACGACGAGCACGTGGTAGTCCATCGACAGGCCGAACAGCACGACCAGCACCAGCACCGGCAGCCAGCTCACCACCGCCCCCGTGGACGTGAACCCGAGCAGGTCCTGCGCCCACGTGCCCTGGAAGACCAGCGTCACCACCCCGAACGCCGCCAGGCAGCTCAGCGCGTTGAGCACCAGGGTCGCCAGCGCCAGCGCCGGGGAGCCGAAGGAGACCAGCACCACCGCGAACGTCAGGAGCAGGACGAACCCCGCGACCCACGGCAGCCGGTCGGACATCCACCGCGCCAGGTCGGTCCCCTCCGCGGCGCCGCCGACGTGGACGGACGTGCCACCCACCCCGCGCAGGTCCGCGCGCAGGGCGGGCACGAGGGAGGCGCGGACCTGCCCCACGGCCTCCTCGGCCGCCTCGCCGGAGGGTGCCGCCGCCAGGGGCAGCGCCAGGACGTGGACGGTGCCGTCGGTGGAGGAGCGCACGGCGGGCGGCTCGCCCGGGGAGGGGCGCAGACCGAGCGCCGCCGCGTCCCGCCCGGCGCGGGCGCCGAGGCGGGTGAGCGCGGCGGTGACCTGCGCGGCGTCGGCGGCGCGGGAGGTGACGACGACGTCGACGGTGGAGCCGGAGCCGGGGAAGGCGGCGTCCAGCCGGTCCATCGCCTGCACGCTCGACAGCTCCCGGGGCAGCGACTCGTTCCCGGCGAGGGCCGTGCGCATCCCCGCCGCGGGCACCGCCAGGGCCACGAGGACGGCGCCCCCGGCGAGCAGCGCGGCGGCGGGGCGGGCCGCGGCGGCGGCCGCCAGGCGGCCCCAGCCGGACGCGCCGTCCCGGTCGCGGCGGCGGCGCGGCAGGTGCAGCGCCTCCACCCGGTCGCCGAGGAGCACCAGCACGGCCGGCAGGAGCGTCGCGGAGGCCAGCACCGCGACCGCCACGACGAGGACCGCGCCGAGGGCGAGGGAGGTGTAGAGACCGCCGGCCACCAGCATCCCCGCCATCGAGACCACGACGGTCGCGCCGGAGACGACGACGGCGCGGCCGGAGGTGCGCGCCGACAGCAGCACCGACCCGCGCACCGTCAGGCCCTGCGCGCGGGCGGTGCGGGCCCGGCGCAGGACGAACAGGGCGTAGTCCACGCCGACGGCCAGGCCGATGAGCAGCGTGAGGCTCGCGGCCTCCGGCGCCACGGGGTGGACGGTGGAGACGAGCGCGGTCAGGCCCATCGCGACGACCACGGCGAGCAGGCCCAGCACGACGGGCACGACGGCGGCCACGAGGGAGCCGAACGCCAGGAGCAGCACGAGCAGGGTCAGCGGGATGCTCAGCAGCTCCGCCCGCTGCAGCTCCTGCCCCAGCCGCTCGCCCATCTGCCGGCCGACCGAGCCGGGGCCGACCTGCCCGATGCGCAGGCCGGGGTTGGCGGCCGCCAGCGCCGCGGTGCGCTCCAGCGACCCCGCGACGTCCTCCTCGGGGTCCCGCCCGGGCGGGGTGTCCAGGTGCAGGGGAACGGCGTAGGTGCGCCCGTCGGCGGACAGGGCGCCCTCCCCGACGCGCTGCACGTGCGGGGTGCCGCGGTAGGTGTCGAGGACCTGCGCGTGCAGGCGCGCCACGTCCGCCTCCCCGAGCGCCCGCGGCGCGGTGAGCACGACGGTCTCGCGCACCCCACCGCCGAAGTCCGCGCCGGAGGTGGCGACGGCGGCGGCGCGCGAGTCGCCCACGTGCTGCTGGGGGCCGTCGACGGTCGTGGTGCCGCGGGACAGCGGCAGGAACGCGGCGGCGGCGAGCAGCACCCACGCCAGGACGACGAGCCGGGGGCGCCGGGTGCTGGCCGCGGCGAGGGCCGCGCCCCGGGAGGAACCGTCCGGCGGCCCGGAGGGCGGGGCGGAGGGCGGGGCGGAGGGCAGGGCGGAGGGCAGGGCGGAGGGCGGGGCGGCCTGGGCGGGCAGGGACGCGCCGCGGTGCTGGGCGGGCGTGGGGGCGGGCGGGGTGGTCACAGGGGCCTCCGGGCGACGTGATCGGCAACACCCCGAACCTGGCGTCCCCGGCACCACCCCGTCGCTGGTGCGCCCACCCCTCCCCGGGGTGGGGTTCCCCCCACCCCGGGGAGGGGGGCCCGCACGCTCCCGCGGGGCGCCGGCCCGGACCTAGTGTCGGCTCCGTGACCAGCACCTCTCCCCCGCTGCCCCGTGTGGCGGTGCCGCACCGCTCCTCCCTCGCGCGCAGCTGGTCCGAGGGCTGGTGGGCCGCGTGCCACCTGCTCCTGGACCTGCTCCTGGTGGGCCTCTACCTCACCGAGGTCGTCGTGCTCCTCGTGGGCGCCGCCCTCGTGCCCGTCCTGCTCACCGGCGCGCCGCTGCTGCTGGCGGCGCGGTGGGGGGCGCGGGCGACGGCGTCGCTGGAGCGCTGGCGGCACGCGAACCTGCTCGGCGTGGCCGTGCCGGGGCCGCTGCCGGCGCACGGGCCCGGCTCGTGGTGGCGGCGTGTGCTGCTGGACCCGCAGCCGTGGCGCACCGCCCTGCACCTGCTCCTGGTGTGCGTGTGGGGCCTGCTCAGCGGCACCGTCGTGGCGGTGCTGCTGGGCGGCGGGCTCGCCGCGCTCGTGGCGCCCTTCCTGCCCGGGGCGGGTGCGGGGCTGTCCTGGCCGTTCCTCTCCCCGGCGGTGCCGATGCCGGTGGACGGCCCCGCCGCGGCCCTGCTCGGTGCGCTGCTGGTGCTGGGCACCCCGTTCCTGGCCCGCGTGCTCGTCGTGCCGGAGGTCGCCTCCGCGCAGGTGCTGCTGGCCCCGACGCGGGCGGCGCGGGAGGCCGCGCTGCAGCGGCGGGTGGAGTCCCTGACGGTGACCCGCGAGCGGGCGGTGGACTCGGTGGAGGCGGAGCGCCGCCGCATCGAGCGGGACCTGCACGACGGCCCGCAGCAGCGCCTGGTGGCCCTGGCGATGCAGCTCGGCATGGCGCAGCGGGCGCTGCAGCGGGACCCGTCGGCGGCCGGGGAGCTGCTGGACAGGGCGCACGGCACCGCGAAGGAGGCCATCGCGGACATGCGGCACGTGGCCCGCGGCATCCACCCGCCCGTGCTGACCGACCGCGGTCTCGACGCGGCGCTGTCGGCGCTGGCGGCGAGCTCGCCGGTGCCGGTGGCGGTGGACGTGGCCCTGGAGCCGGCCCGCGACGGGCGGCCGTCCGCGACGAGCGAGGCCATCGCGTACTTCTGCGTCTCCGAGGCCCTGACGAACGTCGCCAAGCACGCGCGGGCCTCCCGGGCGCACGTGGAGGTGTGGCGCGAGGGCCGGGAGCTGCTGCTGCGGGTCCGCGACGACGGCGCGGGCGGGGCGCGGGCCGCCTCCGGGCCGGTGCCCGCCGGTGCGGGCGGCTCCGGCCTGCGGGGGCTGGCGGACCGGCTGGCGTCCGTGGACGGCTGGCTGCACGTGGACTCCCCCGCGGGTGGGCCGACGGTCCTGACCGCGGGCCTGCCCTGGGGCACCCGCGACGGGCTCGGTGCGCGGTGAGCGCCCCCCTGCGCGTGGTGATCGCGGAGGACTCGGTGCTGCTGCGGGAGGGCCTGGTGAGCCTGCTGACCGCGGAGGGCGTGGAGGTGGTGGCCGCGGTGGACCGGGCGGAGCCGCTGCTGGCCGCCGTCGCCGAGCACGCCCCGGACCTGGCGGTGGTGGACGTGCGGATGCCGCCGACGTTCACCGACGAGGGCATCCGCGCCGCGCTCGTCGTGCGGCAGCAGCACCCCGGCACCGCGGTGCTGGTGCTCTCGCAGTACGTGGAGGAGGACTACGCCACCGACCTGGTGGCCGGCCGGGCCACGGGCGTGGGTTACCTGCTCAAGGACCGCGTCGCGGACGTCGCGGAGTTCGTCCGCAGCCTGCACCACGTCGCCGGGGGAGGGACCGCCGTGGACCCCGAGGTCGTCGCCCAGCTCCTGTCGCGGGTGCGGCGGGACGACCCGGTGGCCCGCCTGACCCCGCGGGAGTCGGAGGTGCTGGGCCTGATGGCGCAGGGCCGCTCGAACTCCGCGATCGCCGCCCAGCTCGTCGTGAGCGAGAAGGCGGTGGAGAAGCACGTCTCGAGCATCTTCACGAAGCTCGACCTGCCTCCTGACTCGGAGGACCACCGGCGCGTCCTGGCCGTCCTGCGCTACCTCGAGACCGCCGTCCGCAGCGGCGCCACCCCCCGGAGGATCCCGTGACCACGTCCCTCGACAAGACCGCCGCCCCCGCGCACGGCCCCGGTCCCCTGACCGCCCACCCCACCGGCCGGCCCGGCCCGGCGCACCCCGGGCGCTGGGTGGCGGCGGGCCTGGCCGGCTCCCTCGTGGTGTGCACGGGCCTGCTGGCGCTGGGGCAGATGACGAGCACGACCCGCTCCAGCACGCGGGACTTCACCGGCCCGGTGACGGCCGTCGTCGCGGAGAGCGGCACGGGCGATCTCGAGGTGCTGGTCGTCCCCGGCAGCACCGGTGCGCGGGTGACGACCCGGCTGAGCGGGCGGGGCGGGCGACCCGTGGCGACGGCCGCCCTGGACGGCGGCACGCTGCGGCTGACGGCGGACTGCTCCGGCGGCACCTGGTACGTGCCGTGCTCCGTGCGGCACGAGGTGCAGGTGCCGCCGGGCACCTCCGTCCGCGTGGACGCGAGCACGGGTGACGCGGCGCTGTCGGGTGCGCTGTCGGAGGTGACCGCGCGGATGAGCACGGGCGACCTGTCCTGGGAGGACGCCGCGGGCGGGCGCCTGGACGCCACCACCAGGACCGGCGACCTCACCGTGGAGGGCGCCGTCGCGACGCTGGAGCTGCGCACGAACACCGGGGACATCGGTGCGGAGCTGACCGCGGCGCCGGTCTCCGTCACCGCGCAGGCGAACACCGGCGACATCACGGTCTCCGTGCCCGACGACGGGACGCAGTACGCGACGGACATCGCGACACGGGCCGGGGACGTGACGGGCGCGGTGCCCGCCGACACGGTGGACGGCCGGCCGATGACCGTGCGGACGACCACGGGCGACGTGGCCGTGGTGGCCGGGACGCGCTGACCGGACCACCTCCCGCGACACCCTCCCGTGACGTCGCAGTCGTTGCGCGTCTGAACATCTGTCACCCTGCGCACCGTGAACCTGGGCGCCGCCTACCTGGCCCGCACGGGGCGGCACCGCTGCCTCGTCCCGCTCAAGCGTGCCCGCTCGGCGCTCGGCACCCCGCTGCGCACGACGACCTCGGCCGAGCTGGCCGGGGCGGGCCGGCTGTCCCGGACGGTGGTGCGCCAGGCGTGGGCGCCGCGGCTGTCGCGGCCCGCCGGGATGGGCGCGGCGGACTGGCGCGCCTTCCGCTGGGGCGACCTCACCCGGGTGCCGGAGGAGGTCGTGCTCGACGTGCGGGACGCGACGGTGGTGGGCGCGGAGGGCTGGGCGGTCGTCGACGGCGCGCTGCTCACCGACCTGTGGCGGGAGCCGGGGCACCCCACGCCCGACGTGGCGCGGCGCAACCCGGGGGTGCGGGCGCTCGCCGGGTCCGGGGCCGCGGCGCCGCGGCAGGTGCGCCTGGAGGGCACCGTCGCCAGCCTCCTGCTGCCGTGGTGGGAGAACTACTACCACTGGACGGTGCAGGGGGCCCCGCGCCACGAGCTGCTCGCGGAGGTGGCCGACCCGGCCGCGGTGGACGCCTGGCTGGTGCCGGACCAGGGCTCCGGGTACGTGCGGGAGTGGCTGGACCTGCTGGGGGTCCCGCAGGAGCGGCGCATCTCGCCCGTCGCCGGGGAGGCGCTGTCCTGCGAGCGGCTGCTCGTGGCGTCGGTGCCGGGGCGGGCGCGCTGGGTGCACCCGTGGATCGTGCGGTGGCTGCGGGAGCGGGTGCCTCCGGAGGCGGTCCCCGCGGGAGGCGGCGGGCCGCGCCGGGTGTTCCTGGACCGCAGGGCCAGCACGCACCGGCGCATCGTGAACCGCGAGGAGGTGCTCGACGTCCTCGACGGGCACGGCTTCACGGTCGTGGACCCGGAGGAGCTGGGGGTGCGGGCGGAGGCGTCGCTGATGGCGGGCGCGGACGTCGTGGCCGGGCTGATCGGGGCCGGGATGGCGAACGTCGCGTGGTGCCGGCCGGGCTCGACGCTGCTGGAGCTGATGCCGAGCAACCTGGTGTACGGGGCGTCCTGCAAGCTCGCGGCGACGGCCGGCCTGCGGTACCGCTGCGTGGTGGGCTCGGAGCCGGCGCTGCCGTGGCCGCTGCGCTACCCGGACAACCTGGCGGACGTGCACGTCCCGGTCGCGGAGCTGCGCCGGGAGCTCGCGGCGCTGGGCTGAGGTCCTCCGGGGCCGGCGGTCCGGCGTGGGGCGGAGAAAGCAACGCGCCTGACGGCGGCCCCCCAGCCACCGTCAGGCGCGACGCACTTCCCCCCCGCCCGGCTCGCGCCGGAGAGCCCCCCGCCCTCCTGGCACGAGTCCCCCCGGACTCACGAGCCCTATCGGCAGGCTCCGTCCGGGTGTTACACGCCCCGGGAGGAAATCTTCCCGTCCACCTCCGCGTCACCTGCGCCACCGCCAGGTCACCGGACGTTCACCGCCGAGCTCCCCCACCCCGCCCATCTCCGGGTTCGGGCGCACCACGCCCGCCCCGGCCCGCCCAGACCCGGAGAGGGGCGGGGTGGAGCGTGGGCCGGCCCCGCGCGTGGCCCCGCTCAGGCCGGGCCGGAGGCCCGGGCCTCGGAGACCGCCCCCAGCGCCGAGCGCAGCCGCTCGATCCAGTCGCCCTCGTGCTGCCCGACCAGGCGCACGCACCAGGCCAGGGCCTCGGCGCGGGAGCGGGCCACCCCGGCGGCGACGAGGGTGTCGAGCACCCGCCGCTCCGGCTGGCGCAGCCGCGTCATGACCGGCACGGCCAGGCTGGTGAAGACCGAGCGCGTCGGCCCGCACGTCGCGCCCCAGGCCACCTTGCGGCCGAAGCGGGCCTCGGCCTCGTCCGCGATGCGCATCCGCGCGGTGCGGGTGTCCTCGCGGAAGCGGGCGATGCGCCCGGCCTCGGCCTGCCGCTGGGCGGAGGCGTCCCCGCCGGCGGCCTGCTCCCCGGAGGGCTGCTCCCCCGGGGCCGCGCCGGGGTCGGCGAGCCGCCCCACGACGAGGACCTCCTCCCGGTCGACGGTGACGTCGGGGTCGCCCTCGAACCACTCCCCGGGGAGCCGGCCCCGGAACCATGCTGCGATGTCGTCCATACGTTGATTACACGATTACGCGCTTGCAGCGTCAACGCTGTGCGCTCGGGGCGAACACCCCCGCACACGCCGGCGCCCCCTCGCCCCACCCGGGCGGGGTGGAGGAGGGGGCGCCGGCAGGACGGACGTCAGGCCAGGGTGGGCCCCGCGGGCGGGACCGGCGGGAACGCCACCTCCCACGGGCGCAGCAGCCGCTCGCGCGACTGCCCGCCCAGCAGGTCCGCCACGACCTCCGCGTGCAGCGCGCCGCTGATGGCGTTCCACACGCCGTTCGCGCCGTCCGCGGCGTCCAGGCCACCCGCGCGGAAGGCGCGCACCGCGAGCATCTGCGCCTGCGCGGCCGTCCGGACGCGGTCCGACAGGTGCACCGCCCACGACGCGTCGTGCACGGCGGACGCCCAGTCCCCGCCGCTGGCCTTCACGCTCTGCGTGGCGGCGCGCAGGCACGCGCGGTCCTCCGTGTCCATCGCCGCCAGCCGCTCCAGCAGCTCCACCGCCCCCGCCTGCGCGGGCCCGAGCCCGGCGGGGATGCGCGGCAGCGGCGGCAGCTCCTTCGCCGCCGACAGGTACGGCGCGGCCAGGACCCGGCGCAGGTCCGGCGGCAGCCACGCCGAGAGGTACGCCGAGACGGCGGCGTCCGCCAGGACCTCCGCGGCCTGCGAGGCCTGCTCCGTGCGCAGCCCCACCCCGCCGTCCTGCGTCCACGTCCAGTCCAGCACGTCGTGGTGCACCAGGCGCACCAGCGCGTCGGCGTCGGCGACGGTGCTCGACTGCAGCACGCGCAGCACACCGGCCTCGGCCCGGGGGCCGCTCCAGCCCTCCTCGGCGCCGCCCTCGGTCAGGTCCGAGGCCAGGTCCGACAGGACGTCGCCCATCCGCGGCATCGACTCGGTGATCTCCCGCACCCGGTCCCAGGCGCGCTCCCGGGCGGGCCCGTCGTGCCGGCGGGCCAGGACGGCCAGGTCGTCCGGCGAGCACGCGAGGGCGCGCAGCAGAACGCCCGCGACCGCGTCGCCCCCCGCCAGCCGGACCAGGTCGAAACCCAGCACGGGGGAACTCACCAACGAGTAGTGCATGACTGCGCCTCCAGGCTCGACCGTGTCCCCACGATTGCACCGGGCCAACCTCCGCCCTGAGTATCGTCACGCGAACGGCCGCAATGTGCACGGAGAGTCCCCTCTCCCGGAGCACCGCACCTCCCCGGACGCACGGACGGGGGGGG
>NZ_BAAIHU010000007.1:356426-511586 GCF_054590795.1 Kineococcus anabasis
CCGTCCGGGGAGGCGGTGCGGATCAGACCGCGACCACGCCCTCGATGTCGAGGACGCGGTCCACGTCCAGCACCAGCAGCAGCGCGCCGTCGAGCTTGTACGCGCCGCGGATGAGCTCGCGCACCGGGCCGTTCAGCGTGTCCGGCGGCGGCTCGAACGTGGCGTCGGCGGCCTCGATGACCCCGCCGATGGAGTCCACCAGCAGGCTCCAGACCTCCTCGGCGGCGCGGACCACGACGTTCATCGCGACCTGGCCCTCGCCGCGGTCCGGCAGGCGCAGCCGGCGGCGCAGGTCCAGGGCCGTCACGACCTGCCCGCGCAGGTTGATCAGGCCGGCGACGGCGTACGGCGCCAGAGGCGCGGGCGTGCGGGGCTGCTCGGTGAGCACCTCCTGCACGCGACGGACCTCCACGCCGAACAGGTGCCCGGCCAGGTGGAAGGTGGCGTACTGCGTGGACACGTCAGACCCCCAGGCTGCTGGTAGCGGCGGCGAACTCGGCGCGAGCCTCCGCGGAGAAGAAGTTCGGGTCGGCCGCGAGGATCGCGGAGCGGACGTCCAGCAGCTCCGTGACGCGGTCGCGGATCACGGCCGAGCCGACCAGGCCGGCGTCGTCGATGTCGCTGTGCGCGGTCTGCTGGCTCACGATGTCGACGATCTCGTCGACCACGATCGCCACGCTGCGCCCGCGCGCGGAGTACACGACACCCGGCAGGGACTCCGGCTCCGCCTCGTCGTAGCCGCGGTAGCTGCCCGAGAGGTGGTCGGAGAGGCGGACCAGCGGCAGGATCTCGCCGCGGTAGCGGACGACCTCCCGGCGCCCGACGCGCTCGATGTTCTCGACCTTGAACTCCTCGAGGCGGGTGACGACCTCCAGCGGGATCGCCACGCGGCGGTTGCCGCCGAGGCCCACCACGAGCAGGCGCTGGTCGTCGCCCGCGGTCTCCGCGCTCTGCGCCTGTGCGGCCACCGCGTGCTCCAGTCCCTCCGAGCGCATCGTGCGCCGCGCCAGCGACTGCACGTCCAGGATCAGGCTGACCCGGCCGTCACCGAGGATGGTGGCGCCGGCGTAGCTGCCGATGCTCTTCAGCACGCCCGACAGCGGCTTGACGACGATCTCCTCGGTGTCGAGGACCCGGTCCACGAGCAGGCCGAAGCGGCGGCCGTCGGACTCCAGCACCGCGATGACCAGGCGGGTCGGCTCGGGCTCGTCCACCGGGCGCTGCAGGCCGAGGGCCTCGTCGAGGCGGACCAGCGGCAGCAGCGCACCGCGCAGGCGGTACACCTTCGCGCCGGCGACGTCCTCGATGGCGTTGGCCATGCGGTCGGTGTCCAGGCTGACGAGCTCCAGCAGGTTCACCTGGGGCATCGCGTAGCGCTCGCCGGCGCACTCGACGGTCAGGGCCGGGACGATCGCCAGGGTCAGCGGGATGCGCAGGCGCCAGATGGTGCCGTGGCCGGGGGTGGACTCCACGTCCACGGAGCCGCCGATGCGCTCGATGTTCGTCTTCACGACGTCCATGCCCACGCCGCGGCCGGAGACGTTGGTGACCTTCGCGGCGGTGGAGAAGCCGGGCATGAAGAGGAACTGCAGGATGTCGCTGGTGGTCATCGTCTCGAGCTTGGCCTGCGAGACGAGGCCCTTCTCGACGGCCTTGGCGCCGATGACGGCCGGGTCGATGCCCTTGCCGTCGTCGCGGACCTCGACGAGCACCTGACCGCCCTCGTGCGCGGCGCGCAGCCGCAGGGTGCCGGTCTCGTTCTTGCCGGCGGCGAGGCGGACCTCCGGCGGCTCGATGCCGTGGTCGACGGCGTTGCGGACGATGTGGGTCAGCGGGTCCTTGACGGCCTCGAGGAGGGTCCGGTCGAGCTCGGTCTCCTTGCCCTCCATCTCCAGCTTGATCTTGCGGCCGAGCATGTTGCCGAGGTCGCGCACGACGCGGGGCAGCTTGGACCAGAGGTGCTCGATGGGCTGCATGCGGGTGCGCATGACGCCCTCCTGCATCTCGCTGGCGACGAGGTTGAGGCGGTGGCAGGCGCGGGTGAGGTCCTCGTCGCGCAGGGAGCCGGCGCGCTGGAGGATCTGGTTGCGGGCCAGGACGAGCTCGCCGGCGAGGCGGACGAGGGTCTCCAGGAGCTCCACGTCGACGCGGACGGTGGCGTCGGCGTTGTGGCCGGACTGGCCGGACTGGCCGGGCTGGCCGGCGGGGGCCTCGGCGGGCGCCGGGACGGCGGGTGCGGGGACGTGCGCGGGAGCGGCCTCGGCGACGGGCTCGGGCTCCGCGACGGGCTCGGCCACGGGCTCGGCGGCCACGACGGCCTCCGCAGCGGCCTCCACCACGGTCTCGGCCACGGCGGCCTCCACCATGGCCTCGACGACGGCGGCCTCGACCACGGGGACCTCCGCCACGGGGGCGGGGGTCTCGGCGACGGGCTCGGCCACCACCGGGGCGGGGGCCGCGGGCCGGGGGGCCTCCTCGCCGGCACCGGCCGACGGCGGCAGGACGGGGGTCTCGCCGTCGAGGACGGCCCGGATGGCGGTGACGACCGCGTCGACCTCCACGTCGCCCTCGGCGCCGGTCTCACCGATCCGGTCGAGCAGCGCGCGGATGGTGTCGACCATGCGCAGCAGCACGTCGGTGGTCAGCGGCGTCATGACGATCTGACCGTCGCGCAGGCGCGCCAGGAGGTTCTCACCGACGTGGGCGACGGCCTCGAGGCGACCGAACGCCAGGAAGCCGCTGGTGCCCTTGATGGTGTGGATGGTGCGGAAGACGCTGGCCAGCAGCTCCCGGGACTCCGGCTGCTGCTCGAGGGCGACGAGGTCGCGGTCGAGCTGGTCCAGGTTCTCGTAGCTCTCGACGAGGAATTCCTGGACGATCTCGTCCATGTCGTCCATGTGGTCCACTCCCGGCTGTCGGTGATCGCTCGCACGGCGGCGCGCCTGTAGACCTCATCGGCAGGCGCGGGGTGGAACTGAAACAGCGCCCCGCCGCGGGGCGGGGCGCTGCTCGGGGCGGCGGGGCCGCCGGGTGGGTCAGCCGGCGAGGCGGGTCAGGGCGAGCTGCACGAGGGTGACGAGGCTGTGCTTGGTCGCGGCACGGCTGCGGGCGTCGGTGTAGACGAACGGCACGTGCGCGCCCACGGCCAGCGCCTCCCGGACGGACTCCAGGTCGTGCTGGGCGATGCCGTCGAAGCAGTTGACCGCCACGACGAACGGGATGCCGCGCGACTCGAAGTAGTCCACCGCCGGGAAGCACTGGTCCAGCCGGTCGGTGTCCACGAGGACGACCGCGCCGATGGCGCCCCGCACGAGGTCGTCCCACATGAAGAGGAAGCGGTCCTGCCCCGGGGTGCCGAAGAGGTACAGCCACAGGTTGCCCGGCAGGGCGATGCGGCCGAAGTCCATCGCCACGGTCGTGGAGGTCTTGCGCGAGGCGTTGACCCCGGCGTCGTCGACGCCCACGGAGTGCTCCGTCATGGCGGCCTCGGTGCGCAGCGGCTCGATGTCGGAGATGGACCCGATGAACGTCGTCTTGCCCACGGCGAAGCCACCGGCCACGACGATCTTGACGACGGTGGGGGCCGTCGCCGGAGCCGAGGACGTCCCCGCCGGCGTCGGCTGGCTCACGTCAGAGCGAGGAAATGCCATTGAGAACACTCTCCAGGACGCTGATGGTGGAGGCGGGGTCCGCCGTGGTCGTGGCCGGTGCCATGCCGTGGATGCGGACCTGGCCGTCGGCCGACAGGTCGGAGACGACGACCCGCACCACGCCCACGGGCAGGCGGAGGTGCGCGGACAGCTCGGCCACCGAAAGGTACTGCCCCGTGGTGAGCTCCAGCAGGCGCCGCCGCTCCGGTGTCATCCGCAGCTCCGGGCTCACCACGGCCTCCACGAGGGCCTCCACGGGGATGTCCGCCGAGGTGGGCCGGGTCCGGCCACCCGTGACGGTGTAGGGGCGGAGGGTGAACTCCTCGCCCTCGTGGTCCCCGTCCCCGGTCTCGTGCGCGTACAGGTCCCGGGCACGGGCGTCGTGGCTCCCGGGGTCGCCGGCCGGGCCGGGCACGGGCCCGGGCGGGCCGGGCACGGGCCCGGGCGGGTCGGGCGCGGGGGTCACGGCGCTCACCACCCCGTGGGAGCCGGTGCCGCGGAGACGGGCAGGTGGGCCCGCATCTCCGACACCAGCTGCGGGGTCAGCGTGGCCTCGCAGCGCTGCACCAGCATCGCCATCTCGTAGCCGATCAGGCCGACGTCGCAGCCCGCCTCGGCGGCCACGGCCAGCACGGAGCCGTCGGAGATGTTGACGAGGAAGAAGAACATCTCGTCGAGCTCGATGATGGCCTGGCGCACCTCACCGGCGGCGAGCTGGCGCGCGGCCCCCCGGCACAGGCTCGCCATGCCGGACACGATGGCCGCGAGCTGGTCGCCGGCCTCGCGGTCGAGGTGCTCCGACATGGCCATCAGCAGGCCGTCGGCCGACACCACGACCGTGTGGCGGACGCCGGGGGTGCTGTGGACGAAGTTGTCGAGGAGCCAGCTGAAGTCGGCGGCCTCGGAGCTCATCGTGGTCACGGTGCGGTTCCTCCGGTGTCGGGGCGGTGGGAGCGGGGCGGACGGCCCGGCCGGGTGGTGGGGGTGCCGGCGGGTGCCGGCGGTGGCTGCTCAGCTGTCGCGGTGCTCACCGGCGTCGCCCTCCGCGGGTGCCTGGGGCGGCGGCGCGTCGGCCTGCACGCGGGGCAGCTCGCCGGTGGCGCCCTCCTCGCGGGCGCGGCTGACCCCGGCCTGGAAGCCGCTGAGCATCGAGCGCACGTCGGCCGGTGCGCGGCGCTGCCGCGTCGGGGAACCGCTCCGGGCCGGCTCGCTGGGGGCGGCGGCCGGGGTGGCCCCCGCGGTGCGCCGGGTGAGCGGCTGGGACCCGGCGGCCATGGTGGGCTGGAACGCGCTCGCGGCGGGGGCGGCCGACGGCGCGGGGGCGGACGGCGCGGGGGCGGACGGGCCGCCGCTCTGCGCGGCACGCTGGCGGAGCGCCTCGGCGACCGTGAGCGGCGCCCCCGGCGTGCGGGTGGGCTGCTCGGCGGTGTCCCGCGCGGCGGCCGGCTCGTCCGTGTCCTGCGCGGCGACCGGCGTCGGCACCTCGACGGGCGGGGCCACGGGGAACGCCAGCGGCACCGGGACCGGCCCGGCCACCGGCTCGGCCACCGGCTCGTCCGCGACCTGCCCGGCGGCCGGCGCCGGGACCTCCACGGGCGGGGCCACCGGGAACGCCAGCGGCACCGGGACCGGCCCGGCCACCGGCTCGGCCACCGGCTCGGCCACCGGCTCGTCCGCGACCTGCCCGGCGGCGGGCGCCGGGAGCTCCACGGGCGGGGCCAGCGGGAACGCCGGGGCGACCGGGGCGGCCTCGGGGCTGACGACCTCGGGGCCGACGGCCTCGGACGCCGCGGGGGCCTGTGCTGCGGTGGCCTGCGCCGCGGGGGCGTCCGCCGCGGGGGCGGGACGGCGCCGCTGCGGCAGCGTGCCGCCCGCCCCGGACGGGGCGGGCGCGATCGGCGGGACCAGCGGGGTGCGGCCGGGGGCGGGGGTGGGCACGGGCGCCGCACCCGGGTCCGGTGTCCCCGGGCGGGTCCGGGCGGTCCACAGCGCCTCGGCGGCCGTGCGCGGCGGCACGGCCGAGTCGCGGCGCGGGCGCCCCCGGCCGGCGGCACGCCTGGGCAGGATGTCCTGCGCCGCGCCCGGCAGCGGGGCCGCGGCACCCTCGACGGGCCTGCGGCGCGGCATCGGGGACGTCTCGCCGGACGCGGGGAGGTTCTCCGGCGTCCAGGCCGGCGTGGTGGGCAGCTCCACCTGCGGCATCACGGGCACCTCGGGGACCGACTGGGCGCGGTGGGAGCCGGTGGGCTGGCGGGTGGGCAGGGGACGGCGGGCCGGCAGCGGGCCCCCGGCGGGCACCTGGGCGGCGGGCGCGTCCGCCGGGGCCGCCTGCGCGGCCGGCACCGGCCGGGCCGGGACCTCCGCGGCCGGCACCTCCACGGCCGGGACCTCCACGGCCGGCACCTCGACGACCGGGGCGGCGGCGGGAGCGGCGGCGGCCGGAACGTCTGCGGGGGCGTCGGCGGGACGGGCTTCGATCTCCGCGCGCGCGGGGGCCTCCACCCCGGCGGCCACGGCCGGGGCGCTGACGGAGCCGGGGACGAACAGCGCCGGCGCCAGGCCCAGCGTGACGGTGGTGCCCCTGCCCTCCTCGCTCGCGATGTCGACCCGGACGTCCAGGCGGCTCGCGAGGCGGCCCACGACGAAGTACCCGAGCCGCTGGGCGCCGACGACGTCGCTGGCGCGGGCCGTGCTGATGCGCCGCAGGACGGTGGTGCGCTCCTCCTCGCTCATGCCGAGGCCGGAGTCGGTGATGCACACCTCGATGCCGGGGCCGCCCTCGCGGGTGGCGACCTGCACGCGGGAGGTCGGGTCGGAGAAGTTGGTGGCGTTCTCCAGCAGCTCCGCGATCAGGTGGGCGACGGCGAGGGCCTGGTGGCCGGCCACGGGCGGGTCCGCCTCCAGGGCCAGGTCCACCCGCTCGTAGTGCTCGATCTCGCCGGCGGCGGTGCGCACGACGTCCGACAGCGGCAGCGGGCGGCGCAGGCGGCGGCCGGTGTTGATGCCGGCGAGGACGAGCAGGGACTCGGCGTTGCGGCGCATGCGCGTCGCGAGGTGGTCCAGCGTGAAGAGGTTCTTCAGCGTGTCCGGGTTCTCCTCGGTCCGCTCCAGCTGGTCCAGGAAGGCCAGCTGGCGCGCGAGCAGGGCCTGGTCGCGGCGGGCGACGTTGACGAACATCTCCGCGATGGAGGCGCGCAGGGCGGCCTGCTCGCGGGCGATGGAGACGGTCGTGGCGTTGAGGTCGTTGACGACGCGGCTGAGCTGGCCGACCTCGTCGGTGCTGTCGTCGTCGAGCGGGGTGAACTCCACGCCGGGGCCCTCGCCGGGGGTCTGCATGCGCTCGACCATGCGGGGCAGCTCGTCGCGCACGGCGGTGGCGCTGGCCGCGAGGCGGGTCAGGCGGGTCGCGAAGCCGCGGGCCAGCCACAGCGCGAGCGCCACCGCGCCACCGAGGACGAGCAGGCTGAGGACGGTGACGAGGAGCGTGCGCCGGGTGGCGTCCTCGCGGGCCTGCTCCGCCGTCGCGGCGAGGGTCCCGGCCGTCCGCACGGCGTGGGCCTCGTAGAGGTTGCCGATCTGGTTGGAGGCGCTGAGCCAGTCCAGCTCGGCGACCGCGGCGCCCGTCCCGCCGCTGGCGTCGAACTCCCGGCGCGCCTGGGTGAGGGTGGTCTGGGCGCTGGAGAACTGCGCCAGCGCGGTGTCGAGGGCGGCGACGTCGGCGGGGCGCGCGGTGGCGTTCAGCTGCCGGCGGTAGAGGCCCTGCTCCACGACGGCGGCCTGGCGGGCGACGGTGGACTGCCGCGCGTCCTGCCCGCGGATCACGAGGACGCCGGCGAGCTGCTCGCGCAGCACCGCGTCCGTGAGCTTGCCGGTGAGCCCGAAGGCGCGCAGGTCCGCGGCGAGGTCGCGCCGGGCGGTGCCGTCCGCGAGCGCGGGCGCCAGGTCCCCGAAGCGGTCGGCGATCTGGTCGTAGCGGGTCATGGCGAGGTAGGGCGACGTCCTGCGCCCGTCGACCGCCTTGCGCAGGGCGGGCAGCTCCGAGGTCGTGAGGGCGCGCAGGTCCCGCACGACCGCCTCGACGCCCTGCGCCTGCAGGTCCAGGCCCGAGCCGGCGAGGAGGGCGTCGACCCGCTCCTGGGCCTGCGCCTGCTCCCGGCGGGTGGTGTCCAGCGTGCGGCGCGCCTCGGGGGTGCCGTCGAGCAGGAACTGCACGCTCCACAGCCGCTCGCGCTGCAGCGCGCTCGCGGCGGCGTTGACGTCCCGGGCCCCACCGGCGTAGGTGGCCAGGGCGGACAGCTCCCGCCCCTCGCGGACGACCTGCACGTTGAGGACGGCCGCCACCGCCAGGAGGAGCACGAGCGGCACGGCCAGCAGGGCGAGCAGCTTGGCTCTGATGCTCAGGTTCCGGAGCATGACGACCTTCCAGGGGCAACGGGCGGCGATCGGGCGGGTGCGGGCGGTCCACCGATCCTTCGGGAGATCGGAGGGCGATCTGAGGTGCCTGAGCCGGGTGCCGGTGCTCCACCTGTTCGGAGCAGCACCGGCGCCGGGTCCGGACGGCGGTCCGGCGGCACGCCCCGCCACCGCCCGGCGGAGCAGCCGCACCGCTGTCGCCGGGGTCACGATAGGCACCGTGACGCCCTCCGGTGCAGTCGATCCCGCCACATCGACCCCCTGTGACGAAGGACCACCCGCCGTGCTCGTGGTGCTGGCCGGCGGCACCTCGCGGCGGTTCACCGGAACCGCTGACGGACCGGAGTCGGACCATGACAAGGTGTCCGCCCTGCTGGCCGGGCGGACGCTCCTGGACCACCTGCTGGCCGGTGCCCCCGCACACCTGCCGGTCGTGGTGGTGGGGCCGCGGCGGCCGACGGCCCGCCCGGTGACCACCGTGCGGGAGCAGCCGCCGGGAGGCGGGCCCGTCGCCGGCCTGGCCGCCGCGGTGGCCGCCCTGCCCCCCGGCACCGGTGTCGCCGTCGTCCTCGGCGGCGACCAGCCGTTCGCGGGCCCGGTGGTGCCGCGCCTGCTCGCCGCGCTGGCCCGGGACCCCGGCGCGGACCGGGCCGTGGCCGTCGGGCCGGACGGGCGCCACCAGCCCCTGCCCGGCGCGCACCGCGTGCCGGCCCTGGCGGCGCGGCTGCGCTCGGCCCCGGCTGCGGGCCGGGCGCTGCGCGAGGTGCTGGCCGGGCCGGAGGTCCTCGTGCCGGTCACGGCGCGGGAGCTGCTCGACGTGGACACCGTCGCCGACCTGGAGGCCGCGCGCCTGCACGCCCGCGACCCGGGGGCCTGACCGGCCCCACCGCGCCCGGCGCTGCGTCCCACCGCGCCCGGCGCACGGGCACCTCCTAACCTGCCGGGGGTGCGAGCCATCACCGTCCCCTCCCCCGGCGGCCCCGACGCCCTCGTCCCCACCGACCTGCCCGACCCGGTGCCCGGCCCCGGGGAGGTGCTGGTGCGGGTCGCCGCCGCGGGCGTCAACCGTGCCGACCTCCTCCAGCGGCAGGGGCACTACCCGCCGCCGCCCGGCGCACCGGAGCACCCCGGCCTGGAGGTGTCCGGCACGGTCGAGGCCCTCGGCGAGGGCGTGGAGGGCCCGCCCCCGGGGACCCCGGTGTGCGCGCTGCTGTCCGGCGGGGGGTACGCGGAGCTCGTCGCGGTGCCCCTCGGCCAGCTGCTCCCCGTGCCCGAGGGGGTGGGGCTCGTGGAGGCCGCGGCCCTGCCGGAGGCGGCGTGCACGGTGTGGAGCAACCTGTTCATGCTCGCCGGGCTGCGGCCGGGCGAGGTCCTGCTCGTCCACGGCGGCGCCAGCGGCATCGGCACCCTGGCGATCCAGCTGGCCCAGGCCGCCGGGGCGCGGGTCGCCGTGACCGCCGGGTCGGAGGACAAGCTGGACCGGTGCGCCGCCCTCGGCGCGGACGTCCTCGTCAACCACCGCGAGCGGGACTTCGTGCAGGTGGTGCGCTCCGCGACGGGCGGGCACGGCGCGGACGTGGTGCTGGACGTGGTGGGCGCGCCGTACCTGGCGCGCAACCTCGACGTGCTGGCCCCCAACGGGCGCATCGTGGTGATCGGCCTGCAGGGCGGCACCCGGACGGAGCTGGACCTGGGCCTGCTGCTCGCGAAGCGGGGCGCGATCCTGGGCACGTCGCTGCGCAGCCGGCCGCTGGAGGAGAAGGCGGCGATCGTGGGGAGCGTGCGGGAGCACGTGTGGCCGCTGCTGGCCGGGGGCCGCGTGCGGCCGGTGGTGCACGCGACGTTCCCCCTGGCGGAGGCGGCGGCCGCGCACCGGGTGCTGGAGGAGTCGAGCCACGTCGGCAAGGTGCTGCTGACGACCTGAGCCCCCCCGCCCCCGTCCATCTCCGGGTTCGGGCGCACCACGCCCGTCCCCAGCCCGCCCATCTCCGGGTTCGGGCGCACCGGGCCCCCTCCCGGACCGCCGGAACCCGGAGATGGGCGGGGACAGCGGCGCGGTGGCGCCCGGGCAGCACGCTCGGCAGGCTGCCCGCCATGGACTACACCAAGCTCGGCCGCACCGGCCTGGAGGTCTCCCGCATCTGCCTGGGCTGCATGAGCTACGGGGACCCGGCCCGCGGTGGCCACCCGTGGACGCTGCCCGAGGCGGAGGCCGCGCCGTTCCTGCACCGCGCACTCGACCTCGGCATCACCTTCTTCGACACCGCGAACGTCTACTCCGCCGGCAGCAGCGAGGAGATCCTCGGCCGGGTGCTGCTGAAGGCGGTGCGGCGCGAGGAGGTCGTGATCGCCACGAAGGTGCACGGCCGGATGCGGCCGGGCCCGAACGGGGCGGGGCTGTCGCGGCACGCGATCCTCACGGAGGTCGACAACAGCCTGCGGCGCCTGGGCACCGACTACGTCGACCTCTACCAGATCCACCGCTGGGATCCCGCCACGCCGGTGGAGGAGACGCTGCAGGCGCTGCACGACGTGGTGCAGGCGGGGAAGGTCCGCTACCTGGGCGCCTCGTCGATGTGGGCGTGGCAGTTCGCCAAGGCGCTGCACCTGCAGGAGCTGAACGGCTGGACGCGGTTCGTGACCATGCAGGACCACTACAACCTCCTGTACCGCGAGGAGGAGCGGGAGATGCTGCCGCTGTGCGCGGACGAGGGGATCGGCGTGATCCCGTGGAGCCCGCTCGCCCGTGGCCGGCTGACCCGGGACTGGGACGCGGCGACGGAGCGCACGCAGACCGACGAGTTCGGCCGCTCCCTCTACGTGGCGTCGGACGCTGAGGTGGTGGCGGCGGTGGCGCGGGTCGCGGAGCGCCGCGGGGTTCCGCGGGCGCAGGTGGCGCTGGCGTGGGTGCTGCGCAACCCGGTGGTGACCGCGCCGATCGTGGGGGCCACGAAGCTGCACCACCTGGACGACGCGGTGGCGGCGCTGGGGCTGGCGCTGACGGAGGAGGACGTCGCGGAGCTGGAGGCGCCGTACTCCCCGCACGAGGTCGCGGGTTTCTGACCGGGAGCTCGTGGTTCTCCCGGAAGCGCACAGCGGGAGGGGGACGTCCCGCACGCGACACGCGGGCGTGTCGCGGCGGAACGTCCCCCTCCTCGGGAGTGCGGGCAGCGGGGACGCCCCCCGCCCGGGATCAGCCCCGCTCGACCACGACGGTGTCGGCACCGGTGAGGGTGCGCCCGTCGGCGGTGTGCAGCACGGCGGTGACCTGTGCCTTCGCCGCGGTGCTACCGGCGAGGGCGGCGCGCACGGCGGCGCCGTCGAACACCGCCCGCCACGGGGCGTTGCCCGGGGTGTCGAGCGCGGTGGCCTCGACGGGGGTGCCGTTCACGACGAGCCGGATGCCGGTGACCTGCTCGGGCGTGACGCCGGCCGGCGGGCGCAGCTGGGCGCGGATCTCCGCCTGGCCGCTGCCGCGCAGGTCCCACGTGTCCGGGGTGACCTTCACGTCGACGGCGGTCGCCCTGGGGGTCTGCAGCAGCTCCACCGGGGCGGCCTTCGTGCCGAACCCGAGGAAGTACCTGGTGTGCGGCGGCTGGTTGTAGCTGATGTTCTGCCACGCGATGCCCGCCCGGTACACGGGGTCGTGCAGCAGCGTCGGGAACCGGTGCGACGTCGGGAACGGCGTGGTGTACAGGCGCAGCGCGGTGGAGTCGTCGGTGCGCCAGATCACCTCTTCGCGCCAGTCGCCGAGCAGGTCCGCCTGCAGGGTGGGGCTGCCCTTGGTGTCGTTGTTCGACTGGGTTCCCGTGGCGATGAGCAGGTTCTTCGTGGTGGAGGTGGCCGGGTCCCACTCGTCGATGCGGCCGACGCCGGTGCGGTTCGGCAGCTCGGTGAAGTCGTGGTCGAGGATCTCCCGGCCGAGGTCGCCGTCCCACCAGATGACGTGGTTCGCGGCGGGGATGGTGTTGCCGAGGAGCTTGCCCTGCGCGGTGAACATCCAGCCGGTGCGGGAGTTCCAGGCCCCGTCGACGGCCCACGCCTCGGCACCGGGGTGCGCCGGGTCGATGTCGGCGGCGGCACCGCGGCCGGTGTCCTTGCCCGTCTTGACGCCCCACAGGATCTGCCCCGTGCGGGCGTCGTGCATCTCCAGCCCGTACGCGGAGTTCCTGTCCTCGTGGACGTTGACCTGCTCCAGCCCGGGACGGGTGGGGTCGAGGTCGGACAGGTGCATGGCGTCGCCGTGGCCGAGGCGGGTGTTGAACAGCGGCTTGCCGTCGTCGTCGATCGTCATGGCGCCGAAGGCGATCTCGTCGCGGCCGTCCCCGTCGACGTCCGCCACGGACAGGTTGTGGTTGCCCTGCCCACGGTACTGCGCGCCCGCCTGGTCGGAGTCGAACACCCAGCGCTGGGCGAGCTTGCCGTCGCGGAAGTCGAACGTGGCGATGACGGTGCGGGTGTAGTACCCGCGGCTCATGATGATGCTGGGGCGTTCGCCGTCGAGGTGGGCGACGCCCCCGAGGAAGCGGTCGACGCGGTTTCCGTACCCGTCGCCCCAGGAGGCGACGCTGCCGCGCGGCGGGACGTACTCGGTGGTGTCCAGCGCGGCACCGGTGCGCCCGTCGAAGACGGTGAGGAACTCCGGGCCGGAGAGGACGTAGCCGCCGCTGTTGCGGTGGTCGGCGTTCGCGTCGCCGATGACCACGCCCTTGCCGTCGCGGGTGCCGTCGGCGGTCTTCATGACGACCTCGGAACGGCCGTCGCCGTCGAAGTCCTGCACGACGAGCATCGTGTAGTGGGCTCCGGCGCGGATGTTGCGGCCGAGGGAGATCCGCCAGAGCTTCGTGCCGTCGAGCTCGTAGGCGTCGACGAACACCTCGCCGGTGTAGCCGGCGCGGGAGTTGTCCTGGGAGTTGCTGGGGTCCCACTTCAGGACGATCTCGGGCTGCCCGTCGCCGTCGAGGTCGCCGAGGCTGGCGTCGTTGGCGCGGTACGTGTAGGTGGCGCCGGTGGGCGTGGTCCCGTCGGCGGGCTTGTCGATCCTGATGTCGCGGGAGGTGCCCGCCCAGGCGGCGACGGGGGCGCTGCGGGCACGCTCCGTGCCGCGGATGACGGCGGCGACCTCGTACTTCGCCCCGGGGGTGCCCGCGGCGTCGAGGAGGTTGGTGCTCTCGGTGACGGGCTGGGCGGTGAGGCGCTGCCCGTCGCGGTAGACGTGGAAGCCGGTGGCCTGCGGCTCGGTGCCGAGCAGGCGCCAGCTCACGAGGACGCCGTCGGCCGTCTTCACCGCGACGGTCCCGCGGTCGAGGTGCTCGGCCTGGCGCAGGACGACGGGGGCGTCACCCGGTGCGGCGGCGGTGGGTGCGGCGGCCAGGGCGAGGCCGGTCCCGGCCAGGGCGAGGCAGGTGGCTGCGGACAGGGTTGCGCGACGTCCTCGGCGCACGGTTCCTCCAGCGAAGCGGTGGAAAGCGATTGCCGGGAAGGATGCCACCGCACGAGCGCGCCTGGCAATGGGCAGTTTTATCGTTTCACCTTCACGGACCGGCTCCCGCCCGCCGCCACCTCCGGGGAGGTCGAGGGCGCCGCACGGGCACCTGTGGCACCATCCCCGCGTGAGGGACGCCCGCACCGCCGGGACGGGACGGTGGCAGCGGCACCTGCGCAACTTCCGCTTCCTCGTCGACGGCCTGGGCACCGGCGTGGCGGCGTGGTTCGTCCTCGCGGCGCTCCTGCTGTGCACGCTCCCCCTCGTGACCCTGCCCCTGCTGCCGCGGGCGGCGCGCGCGGCGCACGCCCTCGCCGCCCTGGAGCGGCGCCGCACCGCCGGGTACCTGGGCGTGCGCATCCCCGACCCGCCGCCGGCGCCGGGCGGCGGGCCGCTGGCGGTGCTGGTGGACCCCGTGCTGCGCCGGGACGCCGCGTGGCTGCTGCTGCACGCGACGGTCGGCACGCTGGCGGGGGTGGTGGCGCTGAGCTGCCCGCTGGGCGCGGTGCAGAACACCGCCATCGCACTGGTGTGGCCGTTCGTCCCGGACCTGGTGACCACCGTGAACACCCCGGTGGGGAACTGGTCGCAGGCGGGCGTGGCGCTGCTCGTCGCGGCCGGGTACGCCGCCACGGGACCGCTCCTGCTGCCTCCGCTGGCCTCCTGGTACCTGCGGGCGGGCGCCGCGCTGCTCGCACCGCCGCGCACGGCGCTGGTCGAGCGGATCGCCGAGGTCACCGCGACCCGGGCGGCCGCCCTGGACGCCCACGGCGCGGAACTGCGGCGCATCGAGCGGGACCTGCACGACGGGGTGCAGAACCGTCTCGTCGCGGTCGTGATGCACCTGGGGATGGCCGAGCGGGCGCTGCACCGCGACCCGGCCGCCGCGCTGCCGATGGTGCTCACCGCGCGGCAGGCGGCCGACGACGCCCTGGGCGACCTGCGCTCCGTGGTGCGCGGCATCCACCCGCCGGTGCTGTCCGCCCGGGGTCTGACCGACGCCCTCGCGGGCCTCGCCGCGCACTGCTCCCTCCCCTGCACGGTGGAGGCGGCGCCCCTGCCGCCGCTGCCGGCCGCGGTGGAGGCCGCCGCGTACTTCGCCGTCGCGGAGGCGCTGACGAACTGCGCCCGGCACAGCGGGGCCCGCGCCGTCCGGGTGCGCCTGCACGCCACCGGGGAGCGGCTGGTGGTGCAGGTGTGCGACGACGGGCACGGCGGCGCGCAGGAGGGGCGCGGCAGCGGCCTGACGGGCATCCGCCGCCGGGTCGGCGCGCTCGACGGGACCCTGGGCGTGCAGAGCCCACCGGGTGGCCCGACCGTGCTGGAGGTCGGCATCCCGGTGGGTTCCTGACCGGTCCCCGGCAGGTTCCCGGCGGACCCGTGGTGGTGCCTGCGGGAACCGGCGGGGTGGGGCAGGCACCCCCCCGGGAACTCCCGCGCACCCCATCGCGGGGGGAACCCCGGCTGCGGATGCTGGGACCGACCGCACGACGACGCCCCGGCAGGGGCGCCCACCAGGAGGTTCCCGTGCCCACGACCCACCGCACCGACGGCAACCGCCCCGCCCGGACCGCGCGCACCGCACGCCGCCGCGCGGGAACGGCGGCGGCGCTGCTGGCCACCGCCTGCACCGCGTTCACCGTCGCCCCGCAGGCTCCCGCCGCCTCCGCGGCACCGCCGTCCGCGGCCGTCCAGCGGAACCTGGACCGGCTGGTGGCCGACGACGGGTTCCCCGCCGCGCTGGCCTCCGTGCGCGACCGCTCCGGGCGCGTCGTGAACCTCACCGCGGGCACGGGGAACCTGGCGACCGGTGCGCGGGTCCCGGTGGACGGGCGGGTGCGCGCCGGCAGCAACACCAAGACCTTCACCGCCGTCGTCGTGCTCCAGCTCGTCGGGGAGGGGAAGGTGCGTCTCGACGAGCCGGTGGAGACGTACCTGCCCGGGCTGCTGCGCGGGCCGGGCGGCGACGGGCGGGCCGTCACCGTCCGCCAGCTCCTGCAGCACACCAGCGGGCTGCCGAACTACACCGCGCTCCTCGGCGTGAGCGACCTGCTGGAGTTCGGCAACGCCCACTGGGAGCACCACGAGCTGCTCGACCTGGCCCTGGCGCAGCCGGCGGAGTTCGCCCCGGGGCAGGGCTGGAGCTACAGCAACACGAACTACGTCGTCGCCGGGCTGCTCGTGCAGAAGGTCACCGGCCGTCCCCTGGCCGTGGAGACCACCGAGCGCGTCATCAGGCGCCTGGGGCTGCGCGGCACGTACGTGCCCGACCTCGGGGAGCGCGGGATCCGCGGGAAGCACCCGCGGGGCTACCACGCGTCCGCGCCGGGCGGGGAGATGGTCGACGCCACGGAGCTCGACGCCTCGGTCGCGTGGGCGGCGGGCGACGTGGTCTCCACCCCCTCGGACCTCAACCGGGTGTTCCTGGCCCTGCTGGACGGGGACCTGCTGCGCCCGCAGGAGCTGGCGGAGATGCGCCGGACCGTCCCCGCCCCGAACGTGACGCCCGGGGACCGCGCGGGCCTCGGCATCTTCAGCACCCCCCTGAGCTGCGGTGGGCTGGCGTGGGGCCACGGCGGGGACATCCCCGGGTACGAGACGCGCGGCGGGGTCACCGAGGACGGCCGGGCGGTGACGGTCGCGGTGACCGCGCTGCCGGGCGCGCTGCGCGAGCCCGAGGCGGGGCACCAGCACGTCGTCGACGCCGTGGACGCCGCCCTCTGCCGCTGAGCTCCCCCGGTGGCGGTGCAGCCTGCTGTACCGCCACCGGGCCGGGCGTGCGGCACGATGGCGCCGTGCCGGGAACCGGGGGACCGCAGTGCGGATCGTGATCGCCGAGGACGACCTGCTGCTGCGCGAGGGCCTGGCCCTGCTGCTGCGGGCCGAGGGGATCGACGTGGTGGCCGCCGTCGCGGACGCGCAGGAGTTCCTCGCGGCCGTGGACGCGCACCGGCCGGACGTCGCCGTCGTGGACGTGCGGATGCCCCCCACCCACACCGACGAGGGCATCGTGGCGGCCGTGGAGGCCCGGCGCCGGGTGCCCGGTCTGGCCGTCCTGGTGCTGTCCGCCCACGTCGAGCAGGCGTTCGCGGCGGAACTGCTCGGCGGGGGCACGGCCGGCCTGGGGTACCTGCTGAAGGAGCGCGTGGGGAGGGTGGAGGAGTTCCTCGACGCGCTGCACCGCGTGGCGGCGGGGGGCACGGCGGTCGACCCGGAGGTGGTCGCGCAGCTGCTCACCCGCGGCCGCGGCGCCGGGGAGCTGGAACGCCTGAGCCCCCGCGAGCGCGACGTCCTCGCGCTGATGGCCGAGGGGCTCGGGAACACGGCGATCGCGCGGCGGCTGTTCGTCACGGAGGGCGCCGTGCACAAGCACATCCGCAGCATCTTCGCCAAGCTGGGCCTGTCCCCCGCCGACGACACCGACCGCCGGGTCGCCGCGGTCCTGCGCTACCTCGACGGGACACCGGGACGGGTGTGAGCCGCCGCCGGCGGTCGGCGGCGCGGGGAGGGGTCAGGCCGCCGGTCCCCCGCGCAGCTGCTCCAGCATCTCCGGCAGGTCGAAGAACGTCGCGATCGACACCGCCGAGCGCTCCCCCAGCTGCGGGTCCGCCCCGGCGGCGAGCAGGGCCGCCACGACCTCGGCGGAGCGGCGGAACGTGGCCGCCGCGATCGCCGTCTGGCCCTTGTCGTTGACGCGGGCGGTGTCCGCCCCGCGCTCCAGCAGCATCCGGACCGTCCCGGCGTGCGTGTGGTACGCCGCGAGGAGGAGCAGCGTGTCGCCGGAGGAGTTCGTGAGGTTGACGGGCAGGCCGGCGTCGAGGAGCTCGGCCAGGCGCTCGGTGTGCCCGCCGCGGGCGAGGTCGAACGCGGCCCGGAGCAGGTCGAGCTGCTCGGCGGTCAGGTCGTGCGGGGTGGTCGGTTCGCTCACCGCACGAGCGTAGGGCCTGACCCGCGCGCCGCGGCGGGTCCGGGCGCCGGCGCCGGTGACCGGTCCCGGGCTCGCGCACCGGGCGGCCCTCAGCGGGTCGCGGCCGCGAAGTTCTCGACGTACCGCCGCTGCCACGGTGTCTCCACGGCACGCCGGTGGTAGCGCGCCCGCACGTACGGGACGGCCTGGTGCGCCGGAACCCCGTCCAGCACGGCGAGGCACGCCAGCGCGGTGCCCGTGCGGCCCGTCCCGCCACCGCAGGCCACCTCCACCCGCCGCTCCGCGGCCAGCCGCCACGTCAGCCGCAGCGCGGTCGCCGCGGCCTCCCGGTCCGCTGGGAGCCGGAAGTCCGGCCAGCGCAGCCACCGCCAGGGCCACGGCACGGCACCGGGTTCCCGGGCCAGCAGGTACAGACCGAAACCGGGGCCGGGACCCGGTGGCGGCGGACGGCGCAGCGCACGCCCGCGCACCGACCGCCCGCTGGGCAGCAGCAGCACCCCGGGTGCCCGCTCGTCCCACGACCCGTCCACCGCACCACGGTAGGCGCGGGCGGCGGTCGGGGACGGGCTACCGGTCCGGGAGCCGCCCCGGTGCCCCGGCGCCCACCGGGGCACCCCCGCACCCCGGGGGCGGCGGGCCTCCCCGGGGTGCGGGGGTGCGGTAGGAAGAGGCGTGGACCACAGCGACGCAGCGCGGCCGGCGGGGACGGTCCGGGACCGGCGACCGCCCCGGTGGCTCGTCGACCACCTGGTGAACCCCGTGGTCCGGCGCCTGGCCCCCACCCGCCTCGGGCGCCGGATGCCGGTCGCGGTCCTCCGGTTCACCGGGCGGCGCAGCGGTCGCCACCTCGACGTGCCCGTCGCCGTGCACCGCGTCGGCGGGCGGGACGTCGTCTTCACGGGCGCACCGTGGCGGGTGAACTTCCGCGGTGGCGCGGACGCGACGCTGCTCGCCCGGGGGCGCCTCACGCCGGTGCACGTCACGCTCGTCGAGGACCCCGCGGGCGTGGGCGCCGTCTTCCGCGCCGCGTTCGACGCCGGCATCACCCCGGAGAGGATCGCCCTGCGCGTTCCCGCGGGGGCCCGGCCAGGTGACGAGGAACTCGCCGCGCACCGCAGCGTCCTGGTGCTGGGCCCGCCGTGCTGACCGCGGGGGCGGTCCGGGGACGGCACCGCCCGGCGGGCGTACGGGTCTCCCGTGGACCGGGTCGCGGTTGCCCACCGGGACGAGGGAGCCGGGAGCGTTGACGAGGGCGACGGTGTTCCTGATGGTGGGGCTCCCCGGCGTCGGCAAGACGGTGCGGGCGCGGGAGCTGGAGCAGCAGCGGCGGGCGCTGCGCCTGACCCCCGACGAGTGGATGCTCCCCCTCTTCGGCGAGCCCGAGGCCGGTGGCAGGCGGGACGTCCTGGAGGGACGGCTGCTGGAGACCGCGCTGCGGGTGGCCGGGCTGGGCCTCGACGTGGTCGTCGACTTCGGGCTGTGGAGCCGCGACGAGCGCTCCGCCCTGCGCTGGCTGTTCGCCTCGGTCGGCGCCGAGTGCCGCCTGGAGTTCCTGGACCTGGACGCCGGGACGCAGCTGGCCCGGGTCCGGGAGCGCTACGCCCGCACCCCCGGGCAGACCGTCGCGATGAGCGCCGAGGACCTCGGGCGCTGGCGCCGCAGTTTCCAGGAGCCGAGCGCCGACGAGCTGCAGGGCGGAGCGGTGCCCCCGCCGCCGCCGGGGTACGGCACCTGGTCGGCGTGGGCCTGCGCCCGCTGGCCCTCGCTCCCGGACGTCTCCGGACACCCGGCCGGCCCCCGCTGAGCGCGGTTCCCGGGCGCACCCGTGGCGCGGGCACGGTGCCGGGTGAGGTTCCTCCGCCCCGTCAGCCGGTGGGGCTCAGGTCCAGGGTGTGCGCGGTGTGGTCGCGTTTGGTGGCCAGGTAGCGGCTGTTGGCGGCGGTGAGGTGGACGCCGGTGGGGGTGTGGGCGGTGATGGTGATGCCGTGGGCGCTGAGCTGGGTGGCTTTGTCGGGGTTGTTGCTCAGCAGGGTGATGCGGGTGGCGCCGAGGGTGTGGAGCATCTGGGCGGCGGGGGTGTAGTCGCGTTCGTCCTCGCCGTGGCCCAGGGCGAGGTTGGCCTGGTAGGTGTCCAGGCCCTGGTCCTGCAGGGCGTAGGCGTCGAGCTTGGGGTACAGCCCGATGCCGCGTCCTTCCTGGCGCAGGTAGAGCAGGAAGCCGCCGGCGTCGGTGATGCGCTGGGTGGCCTCGCGCAGTTGGGGGCCGCAGTCGCAGCGCTGGGAGCCGAAGACGTCTCCGGTGAGGCACTCGCTGTGCGGGCGGACCAGGGGGGCGGGTCCACCGGTGGCCGAGCGTGCCAGCGCGCCGCGCCAGTCGCCCAGGCCCAGGGCCAGGTGCTCGCGCCCGTCGGACAGACCGCTGAACGTGAAGACGTCACCGGTGGTGGCGTAGCCGTCGGCGAAGCGCAGCGGGACGCGGACCCGGGTGCGCACCACCACCCCCGGCGAGACGGACGGCAGCGGCATGCGGGCGGCGGGGAGGGTGGCCGGGGCGGGGTTCACGGGTGGGTTCCGGTGACCGGTCGCCGGTGCGCGGTGGCGGCGCGGAACAGCGCGACGGCCGCCAGGAGGAGCCCGACGTCGCGCAGGGCGACGTCGTGGTACCCGGGGATCAGGAGGAGGTTCGCGATGATCCCGGCGAGCCAGGCCGCGACGACGAGGCCGCCGATGGCGGGCCGCACGGCGACGAGGAGCCCGGCGGCGATCTCGACGACGCCGACGAGCAGCATCGCCTGGTGCGCGCTGCCGGGGACGAGCCGGTCCAGCTGCGGCGCGAGGTAGCGGTCCCAGTCGGTGAGGACGCCGAGGAACTTGTCGACACCGAAGGCGATCGGCGCGACGGTGAAGGCGGTGCGCAGCAGCAGGAACGACTGCCGGGAGGCGGTGGCCGCCCGATCCGTGCGGGTGGGCTGCGCGGCGGCCGGGGTGCGGGCGTGGAGCGCCATGAGGGGCCTCTCTCTAAAGGACGATAGAGTTGACGCTAGAGGTTCGCCGGTCTTACGTCAATCAATCTGTCTTTTAGAGGGAGGTGCGCCGTGCGCGACTTCGCGCAGCAGGTGTCCGGGGTGGCGGCACTGGCCGACCCGACCCGGCGGCAGCTCTACCTCCTCGTCGCGGCCAGCCCCGAGCCCGTCAGCCGGGACCAGGCCGCCGAGGCCGCCGGCATCGCCCGCCACGTCGCGAAGTTCCACCTCGACAAGCTCGCCGAGGAGGGCTTGCTCGTCGTCGAGCACAGACGCCTCTCCGGCCGCAGCGGCCCCGGCGCAGGGCGCCCGACGAAGCTCTACTCCCGCTCACCCCACGAGGTGGAGGTGACCCTGCCCGAACGCCGCTACGCGCTCGCCGCGCAGTTGATGGCCCAGGCCATCGACACCTCCTCGCGCGAGGGAACCCCCGTCCTCGAGGCGCTCTCCGCGGCGGCCACGACCACCGGCGAGCAGCTGGGCGCAGCCGCGGCGCCGGAGGCGGGGGGCGACGCGGCGGACGCGGCGGAACCGGTCGAGCGCACCTGCCGGGCACTGGCCGCCCAGGGTTTCGAGCCCCGGCTCCGGGGCGCGGACATCACCCTGGCCAACTGCCCGTTCCACGCCCTCGCCCGGGAGCACACCCGGCTCGTCTGCAGCATGAACCTCGCCCTCGTCGCCGCCCTGGCCCGGCGAACCTCCGGCGGCCGGCTCGCCGCACGGCTGGAACCGGCACCCGACCGCTGCTGCGTGGTCCTCGGCACCGAGGGCCCGTAGCCGGCGCACCGCTCCCGCACACCGCGCTCCTGCGTGGAGCCCCTCACCCCTCCGGTGCGGTGGCGCCCGTGCGAGCGCCGATCCCGGCCGGCGTGCGCAGGGTGGCGGCGACGTCCCCGGGCGGCGCGTCGGGTGCGCGGCGGGCGAGCAGCCCACCGCCGCGGCGGAGCACCTCCTCGCCCGCCGGGGTCGGGCGGACCTGCTTCTCGCGCCGGGAGGAGGGGGAGACCTCCGCCACGACGAGCCCGGCGCGCACCGCCGCGTCGACCTGCCGGCTGACGCTGCCCTTGGTGAGGCCGAGCATCCCGGCGACGTCCTGCTGGTTGGTGCAGGCGGGTTCCTGCAGGGCGCACAGGAGGGCGTACGTGCCGAGCGGGTGGCCGACGGCCTCGCGCAGTTCCGCGTCGAGGACCCGCTCCCACCGGTGGACGGCGCGCCGGGCCAGGTACCAGAGGTCGGTGACCGTGGCGACGGCGAACTGCGCGGCCGGCGCCTGCGCGAGCCCCCGCCCCCCGACGTCGCCGCGATCCAGGCCCGCCTGGCCGCGGCCGACCACCTCGTGCTCGTCTTCCCCACCTGGTGGATGTCGATGCCCGCCGGGACCAAGGGTTTCCTGGACCGCGTCCTGACGCCCGGTTTCGCGTACGAGGAACCCGCCCCGGCCGGCCGCGCGCGGGAGCTGACCCGGGTGCGGCGCCGGTTCGCGGCGCTGCGCGACGTCCCGGGCGGGGCGCGACGGCCGGCCGGCGCGGGCTGAGGGGCGCGCCCCCGCACCACCACCCGCCCCGTCCCTAGGATCACCGCGTGGTCCCGAACGTCACCGTCCGCCGGGCCGTGGCCGCCGACGCCCCGCAGATGGCCCGCGTGCACGTCGCCTCCTGGCGGCAGACGTACCGCGGGCTGATGCCGGACGCGGTGCTGGACGATCCGGAACTCCTGCCCGCCCGGGAGCGCTTCTGGACCGGCGCCCTCACCGACGAGCGGTTCGGCGGCAACCGGGTCGCCGTCGCCGAGCTGGACGGCACCGTGATCGGCATCGCGATGTCCGGACCGGCGGAGGACACCGACGCGACCTGGGGCGCCCAGCTGTACGTGCTGTACGTCGACGCGACCCACCACGGCCGCGGGGCGGGGCCGGCGCTGCTGGACGCCGTCCTGGACCCGGCGGCGCCGGCCGCCCTGTGGGTCGCCGACCCGAACCCCCGCGCGCAGGCCTTCTACCGCAGGCACGGTTTCGCGCCCGACGGGCACAGCAGGACCGAGGGCGGCGTCCGGGCGGTGCGCCTCGTCCGTTCCGCGGCGGTTCCCTGACGCCGCAGGGGATCAGGCCTCCGCGCCCGGAGCTGCCCACTCCTCGGCCAGGAGGGCGTACCCCACCCCGTCGAGCCAGCCCAGGTCGCGGTGCAGGGAGTCGCGGACGCCGTACAGCTCCCGGCGCATGCCGATCCGTTCCATCAGCCGCCACGACGCCTCGTTCGCCGCGAACGCGTTCGCCGTGACCCTGCGCAGGCCCAGGTCCTCGAAGCACGTGCGCAGCAGCTCGCGCACGGCCTCGGTGGCGAGCCCGCGGCCGCGGAAGGCCGGGTCCAGCGTCCACCCGAGCTCGGCCTGCACCCCGCGGGCCCGCTCGGCGCTCTCGCGCTGGGTCCAGCCGTCCTCGATCCTGACCATCAGGTCACCGACGATCCGCCCGTCGTGCTCGACCACCAGGGTGCGGCCCAGCCGGCTGCCGAGGAGGTCCTCCCAGTCCGCGCGGTGGACCGGCTGCCACCCCGTCCACCGGGCCACCTCGCCCGAGCACCGGTAGTGCCACATCGCCTCCCCGTCCGCGGCGCGGACCCGGCGGATCGTCAGGCGCTCGGTGCGCAGCGGCCACGGGACGGCGTCCAGCGGGTCACCGACATCGCCGCCGCAGCCGCTCATCCCGCCAGCATGCCAGCAGGCGGCCCACCAGCGGCGGCCCGCACCGGACGGCGACGCGCGGCCCGGTCACCGATGAGTTCCACCCCCGCGCCGGGTCCACCAGGACACACCTCTCACACCACCGACCCGGAGGCCCACCGTGACCACCCCCGCGCACCCCGGCCGCACCCTGTTCGTGAGCCTTCCCGTCGTCGACCCCGAGCGCAGCAGGGCGTTCTTCTCGCGGCTCGGGTTCGGCTTCGACCCTCGCTTCAGCGACGGGAGCGCCGCCTGCATGCTGGTCGGCGAGCAGGCCACCGTCATGCTGCTCGGCCACGAGAAGTTCGCGGAGCACTCGAAGCTGCCGATGGCCGACGCCGCCACGCACGCGCTGGCGCTCTACTCCTTCAGCGTGTCCTCCCGCGAGGAGGTCGACGCGGTCGCCGGGGCCGCGCTGGCCGCCGGCGGTGTCGAGGCGGACGGCCTGGAGGACCACGGCTTCATGTGCTCGCGCAGCTTCTTCGACCTCGACGGCCACGGCTGGCAGGTCGTCTGGATGGATCCGGCGGCGACACCGGGGGGCCGCGGAGAGTGCGCGACCACGGCGCAGGAGGCCGGCGCCCCGGTCTGACACCGGCGCGGGCCTCAGTCGTGGACGACCGCGCGGCCCGTCCGCTCCAGCTCGGCCAGGCCGTCCCGCATCGCCTGCAGCTGCTCCGGTGGGTGCCCCACCCAGTTCCGCAGCTCGCCGACGACCCGCACGGGTTCCCGGGTGCGGTACGACCGGGTCGGGTTGCCCGGGAACCTCTTGTCCGTGACGTTGGGATCGTCCTCGAGCGGGCCCGTCGGCTCTACGACGTAGATCCGCCCGGGGCCCTCACCGGCCGCCAGCTCGGCTCCCCACGCCGCGGCGTCCAGGGTCTCGGTGACGTAGACGTGGTTCGCCGTCCGGCCGCCGCCGAAGTTGGAGCGGTGCCCGGGGACGAGGACGTCCCCCACCGCCAGATCCGCCTTCGTGCCGTGCAGCAGCACTCCCGGCTCGTACACCTCGAACGCCGTCGGCCCGGACATCCCCACCTCCTGTGCAACCGCTCCACGTCAGACCGTGCCGCACGGCGGGCGCGGTGTCCACGCCGGTGCCTGGAGTCCGGGAGCGGCCGCGTCCCGGGACCGGCCCACCGGGCCACGGCGCGGGGACGTCACCCGTCGAAGCGGGCGCGGGCGGTCTCCACGTCGGGCATGTGCGCCGTGGTCCAGCGCAACAGCGCCTCGATCGGCTCGCGGAGGGTCTTGCCCAAGGCGGTGATGCGGTACTCCACCGCCACCGGCCGCGACCCCACGACCGAGCGCTCGACGATCCCGTTGCGCTCCAGCCGTCGCAACGTCGCCGTCAACGACTTCCCGGTCACCTCCGGGATGGCGCGACGCAGCTCGCTGAAGCGTGAGGGGCGCTCGCACAGCTCCTCCAGCACCTGCAGCGACCACTTGTCCAGGACCTGGTCGAGCAGTTCGCGGTGGGGCGTGGTGAGCTCGAGCGCCTCGTGCGGCGGCTGCGCGGTTTCCGTCACGACACCTAGTTTCGTTGAAGTTCCCTGCGGTGACCAGGTAGCAAGGGGATACCGGCTCGCGGGCCGCGAGCACGCCGGCCGGTCCGGTCGCAGAACCCGTCCCCACCCACCCGAACGAGGGAGCAACCCGTGAGCGTTCAGCTGATCAGCCCCGACGGCCTCATGCGGCCCGTCCCCTACCACCACGTCGCGATCAGCACCGGCGCCCGGCACGTCCACGTCGCCGGCCAGATCGCCCGTGACGCCGAGGGGCGGGCGCTGGCACCGGGCGACCTCACCGGTCAGGTAGCCCACGCCCTGCGCAACACCGCCACCGGCCTGCGGGCCGCCGGCGCCGGCTTCGGTGACGTCGTCCGGCTGACCTTCTACGTCACCGGCTGGAGCCCGGAGAAGATCGGGTCCTTCATGGCCGGCGTCGAGCAGGTCGCCGGGGAACTGGGGCTGCCGCAGCCGCTGCCGCCGGCGTCCCTGATCGGTGTCGATCATCTGTTCGAGCCCGATGTGCTCGTGGAGGTCGAGGCCACCGCCGTCCTCGACTGACGGGCCCGTCCCGGCGACGGCGGCGACGTGGTGGCCGCGGGCCACGCCCACCGGTGGCTGCGCACCCTCGTGCGGGACGTCGTCGCCCCGGCCGGCACGCGGACCGCCTGAGCGATCGCGACCACCGCGGCGACGGGCTCAGCACCCCGCCCCGGGCGGGGACCCCCGACGGGCGCCCTGCGCCCGTCCACGGGCAGCATGGGCCGGTGAGCACCGACACGGCCGGCGACGCGGCCTCCGCAGCGGCGCCGGCCGGTGTGCGGGCACCGCGGGGACGGCACCCGCGCACGCACGTGCGCTCGCTGTTCCCCCCACCCCCACCTCCGGGGCGGCCGGGCGACCCGGGCGTCAGCGACCCCCACGACGCGCTGTGGTCGGTGGCCTCGGAACGGCTGCTGCTGCTGGGCGGCCCGGCGGCCCTGCTGCTGCAGATGGCGCACCCCCTCGTCCTGCAGGGCGTCGCCGACCACAGCGGCTACCGCTCCGACCCGGGCCACCGGCTGCTGGGAACCCTGCACGCCGTCCTGACCGTGGCGTTCGGGGACACGGAGCAGGCCCGCGGGGCCGCGCAGGACGTGGGCCGGCAGCACGCGCGGGTGCGGGGCCGGACACCGCAGGACCTGCCCGGCTACCCCGCGGGGACGGCGTACCGGGCGGGCGACCCGCACCTGGCGCTGTGGGTGCACGCCACCCTCGTGCACACCGCCCTGGACGTCCTGGCGCGCTACGGCGGCCGCCCGGTGGGCGCGGACCTGCGCGAGGCCTACTGGCAGCAGATGAAACCGTTCGGGCGGCTGTTCGGGGTGACGGACGCGGTGGTGCCCGCGACGCACCGGGACTTCGAGGGGTACTGGGCGCGCGCCGTGGCGGGGCTCGTGGTGACGGACACCGCCCGCGCGGTGGCCGCGGACGTCCTGGGGACCAGGTTCAGCCCACCGCTGCCCGGGACGGGGACGCTGGCCCGGGCGGTCACCGCGGACCTGCTGCCGCCCGCGGTGGCCGACGGCTACGGGCTGCAGCGCACCGCACAGCGCCGGGCCGTGGCCGCGGCGGCGCGCACGGCGGTGCGCACGGCACGTCCCCTGCTGCCGTCGCGCCTGGCGCTGTGGCCGCACCTGGCGGTCGCCGAGCGGCGGCTGACGCGGGGCTGAGGGCTCGCGGCGGCCCCTGGGAGGGTCAGCGCACGGAGAGGCGGAACTCCGTCGTGGAGCGGAACTCCTCCCCCGGGCGCAGCACCGTGGACGGGAACTGCGGGCGGTTCGGGCTGTCGGGGAAACCCTGCGTCTCCACGGCCAGGCCGGCGCGCGGCCCGTACGCGGCGCCGGACTTCCCGGTGAGGGTCCCGGCGAGGGAGCCCGCGCTGAACAGCTGCACGCCCGGCTGGTCGGTGGCGACCTCAAGGCGCCGGCCCGAGGCGGGGTCCTCCACCGTGACGGCGACCGCGACGGGCCGGGAACCGGCGGGGGTCCCGGCCAGCACGAAACAGTGGTCGTAGCCCTTGCCGCGCTCGAGCTGCTCGTCGGCGTCGGTGACCCGCTCGCCGACGGCGCGGGGGGTGCGGAAGTCGAACGGCGTGCCCGCGACCGCGCGCAGCTCCCCCGTCGGCAGGCCGGTGGCGTCGACGGGCAGGAACTCCTCGGCGGCGACGGTGACGACGTGGCCGTCGACGAGGCCGCTGCCCTCCCCGGCGAGGTTCCAGTAGGCGTGGTTCGTGAGGTTCAGCACGGTCGGGGCGTCCGTGGTGGCCGTGTAGGTCGTCCGGATCACGGGGGCGCCGGGCGGGCCGGTGAGGACGTGCTCCACGGCGACGCGCAGGTTCCCGGGGAACCCGTTGTCACCGTCGGGGCTGAGCAGGGAGAACCGCACGCCGGGCCCGTCCGCACCGGTCAGCGGCTCCGCCGCCCAGACCTTTCCGCTGAAGGGGTGCGGGCCTCCGTGGATGGCGTTGCCCCGCTCGGTGGGCGGAACCTGGAACGCCGTGCCGTCCAGGGTGAAACGCCCCTCGCGCAGGCGGTTGGCGAAACGCCCGACGGTCGCGCCGAACGAGCGGCCCTTGCCCGCGTAGGGCTCCGGCGAGGAGAACCCGAGGACCACGTCGGCCACCTCGCCGTCCGCGCCGGGCAGCAGCACCGACTGCAGGCGCGCGCCGTGGTCGACCAGCGCCACCTGCACGTCGCCGGAGGTGAGGACCCAGCGGCCGACGGGCGTGCCGTCGGGGGTCCGGCCCCAGTCGGGCTCGTGGACGGGGGCGCCGCTGCCGGTCGTGCCGTTCGCCATGGCGGCGACCCTACGGCCTGACCGGTCGGGGCGCCGCGCGACCTCAGCCGCCGTCGGTGTCCCCGTCCCGCAGCGCGGAGCGCACCGCGGCGACGATCACCGAGAGCACCACCGCGGCACCGGAGAGGAGCAGCACCCCGGCGGTCAGCCACCGCCAGTCGAGCACCGTGCCGGTCAGCTCGCGCAGGGCGACGTGCCCGGCGACGGCCAGGAGCACCAGGCCCATCACGACGGCGGGCACGTGCACGGGTGACAGCTCGCGCCGCGCCGGCTCCCGGGGCGCGAGGGGTTCCTGCGCGCTCACCGGGCACCTGCCGGGGCGGCCGCGGCCGGGACGGCCGGCGGTTCCTGCGCAGCGGGGGGTTCCACCGGCGCGGGGGGGTCCACCGGCGCAGGCGGCGTCGGCGGCGCCTCCGGAACCGGCGGCGCCTCAGGAGCCGGTCCCGGCTGCTCCCCGAGCACGGTGACCTGCCCCGCGCCCGCCTCCGCCGCCACGACCACGTCGATCTCCGCGGCGTCGGCGGCGTCCCAGCTCCCGCCGGGAGGGCCGTCCACCCCGGGCCAGACGACGAACGCCTCCGCCTCCCCGTCGTCCTCCACCCCCGCGACGGGCAGGGGGTCCGCGCCGTACAGCGCCTGCGCCTCCCCGCGGGTCAGCGGCCACGCCGCCCCGGGGTCGGCGTCCACGTCGCCGTTGCCGGCCGCACCGAGCACCAGGACGGCCTGCCCCGCGCCCGTCGCCACCACCAGGTGCCCGGCGGCGACGCTCGCCTCCGCGCGCGCCGGGGCCTCGCCCGCCGGGCGCAGCAGCCCGGAGGTGTCCAGCCGCAGCTCCCCGACGAGCACGTCCCGCGCGTGCACCCCGGAACCCGTGGGCCGCCAGTCGTCCTCGCCGACCACGACGGGTCCCTCGTTCACGACGACCGAGCTCAGCGCGGCGGCGAGGGCCAGCGGGACGCCCAGGGCGACCGTCCCGGTGCGCCGTCCCCGCAGGCCGGCGACCACCGCACCCGCGCCCAGGACGAGCGCCGGGGCGGCCAGCGCGACGGGGACGACGTCCCCCGGCAGGTGGAGGAGCGAGTCCAGGACGACGACGACGCCGGCGGCGAGCAGCGCCAGGCCCAGGCACGCCGCGGTCAGCAGCGGGGAACCGGGCCGGCGGCGCAGCGCCCGCTCACGCCGGCGCAGCTCCGCCTCGGCGCGCGCCCGCGCGGCCCGCTCGGCGCCGCGGCCGATCTGCTCCCGGCCGCGCTGGAACTCCTGGCGGGCCCGCTCGAAGTCGGCCCGGTCCCGCTCGAGCGCCTCCCGCTGCACCGCAGCGGGTTCCGGCAGGTCGGCAGGTTCCGGCAGCACGGCGGGTTCCGGCAGCACGGCGGGTTCCGGCAGCACGGCGGGCTGCGGCGCGGCGGCCGACCCCGCCCGGGGCGCCTCCTTGCGCAACGAGAGCGGCACGACGGGCGGCACGGTCGGCGCCGGGGCGGCGGCGGGCGCGGGCGCCGGTCCGGTGGCGGCCGGCGGCGCGGCGGCGCGGGTGCTCCCGCGCTGCGGCAGGCGCTCGCGCACCAGCCACCCCACCCCGGCCACGGCGAGCACCGTGACCAGCGCGCTCCAGCCGGGCGAGGCACCCCAGCTCTCCCACGCGAAGAGGCCCTGGCCGGTGAACAGGTCCACGACCACCAGGGCCCCGGCGAGCACCAGGGCGCCGGAGACGTCCCCGGCGAGCGCGCGCTCGGCCTCGATCCGGCCCGAGGCGTCGGGCAGGAACGCCCACGCGATCCCGTACAGGGCCAGGCCCAGGCCGCCGGCGACGGTCAGCGCGACGAACAGGGCCCGCACCACGACGGGGTCGACCCCCAGGCGCCGCGCGGTCCCCGCGCACACCCCCGTGAACCAGCGGTCCGCGTCCCGCTGCACCCCGAGGCGGCGGACCGCCCCGAACACCTTCTCCGCACCGCCGGGCACGGGCGTCCCCCCCGCGTCGGCCGGCCCGGTGCGGGCCTCGGTCGTGTCCATGCCCCGATGCTGCCGGGCGCGCCGCCGCGCGGGCATCAGGGGAACCCCGGAGCCGACCCTGGTCCTTCCCCGCGGGGGTCCCGGCGGGGCGGGTCCGCGTGCCACGATCACGTCGTGCCCCCTCCCGCCCCCGCCGGCACCGCACCCCCCGGCACCGCGCCCCCCGGCACCGCGCCCCCCGGGACGCCCGCGCTGCTCCTGCGGCCCGCGACCGGCCGCCGCGTCGCGGGGGTCGCCGCGGGCCTGGCCGGGCACCTGGGCCTGCCCGTCGCCCGTGTGCGCGCCGCGCTGGTGCTGCTCGCCCTCGTCGCCGGTTTCGGTGTCGTGCTCTACGCGGTGTGCTGGCTGCTGGTCCCGGACACGCGGGACGCCGCGGCCCGGGCCGCGGGGAGGCGTCCCCTGCGGCCGGACACCGCCGGGTGGGTGCTGGAGCACCGCGACGTCATCCTCGGCGCGGCCCTGGTGCTGGTGGCCGCCGCCAACGCCATCCGCCTGACCGGGACGACCCTCACCGCCGGCACCGTCGTGCCCGTCCTCACCCTCGTCGCCGGCGTCGTCATCGCCTGGAGCCAGCTCGACGCCACCCGCCGCGCCCGCCTCGTGGCCGGTGCGGGCCTGCACCGCAGCACGGGCCGGATGGCCGCCGCGCGGGTCGCCGCCGGGCTGCTCCTCGTCGGCGTCGGCGTGGTGCTGCTGCTGGGCGGGGCGGACGTCACCGCGCTGTGGAGCTCGCTGCTGGCGGCCCTGGCGGTGCTGGCGGGCACCGGCCTGGTGCTGGCGCCGTGGGCGGTGCGGCTGTGGTCGGAGCTCGGCGAGGAGCGCGCCGCCCTGGCCCGGGAGCAGCAGCGGGCGGAGTTCGCCGCGCACATCCACGACTCGGTGCTGCAGACCCTGGCCCTCATCCAGCGCCGCAGCGCCGACTCCGCGGAGGTGGCACGCCTGGCCCGCTCCCAGGAGCGGGACCTGCGGGCGTGGCTGTACGGCAGCAGCCGCCTGGAGGACGGCACCCTCGGCGCGGCGCTGCGGGAGGCCGCGGCGGAGGTGGAGGACGCCCACGGCGCGACGGTGGAGGTCATCGTCGTGGGGAACCTGGACGAGCGGCCGCTGGAGCGGCGCACGGTCGCGCTGGTGCAGGCGTGCCGGGAGGCGCTGCTGAACGCCGCGCGGCACGGCGGGGGGGCGGTGAGCGTCTACGCGGAGGCGGACGGCCCCTCGGGGGTGGAGGTGTTCGTGCGCGACCGCGGCCCGGGTTTCGACCTGTCGTCGGTGCCGGACGACCGCCTGGGGGTCCGGGAGTCCATCCTGGGGCGCATGCAGCGGGCCGGGGGCAGGGCGGACGTCCGGCCTGCCCCCGGCGGGGGGACCGAGGTGGCGCTGCGGCTGCCGCTCAGGAGCGGGGAGGAGGAGGGCCGGTGACGGTTCGCGTCGTGATCGTCGACGACCACCGGATGGTGCGCAGCGGGGTGCGCGCGGAGCTGGCCGGTGACGGCGGGATCGAGGTGGTGGGCGAGGCCGCGGACGTGACCGGCGCGGTGGCGGTGGTGCGCGCGGAACGGCCGGACGTGGTGCTGCTGGACGTGCACCTGCCGGAGTCCGACGGGGCCGTGCCCGCCGCGACCGCCGGCTCCGGCGGCGCCTCCGTGCTGGCGCAGTGCGCGGAGCTGCTCACCGGGGAGCGCCCCGTGCGCTTCCTGGCGCTGAGCGTCTCCGACGCGGCCGACGACGTCATCGCCGTCATCCGCCGGGGCGCGCGGGGCTACGTCACCAAGACCATCGGCGGCGCGGAGCTCGCCGCCGCGGTGCACCGGGTGGCGGAGGGCGACGCCGTGTTCTCCCCCCGCCTGGCCGGTTTCGTGCTCGACGCGTTCGGCGCGACCTCGGGGGAGGTGGCGGCCGTGGACGACGAGCTGGACCGCCTCTCCGCCCGGGAGCGCGAGGTGATGCGGCTCATCGCGCGCGGCTACGCCTACAAAGAGGTCGCGCGGGAGCTGTTCATCTCCGTCAAGACCGTGGAGACGCACGTGTCGGCGGTGCTGCGCAAGCTGCAGCTGTCCAGCCGGCACGAGCTGACCCGGTGGGCGGCGGCGCGCCGCCTGCTGTGAGGGGCGCGCCGCCGCGGGGTCTCAGCGGCCGCCGTCCCGGCCGGGGGCCTGCGCCTCCGGCACGAGGGCGAGCAGGGTGCCGGCGATCTCGACGGCGACGGTGGTGAAGGCGCGGGTGCGCATGTCGTCACGGCGGGCGTAGACGCACGTCGACATGAGGCCGAGCTCGGGCACGGGGCGTGCCACCTTCCCGGGCAGGTGGGCCAGCCGCATCGCGGAGCCGACGCTGGCGCCGAGCAGGCCCTCCTGGCCCGCGGTGACCACCACCTGCGCGAAGGGCTGCACCTCCAGCTCCTTGCGGGGCACGTCGATGCCGTCGGCGCGCAGGTCGACGGTCGACAGCAGCGGCTGCGCGTGCTCCGGCCACTGCTCGTACCCGACCCAGGGGCGGTCGCCCAGGTCGTCGAGCGCCAGCTCCCCGGCACCGGGGAGGTCGTCGTCGCAGGAGACGACGACGACCCGCTGCTCGCTGAACAGGGGCGTGACGACGTCGCCGGGCAGCCCGGGGCCGCGCCCGAGGACGACGTCCATGTCGGGGTGCGTGGCCCCGAACGGGTCCTCGATGTCCAGGGGCCGCACGTCGAGGGCGAGCTCGGGGTGGCGGGCGCGGAAGGCGTGCACGATGGGCCCGGTCAGCTCCGCGGCGGCCCGGGGCCCGAGGAAGAGGCCGAGGACGAGCCGGTGCCTGGCGGGGCCGGAGCGGGCCCGCCCGACGGCGGCGGTGAAGCGGTCGCCGGCGGCCAGGAGTCGCTGGGCCTCCGGCACGAGCGCCCTGCCCTCCTCGGTGAGCGAGACCCGGCGGCTGCTGCGGTCGAAGAGCTGCACGCCGAAGTCCCGCTCGAGGCGGCGGATGGCTGCGGACAGCGTGCTCTGGTCGAGGTAGAGCCGACGCGCAGCACGCGTGAAGTGGAGCTCCTCCGCCAGGACCGCGAAGTAGCGCAACTGCTGCAGATCCAACTGGTCTCCTGGGTCACCGGGGCCCGCACCACGTCTCCGTGGCCGTGCAGACCGCCGTTCACCATAAGCAGAACTCCCCCCGCTCTATGCCCGGCCCCCCGCGGACGGCCGCCGGAGCGGTCCCCCCCGGGGTGTCCCGCGGTGGGCCTCAGGCGGTGCTCGTGCGCCCGCGGAGGAAGGTCACCGGGTCGGTGAAGTCCCCGCCCACCTTGACCTCGAGGTGCAGGTGGCAGGCGGTGGACGAGCCGGCGCTGCCGACGAGGCCGACGACGTGCCCGGCGGGGACCTGCTGCCCGACGCGCACGAGGACGCCGCGCGCGTACATGTGCGCGTACCGGGTCAGGACGCCGCCGGCGTGCTCCAGGACGACGAGGTTGCCGTAGCCCCTGGCAGGCCCGGCCTGGACGACGGTGCCGGCGGCGGCGGCCCGGATCGGCGCGTCGCAGCCGGGTCCGTAGTCGGTACCCGTGTGCACCTTCACCACCCCCGAGATGGGGTGGCGCCGCATGCCGAACGAGCTCGTGACCGGCCCGTCGGTGGGCAGGACCCACGCCCCCGCGGGCAGGTCGGCCGGTGGCCCGAACGCAGGGTCGGTGCCGGGGCAGGGAACGGCGCCGTCCGGGCCCGCGGGGACCACCGCGGGCGGCGCCGCGGGGCCCGCCGCGGGTGTCGCGGCGGCGGGGAGTGCCGTGGGCTGCGTGCCGGTCCCGACCCCGGCGGCGGACAGGGCCGCCACGACCGCCACCGCGTCCGCGTGGTGCTTCGCGTAGTGGTCCGGGTCGGCGTTGCGCTGTGTGCGGTGCGCCGCGAGGGTCGGCGGCAGGCTGCGCCAGCCCGCCACCCGCTGCAGCGCCCTGAAGAAGTTGGTGGCCGAGGTGAAGGGGTCCATGCGGTCGGCGTAGGACCCCCACGCGCCGTTGGCCCGCTGCTGGAACAGGCCGCGCGAGTCGGGGCCGGCGCGGTCCCCGTGGTCCACCACCCTCAGCGTGGACTCGCCCATGGCGGTCATCACCCCGATCTGCTGGGCCTGCCGGTCCAGTCCCAGGGCGGCGGCGGCGTTCATGACGTGGGCCGCGTTGACGAGCTGCACGCCGCGCCAGCCGCCCTCGCCGACCGGGCCCTGCGGAACGCCGGAGACGTCGACCGGGACGGCCACCGCGGAGGCCCCGCAGCCGCTCGCGGGGGCCGTGACGACGCTGAGGAGGACGAGCGCACCGCAACCACCGAGGAGGAGGAACGGCGCGACGAGGACGACGAGGACGACGAGGACCGCTCTCACGGCCCGGTTCCCCCCGGCGGCGTGATGCGCTCGGCGAACCAGGGCGCGCCCCGCCCCGTCCGGCTCAGCAGCACCTCGTAGGCACCGACGTCGGTGGGCACGGAGACCCGCGCCAGCCAGACGCTGGAGGAGTCGGTGACGACGGGCTCACCGGTGACGGCGCCCACCGGGACGTTCACCGGGTCGGTGCCGAGGTGGTCCTGCGCGGCCACCGGCGAGAGCATCGGGGAGATCCCGTCGAACCACTCCCCGGCCGGCAGGTCCCGGCGGGCGAACGCGCGCAGCAGGTCCCCGGCGACCCGGACGGCCCCGGCGCGGGAGGCGTCGTCCCAGACGGGTTCCGCTCCGCCGTCCCCGACAGCGGCACCGGGGTGGACGGCGGAGTACGCGTCGGTCCCCTGCTCGACCGCCCCGGCGAACTCCTCGAGGGTCTCCGGGCCGGAACCGTGGTCGTGGTCGTGCTCGTCGGCGGGGACGCCCGCGGTGCCGGCGGGCGCGGTGGGTTCCGCCGCGCCGCCGTCCGGGGTTCCGCAGGCCGCCGCGAGGACGGCGAGCAGCGCCGCCGCCCCTGCCACCACCTGCCGGTGTCGCCCTCGCACGGTCTTCCTCCTCGGCTGCCCGCCGAACCCGCCGCCCCGGTCCCGTCCCGGGTCCGCCCCGGCCTCGCACCGGGTTCCGGAGGGTTCGGGCGGATCCCCTCCCCCTCTGCGTAACAGCCCGCGCCGACGCGGCGGAGGGGAAGCCCGCACCGGTCCCCCGAACAGGCCAGCGCCTCTCACCCTTGTGACTCTGCGTTACGCCATCCGGAGGCAGAGGGCTGCGGGAGTTCCCTGACCTGTCCTAACGTTGCCGAGGCCTCCCCCTCCTGTGACCCACGGTCACGCCTGAAGGGTCGACGCACTCCTCGGAGGACGGCACAGGTGAGCCCCACCGAACTCCGGCCGGCCGGGTCACCGGCCGCCCGGGAGCAGTTCCGCCGCCAGGTCCGGGACGTGCGGGCGCTGGTTCCCACCCTCGCCGTGATCCGCGGCACCCGTTGAAGGAGAGATCCGGAATGCTCACCCAGCTCGCGCTCGACGCCGCCGTGGCGATGGCCCCGGTGGCCGGCCTGGCGGCCGAGGTCCCCAACCCCGGCGCCGGCACCGCGCCTCCCGGCTCGGCCGAGCTCGTCAAGATCCTCGGCTGGGCCGCGTGGCTCGGGTTCGCCGTCTGCGTCCTGGGCGTCATCACGACCGGCGCCATGATGGCCCTCGCCTCCCGCGACGGCCGGGGCGGCGAGCACGGCACCCGCCTGCTGTGGGTCCTCGCCGGCTGCGTCGTCATCGGTTCCGCCTCGGGTCTCGTCGGCGCCTTCGTCTGAGCAGCGCCGAGAGCCCGGACGGACGGCACGACGGGAGGGACACGTGGTGGACAGGACGGCAGACGGGGGGACGGGTCCCTCCTGGCACCAGCCGGGTTTCCTCGCCTCGGCCGGTTTCCTGGCGATGGTCGCAGCGGGCGGCCTGACGCTGGTGCTCACGGGCGGCGCGGACCCCGGGCGGGCCACGGCGGCACCCGCGCCGGCGCCACCGGCACCGTCGGCTCCGGCTCCGGCGGACACCGCCCCGGCCGCCGACCCGAGCACCTGCGGCCTGCCCGAGGGTCCGCAGGTGCTCCCGCGCCAGGCACCGCAGGGCGTCACGTGGGAACTGCTGGACGGCACGGCCGTCCCGAGCGCACCGCGGACCTTCGGGCCGGGCAGGGTGACCGACGGGCTGCGGACCTGCTACGCGCACTCCCCCACCGGTGCCGTGCTGGCAGCGGCCGGGGTGTTCGCCACCACGGGGGTCCCCTCCCTCGTCGGGCCGATGATGCGCGAGCTGACCGCCGCAGGGCCCGGCCGCGACGCCGCGCTGCGCCGCCTGGCCGCCGAGGGCGTCCGGCCGGAACCCTCCGGACCCGGCGTGCAGGTCACCGGTTTCCAGGTGCTCGCCTACACGGCGGCCGAGGCCACCGTGGACCTCGCCTTCGCCGTGCGGGAGGGCGGAGGCCGCACCGGGTACGTGAGCTGGCCGGCCACCCTGCGCTGGGAGGACGGCGACTGGAAGCTCGTCCTCGACGACGCCGGGGAGTTCACCGCCGGCGTCCAGGGTCTGCCGGACCTGACCGGCTACGTGTACTGGTCGGGCCTGTGATGGCGGACGACTGCGCCTGGTACCAGCTCCGGTGCAACGTGCAGGCCGAGATCTCCGAGAAGCTCCAGGGCGTCGTCGGCGACGCCCTGGAGTCGATGGCCGGCGCCGTCGTGGAGGCGCTCGGGACGGCGCTGGCCAGCCTGGGCACCTTCTGGGTGCACGCGCCCAGCGTCCAGATCACCCGCACGCCGGGCGGCGAGGACCTGTCGCCGGCCGTCGGTTTCCTGCAGGGCGAGCTGTCCTGGTGGGCCGGCGCGATGGCGGTGCTGTCGATCATCATCGCGGGGATGCGGATGGCGTGGCAGCAGCGCGCCGAACCGGGCCGGGAACTGCTGCGGTCCCTGATCACCATGGTCGTGGCCACGGCCGCCGGGACGGTGGGGGCGGGCCTGGCCGTCAGGGCCGCCGACAGCTTCTCCGTCCACCTCATCGACCAGGCCGTCGGTTCGACGGGTTTCCGCGAGAACGTGCTCGCCCTGCTGCTGCTCACGCACGGTGCGGCCCCGCAGCTGACGCCGCTCGTCGTCATCCTGCTCGGCGGGCTCGCGTTCCTGGCCGGCCTCCTGCAGATCCTGCTCATGGTGGTCCGCGGGGCCATGCTGGTGCTGCTGGTGGGGATCCTGCCGCTGGCGGCGTCCTTCACGAACACCGAGGTGGGACGTCAGTGGTTCCAGCGGTGCGTGGGCTGGCTGGTCGCGTTCATCCTGTACAAGCCCGCCGCGGCGATCGTCTACGCGACGGCGTTCGCGCTCGTCGGGACGCAGGACGGCCTGGGCGTCGTGGACCCGCGGTCGGGGATGACGCGGGTCACGGCGGACGGCTTCACGGACGTCGTGACGGGCATCGCCCTGATGGTCCTCGCGCTGTTCGCGCTGCCCGCGCTCATGCGCTTCGTCGTGCCGGTGGTCTCGGCCACCGCGGGCGGTGGCTCCGGCGCCGCCGTCTCCGGCGCCGTCGGCTCGTGGCTGCCGGACGGGGCGAAGGACACCGGGAAGGGCCCCTCCGGCAGCGCCCCACCCGTACCCGGCTCCCGTTCCGGCCCCGGCCCGAACCCCGGTCCGAGCTCCGGTTCGAGCTCCGGTTCGAGCTCCGGTTCGGGGCGGGTCGCCGCATCCGGCAGTGCGAACCCCGCCGCGTCCCGCGGCACGTCCCGCGGCACGTCCCGCGGCACGTCCGGTGCCACGTCCGGTGCCACGTCCGGTGCCACGTCCGGTGCCGGCAGCGCGGCTGCGGGCGGTGGTTCCGCCGGCGCCGCGGGTGCCGGCGCGTCCACCGGTGCCGCCGCCGGCGGGGCGGCCGCGGCCGCCGGACCGGCCGGGGCGGCCGCCGCCGTCGCCGCCAAGGCCGCGCAGGCCGCGCACAAGGCCCACGAGAGCGCACGGACCGTCAGCGAGGCGGCCGTCGGGGACACGACCGGGGAGGGACCCAGTGGCAGTCGCTGAACGACCCGCACGCACCTACGGGAACTGGCGCAGACCGCAGTCCGCCGGTCTGGGCCAGCTCGGGACCCTGGGCACGCTGCTGCTCCTCGCCGGGCTCGTCGCCACGATCGTCACGACGATGCTCGCCGGGATCGTGGCGGCCGTGGCCGTCGCCGCCGTCACGGCCCTGTTCCTCGGGACGCTGGTGGTGCGGGACCGGCACGGCCGGAGCCTGCTGCAGCGCATCGGCGCGTTCCTCGGCAGCCGCCACGCGCGGGCCACCGGGGCGAACCTGTACCGCTCCGGCCCGCTCGGGCGGACCCCCTGGGGCACCTTCCAGCTCCCCGGCCTCGCCGCGGCGTCCGAGCTCAGCGAGTGGCAGGACTCCTACGGGCGCCCCTTCGCGCTGCTGCGGGTGCCGGCCACCGGGCACCACACGGTGGTGATCGCCACCGAACCCGACGGGGCGTCCCTCGTCGACACCGAGCAGGTGGACTCCTGGGTGGCGCACTGGGGCGGGTGGCTGAACGCCCTGGGCAGCGAGCCGGGCCTGGTGGCGGCGGCCGTCACGGTGGAGACCGCACCGGACTCCGGGGCACGCCTGCACCGGGAGGTCACGGCGAACGTGGACCCCGACGCACCCGCCCTGGCGCGCGCCATGCTCGCCGAGGTCCTGCAGAGCTACCCCGAGGGCTCCGCGACCGTCCGCGCGTGGGTGAGCCTGACGTTCTCCTCCACCGCCCGCTCCGGTGGGCGCCGCCGGGACACCCCCGAGATGGGCCGGGAACTGGCCTCGCGCCTGCCGGGGCTCACCCACGGGCTGCACTCCACCGGGGCGGGTGCGGCCCGCCCCGTCGCCGCCCGCGAGCTGTGCGAGGTGGTGCGCGTCGCCTACGACCCGCACGCCGCCCGGCTCGTCGACGCCGCGCACGCCGCCGGGCAGGCGCCCGACCTGGACTGGGGCGACGTCGGCCCCACCTACGCCGAGGCCCGCCACGACCACTACCGGCACGACGGGGCGGTGTCCGTGACGTGGTCCATGACGTCCGCCCCCCGCGGCTCCGTCCACTCCTCCGTCCTGTCCCAGCTGCTGGCGCCGCACCCGGAGGTCGACCGCAAGCGGGTGACGATGCTGTACCGGCCGTTCGACCCGGCCCGCTCCGCGCGCATCGCGGAGCAGGACAAGCGCGACGCCGACTTCAGGACGACCACGTCGGAGCGGCCCTCGGCGCGGGCGCTGGCCGCGGCCCGGTCGGCGGCGGCCACCGCCGAGGAGGAGGCCCGCGGCGCGAACCTCGTGAACTTCGGGATGCTCGTCACGGCCACCGTGGACGACGTCGGGCGCCTCCCCGACGCCGTGGCCGCCGTGGACAACCTCTCGGCGACCGCACGGCTGGTGGTGCGGCCGGTCTACGGCTCGCAGGACAGCGCGTTCGCCGCGGCGCTGCCGCTGGGCCTGGTGCTGCCCGCCCACCTGAGGGTCCCCTCCGAGATCAGGGAGTCCCTGTGAGCACCGGCAGGCGCGGGAAGGCCCGCCCGCGCAGCGCCCCCGTCCCGGGTCCGCGCGGCTGGGCCGGGCGCGGCGGGGGCTCCTCGACGTACGTGCAGGCCCCCGACGAGTGGCGGGGCACCACCGTGCAGGTGTGCGGGCTGTGGCCGTTCGCGGCCGGCACGGGCTCGCCGATGACGGGCGTGCCGCTCGGGCGGAACCTGCTGTCGGGCTCGACGCTGTGCTGCGACCCGATCTCCTGGTTCCAGCGGGCCAAGCTCATCTCCAACCCCAGCGCGTTCGTCCTGGGCAAGCCGGGGCTGGGCAAGTCCACCATCGTGCGGCGGATGGCGCTGGGGCTCACCGGGTACGGCGTGCTGCCCCTGGTCCTGGGGGACCTGAAACCCGACTACGTGGACCTCGTCGAGGCCGTGGGCGGGCAGGTCATCAGCCTCGGGCGGGGGCGCGGGCACCTGAACGTCCTGGACCCCGGGGAGGCGGGCGCCGCCGCGCAGCGGCTCACCGGCTCCGCGCGCCACGCCGTCCTGGCCGACGCGCACGGCCGGCGGCACGCCATGGTGTCCTCCCTGGTCACCATCATGCGCTCGGCGCCCCCGACCGACCGGGAGGAGACCATCCTCGACCGGGCGCTGCGGGTGCTGGACGAGCGCCACGACGGTGTCCCGGTGCTGGGGGACCTGCTGCGGGTGGTGCAGGAGGCACCGGAGGACGTGCGCCACGTCGCCCTGGACCGGGGGGACCTGTCGCGCTACCAGGAGATCACCGAGGGGCTGGAGGCCACGCTCATCGGCCTGGCCGGCGGTGGCCGCCTGGGCGAGATCTTCTCCCGGCCCACGAGCGTCCCGATGCGCCGGGACCGCCCCGTGGTGTTCGACGTCAGCAGCATCGACGACTCCGAGATGGACCTGCAGGCCGCGGTGCTGCTGGCGTGCTGGTCCTACGGGTTCGGCGCGGTGAACGTCGCGCACGCCCTGGCCGACGCCGGGCTGGAGCCGCGCCGGCACTACTTCGTCATCCTCGACGAGCTGTGGCGGGCGCTGCGCGCCGGGCGCGGCATCGTCGACCGCGTCGACGCCCTCACCCGCCTCAACCGGCAGCGGGGTGTCGGCATGGCGATGATCACCCACACGATGAGCGACCTCCTCTCCCTCCCCGGCGAGGAGGACCGCATGAAGGCGAGGGGTTTCGTGGAGCGCTCGGGCATGGTGATCTGCGGTGGGCTGCCCGCGGCGGAGATGCCGATGCTGAACACGGCGGTCCCGTTCTCCCGCGCCGAGCAGGACCTGCTCATCGGCTGGCAGGACCCGCCCGCGTTCGACTCCACCGCCGGGCGGGACGCCGAGCCACCCGGGCGCGGGAAGTTCCTCGTCAAGGTCGGTGGCAGGCCGGGCATCCCGGTGCAGGTGGCGCTGACGTCGGCGGAGCGCAGCATCAACGACACGAACAAGCTGTGGCACAGCGCGTCCCGCGCGGGTGTGCTGGGCGCGGAGGGGGCGGCGTGAGCGCCACCGGGCGCGGGGAGCGCGCCGGGCCGGAACCCCAGGCGGTCCTGGCCCTCGGCGCGGTGGGCGCGGTGGTCGTGGTGTCGGGCGCCGTGACGGCCGCCCTGCGGGGTGCCGCCGCCCTCGGCGCGGTCCCCGGGGCGCTGCCGGCCAACCCGGTGGCGCTGACGGTGGCCGTGTTCCGGGGGGAGGTCCCGTGGCCCGCGACGGCGACGTACGTGCTCGCCGCGCTCGCCGTCCTCGCGGCGGGCGCCGCGGCGGGCGTGTGGGCGCTCGTGCGGCGGGTGCGGGCGGGCGGCTCGCGGGTGGACCGCGCCGCGCGCCGCATGGCCCGGGCCGGGGAGCTGCGGCACCTGACGCGGCGCGGGGCCACCGCGACGGCCGAGCGCCTCGGCGTGCGGGGCGCACCGGGCCTGCCCGTGGCGGTGTCCCTCGCCGACGGGGAGGTCCTGTACTCCTCCTGGGAGGACGTGTCCGTGGACATCTGGGGGCCGCGCACGGGCAAGACGACGTCCCGGGCGATCCCGGCGGTCCTCGAGGCACCGGGGGCGGTGCTGGCCACGTCGAACAAGCGCGACCTCGTCGACGCGACCCGCGACCCGCGCGCCGCCTCGGGGCAGGTGTGGGTGTTCGACCCGCAGGGGATCGCCGAGGAACCGGCGGGCTGGTGGTGGGACCCGCTCACGTACGTCACCGACGAGGTGCGGGCGGCGGCGCTGGCGGAGGTGTTCGCCGGCGCGGGCCGGGAGCCCGGCGCCCGCACCGACGCGTTCTTCGAGCCCGCGGGGCGCGAACTGCTGGCGGGGGTGCTGCTGGCGGCGGCGCTGGACGGCCGCCCGCTGACGCAGGTGCTGCTGTGGCTGACGGACCCCACCGAGGACGAGCCGGTGCAGATCCTGCGGCGGCACGGTTTCCCGCTGAACGCGGCGTCCGTGGCGGAGGCGGTGAACTCCCCGGAGAAGCAGCGCGCCGGGGTGTACGGCACCGCCAAGCAGTTCGTCGCGTTCCTCACCAACCGCAGGGCGGTGGCGTGGGTGACACCGGCGGGCCCCGCGGACCCGCGGGCGCGGTTCGACCCGCACGCGTTCGTCCGGACCCGCTCCACGCTCTACAGCCTCTCCCGGGAGGGCAGCGGCTCGGCCGGCCCGCTGGTCACCGCGCTCACCGTCGCCGTCACGGAGGCCGCGGAGGACCTGGCGAAGCGCTCCCCGGGCGGGCGGCTGCCGGTGCCGCTGGTCGCCGTCCTCGACGAGGCCGCGAACGTGTGCCGCTGGAAGGACCTGCCGAACCTGTACAGCCACTACGGCTCCCGCGGGATCTGCGTCATGACGATCCTGCAGTCGTGGTCGCAGGGCGTGGAGGTGTGGGGCCGGGAGGGGATGCGCAAGCTGTGGTCCGCGGCGAACGTGAAGGTGTACGGCGGGGGCGTGTCGGAGGTGGAGTTCCTGTCGGAGCTGTCCCAGCTCGTCGGGGAGTTCGACGCCGGGGCGGTGTCGGTCTCCTCCGGCAGGGGCGGGCGCTCGGTGAGCCGTTCCACGCGCCGGGACCGCGTCCTCGACGTGGCGGACCTCGGGGCGCTGCCGAGGGGGCGTGCCGTGGTGGTCGCCTCCGGCACGCCCCCGACCCTGGCGCGCACGCTGCCGTGGACGCAGGGGCCGCACGCGGCGGCGGTGCGGGCGTCGCTGCGCGCGCACGACCCGGCCGGCGGCGCGGGTGCGGCGGGGCCGGTGGAACCGCTGCCCGCCGTGGGCGCGGACCGGCGCGCGAGGTGGTGGCGCCGGTGAGCGGGGAGTTCTGCGAACCCCTCTACGGGTCGCTGCCGGACTTCGTGCGGAACTACCTCGCGCAGGTGTACCGCCGCCCCGTGGACGGCAGGAACCGCACGTGGTGCCCCCACTGGTGGGAGCACCCGGAGGCGGTCGCGCGGCTCGGTGCGCTGTGGCGGGGTTTCGAGGCGCTGCAGGCGGACCCCGGGACCGGGGTGTCGGTGTGGTTCCGGGACCACGCCGACCACCACATGGCGGTGCTGTTCGACCCGGACGGCCCGTTCCGGGGGTGCTCGCCCGACAAGGGCCACCAGGAACGGCTGGCACCGCTGCCGGTGGGCGACCCGCCACCCGGCGCGCTGTCCTGACCCGCGGCCCGGCTTCCCCGGCGGCGGTCGTGCTGGCAGGCTCGGGGGATGAGCGGGTGGACCGCGGTGCGCTGAGGGCCGGTGGTGGCGACCGGACGGGGGCGCACGGAGGAGGTCGTGTGGCAGCGCAGCCACCGCGGCCGCCTCCTGCACGCCCTGCCCCACCCCGGCACCGGCCCGCCCCCGTCCGGGCCCGCGCTGTGCGGGACGTGGGTGCAGGTCGACCTGCGCCACCGCCCCGCCGGGGAGGAGCCGGACCGCGAGCGGTGCCACCGCTGCCTGAACGCGGCCGCCTCCGCGGCCGGGGCCCTGCCGGAGGCGGAACCGGGCATGCTGTTCTGACCTCCCCGCAGGACCTCCCGGACCGCCGCGAACCCGCGGGAACCCGCCGGAACCCGGAGGTCGGGACCCACCGGAACCCGGGCGTCACAGCGCGTCAGCGGCGCGCGGGGAACTGGGCCAGGTGGGGCAACCGGGCCGCGGCCTCTCCCCGGCGCGTCTGCATACTGGCCGCACAACGGGGCGGAGAGGTCGGGATGCAGCGGACGGCGATGATGGCTTACCTGGTCGGGACGGTCGTGGGCGAGGAGGAGACCGGCCCGCCCGGGGCGCAGACCCCGCCCGGCAAGGCCCGGTGCTTCGTCGACCAGGGCGGCCGCGTCGTCGAGTGCGACGCCCGGGACGAGCCGGTCCTGCGGGCCCTCGCCGGCGGGATGTACCTGCCGGAGCTGCGCGCCCACCTCGGCGACGACACCGACGAGGTCGTGGGGTGGCTGGTGGAGCGCGGGCTCGTGGTCCTCGACCCCGCGCTGGACCCCGGGCACCTCGACCGCCTGCGGCTCGTCGTGGAGCTCACCGACCTCGGCCCCGACGACGCCCGCCCCGCCACCCGGCGGGTGCGGACCCCCGGCGGTGCGGAGCTGCGCATCGGCGCGACCACCCTGACCGTGCTGCGGGAGGGCCACCAGGGCACGCTCGGCGCCGCGGTGCGCGCCCTGGAGGACGAGCGCGGTCTCGCCCCGGACCTCGTGCGCACCTACCTGGACCTGGACATGCACCGGCTCCTCACGCGCGGCGGCGGGCAGCTGCTGTGGGCGCAGGACGCCGCCTGAGCCACCCTCCGCCGGGGGTGGTCCCGGGGGCGGGATCGGGGTCCGCTCAGGGTCGGACCCCGATGTGCCCGGGGGCCGGGCGGGGCCATCCTCGGGGTACCGGATCGACACGGGGTCGGGACCGGGAACCGAGAAGGAGCGCACCGTGAACGTCGTCCACGAGAACTTCGCCCGCCAGGGCCTCGTCCGCCCCACCGACGGCCGCCTGCTCACCGGCACCTGCGCCGGCGTGGCCCGGCGCTTCGGGATGGACCCGTGGGCGGTGCGCGCCCTGTTCGTGGTGAGCCTGGCCGTCCTGCCCGGGACGCAGTTCGTCATCTACCCGGTGCTGTGGCTGCTGATGCCGGAGGAGCGCGGCTCCTACGTCCCCGCCGCCGAGGAGCCGCCCGCGCCGTACGCCTGAGCGGGCACCTGCTCCAGCCGCACCGTGAACACGCTGCCCCCCGGCCGGGCCGGCTCGTGGCGGACCGTCCCGCGGTTCGCCTCGGCCAGGCCCCTGACGATGTACAGGCCCAGCCCGGTGCCCATGCGCCGGCTGGTCTCGTCCTCACCGCGGACGAAACGGTCGAACAGCCTGGGGCGCAGGCCCTCGGGAACCCCGGGGCCTGCGTCCACGACCCGCACGTCGACCTCGCGGCCGGACGCCTCGACCTCCACGCGGGTGGCGCCGCCGGCGTACTTCGCGGCGTTGGTGAGGAAGTTGGCGACGACGTGCTCCAGGTGGCGGGGGTTCACGAGCGCCACGGCGCCGGTGTCCCCGACGACCGGGACGTCCTGCTCCGTGGCGGCCAGCGCGTCGGCGACCGCGTCGGCGACCCGCACGGGGGAGCGTTCCGCGACGAGGCTGCCGGTGTCCAGGGCGCACATCGCGAGGATCTCCTCGCGCATGCGGCCCAGCTCCCGGGCACCCCGCATGATCATCGTGGTGCAGCCGCCGACGTCCCGGTCGGTCCCGCCGACCATCTCCTGCAGCAGTTCCGCGTAACCCAGGATCAGCGTCAGGGGCCGGCCGATCTCGTGGCTCAGCATCCCCATCAGGTCCAGCTTCAGCTGGTTCGCGGCGCTCAGCGCGGTGTTCGCCTCGGTCAGCGCGGCGTTGCGCTCGGCCAGCTGCGCCGCCGTCCGCTCCAGGTCGAGGTTCCGCTCGCGCACCTCGTCGTTCAGGCGCTTGACCCGTGCGGCCGCCCGGACCCGCGCCAGCAGCTCCCCCGCCTCGAACGGCTTGCCGAGGTAGTCGTGCGCGCCGGACTCCAGGCCGGCGACGACGTGGCCGACGTCGGAGCGCCCGGACAGGACGATCACGGGGATGTGGGCGAGGTCCTCCTCGCCCCGCAGGGCCGCGAGGACCTCGTGCCCGTCCACGTCCGGCATCTCGATGTCCAGGACGATGACGTCCGGCGGCCGGGCGGCGGCCGCGGCCAGCGCGTGCCGGCCGTCGGGGGCCTCCGCGACCACGTAGCCGTGCTCCTCCAGGTGGGAGCGGACGACGGCGCGGATGAGCGCGGAGTCGTCGACGACGAGCACCTGCACGTCCGCCACGGGAACCTCCCCCCTCATCGTCCACCTCCCGGGCCGGCGAGGCGGGCGTCGACCAGCCGCAGCAGGGAGGCCACGTCGTAGCCCTCGACGCCGCCCCGCGCCCCCGGCCGCAGCAGCGCCCCGCGCGCCGCCAGGAGCAGGTGCCGCGCCCGGTCCTCCTCGCCGGAGGCGGCGGCGGAGAGCGCCGCCTCCAGCAGGGCGAGCGGCTCGGGACCGCCCGCACCGGGACCGCCTGCACCGGGATCGCCTGCACCACCCGCCGCACCGGGACCGCCCGCACCACCGGCCGGGGGCGCGGACCGCGGGCGCTCCTCGCCGCGGCGGTAGGCGAAGGAGTCGGCGAACCGGCACACCTCGAACCGTTCGCTCACCGACCACAGCGTCTCCGCCTCGCCGAGGAACAGGTACCCACCTCCGGGCAGCCAGCGGTGGATGCGCTCCACCGCCGCCTCCACGGCCCCGTCCACCAGGTAGATGAGGACGTTGCGGCACAGGACGGCCCGCGCGGTGCGCTCGGGGAACGGCGGGTCGTCGAGGGCGAGGTTGTGCGGGGTGAACCGCACCATCCGGCGCAGCTCGTCGCGCACGGCGCGCCGCCCGCCGTCGCCGGCCGGGACCGTCCAGCGCTCCAGCCGCTCCGGGGACAGCCCGCGCAGCTCGCCGGGGGTGTACCGGCCGCGCTCGGCGGAGGCGAGGGCGGCGGAGGAGACGTCGGTGGCGATGACGCGGGCGTCGCCGCGGCCCCGCTCGCTCAGCAGCACCGCCAGCGACCAGGGCTCCTGCCCGCGGGAGCAGCCCGCGCTCCAGAGGGTCAGCGGCCCGGGGTGCCCGGCGACCGCGTCCGCCAGCGCCTCCAGCTGCCCGGCGTGCCGGAAGAACGAGGACTCGTGGACGGTCATCGCCTCCACCAGGGCGGCCAGGGCGCCGCTGCCCCTGCGCAGCCCCGCCGCGTACCGCTCGGGGGTGGTCCCGGCGGCGGCCGCGGCCGCGTCGACGCAGCGCACCAGCCGGTCGCGCAGCGAGCCGTCGGTCCGCATCCCCACGGCCTCCTCCAGCACGGTGGCCGCCACCTGGTAGCCGCTCACCGCGCGACCCCGCCCACCACGGCCGAGCGGACGGCGCCGGCGATCCTCGGCAGCGCCAGGACGCGCTCGGCCGCGCCGCGCTCCACGGCGGCGCGGGGCATGCCGTACACGGCGCAGGTCTCCTCGTCCTGGGCGATGGTGAGGGCGCCGGTGGTGCGCATCGCCAGCATCCCCGCGGCTCCGTCCTCGCCCATGCCGGTGAGCAGGACACCCACGGAGCGGGGCCCGGCGGTCTGCGCGACGGAGGTGAACAGCACGTCGACGGAGGGCCGGTGGATCGTGACGGGGTGCTCCGGCAGCACCAGCACGTGCCCCGGTGACAGGGCGAGGTGGCGGCCCGCGGGGGCGACGTAGACGTGGCCGGGCTCGGGGCGCACCCCCGGGACGGCGGTGTGGACCGGCAGGGCGCTGAGCGCCGCGAGCCAGGTGACGAACCCGGGCACGAAGTCCTCGTGCAGGTGCTGCACGAGGAGCACGGTGGCGGGCAGGCCGGCGAGCCCGGCGAGGACGGCGGCCACCGCGCCGGGCCCGCCGGTGGAGGCGCCGATCGCCACGACCCCGCGCCCGCCGTGCCCGCCGATCCCCTCGTCCACCGGCACGGGCCGGGCGCCGCCGCGGCCGCGGCGGACGACGGCCACACCGCTGACGAGCCCGACGCGCTGCCGCAGCGCGACGGCGTCCGCCGCACCGGGCGGGCGGTCCGCCGCGCGGGGCAGGGCGTCGACGGCGCCGGCGGCGAGGGCGCGGCGGGCCGCCGCGCCGTCCGCGCCGGGCACCAGCGCGAGGACGGGCCGGGGGTGGGCGGCCATGACCTGCTCGACGAGGGCGTACCCGGCCTCCCCGAGGGAGGCGACGTCCACGACGACGACGTCCACGCGGGCGACGTCCCCGGCGACGGGAGCCCCCGCCGGGCCGGCGCGCAGCGCCACCACGCTCACGTCCCCGGCCGCCTCCAGCGCCCGGCGGATCGGCACGTGCACGCCGTCCGCGCAGGCCAGGCCCACGGTGAGCCGGCTCATGCGGGACCCACGAGCCGCTCGACGGTGGACAGCAGGGCGCTCTCCGTGAAGCCGTTCTTCACGATGTAGTCGTCGGCGCCCGCGGCGAGGCCCCGGCTGCGGTCCGCCTCCCCGTCGCGGGTGGTGAGGATGACGACCCGCGGCGGCTCGCCGCCCTCCGGGCCCCGCCCGCCGCGCACGGCGGCGGTGAGGGCGAAACCGTCCATGCGCGGCATCTCCACGTCGGTGAGGACGAGGTCCACGGCTTCGGTGCGCAGCACGTCCAGGGCGGCGCGGCCGTCCTCGGCGGTGAGGACGTGGTACCCGGCGCCCTCCAGGACGGAGCGCTGGAGCTCGCGGATGGTCAGGGCGTCGTCGACGACGAGGACGCGGGGGGCCCGCGGGGGCGCGACGGCGGTCGCGGGAGGCGCGGGAGCGAGGGCGGGGAGGGCGGCGGTGGCGTCCCCGTGGCGCCCGCCGTCGCCGCGGGCGCGGTCGATGAGACCGGTGGGTTCCAGGACCAGCAGCACCGAGCCGTCGGCCTCGGCGCTGACCCCCATGAACGCGTCGAGGCGCGGCAGCAGGGGGCTCAGCCCCTTGACGACGACCTCCCGCTGGGTGAGCAGCTCGTCCACCTCGAACGCGAAGCGGCGGGTGACCCCGCTGACCACCACCACCGGACCGGCGGGGCGCGAGGCCCGGGTGCCCACGGCCAGGACCTCCGCGAGGGGGCGCACCGGAACGGGCCGGCCGGTCACCCAGCGCACCGCGCGGGCGTCGACGACCTCCGGTTCGGCCTGCGGGGGCAGGGCCGTCACCAGCGACGTCATCGGCAGGGCGTAGCGCACGCCGCCCGCGGAGACGAGCAGGCAGCGCAGCACCGCCAGGGTGACGGGCACCGAGATGCGGATCTCGGTGAAGACGCCGGGTTCGGAGCGCACGTCCACGCGGCCGCGGACGGCGGCGACGTTGGCGCGCACGGCGTCCATGCCGACGCCCCGGCCGGAGACCTCGCTGACGGCGGGTGCGGTGGACAGGCCGGTGCGGAAGATGAGCGCCAGGTCGGAGTCGCCCGCGCCGGAGCGGCTCCCGGCGCCGGCCCGCTCCCGCAGCGCGGCGACGTCGATGCCGCCGCCGTCGTCGCGGACGCTGAGGACGACCTCGGCCCCGAGCCGCATGGCGTGCAGCCGGACCTCCCCGGTGGCCGCCTTGCCCGCCGCGGTGCGCCGGTCGGGGCTCTCCACACCGTGGTCCACGGCGTTGCGGACGACGTGCACGAGGGGGTCGACGAGCCTGGCGAGCACGGCGAGGTCGAGTTCCGTGTCGCCGCCGCGGACCTCGAAGCGGATCTGCTTGCCCTGCGAGCGGGCGAGGTCGCGCACCGCGCGGGCGAGGGTGTCGGTGACGGTGGAGACGGGGACCATCCGGGTTCCGGAGGTCTTCTCCTGCAGCTCGTTGACGATGGCGGAGAGGTCGCGGAACTCGGAGACCTGCACCGGGTCGACGTCCGTGCTCCCCGACAGGTAGGCGCCCAGCCGCAGCTGCGCGGCGGCCGCCTCCCCGACGAGCCGGATGAGGTCGTCGAGCCGGGCGACGGGGACGGGCAGGGTCTGGGCGGCCGGCAGGGCCTGGGTGGCCGGCGCGGTCCGGGTGGCCGGCGCGGTCCCCCGCGCGCCGGGTCCTCCTGCGCCCGGCTGCTCCGCACCCGGCTGCTCCGCGCCCGGCCGTTCCGCGCCCGGCCGTTCCGCGCCCGGCCGTTCCGCGCCCGGCCGTTCCGCGCCCGGCCGTTCCGCGCCCGGCTGCTCCGCGCCGGGTTCCCGCGACACCGCGGCCAGCTCGGCCTCGACGGCGGTGAGGCCCGAGCCGTCGCCCGACCCCGCGACCAGGCCCGGCAGCGCCGCCGCCAGCGCGTCGACCGCGTGCAGGAGGGCGTCCACGACCACGGGCCCGGCGGAGGCCGTGCCCGCCCGGACCGGCTCCAGCAGCTCCTCCATCGCGTGCGCGACGCGCTGCACCGGCACCAGGCCGACGACGGCCGCGCCGCCCTTGAGGTTGTGCGCGTCGCGGAACATGCCGGCCACCAGGTCGCCGTCCGCCCCCCCGGCCTCCAGGACCAGCAGGTCCCGGCCCAGCCGGTCCAGCGCGGCGCGCGCCTCCACCTCGAACATGCGCAGGAAGTGGTCCGTGCCGGCGCGCCCGCTCCCGCTCACGCGGGGGTCCCCTCCACGCCCGCCGCACCGGCGCCCAGACCGGCCGCGTCCAGCGCGGCCGCCAGGTCCAGCAGCACCACGGCACCGTCCGCGCCGGCGTAGACGCCCTCCCGCCCGGGCAGCTCGCAGCCGTCGACGCGCCGGCCGAGCACGCCCTTGGAGACGCTGCCCGCCACCGCCAGCGCCACCGGCCCCGCCGCCGTGTCCACGACCACCAGCATGTCGGTGCGCCCGCACGGCGTCACGCCCACGAGCCTGGCGGTGTCCAGCACGGGCAGGACGTCGCCGCGCAGGTTGGCCAGGCCAAGCACCGCCGGGCTGGGGGTGGCCAGAGGGGTGACGACCGGTGCGGTCAGCACCTCGCGCACCTGCCCGATCGGCACCGCGACCGTCTCGGAGCCCACCGGCAGCAGGATCGACTGCACGGCTCAGAACCGCTCTCGGGTCTCGGCCGCGGCGTTGCCGAGGTCGCGGGCCGCGCCCGTCATGGCGGCCGCGGCGGCCGAGATCTGCCGTGCCGTGGTGGACACCTGGCGGCTGCCGGCGTTGATCTGCTCCATGGAGGTCACGACCTGCTCGGTGGCCATGCGCTGCTGCTGCGTGGTGAGCCGCACCTGGTCGCCGCCGACCGCGACGGCCTCGATCAGGGCGAGGCTCTCGGAGAGCTGGCGGGTGCCGTTCTCCATCGCCAGGACGGTGGAGGAGTTCTCCGCCTGCGCCGACTGCACGATCTTCTCGATCTGCGCGGCGGACGCCTTGGAGCGCTCCGCCAGGCGCTGGACCTCGTCGGCGACGACCGCGAAGCCGCGACCGTTCTCCCCGGCGCGCGCGGCCTCGATGGAGGCGTTGAGGGCCAGCAGGTTGGTCTGGTCGGCGATCTCGCGGATCAGCCCGAGGATGCCGCTGATCTCGTACACGCGGGTGCTCAGGGAGTGGGTGCGCTCGCTGGTGGCGGTGATGCCGGCCTGCGCCAGCTCGACCTGGTCGCGGGTCTTCACGAGCTGCCCGGCGACGCGCTCGACGGTCTCGGCGATGACGGCGGAGGTGCGGGCGAGCTCCTCCATCGTGGCGGACGTCTGCGTGACGGCGGCGCTCTGCTGGGCGGTGGTGGCGGCCAGCTCCTCCGAGGCCGAGGACAGCTCCGTGGCGCTGGTGGTGACGTTGCTCCCCACGGCTCCCAGGCCGTCGACGACGTGGCGCAGGTAGGCGCTCTCCCGGCGGGCGAACAGGTACCCGAACAACCCGATCATCGCGGCGCCGAGGAGACCGAGGAGCAGGCCGCTGCGGCCCTGCTGCCGGACGGCCTCCATGGCTTCGGCGCGGTCCTTCTTCGCGACGACCGCCCACCTGCCCTCGGCGGCGGGGGCGTAGCCGGCGTAGACCTCCACGCCCCGGTAGTCCGGGGAGGCCAGCGCGCCGCTGTCGCCGGCGAGGGCGCCGCGGACCTGCACGGTGTCGGCCCGGGTGCGGGTGCTGCCCGAGGCGAGCAGCGCCTCCTCGGTGGCGTCCGCACCGGCCCGGGAGCTCGTGACGAGGGTGCGCTCGCGGTCGACGACGACGACCTCCGCGGTGCGGCCGAAGTTCACGGCGGCGAGCCGGGAGCCCATCGAGCCGACGAGCAGGCGCCCGACGAGCACCGACTGCACCCGCCCGTCCGGGCCGAGGACGGGGTGCGCCGCGTACCAGTGCACGGCCCCGTCGCGCTCGAAGACCTCGCTGAGGGTCTGCCGGCCGGCGACGGCGTCGCGGAACCAGGTGGCCTCGGGGTCGGCGAAGGCGACCGTCTCCCCGTCGCCGCGCACGAGGGTGCGCCCGTCGAGCCCGACGACGGCGAACCCGTCGAAGGAGTCGTTGAGGCGGTCGAACTCCGCGAGCTGGGCGCCCGCCTCCTCCAGCGGGTGGTCCGCGACGGCGGTGGCCACCACGGCCATGTCGAGGCGCCGCTCGGCCAGGTAGTCGTCCAGGGCGCCGGCGACGGCGGTGGCGCGGTTGGCGACGACCGTCTCGGTCTCCGTGCGGATGTGGGTGCCCGCGGCCCAGGTCAGCAGGGTGACGATGAGCACCAGGACGGGCACCGTGACGACGAGCAGCCCGAGGACGAGCCGGGCCCGGTAGCGTCGCAGCAGGGCACGCCGCCAGCTGTTCATGGTCGATCCCTCACTCCCCGTCGAGGCCCGTACCGCCGCACGGGTGATGCCTCGCTCACCCATTCGGCCGATCCGGTGCCGGACTTGAGCCGCGCGGGGGACGGATCCGGGCGCAGGTGCCCCGGCGGGCGGGGCCGGAGCGCGGGACGGCCCCTTCGCCGGGGTGTGCACCCCGGCGAAGGGGCCGCCGTGCGACCGCCGTGCGGTCAGCTCAGCCGGAAGGTGCTGCGCGCACCCGCGGCGGGCCCGGCGGTGAGCCGGCCCTTGTCGTGCCGCAGGTACGTCGCGGCGTTCGAGGCGAGCTGCAGGGAGATCCCCTTGGCGGTGGCGGTGCGGCGGAAGCTCGCCTGCCCGGCGAAGGCGGCGCCCTCCTCCAGCGGGTCGATGCGCACGGTGCCGTCGGCGGCGACCCGCACGTAGCGGTCCGGGAAGTTCACCGACCGGATCGACTCCGTGCCCGCGCCCGCCAGCCCCGGCACGAAGCGGAACTGGCTGTCGGCCAGCTCGCGCACGTCGCGGTCCACGCGCAGGACGTACCCGGAGTGCCTGACGAAGGCGGCGGCGTCGTCGGCCGGGGACAGCCGCACGATCGGCCCGCCGTTCCCCACGGGCACCCCGAACAGGGGGGTGCCGTCGGCGTGCCAGTACACCTTCTGCACGCGCGCGTGGCGGTTGGGGTCGTAGAGGGGGTCGGTGCCCTGGTACCCGGCGTAGTCCCGCGCGTGGTAGACGAGGACGTCGGTCACCCCGTCCTCCGCGACGGTGAACGAGTTGTGCCCGGGGCCGTAGCGGTCGGTCTGCACGTTCGTCTCGAACACCGGCTGCGGGTTCTTGTGCCAGGACGCCGGGTCGAGCAGGTCCGCGTCCGCGTCGGCGGTGAGCAGGCCCATGCAGTAGCGGTCGTCCGTCGCGCTGGCCGAGAAGGTCATGAAGACCCGGCCGTTGCGGATCAGGACCGCCGCGCCCTCGTTGACCTTGAACCCGCGGATCTCCCACGGCAGGGTCGGCGTGGAGATGCGGACGGGGCTGCCCTTGATCGCGAACGGGGAGGCCATCTCCGCGATGTACAGACTGGTGTTGACGGCGATCTCGGGCTCGGCCTGCGCCCACACGTAGTAGCGGCGGCCGAGGTGCTCGAACGTCGTGGCGTCCAGCTTGAACGAGCCCCAGGGGGTGGTGACCTCCTGCGGGGCGCCCCAGCCGGCCGGGTCGCGCGGGTCGGCGAGGGCGGACTCCATCACGTACATGCGGATGGCGAACACGTTGTCCGAGTCGCCGGCGGCGAAGTAGACGTACCAGCGGCCGTCGATGCGGTGCAGCTCCGGGGCCCAGATGTGACCGCCCGTGCGGCCGGTCGTGGGGCGGCGCCAGATGACCGTCTCGGTGGCGGTCCGCAGCCCGGCGATGGTCGGCGCGCCGCGGACGACGAGGCGGTCGTACTCGGGGACGGACCCGGTGAAGTAGTACATCCCGTCCGTGGGCCGCGTGATGAACGGGTCCGCACGCTGCTCCACGAGCAGGTCGGGGGTGGTCACGCCGTAGATCTGGGCGTCCGTCAAGGTTCCTCCACCGGGCTTGGGTGCCGCGACAGCCGCGGCCGGGTTACCGGCCAGCAGGCTAACCGCTGCGACGCCCAGGCCGCCGGTGAGCAGGGAACGACGGTTCAGGTCGGAGGTCATGTGTCTCATCCCTACTTCGTCGCGATGCGGAGGACGGTGACGGAGTTCGCCGGGAAGGTCCGGGTGAACGAGGACGAGATGCCGCTGACGGTGGTGGTGACCGGCCTGATCGGCTGCGCCGAGCGGGTGTTCTGCGCAGCGGGGTCGCCGGTGATGACGGTCATCTGCGCCTTGCCCGCCACCCGCACGCCGCCGAGGTCGACCTTCGTGACCGCGGGGGTGCTCTGGGCGTTGACGACCTTGACGATGAGGTCGCCGGTGGCGTCGTCCTTCGTCACGACCTGTGCGAACGGCTCGGTGACGGCGTCGTCGGAGAAGCTGCCGAAGGGCTGCCCGTCGAGGAAGAGCTCCACCTTCGTGCCGCGCACGGAGATCTTGACGTCGTACGCCTTGTTCGAGGTGATGGAGTGGCCCTCGCGGGCGAAGACGGTCTCCTTGGCGCCGTTGGTGGCCTTCTCCACCACGGTGCGGGTGTTGTTCCAGCCGCCGAGGTTCCACCAGTAGAAGTTGCCGGAGTCCTTGACGCCGAAGGCGATGAGGAAGCCCTCCGCGCCGGCCGTCTTGGTGGCCTTGAGGGTGATGTCGTAGTTCGTCGCCCGGATGTCGCCGGCCTTGACGAGGGTGTCCGTCGCGGCGGGGTCGGACTGGGTGTAGGTGCCGTCGGCGGCGGACCACGTGCCGCGGTTGGCCAGCGGGGTCCAGCCGTCGGCGTTGCCGTCGGCGAAGTCGTCGCTGAACAGGACCTGCCCCTCGGGGGTGGTGACCTTCACGTCGTCGTACTTGGCGGTGGTGGCCCAGGTGGACAGGCCGACGGCGCCGGTGATCGGCGTGGGCTGGAGCACCTTGCCGGTGGCCTTCGACGGCACGACGCGGTCGCCGACGTTGTTCATGAAGAGCTTCTGCACCTCGTAGGAGGCGGAGTTCCACGACTCGTCGTTGTCGAACCAGATCATGTCCGGGCGCCACTGGACGTTGTCGACGTTGGCCAGCAGCGGCGCGTAGGACGCCATCTTGACGACGTCGGCGTTGCGCTCCAGGCCGGTCATGTACGCGGCCTCGGCGAGCCCGTTGAACAGGGTGTTGTCGAGGGAGGCGTACTCGCCGAGGAACACCTTCGGCCCGTTGCGGTCGTAGGAGTCGTACCGCCTGTTGTTCTGGAGGAACCAGGCCGGGCTGTTGTAGTAGTGCTCGTCGACCATGTCGACACGGTTCGCCCGGTTGTGCTCCCAGTGCCGGTCGAAGACGGCGCCCTGGTCGTCCGGGCCCGAGTTGGAGATGACCGTGATGCCCGGGTGCTTCGCCTTGATGGCGTCGCGGAACTTCACGAAGTTCGCGGCGTACTCGTCGGGGAGGTTCTCCTCGTTGCCGACGCCGATGTGGGTCAGGCCGAAGGGCGCGGGGTGGCCCATGTCGGCGCGCAGCTTCCCCCAGGTGGAGGTGACGGGGCCGTTGGCGAACTCGATGAGGTCGAGGGTGTCCTGGATGTGCCGCCCCAGCAGCGCCTCGTCGACGGTGGCGCGGTTCTGCCCGCAGCCGGTGAGCAGGGCCGGCACGACGGGCAGCGGCATCGCGCCGACGTCCTCGGCGAACTGGAAGTACTCGAAGTACCCCAGGCCGTAGGACTGGTTGTAGCCCCAGAAGTTGGAGTTCGTCGCGCGGGTCTCGACGGGCCCGACGGTGTCCTTCCACTGGTAGGAGCGGGCGCGCTCCCAGTTCGAGGCGGCGTCGTAGCCGTACATGCTGTTGACGTTGACGATGCAGCCGCCGGGGAAGCGGACGAAGCCGGGGTTCAGGGCCTCGACCTTCTCGGCGAGGTCGCGGCGCAGGCCGTTCGCGCGGCCCTTGTAGGTGTCCTGCGGGAAGAGGGACACCATGTCGAGGCGGACGGTGCCCTTCCCGCCGGCGAGGACCTGCAGGCGGCCGGCGTCGGTGGTCTGGTTCGCGGTGAGGGTGCCGCTGTACCTCGCCCAGCCGTCGCCGGTGACCTTCAGGTTCAGCGGGTCGGCCAGGAGCGCGCCGGTGGTGCCGCGCAGCGTCACGGACAGCGGGGTGCCGGCGGGGGCGTCGGTGCGCGCCCACACGGAGAAGTCGTACCTCGCGCCGGCCTTCAGGGGCACGCCGGTGTTGTAGCCGGAGTTCGAGACCCCGTACCAGCCGCCCTCGGGGCTGGTGAGCGAGAGCTTGAGGTGGGTGCGGTTGCGCTCGTTCAGCCGGGCGGCGTCGTCGACGGTCGTGGCGGTGCCGGAGCCGCCGACGGCCGCGGTGGGCGTCCAGGCGGTCAGGCCGTTCCAGCCGGCGCGGTCGACGGGGAGGAACTCGAAGGAGCGGTTGCGGACCAGCTCGGCGTACAGGCCGCCGTCGGCGGCGTAGTTGATGTCCTCGTAGAAGACGCCGTACATGGTGTCGTCGATCTCCGCGCCCCTGGCGGCGGGGTCGGCGGTGACGGTGTACTCCGGTGCCGGCGGGGCGGGCTTGCCCACGGCCGGCGCCGCCGCGCACAGCGGAGCGGCGAGCAACGAGAAAGCTGCCAACGTTGTAAATGCGCGTGGGGCGGGCATGCATGTCCTCCTCGACATCATGGCGACGCGGCAGGTCCGTACGCCACCCGGTCGAGATGGCAGCGCTGCCACGTGCTTCCGGCCCGGCGGCCGGTTGTGAGCGCGAACATAGGTGGCACATCACGAGATGGTCAAGGCGACCGCCATCTGCGTGAACGGCTTGACTCGTCTCTCTGTTAACGCTCACACTCCTCATCAGGTGGTGCGGCCCGGACCTCCCCTTCAGGGGGACCCGGACGGGTCCGCCGGCGCGGCACGGTCGCCCCGCCGGAGCACGCCCTGATCTGCGATGGAGGAGACACAGTGCTCAAGAAGTTCCTGACCGTGGCCACGAGCGCGGTGCTGATCGGCTCCCTGGCCGCGTGCGGTGGCGGCGAGGCCGCCACGCAGGGCAGCGGTGGAGACAGCAGCGGTGGCGACAAGATCACCATGGGCTTCGCCCAGGTGGGCGCCGAGAGCGGCTGGCGCACGGCGAACACGAAGTCCATCCAGGAGTCGGCCAAGACCGCCGGCATCGAGCTGAAGTTCTCCGACGCGCAGCAGAAGCAGGAGAACCAGGTCAAGGCGATCCGCTCCTACATCCAGCAGAAGGTCGACGTCATCGCCTTCAGCCCGGTCGTGGAGACCGGCTGGGACACCGTCCTGCAGGAGGCCAAGCGCGCCAACATCCCGGTCATCCTCACCGACCGGGCCGTGGACTCCGAGGACGACAGCCTCTACGAGACCTTCATCGGCTCCGACTTCGTCGAGGAGGGCAAGAAGGCCGGCGAGTGGCTGGTCAAGGAGGTCGGCTCCACCGAGACGAACGTGGTGGAGCTCGAGGGCACCACCGGCGCCGCCCCCGCGATCGACCGCAAGGAGGGCTTCGCGGAGGTCGTCAAGGCCTCCCCGAACATCAAGGTCATCGCCTCGCAGACCGGCGACTTCACCCGCTCCGGCGGCAAGGAGGTCATGGAGGCCTTCCTGAAGTCCCACCCGGACATCGACGTCGTCTACGCGCACAACGACGACATGGGCCTGGGCGCCATCGAGGCCATCGAGGCCGCCGGCAAGGTCCCCGGCCAGGACATCAAGATCATCACGATCGACGCGGTCAAGGACGGCATGCAGGCCCTCGCCGACGGGAAGATCAACTACATCGTCGAGTGCAGCCCGCTCCTGGGCGACCAGCTCATGGAGGCGGCCAAGAAGGTCGTCGACGGCGAGGAGCTCGAGAAGCGCATCGTCACCGAGGAGACCACCTTCACGCAGGAGCAGGCCAAGGAGGCCCTGCCCACCCGCAAGTACTGAGCACGGAGGCCCGGCTCCCCGCCCCGCGCGGCCGGAGCCGGGCCCCTCACCCGGGCGCCCGGTCCCCCCGGCGCCCGGCCCCGAGCCCCGGCCACCACCACCGTCAGCAGGCGGTGGTGGTGGCCGGTACCAGTCCTGAGCGAAGGTAGACCCATGATCGAGGCCCCCACGGCGACGAGGCCGGCGGCGACCGGCGAGCCGGTCGTCGAGATGCGCGGCATTTCCATCGAGTTCCCCGGCGTCAAGGCCCTGCAGAGCGTCGACTTCCGCCTGCTGCCCGGCGAGGTGCACGCCCTCATGGGCGAGAACGGCGCCGGCAAGTCCACCCTGATCAAGGCCCTCACCGGGGTCTACTCCACCGACTCCGGCGAGATCCGCGTCGGAGGCACCTCCGTCACCTTCTCCGGCCCGGCAGCCTCCCAGGCCGCGGGCATCTCCACCGTGTACCAGGAGGTGAACCTCTGCACGAACCTCACCGTCGCGGAGAACATCCTCCTCGGCCGCGAGCCCCGCCGGGCCGGTGCCATCGACGGCCGCGCCATGCGCGCCCGCGCCCGCGAGGTCCTCACCCGCATGGGGCTGGACATCGACCCCGGCTCCACCCTGAGCACCTACCCCATCGCGATCCAGCAGCTGGTCGCCATCGCGCGCGCCGTGGCCGTCGACGCCCGCGTCCTCATCCTCGACGAGCCCACCTCCAGCCTCGACGCCGACGAGGTCGCCGAGCTGTTCCGCATCATGCGGAACCTGCGCGACTCCGGCACGGCCATCCTGTTCGTCTCGCACTTCCTCGAGCAGGTCTACGAGATCTCCGACCGCATGACCGTGCTGCGCAACGGCAAGCTCGTCGGGGAGTACCTCACGTCCCAGCTCTCCCGCCTGGACCTCATCTCCGCGATGATCGGCCGCGAGCTCGGCGAGCTGGACGCCATCGCCCGCGAGGCAGCCCAGAACGACACCGTCCAGCACCGCGTGCCCGTCCTGAGCGCCAGGGGCCTGGCCCGCGCCGGCTCCATCGAGCCCGTGGACCTCGACGTCCACGCCGGCGAGGTCGTCGGCCTCGCCGGGCTCCTCGGCTCCGGGCGCACCGAGCTGGTCCGCCTGCTGTTCGGCGCCGACCGCGCCGACCGCGGCACCGTCGAGATCGACGGGCGCCCCGTGAGCGTCCGCAACCCCCGCAACGCCATCGCCGCCGGGATCGCGTTCGCCTCGGAGGACCGCAAGGGCGAGGGGCTGATCGCCGACCTCAGCATCCGCGACAACCTCGTGCTCGCCATGCAGGCCTCCCGCGGCTGGGCCCGGCCCATCCCCCGGCGCGTCAAGGACGAGCTGATCGCCAAGTACATCGAGGCGCTCGACATCCGTCCCGCCAACCCCGACGCGCTCATCAAGAACCTCTCCGGCGGCAACCAGCAGAAGGTCATCCTGGCCCGCTGGCTCGTCACCGAGCCCAAGCTGCTGATCCTCGACGAGCCCACCCGCGGCATCGACATCGGCGCCAAGACCCAGATCATGAAGCTCGTCACCGACCTCGCCGCCGAGGGCATGGCGGTGGTGTTCATCTCCGCCGAGATGGAGGAGGTCCTGCGCATCGCCGACCGCATCGTCGTCCTGCGCGACCGCCGCAAGATCGCCGAGCTGCCCGGGCACGGGGCGTCCGTCGAGGACGTCATGTCGCTCATCGCCGCCGGCGGGGAGAACACCGCTCTGGAGAGGACCGCATCGTGAGCAGCAACCCCATCGCCCGGCTGCGGGCCAACGGCCTGCTCTGGCCGGTCGTCGCCCTGCTCGTCCTGCTCGTCGTGAACGTCGCCAAGCGCCCGTCGTTCCTCAGCGTGACCGTCCGCGACGGGCACCTGTACGGCAGTCTCATCGACATCCTGCGCAACGGCGCCCCGGTGCTCCTGGTCGCGCTCGGCATGACGCTGGTCATCGCCACCCGCGGCATCGACCTGTCGGTCGGCGCGATCGCGGCCATCGCCGGCGCGGTGGCCTGCACCTGGATCGGGACCTCCGCCGGCTCCGGCGCCGCCCTCACCGGCATGCTGGTGGCCCTGGCGCTGTGCGCGGTCCTGGGGGTCTGGAACGGCTTCCTCGTCTCCGTCATCGGCATCCAGCCGATCATCGCGACCCTCGTGCTGATGACCGCCGGCCGCGGCCTCGCGATGCTCGTCACCGACGGCGAGATCAAGACCGTGAACAACGACACCTTCTCGGTGCTCGGCGCCGGCTTCCTGGTGCTGCCGGTCTCGATCCTCGTCAGCCTGGGCGTGCTGGTCGTGCTGGCCGTGCTCACCCGCCGCACCGCGCTCGGCATGCTCATCGAGGCGGTCGGCATCAACCCCGAGGCCAGCCGCCTCGCCGGTGTCCGCTCCCGCACGATCGTGTGGACCGTGTACGTCTTCGCGGCCCTGTGCGCCTGCATCGCCGGCCTGATGATCACCTCGAACGTCAACTCCGCCAACGCCAACGCGGTGGGGCTGTGGATCGAGGTGGACGCCATCCTCGCCGTCGTCATCGGCGGCACCTCCCTCGCCGGCGGGCGGTTCTCCCTCGCCGGGACCCTGCTCGGCGCGCTGGTCATCCAGACGCTGACCACCACCGTCTACAACCTGGGCATCCCGCCGCAGGCCATCCTCGTGTTCAAGGCCGCCGTCGTCATCGCGGTCTGCCTGATGCAGGCCCCGAAGTTCCGGGCGCTGCTCGTCCGCCGCCGCACGCCCACCACCCCCACCCCGGTGGCGGCCGCCCCTGCTCCCGCGACCTCCAAGGTGGGCCAGCGATGAGGACCAACGTGACCACTCCCACCCCGGCGACCACCACCGACCCGGTGGTGCCCGCGGCGAAGACCACCGCCACCCGGACCCGCATCCCCACCCGGCTCGTGCCGGTCCTGGCGACCCTCGCCCTCTTCGTCGTCATGTTCGCCGCCGGCGCGGCGCGCTACGAGAACTTCGGCTCCCCCCAGACGATCGCCAACCTGTTCGTCAACAACGCCTTCCTGCTCGTCCTCGCGGTCGGCATGACCTTCGTCATCCTCACCGGCGGCATCGACCTGTCCGTCGGCTCGGTCGTGGCCCTGTCGACGATGGTGGCCGCGTGGGGCCTGCAGGCCGGTCTGCCCGCCCCCCTCGTCATCGCGGGCGTCCTGCTCCTGGGCCTGGTGTTCGGCCTGCTGCAGGGCCTGATGATCGACCGCTTCGACATCCAGCCGTTCATCGTCACCCTCGCCGGGATGTTCCTCGCCCGCGGCCTGGCACTGATGATCAGCAACGAGTCGATCTCCATCAAGGACGAGACGTTCGAGTCCCTCGCCTTCGGCTTCATCGAGCTGCCCGGGGACGTCACCATCACGTACAGCGTGGTCGTGGCCCTCGTCGTCCTCCTCGTCGCCGCGTACGTCCTGCACCTGACCCGCTTCGGCCGCACCGTCTACGCCGTGGGCGGCAATGAGAACTCGGCCATGCTGATGGGCCTGGACACCAGCCGCGTCAAGGTCGGCGTGTACGCCATCAGCGGGTTCTGCGCCGCGCTCGGCGGGCTGCTGTTCAGCTTCACCCTGCTGTCCGGCAACGGCCTGCACGCCGTGGGCACCGAGCTGGACGCCATCGCCGCGGTCGTCATCGGCGGCACCCTGCTCGCCGGCGGGGTCGGGTACGTCTTCGGCTCGCTGCTCGGCGTCCTCGTCCTGGGCACCATCCAGATCCTCATCGACTTCGACGGCACCCTCAGCTCGTGGTGGACGCGGATCTTCATCGGGGTGCTGCTGCTCGCCTTCATCGTCCTGCAGCGCTTCGCCCTCGGGCGACGGCGGTGAGGACCAACGGGACCGCGGCGGGCGGCGGCACACGCCGCCCGCCCGTCATGGCCGACGTGGCGCGGCTGGCCGGCGTGTCCCACCAGACCGTCTCGCGGGTCATCAACGGGATGGACCACATCCGCCCCGAGACCCGTCAGCGCGTGGAGGAGGCCATCCAGCGCCTCGGGTACCGCCCGAACAAGGCCGCCCGCGCCCTGGTCACCACCCGCAGCGCCACCGTCGGTGTCATCGGCACCGACGGTGGCCTGTGGGGTCCCAGCAACATCCACCGCACCATCGAGCAGGCGGCCCGCGCGGCGGGGTACTTCGTCAGCTCCACCGGCCTGGACACCATCTCCCGCCAGGAGCTCGCCGACGCCGTCGAGCACCTCCTGACCCAGCACGTCGAGGGCATCATCATGATCGCCGGCCACGACGAGGCGCTGGAGCTGGCCCGCAACCAGGACGTCGGCGTGCCGTTCGTCGTCGCCGCCGGTGAGCACGGCTCGGACCGGCGCCGCGCCAACCCCGAGCAGTACGAGGCCGCGCGGCTGGCCACGAGGCACCTGCTCAACCTCGGGCACACCGAGATCATGCACGTGGCGGGGCCGCTGAACTGGGTGGAGGCCAGGGTCCGCGAGGACGGCTGGCGCGCCGAGCTGGCCGCCGCCGGGCTGCGCCCCGCCGAGCCCGTGCGCGGCGACTGGTCCGCGGCCAGCGGGTACGTCGCCGGCATGCGGATCGCCGCCAGCCCCGGGGTCACCGCGGTGTTCTGCGCCAACGACGAGCTGGCGATCGGCGTGCTGCGGGCGCTGTCTGAGGCGGGCCTGCGCGTCCCCGAGGACGTCAGCATCGTCGGTTTCGACGACATCCCCGTCTCCGCCTACCTCGTGCCCCCGCTCACCACGATCCGGCAGGACATCGCCACCGTGGGGCGCCGGGCCGTCGAGACGCTCGACGCCGCCATCCGCGGGATCACCCTGGACTCCCCCCGGCCCGCCGCCCTGGAGCTCGTCGTCCGGGCCAGCACGGCCGCCCCGCGCACGGCGCGCCGCACGGGCTGAGGCGGCTCCCGCACGACGGCGGGGGTGCCGGGGCGACGTCGCCGCGGCACCCCCGCCGTCGTGCGCCCCGCCCTCAGGCCTGCGGCAGCGGCCCGCCCGAGGGCCGCTCCACCCCGGCCGGGTGCACCGGCACCGGTGCGGGCGACGGCTCCGGGAACGGCCCGGTGGACGGCCCCGTGGACGGCCCCGTGGACGGCCCCGTGGACGGCTGCGTGGACGGCTGCGTGGACGGCCCGGCGGACGACCCCGCGGGTGGCTCGGCGGGCGGGCCCGGTGGTGCCGCGCCCGCGGCCTGCAACCTGGCCGAGCTGGTCTCCCGGATGTAGCGGTAGATCACCGCCACCACCGCCGCCGTGGGCACCGCCAGGAACGCCCCCACGATGCCGCGCAACGTGCCGCCCGCCGTCACCACCATGATCACCACGGCCGGGTGCAGCGACACGATCCGCCCCACCAGGTACGGCTGGAACACGTTGCTCTCCAGCTGCTGCACCACCAGCACCAGCGCGATCACGGCGAGCATGCGCACCCAGTCGTGCGACACCAGCGCCACCAGCGCCGCGAGGGACCCGGTGAGGATCGCGCCGATGAACGGCAGGAACCCGCCGAAGAACACCAGCACCGCCAGCGGCAGCGCGAACGGCACGTCGAGGACCGCCAGGCCCAGCCCGATGAGCACCGCGTCGATGAGCGCCACGAGCGCCTGGGAGCGGATGTAGTCCCCCAGCACCGTCCAGATCCGGCCCAGCAGCTCCGGCAGGTGCGCACCGGCGCGGGTGCCCACCTGCGCCGAGAGCCACGGCCCGAACTTCGGCCCGTCCTTGAGGAACAGGAAGCACAGCACCAGCGCGAGGACCGCGGTGACGATGCCGTTGCCGATGCTGGACAGCCCGCCGAGGACCCCCAGCGCGACCTCCTCCACGCCCGACTGCAGCCGCACCAGCAGCGTGTCCACGGCCTCGGCGAGCTGCTCGGTGTCCACCGCGACCGGCAGGCGCGCCAGCAGGTCCGGCGGCGGGTCGTTGACGAAGCGCTGGATCGTCTCCAGCCCCCCGCCCACCTGCCCGGCGAGCAGCTGCACCTGCCCCGCGATCCGCGGCACGATGATCGCGACGAGGCCGCCGAGGATGCCGAGGATGCCGAGGACCGCCAGGCCCGCCGCGAGGGCGTCCGGCATGACCGCCCGCATGCGCCGCACCGGCGGCCACAGGATCGTCGCCAGCAGCACGGCCAGCACCGCGGGCAGCACCGCGTTCCAGATCTGGCTCAGCCCGTAGCCGAGCAGCAGCAACCCGGCCGTGACCGCCAGCAGCCGCAGGCTCCACGTGGCGACGCGGGCGAGCGAGCGGTCCAGCATGCCGCGCCCCTCCGGCAGCCACAGCCCGGGCACGACGACGGCCGCCGTCGCCCCGGCGGGCGCGGGGTCCGGGGTGGGCACGGCGTCGGGGGCGCCCTCCCCCGCGACCGGGATGCCGCCGTCCTGCGGTTTCCCGCTGCCCTCCTGCCGCCGTCCGGGCAGGTGCCGGCGCCTCAGCATGTTCCGCTCCTCGTGCTCCACCGCCCACGGGCACCGGTGCCCGCCCGCCGATCGTCCCAGGAGCGCGGCCCGCGCGTCGCCGGGGACCCGGCGGCCGCCTGCCACGCGGCGGCCGGGCGGGCACGGCCCGGCGTTCCGGCGGCGTTCCCGGCGGGGAGCGGGCAGGATGACGCCCGTGTCCGAGCAACCGCAGTCCGACCGCACCCACGCCCCCCAGGCCGGGCCGGACCCCGCCGCCGGGGCACCCGCCCGGGAGGGCGCCGGCGAGCAGCGCGTCGTGGTGGTGACCCCCCAGGGCACCGGCGTCCCGGAGGGCCCCGAGACCGGGCCCGCGGACATGGTCCCCTCCCCCACGAAGGTCATGCGCATCGGCAGCATGGTCAAGCAGCTGCTGGAGGAGGTCCGCGCCGCTCCCCTCGACGAGGCCGGCCGCGCCCGGCTCGCGCAGATCCACGAGCAGTCCCTGGCGGAGCTGCAGGAGGGCCTGGCCCCCGACCTGGTGGAGGAGCTGCAGCGCATCGCCCTGCCGTTCGGGGAGTCCACCCCCAGCGAGAGCGAGCTGCGGGTCGCGCAGGCCCAGCTCGTGGGCTGGCTGGAAGGGCTGTTCCACGGCATCCAGACGGCCGTGTTCGCCCAGCAGATGGCCGCGCAGGCCCAGCTCGCGGAGATGCGGCGGATGCTGCCCGGCGGGCCCGCCGCACCGGCCGGGCCGGGTGGGCCGGGTGGGCCCGGCCCCGTCGGCCCGGGTGACGCGATGCCACGCCGGCAGCAGGGTGGCACCGGCCAGTACCTCTGAGCGTGCGCTGGGCGTTCTGGCGCAGGCCTCCCGACCCGCTCGGGGAGGGGGTGTGGGCGCGCGCCGCGCACACCGTGGACCGGTCGGTGCGCCGCTACGAGCAGGTCGTGGACGGGTGCCCGGCGGGGCCGACGCGCGCCGCGCTGGAGGAGTTCCTGCCCCGGGTGGACCTGGTGGCGCGGCGCGCCCGCGCGCTGGGTGTGCAGGCGCAGGCGCAGGCCCCGTCGGTGGAGCTGACGGTGCCCGGCGGGGAGCTGGGGGAGCTGCACCGCAGGCTGACGCGCACGGCGACGGCGTGCGCGCAGGCGGCCGAGGCCGCGGCGATGGCGCGGGTGGCGGACGAGGGGTCCGCGGACCCGGCGCGGCTGGCCGCGGTGCGCCGGGCCGTCGAGCGGGCGGAGCAGCTCGTCGGGGGCTGAGCGGGCGGAGCAGCTCGTCGGGGGCTGAGCGGGCGGAGCAGCTCGTCGGGGGCTGAGCGCGGAACCTGAGGGGGACGTTCCGCCCGCGACGCGCCGGTGTCGCGCGGCGGAACGTCCCCCTCGGGCGCGGCGCGAGGTCCGAAGGGGACGTTGCGCGTGCGACGCGCCGGTGTCGCGCGGCGGAACGTCCCCCTCGGGCGCGGCGGCGCGGCGCGGGACGGGCGCGGGCGCTGAGCCGGACGGGTGAGGGGTCCGACGCTCCGGCGAGGGCGGGTCACGCGGCGTGTGTCCGGGGCGGGTGCCAGGGTGGATCCCGACAGCGGACGCCCCGGCGCTCCGCACGCACAGGTCCGCACTCCCGGAGGGGCGCATGCACATCGACTCGGCCCGCGAGCTCAAGCAGCGGCTGCGGGAGGCGACCTCCCCCGAGGCCACCCCCTACGCCCTCCGGGAGCCCGGCACGGCCGCCGTGGGGATCAGCGTCCTGGGCCACCGGCCCGACGGGAGCCCCCGCTACGGCGTCGCCGTCCGCTACGCGGGGCCGCGCGGGGAGGCGCTGCTGCACCGCGCCCGCGAGCTCGCCGGCACCAGCGCGGCCGACGAGGTGGACGTGCGGCACGTGGGTGTCGTGCGCGCCCTGACCGCCCCGGTGGAGGGCCGCACCTGGACGGCGGGCGCCATGCAGCAGCGCACCCGCCCCCTGCACCCGGGGCTCTCCTTCGCCCACCGCGACGTCACCGCCGGCACGCTGGGCGCCTTCGTGACGCTCGCGGGCACGCCGGGGGTCTACGCGCTGTCCAACAACCACGTCCTCGCGGACTCCGACCGCGCGGCGCTGCGGGACCCGGTGCTGCAGCCCGGCCCGCACGACGGCGGCGACGCGGGCGACCGGGTGGGGATCCTGACCCACGCGGTGCCGCTGAGCAGCGGCGGGGCGGTCGACGCGGCGGTGGCGCTGCTGGAGGGCGTGCGGGGCGCGGACGACGAGGCGATCGACCCGTCGTACCCGGTGGGCCGGCTGACCGGCTGGTGCGAGCCGGACGACGAGGTGGAGGTGGAGAAGGTCGGGCGCACCACGGGGCGCACCTCGGGGCGCATCACGGCGATCGAGCTGGACGACGTGGCCGTGGAGTACCCGGTGGGGCCGATCGTCTTCGACGGCCAGATCGAGGTCACGGGCACCGGTGGGGCGTTCTCCGCGGGCGGGGACTCGGGGTCGCTGGTGTACCGGCCGGACACCCGCGAGGCCGTCGGGCTGCTGTTCGCGGGCAGCGAGACGGGCGGGGAGGACGGCACCGGCCTGACGTTCTGCAACCCGATCGGCCTTGTGCTCGACAGCCTGGGTGCCACACTGGTGCTGTGAGCCCTTCCCCCGACGACCCCTTCGGCAGATCCGCCGCCAGGGCGGCGAAAGCCCACGTGCGGGACATGCTGGCCGGTGACTCGCGCGTCAACGGCGTCGGGATCACCCGCGGCGGCGACCGGTACGCGGTGAAGGTGAACGTGGTCTCCGGCCACGACCTGCCCGACGTGCCGTCCTCCGTCGACGGGGTGCCCGTGACGGTGGCGGTGGTGGGGCGCATCAGCGCTCGCGCAAGCTGAGCAGCCGCTCCACCACCTGCGCCACGCCGTCGGCGGCGCAGTCCGGCGCGACGTCGTCGGCGGCCGCCAGCGCGTCCGGGTGCCCGTCGGCCATCGCGTAGCCGCGCCCCGCCCACGCGAGCATCTCCAGGTCGTTCGGCATGTCCCCGAACGCCGCGACACCGGTGGCGTCCGCCCCGAGGTCGCGCACCACCTCCGCGAGGGTGGACGCCTTGCTCACGCCCAGCGCCATGATCTCCACGAGGGAGGCGGCGGCGTTGGAGTGCGTGACGTTCGCCAGCCCCCCCAGCACCTCCCGGGCCCGCCGCAGCATCTCGTCGCTGCTGGTGCCGGGGCACTTGGCGAGCACCTTCACGACCGGCGCGCAGTCCTTCAGCAGGACGGGCAGCTCCGCGACCTCCCGCTCGGCGCCGGTGTCGAACGTGGTGACGTAGCCGGGCTCGCGGCGGAAACCGAGGGTGGTCTCCACCGCCAGCCCGACCCCGGGCAGCACCGGTCGCAGCCGCCCGGCGATCTCCAGGACGACCTCGGGGGCGAGGGGGTGCAGCCGCAGCACCGCGCGGGTGGCGAGGTCGTAGACCACGGCGCCGTTGGCGCAGACGGCCTGCCCGGTCAGCCCGGCCTGCTCGGCGACCGGGACGAGCCAGCGCGGGGGCCGGCCGGTGACGAAGACGACCCGCACGCCGGCCTCGCCGCACGCCCGGAACGCCGCCAGGGTGCGCTCGGAGACGCCCGCGTGGTGCGGCACGATCGTGCCGTCGATGTCGGTGGCGACGACGCGCAGCCGCCCGGCGAGGGCCCGCTCGGCGTCGGAGGCGGCCACGGGGGTGCTCACGCCGCGCCCCGGGCCCGCTCCAGCAGCTCCTCCAGGACCTCGGCGAGGCCGTCGTCGAGGACGTCTCCGCAGACCTCGCCGGCGGCGGCCCGCACCTCCTCGGGCGCGTTGCCCATGGCGACACCGCGCGCGGCCCAGGTGAGCATCTCGATGTCGTTGCGCCCGTCGCCGACGGCCATGGTGTCCGCCCTGTCGACGTGGAGCCAGGAGCGCACCGCGTCGAGGGCGCTGGCCTTGGTGACCCCGTCGGGCGCGAGGTCCAGCCAGGCGGTCCAGCCCACCGAGTACGCCACGCCGTGCAGGCCGACGCGGTCGACGATCTCGAGGAACTGCTGGGGGGTGTGCTCGGGGCTGCGGACGACGACGCGCATGGCGGGCTCGGCCCACAGCTGCTCGAACGGCACGACCTGCACCTCGCCGGTCAGCTCCCCGTCGGGGAAGGGGGCGGTGACCTTGTAGCCGCGGCCGAGGACCTCCACGGCGTACAGGGCGTGCGGCAGGTGCTCGCGCAGCAGCTCCAGCGCGGTGGTGGGGTCGAAGGTCCGCAGGGACACCACCTCGTAGCCCTTCTCCTGCGCCGGGTCCAGTCGGACGGTCACCGCGCCGTTGCTGCAGACGGCGTACCCGCGCAGCAGGGCGAGGCGGTCCAGGACGGGCAGGGCGCCGTGCAGGGAGCGGCCGGTGGCGACGACGACGTGGGTGTCGGTGGCCGCCAGCGCCTGCACGGCCTCGCGCACCCGGTCGGAGAGCCGCTCGTCGTGGTCGAGGACGGTGCCGTCGAGGTCGAGGGCGACGAACCGCGGGAGGGTCACCGTCCGACCCTAACGAGCGGCCGGTGCGGCTTCGCGCCGGGCGTGCGGCCGGGGCGCCGGACGGTTGACACCCCCGGTCCCGTCTGCTGATGTTTGCGTTAACACCCGGGAGCGCGGACGCTCCGCCGCACGCCGCGCGTGCCGGTTCCGCCGCGCCCGGGCAGGTCCCACCGCCGTGACCCTCCTCCCCTTGCGAGCCTCCATGACCGCCACATCCCGTCCCCGGCGCGCCGCCCCCGGCCTCGTCCTCGCCGCGCTCGTCGCCACGTCCCTCACCGCCCCCGCCCCCGCGAGCGCGGCCGGGACGACGGCCGCCACCGCGGCGACCGCCCTCGACGCCGGCCTGGTGCTGGAGTACGAGCTGGAGGAGACCGGCGGCACGGCCGTGCAGGACACCTCCGGCAACGGCCGCCACGGCACCGTCGCGGGCGGCGCGGCGCGCCTCGGCGCCGACGGGCTGCGCCTGGACGGCGTCGACGACCACGTGAAGCTGCCGGACGACGTGCTGCGCGGCCTGGGCGCCGTCACCGTCTCCACCGAGGTGTGGATCGCCCCCGACCAGGCGGGGCCGTACTTCGTGTGGGGCCTGGGCAACACCACCGACTGGTACGGCGACGGCTACCTGTTCACCACCGGGAACGCCTACCGCACCTCCATCGCCACCGGGAACTGGTCCACCGAGCAGACCGTCAGCGCCGGGCGGGACCTGGCGCGGGGCACCTGGAAGACCCTGACGTACACCCTCGCCGGCGGCACCGCCGTGCTCTACGAGGACGGCGTCGAGGTGGCGCGCCGCACCGGCGTCACCACCACCCCGGGGGCGATCGGCGGCGGGCGCACCACCCGCAACCACATCGGCCGCTCCAACTACACCGGCGACCGGTACCTGAAGGGCCAGGTCCGCGACTTCCGCATCTACGACCGCGCCCTGACCGCGGACGAGGTGCGCGGGCTCGGCCCGCTGACCGACGCCGAGCGGGTGTCCGGGGACCTCGCCGCGCTCGGCCTGCCGGGCACCGCGACCGCGAACCTGACCCTGCCGGTCGCGGGCGCGAACGGGACCCGCCTCACCTGGACCTCCAGCAGCCCGTCCGTGGTCTCCACCGCGGGCGTCGTGACCCGGCCGCCGCACGGGGCGGGCGACGCGACCATCACGCTGACGGCGACCGCCGCGATCGGGCGGGAATCGGCGACGAGGAGCTTTCCCGTGACGGTTCCGCAGGACATCAGCGACGAGCAGAAGGTCGCCGAGGCCGCCGCGGCCCTGGTGGTGTGGGACGCCGACGCCGTGCGCGGCAACCTCACCCTGCCCACCACCGGCCTGCACGGCACGAGCGTGCGCTGGGAGTCCGGCGACCACCGCCTCGTCACCCCCACCGGCGAGGTGACCCGGCCCGCCGCCGGGCAGGAGCGGGCGCGCACCAACCTGCACGCGTTCGTCAGCCTGGGCAGGACGAAGACCAAGCGCACGTTCCGCGTCACCGTCCTGCCCTCGCCGCGGAAGGAGCCGCTGGAGGGCTACGCGTTCGCCTACTTCACCGGCGAGGGCACCGCCACCGGCGAGCAGGTGTACTTCGCCGCCAGCCGCGGCAACGACGCGCTGCGCTGGGACGAGCTGGGCGGCGGCAGGCCCGTCCTCACCTCGGAGTTCGGGGACCGGGGCGTGCGCGACCCGTTCCTGATCCGCTCCCCCGAGGGCGACAGGTTCTTCCTCGTCGCCACCGACCTGAAGATCAACGGCAACGGGAACTGGGACGCCTCCCAGCGCACCGGCAGCAGGTACGTCGAGGTGTGGGAGTCCACGGACCTCGTGAACTGGTCCGAGCAGCGCCACGTCCTCGTCTCCCCGGAGACCGCGGGCAACACGTGGGCACCGGAGGCGTACTGGGACGCGGGGCTCGGGGCGTACGTCGTGTTCTGGGCGTCGAAGCTCTACGCCGAGGACGACCCGGGGCACACCGGCAGCACGCACAACCGGATGATGTACGCCACCACGCGGGACTTCCGGACGTTCTCCCCGGCGAAGGTGTGGAACGACCCCGGCTACTCCGTCATCGACTCCACCGTGATCGAGCACGACGGCACCTACCACCGCATCACCAAGGACGAGCGGAACGCCGGCCCCGGCGCTCCCTGCGGCAAGTTCCTCGTGCAGGAGAGGTCCACCGACCTGCTGGACACCTCGTGGGACCTCGTCTCCGAGTGCATCGGGAAGACCACCCCGGCGAACCCGGGCATCGACCGCGGCGAGGGACCGACGGTGTTCAGGTCGAACACCGAGGAGAAGTGGTACCTGTTCATCGACGAGTTCGGCGGCCGCGGGTACGTCCCGTTCGAGACCACCGACCTCGCCTCCGGCCGGTGGAGCCTCGCGCAGGACTACCAGCTCCCCGCCTCCCCCCGGCACGGCACGGTGCTGCCGGTGACGAAGGCGGAGCTGGAGCGGCTGCGCGCCGCGCACGGCGGCTGAGCCGGACCACCCGCACGACCCGACGGGCGTGCCGCGGCGGGAACCCCGCGGCGGCACGCCCGTCGGCGGTGTCGGTGGAACGTCGCCCTCCCCGGCCGCCCGGGTGCAGGGCCCGAGCGCCGGGCGGGTCCGGACCCGTCAGCCCGGTGCGGCCGCGTCCAGGGCCGCGACCACCGACCCCAGCACCGCCCGCCAGTGGGCCCGCTGCCGGGCGCGCTCGGCGGCGTCGGCGAGGCGGTCCTGGTGGAAGCGCAGGACGGTCCGGCCCGCACCGGCCGCGCGCACCGTCACCTGCACGGTGCTGTCGTGGTCCCAGCCCTCCGGCCGCCACGTCAGGCGGATGCGGTCGTGGTCGTGCAGGCTGCGGACCTCCCCGGCCGTGCCGTCCGCGGTCCGGTACGCCCGGCCCCTGCCGTCGAGGACGTCCACGCCGTGCCCGAGCCACACCGCGCGGCCGGCGGGGGAGGTGAGGAAACCCCACACCTCCTCGACGGGGTGGTCCACGGTCCTCGAGACACCGATCTGCCAGCCGGCGTCCTGGGTGAGACCCACGGGAGCGGCGGCACCCCCGCCGTCCCGGCTCACGTCGACACCCCCGCCGTCCCGGCTCACCGGAGCACCGCCGCGACGGCGGAGACCTCGACGAGCGCACCGGGCAGGGCCAGGCCGGCCACGCGGGCGACGGTGACGAGGGGCGGGTCGGTGTCCGGGTCGAGCGCGCGGGCGACCACGGCGTACGCGGCGCCGAGGTCGACGCCGTCGACGACGAGGACGTTCCAGGTGACGACGTCGGCGAGGCCGGCGCCGGCGGCGGCCAGGGCGGTGCGGAGGTTCTCCACCACCCGCGCCGTCTGGGCGGCGACGTCGTCCCCGCCGACGAGGGCGCCGGTGGCGTCGACGGCGTCCTGCCCGCCGACGTGGATCGTCGTCGCGCCGGGCGGGACGACGGTGACGTGGCTGAAGGCGGGACTGCGGACGAGTCCCTCAGGGCGGAGTCTCGTGATCGTGTCCATGCCCGCACGCTAGCGGCGAACCCGGTCCGTTCCTGTCCGGGTTCGCGGGGAGACTTGCCCGGGTGAGCAGCGCGACGGGACGGCGGCTGGAGGTCCTGGCCGTCCTCCAGGCCCGCCCCGGCACCACCGCCGGGGAGCTGGCGCGGCGCCTCGGCGTCACCGAGCGCACCGCCCGCCGCGACGTCGCGCACCTGCGGGACCTCGGCTACCGGATCGACTCCGAGCCGGGCCGCTCCGGCGGGTACACCCTCGCGGCCGGCTCGGCCGTGCCGCCGCTGGTGCTGGACGCCGACGAGGCGCTGGCCGTCGCCGTGGGCCTGCGCGCGACGACCGGGGTGGCGGACCTCGGGCCCGCCGCCGTCACGGCGCTCGCCAAGCTCACGGGAGGGCTGCCCCGGCGGCTGCGCCCCCGCCTGGAGGCGCTGGCCGCCACCGAGACGCCGGCCGCGGGGACCGAGGGCGGGGACCCGCGCGCCGCCGACCCGGACGTCCTCGTGACGCTCGCGCTCGCCTGCCGCGCGGGCGAGGCGGTCCGCCTGCGCACCCGCCGGCAAGGGACAGGCGCCGGCGGGGCCCGCGACGTGCAACCGCACCGCCTCGTCCTCACCGCCGGCCGCTGGTACCTCGTGGCGTGCACGCGCGGGGAGCCGTCCTGGCGGGTGCACGCCCTGGACCGGATCGGCGGCGCGCTCCCGCTGGGCACCCGGTTCCCGGTCCCGCCGCCACCGCGGGACGCCCCGGCGTTCGTCACGGAGACGCTGGCGCAGGGCCCGTGGCGCCACCGGGTCCGGGTGCGGCTGTTCACCTCCGGGGACCTGGCCCGGCGGCTCGTGCCCGCCACGGTGGGGCGCGTGGAGGACGACGGCGACGACGAGTGCGTCCTCACCCTCGGCACCGACGACCTGGACTGGGCCGCCCGCTGGCTGGTGCAGCGCAACGTGGACTTCGACGTGCTCGAACCCCCCGAGCTGGCCGACCGCCTCGCCGGCCTGGGTCGCTGGCTCGCGCAGCGCTACGGACGCCCGGGCTCCTGACAGCACCGCCGCGGCCGGAACTATTGCGGAAATCTTCCGGAAAGGACAGGGTTCCCCTGTGCCGCACCCGCGGCACCGCCGGGCCCGCGGACCTCGACGACGAGCGGCCCCGTCCCGGCCGTCCCCCGTGGCCCGGTGCCCCGGCCACGCCCCTGCGAAGGAGCAGACGTGTTCGAACAGTTCAGGGCAAGGGTCCGCCGTCGACCGGCCGTGCGCAGGGCCACCGTCCTCGCCGCGGCCGGCGCGCTGGCGGCGGGCGTCGTCCTCCCCGCCGCCGTCCCCGACGCGGCCACCCCCGCGGCGGCCGCGACGTGCACCGGGTACGTCGCCCTCACCTTCGACGACGGGCCCATCGCCGGCAGCACCGACGCGCTGCTCACCGCGCTGCGCAGCGCCGGCGCCCGCGCCACCCTGTTCAACACCGGGCAGAACGCCGCGGCCAACCCCTCCCTCGTGCGCGCGCAGGTCGGCGCCGGGATGTGGGTCGGGAACCACAGCTACACCCACCCGGACATGACGAGGCTCAGCTCCTCGCAGATGGCGTCGGAGATCTCCCGCACCCAGACGGCGATCCAGAACGCCGGCGCGCCCGCACCGAAGCTGTTCCGCCCGCCGTACGGGGCGACCAACGCGACGCTGAGGTCGGTGGAGCAGCAGCACGGCCTGCGCGAGGTCCTGTGGGACGTCGACTCCCAGGACTGGAACGGCGCGGGCACCGCCCAGATCGTCGCCGCCGCCGACCGCCTCACCGCCGGGCAGGTCATGCTCCTGCACGACGGCTACCGCACCACCGTCGACGCCATCCCCCAGATCGTCCGGAACCTCGGCACCCGCGGCCTGTGCGCCGGGATGATCTCCCCCTCCACGGGTCGCGCCGTGGCACCGGACTCTGTGCCGAGCCCGACGCCCACCACGTCGCCCGGCCCGACGGCGGGCACCTGCTCCGCGGCGTACACCACCTCGGCGACGTACGGGGACCGGTACAACGGCTCCGTCACGGTCAGCGGCACGAACTCCTGGGTCGCCACCGTGCGGCTCACCTCCCCGCAGAAGGTGTCCTCCGTCTGGAACGGCACCGCGAGCTGGGACAGCTCCGGCTACGTGATGACCGTGCGGCCCAACGGCAGCGGCAACACCTTCGGGTTCACCGTCATGCACAACGGCAACTCCACCGCCCGACCCGCGGTGAGCTGCGCGGCGGGCTGACGCACGACGGCTGCACCCGGAGGAGGGCGGGTCCGGGCGCACCGGAGCCCGCCCTCCTCCGGGTCCTGGCGCGGACCCGCCACCCCACCCCGCCCATCTCCAGGTCTGGGCGGAAGGTGGACCTCCCATTCCCGCCCATCTCCGGGTTTCGGCGGGAGGTGAGCCTCCCATTCCCGCTCATCTCCGGATTTCGGCGGGAGAGGAGCCTCCCATTCCCGCCCATCTCCGGGTTTGGGCGCGGACCCGGTCGCGTCGGTCAGCCTGCCGCCCGGCGCACGGCGCTGCGGACCGAGGCCACGACCTCCTCCAAGTTCGACAGCATCGAGGACGTGACGTGCACGACCTCCCACCCCGCCTCCCGCAGCTCGCCCAGCCGGCGCCGGTCGACCTCCAACTGCTCCCGCAGCGCGTGCCAGCCGCCGTCGTACTCGATCGCCACCCGCCGTCCCACCACCCCGAGATCCACCCGGGCGACGACCCTGCCGCCGTTCCGGACGACGACCTGCGGTGTGACGGGGATCCCCGCGAGCACGCACACCACTCGCAGGACCGACTCCGGCCGCGACTCGGCCCTCGGGTCGCACAGCTCGGCCGCACGGCGAGCCCACCGGACACCCGGGTCCCGCAGCGCGTCGAGGTACCGCCGCAGGGCCTGCACGTCCACCAACCCGGCCCGCACGACGGCATCGAGGGAGGCGACCGCATCCGGCAGCGGGGCACGGGACGTCAGGTCGAACGCCATGCGCAGCGACGGGGCGAGGCACGTCGTCGACCACGGCTCGCCCCGCGGCACCCGCGTCGCCCGCCTCGCCGTGATCCCCGTGGGCAGCTCGCGGGAGGTGCCCTCGGGGACGAGGACCTCCACCGGGTCGTCCCGGCGTGCCAGCGGGACCCCGAGGACCGTCGCAGCGGAGCGCCCGGTGATCATCGCCGCCGGGGGCAGCAGCAGGCCGATGGCCTCACAGCGCAGCTCGTGGGTCAGCGAGGTGCCGGGGCGCGCGTAGACGCCTCGGACGACCCGCTGCACCGCCGAGCTGCGCAGCTGGGACCTGGTCAGCGCCCCGTGGGCGACGGCGTCGGCGCCGCGGAAGAGCCGGGGCAGTTCGTCGATCAGGTAGGTGTGCACAGCGCAGGGTCGATCCCGGACGGCGCGCACGTGTCGCGACGGCAGCGCCCCCGTGGACGAACCACGCCCCCGGAGCCCTGTGGATCCCTCGCCGCCACCACCGCCTGACCGCGCGAACCCGGAGATGGGCGAGCAGGGAGTGCTCGGTTCCCGCCCAAACCTGGAGAAGGGCGGGGTGGGAGTGCCCGGTGCGCGCGCAAACCCGGAGATGGGCGGGCTTAGGGCCCACTCATCACGCCCGAACCCGGAGATGGGCGGGGTAAGGCGCAGCGGACAGGGGGGCCGAGCGCCGGCCCCGGCCCCGGGGCCCCGGCCCCGGGGCCTCCGCCCGGGGCCTCCGCCCGAGGCCCCGGCCCCGCGGCCTCAGCCTGCGGGCGTCAGCACGTCCAGGCCGAGGAACGGCCGCAGCGCCTGCGGGACCCGCACCGACCCGTCCGGCTGCTGGTGGTTCTCCAGGACCGCCACCAGCCAGCGCGTCGTGGCCAGGGTCCCGTTGAGCGTCGCCACCGGCCGGGTTCCCGCCGCGGTGCCGTCTTCACCGGTCACGCGCTCGCGGACGTTCAGCCGGCGCGCCTGGAACGTCGTGCAGTTCGACGTCGACGACAGCTCCCGGTACGCCTCCTGCGACGGGATCCACGCCTCGCAGTCGTACTTGCGCGCCGCGGACGAGCCGAGGTCCCCCGCCGCGGTGTCGATGACCCGGTACGGCACCTCGATCGCGGCGAGCATCTCCTCCTCCCACGCCAGCAGCCGGCCGTGCTCGGCGGCGGCGTCCTCGGCGCGGCAGAAGGAGAACATCTCCACCTTGTGGAACTGGTGCACGCGGATGATGCCGCGGGTGTCCTTGCCGTAGGAGCCGGCCTCGCGGCGGTAGCAGGCCGACCAGCCGGCGTAGCGCCGGGGACCCGCGGACAGGTCGAGGATCTCCTCGGCGTGGTACCCGGCGAGCGCGACCTCCGACGTGCCCGTCAGGTACAGGTCGTCGGCCTCCAGGCGGTAGATCTCCTCGGCGTGCGCGCCGAGGAACCCGGTGCCGGCCATGACCTCCGGTTTCACCAGCGTCGGGGTGATCATCGGGGTGAACCCGGCGGCCACGGCGCGTGCGACGGCGAGGTTCAGCAGCGCCAGCTCCAGGCGGGCGCCGACGCCGGTGAGGAAGTAGAACCGCGAGCCGCTGACCTTCGCGCCGCGGGCCATGTCGATCGCGCCGAGGGACTCGCCCAGCTCCAGGTGGTCGCGCCAGCGCTCCAGGCCCTCCGGCAGCGGCGGCCGGTCGCCCACCTCGCGCAGCACCACGTAGTCGTCCTCGCCGCCGGCGGGGACACCGTCCTCCACGACGTTCGGGACGGTGCGCAGGAGCTGCTCGAACTCCGTGCCCGCCGCGTCGGAGGCGGCCTGCGCGGCCTTGACCCGCTCGGAGAGCTCCTTCACCTCCGCCAGCAGGGCCTGCTTCTCCTCGCCCTTCGCCCTCGCGACGTCCTTGCCGCGGGACTTCTGCTCCGCCCGCAGCCGCTCGAACTCGGCGATGGACTCCCGGCGGCGCACGTCCGCGGCGAGCACCGCGTCCACGACGGCCTCGTCCTCGCCGCGGGCGCGCTGGCTGGCGCGGACGGCGTCCGGGTTGTCCCTCAGCAGGCGCAGGTCGATCACGCGACGACCCTACCGAGCGGCCGGCTCCGCGGCAGTCGGGTTCCGGCGGCCCCGGCGACCCCGACGCCGTGGCCCGGCTGCCGCGGGCCACGGCCTCCGCCGGGCGCACCCCTGCCACGCCGGTACCGTCGTCGTCGTGATCGCAGTCGGCCCTGGTGCGGACCTGACGCTCCTCGGCCTCCTCGTCCTCGCGGCGGTGGTGCTGCTGGTGGGCGTGGCCGACGCGCGCCCGCGCCCCCCGCGGCCCTCCCCGCTGCCCCTGCCGCCGCCGCCGCCCGGGCCGCGGCGGCAGGCCGCGGTCGTCGTGAACCCCACGAAGTTCCCCCTCGGCCTCGACGCCCTGCGCACGGACTTCGAGGCCGCCTTCGCCGCGCGCGGGTGGGAGCCGCCGCTGTGGCTGGAGACGACCGCCGAGGACACCGGCCGCGGGCAGACCCGCACCGCCCTGGCGGCGGGGGTGGAGATCGTCCTGGCCTGCGGGGGTGACGGCACGGTGCGCGCGGTGGGCGGGGTGCTGGCCGGCTCGGGGGTGCCGCTGGGGCTGCTGCCGGCGGGCACGGGCAACCTGCTGGCCCGCAACCTCGAGCTGCCCTTCGCGGACCTGACGAGGGCGCTGGAGATCACGTTCACCGGCGGGGACCACCCGATCGACGTGGGGCGGCTGCTGGTGGACCGCAGCGGCCGCGACCGCGACCCCGACGAGGAGGTGTTCCTCGTGATGGCCGGGATGGGTTTCGACGCGGCGGTCATGGCGGGGGCGGAGGAGGACCTCAAGGCCCGCATCGGCCCCGCCGCCTACGTGCTGTCGGGCCTGCGGGCGCTGCGGGGCCCGCAGACGAAGATCCGCATCCAGGTGGACGGGCGGCTGCCGAAGACCCGGCGCATGCGCGCCGTGATCGTCGGCAACTGCGGGCGGCTGCTGGGCGGGATCACGCTGATGCCCGAGGCCCGGGTGGACGACGGCTGGCTGGACGCGGTGGTGCTCTCCCCGCGGGGGATCGTCTCGTGGGCCGCGGTGACGTGGCGGGTGGTGACCGGGGCGCGGCGCGGGCACCCGCGGGTGGAGCACCTGCGCTGCCGCCGCCTCCAGGTGGTCAGCGCCTCCCCCACGGAGGCGCAGGTGGACGGCGACCCGGTCGGCGGGGCGCGCCGCCTCGTGGCGCAGGTGGACCCGGGGGCGCTGCTGGTGCGGCTGCCCGGGCCGCCGCCGGCCTGAGAGGGCCCCGCGCGCGGCGGGTCTCAGCGCGCGGCGCGCCCCTCGTGGCGCAGCCGCGCCAGCCGGTGCGCGGTGGCGAGCAGGTCCCGCGTCGCGGCCGCCGACCGCTCCGCGGGGTTCACCACGCAGACCCACCCGAGCCGTGCGTATGCCGGGTGCGGCAGCACGACGTCCCGCCGGCAGGGGTCGGTCCCGGCCGGGGGCGCCTCCCGCGGGCCGTGGCCGCAGTGCGCCGCGAAGGCCTCCGCGCCGGCGTGGACGTTGACCCGGTAGATCCCCGGGGCGTCCAGGCCGCAGGCGGGCTCGCCGGGGTAGTCCTTGGTCACGACCGTGGCGAACGGCTGCCCGGCGCCGGGTAGCCGGCCGTCGGGGGAGAACCAGAAGAACGTGTCCCCCCACGCGATCGGCGGGCTGCCGTCCCCCGCGGTGGGGCGCTGGACCACGACGTCCCCCAGCGACCTGACGTACCCGATGAGCTCCTCCTCGTCCATGCTTCGAGTGTGGGCTTCACGCGCTCGTGGAGGGTTGCACCGCTCCGCCGTGCTCCCCGGCCGCGCCGAGCCTGCACGGGCCGTCGTGCGGACCGGTGACGTGGCCCGCCTGGCCGGGTGTTCCGTGCAGCAGGTGCGCAGGCTGGAGCGCACCGGCGTGCTGCCGCCGGCGGGGCGCACGCCGTCCGGCTACCGGGTCCACACCGGGGTGCACGTGCGGTCCGCGCTGGCGTACCGGGCGCTGGCGGAGGCGGCCGGCCCCGCGGAGGCCGCGGACGTCCTGCGCGCCGTCCGGGACCGGCCGGTCGCCGAGGTGCTGGGCCTGCTCGACGCCGCGCACGCCCGCCTCGACGCCGAGCGGCGCCTGCTCGCCGCCGCCCGGTCGGCCGCGGCGTCGATCGGCGCGGAGCCGGTGCTCGACGAGCGCCCGGAGGACTCGATGACCGTCTCCGAGCTCGCCGGCGCGCTGGGCGTGCGGACCTCCACGCTGCGGCACTGGGACGCCGCGGGACTGCTCGCGCCCGGCCGCGACGGGCGGGGCCACCGCCGCTACGGCCCCGCGCAGGTGCGCGACGCCCGGGTCGTGCAGCAGCTGCGGCTCGCGGGCCACGGCGTGGAGGCGCTGCGGGAGCTGGTGCCGCACCTGCGGCTCGGCGGCGACCTCCCCTCCGTGCTCGCCGCCCGCGACCGGAGCACCACGTCCCGCTCGCGGGCCCTGCTGCGCGCCTGCGCCCACCTGGACGACCTCCTCGGGTGAGGGCGTCCCGGCCGGACCCGGTCGCGCGGCGGCTCAGCCGGAGCGGCCGGCCCGCACCCGGCGCAGCCACTCCTCCGCCGCGGCGAAGGACTCCTCCACCGGCCCGGGGCCGGTGGACGGCGCCCGGCCGTCGGCGCGGGGGTAGCTGCCGAGGAACCGCACGCCCTCGCAGACGCGGTGCAGCCCCATCAGGGCCTCCCCGACGCGCGACTCCGCGACGTGCCCCTCGCAGTCGATGGAGAAGCAGTAGCGGCCCAGGGCGTCACCGGTGGGGCGGGACTCGATGCGGGAGAGGTTCACCCCGCGGGTCACGAACTGCTCCAGCACCTCCACCAGCGCGCCGGGGTGGTCGTGGCGCAGGAACGCCACGAGCGACGTCTTGTCCGCGCCGGTCGGGGCGGGCAGCGTGCGGTGGGCGCCGTCGGCCGAGGGCCGGCCGAGCAGCACGAAGCGGGTCTGGGCGCCCCGGGTGTCGCCGATGTCCTCGGCGAGGACGTCCAGGCCGAAGCGCTCCGCGGCGATGGGCGCGCACACCGCCGCGTCGTAGGCGGGTTCCTCCCCCACGCCGAGGTCCGCGAGGCCCGCGGCCGCGGCGGCGGTGGACAGGGCGGGCAGGTAGCGCACACCCGGCACGTTCGCCTCCAGCCAGCGGCGGACCTGCGCGTAGCCGTGGGAGTGGGTGCTCACCGTCCGCACGCCGGCCAGCGTGGTGCCCGGCCGGGCGGCGAGGACGAACGTGACGGGCAGCACGACCTCCCCGACGACGAGGAGGGGCTCCCCGGCGGCGAGGCCGTCGAGGGTCGCGGACACCCCGCCCTCCACGGAGTTCTCGATGGGCACGACCCCCACGTCGGCGGCGCCGGAGCGGACGGCCGCCATGACGGCGTCCACGCTCGGGTAGGGGTCGGCGGGGGCGGTCCCCACCGGCACGACGGTGCGCAGCGCCGCCTCGGTGAACGTGCCGACGGGGCCGAAGAAGGCGTACCGCAGGGGCTCGTCGGGGAGGGGGGCGGGCGTCGCGGGAGTCGGCACGGGGGACGAGGCTAGCCGCACCCGCGGCGCGGTCCGCGGGGTTCCACGGCCGGCGGAGCGGCCCGCCGGGGCGCGGCACGGGCACGTCCGGCGCCGCGGGCGGGATCATGCGGTGCATGGGAGCCGGTCACGGGGAGGGTCCGCCCGCGCTGCGGGTGCCGCGGGGTGTGCGCTGGGTGCTGGGGGTCCTGGTGGTGCTGCTGGTCGCGGCGGCCACCGCCGGGGTGGTCGCCACCTGGCCCGGCGAGGACCGCGGGCGCGCGGGGGCGCAGGCCGCGACGGCGTACGTCGGGGAGCGGCTCGTGCACGGGCGGGTGGAGCAGGTGCGGCAGGAGCAGTGCACCGGCACCACGGAGGACCGCCTCCCCGACGGGGAGGTGCCGGCCGTCGTGGACTGCCCGCAGGCCCGCGTCCGCCTCACCGACGGCCCCGGCGCGGGCGGCACCGTGGAGGTCCCCGTCCCCGGGCTCGTCGTGCGGGGCGGGCTGGGCGCCGGGGACGCCGTGACCCTGGCCCTCTACCCCGCCGCCGACGGGCAGCCGGCCGTCCACGCCTGGGAGGACTTCGACCGCCGCCTGCCCCTGGGCGTGGTCCTCGGCGTGTTCGCGCTGCTGACCGTCGCCGTCGCCGGCCGCCGGGGCCTGGCGGCGCTGGCCGGGCTCGGCCTCGGCGGGGCCGCGGTGCTGGGGTACGTGGTGCCGTCGCTGCTGGCGGGGCACTCCCCCGCGGTGGTCGCGCTCAGCGCCGCCACCGCCGTGATGTGCGTCGTGCTGTACCTGACCCACGGCGTCTCGGCCCGCACCACGGCCGCCTACCTCGGCACCGTCGCCGGGGTGGCGCTGACGGCGCTGCTGGCGGGCGCGGCGGTGTCGGCGACGCAGCTGCGCGGCCTGGGCGACGAGGACTCGTACACGGTGTCCCTGCTGGCGGGCGGGGTGGACCTGCGGGGCTTCGTGCTGGCGGGGATCATCATCGCGGCGCTGGGCAGCCTCAACGACGTGACCATCACGCAGGCCTCCGCGGTGTGGGAGGTCCGCGCCCACGACCCGCGGGCGACGTTCGGGGTGCTGGTGCGCAGCGGGATGCGCGTCGGGCGGGACCACCTCGCCTCCACCGTCTACACCGTGGCCTTCGCCTACGCGGGCGCGGCGCTGCCGACGCTGCTGCTGATCCACCTGTACGGCCGGCCGCTGGGGCAGGTGCTCACGTCCGGGGCGATCGCCGAGGAGGTGGTGCGCACCGCCGTCGCGGGTGCCGCGCTGGCGCTGGCGGTGCCGTTCACCACGGCGCTGGCCGCGGCGGCCGTGGCGCGGGCCGCCACCCCGGCCGGGGACGTGGAGGACACCTGACCCGGCGCCCGGCCCGCCGGATCAGGCGCCGTCCACCTCCGCGGTGAAGGCGCAGACCGCGTCCGCGAGGGGCCCGGTGACCCGGCCGCTCAGGGCGTGCCCCATCCCGGGGACGGTCACCAGGCGGGCCGAGCCGATCGCGGCGGCCAGGTGCTGCGCGTGCGGCGGCGGGTTCACCGGGTCCAGCGGCGCCTCGACGACCAGCACCGGGACGCGCACCCCCGCCAGCTCCGCCGCCCGGTCCAGCCCCGACGGGTCCGCCAGGGCGTGCGCGGACGGGGAGCGCCAGGTCCCGGCGTGCTCCGCGACCCGCCGCTCCAGGGCGCGGAACTCCTCCGCGTCGAACCCCGGCCCGGCGCCGTCCAGGAGGCGCCAGTGCTCCACGCGCCAGGCCAGCTCCTGCTCCTCGTCCCGCTCGACGCCCAGCTCCCCCCACATCGCGAGGAGCCGGGGATCCGGCCCGGGCAGGCCGTCGGCACCCGGACCGGCCGGGTTCGCCAGACCTGCCCCGAGCGCCGAGGTGGCGAGGACCGTGGCGCTGCGCAGGCGGTCGGGGAAGTCCAGGAGCAGCAGCTGCACGAGGGTGCCGCCCATCGACATGCCCACCGCGTGGGCGCGCTCGACACCCAGGGCGTCGAGCACCGCGACGGCGTCGGCGGCCAGGTCCCGGATCGCGTAGGGCTCGCGGACGCGGCTGGAGCGGCCGGTGTCGCGGTGGTCGTAGCGCACCACGCGGTGCCGCCGGGCGAGGGCGTCGAGGAGGGGTTCCGGCCACGTCGCCGCGCTGGCGTTGGCGCCCATGACGAGCAGCAGCACGGGTGCGCCGGGGTCACCGCGCTCGGCGGCCCACAGCTCCACGCCCGGTGCCGCGCGGACGGTGTGCTCGGTCTCCCGGTGCCCGGTCCGCTGGTGCCCGGTCTCCTGTGCCACGCCCCGAGCATCGCCGCACCGGCACCGCGGCGTCCACCGCGTTCCGGCCGCGCGCGCCCGGTGCGGCCGGCCGCGCCCGGCTCACTGCAGCGCGGACGTCAGCCGGGCCACGTTCTCCAGCAGCTGGTGGCGGCGGGGCCGCTGCAGCCACTCCTTGAGGAACAGCTCGGTGCTGCGGGCGCGGTACCCGTCGCTGATGCGGCGCAGGTCCTCCACGAAGGCCCGCCCGCACACCATCACCGACACCTCCAGGTCGAGGATGAAGGAGCGGATGTCCATGTTGCTGGAGCCCACCACCGCCACCTCGTCGTCGATGACGAGGTGCTTGTCGTGCAGCACGTACGGCGCGGGGTAGCGGAAGATGCGCACCCCGGCGCGCAGGAGGCCCTCGTAGTACGAGCGCTGGGCGTGGTGCACGAGGACCTGGTCCCCGATCTCGGAGACGTACATCTCCACCTCCACGCCCCGCTGCGCCGCGGTGGTGATGGCGAAGAGCATCGACTCGTCGGGCACGAAGTACGGGCTGACGATGGAGATGCGCCGCTGCGCGCTGTACAGCAGGGCGTTGAAGAGGCGGAGGTTGTTCTCCCCCTCGAAACCCGGGCCGCTGGGCACGACCTGGCACTGCAGCGACGCGGGCCCGGCGGGCAGGGTCACCGGCTCGATCTCCTGCTCCAGGAGCTCGTCGGTCTCGCTGTACCAGTCGGTGAGGAACAGGGCGTCGACACCGGAGACGACCGGGCCCTCCATCCGCACCATGAGGTCCTGCCACTGCAGGCCCCGGCGCCGGTTGCCGCGGTGGTTGTAGCTGCGGTCGACCATGTTCTGGGAACCGACCCAGGCGACCTCCGCGTCGACGACGAGGAGCTTGCGGTGGTTGCGCAGGTCCGGTCGCTGGTAGCGGCCCCGGTGCAGCTGCACGGGCAGCATCGGGCGCCACTGCACGCCGATCTCGTCGAGGTGGCGGATCGTGCGGCGGTACCCGGGCATGCGCAGGGACCCGATGTGGTCGAACAGGACGCGGACCACCACGCCGCGGCGCACCGCGTCGGCGAGGGCCTCGAAGAACGGTTCCGTCGTGGTGTCGCGGGCGAGGATGTAGAACTCCGCGTGCACGTAGCGCCGGGCGGAGCGGACCTCGTCGGCCATCGCCCGGATCGCGGCGTCGTAGTCGTCGACGATCTCGGCGCGGTTGCCGCCGACGAGCGGCATGGACCCGAGGTTGCGGTTGAGCTGCACGATGCTCGGCAGCCACGGCGGCCACGGGTGGTCGTCGGCGACGAGGTCCATGCCGCGCGTGGCGTCGAGGATGAGGCGGTTGATCTCCCGCTGCTTGCGGCGCCGGCCCCTGGGCAGCTTGGGGTCGCCGATGAACAGGAACAGCAGCGCCCCGAGGTAGGGGAGGAAGAAGATGGCCAGCAGCCAGGCCATCGCGGAGGACGGGCGCCGGTTCACGGGCACCACGGCGACCGCGACGGTGCGGATGACGACGTCGACGGCGATGACCAGGCCCGGCAGGAGCAGTGTCAGGACCCAGTTCTCGGTCACGTCGTGGTTCCCCGTCCTCCCGTCCGCGGCAGCACCGCGCTGCGCGGCCCGTCGAGCGTGCCACGTCGGCTCCTGCCGCCGCACCCGAGCCCACCCCCGCGGCGCAGCGGCGCGGGCCGCGGCACCTGTCCGGCCCAGCGACCCCGCGCTCCCGCCGCCCGTCTAGAGTCCGGCGGGTGGTGGACGACCCGGCCTCCGGACCCGTGCGCGAGCCGGGTGGGCACGACCTCGGCTTCGCCCGGCTGGACACCGACCGCGCGCGGCGCACCGGGGACCCGGAGGTGGTGTACGGGCCGGGCAAGACCCCGGGGCAGGTGGTGCACCTGCTGGGGACGCTGGCCGCCGCGCACCCGGACCGCGCGGTGCTGGCCACGCGGCTGGAGGCCGCCGCCGCGGAGGCGGTGCGCGCGGAGCTGCCCGCCGCGGTGGTGGACCCGCTCGCCCGCACCGCGGTGCTGGGACCGCTGCCGGAGCCGGCGGGGCGGGTGCTGGTCGTGGCGGCGGGCACGTCGGACGGGCCCGTCGCCGCGGAGGCCGCCCTGACGGCGCGGGTGCACGGCGCGGGGGTCCGGCGCATCGACGACGTGGGCGTGGCGGGGCTGCACCGCCTGCTCGCGGTGCGGGAGGAGCTGGCGGCCGCGGACTGCCTGGTGGTGGTGGCGGGGATGGAGGGCGCCCTGCCCAGCGTCGTCGGGGGCCTGGTGGGGGTTCCGCTGGTGGCGGTGCCGACGTCGACCGGGTACGGCACGGGCGCGGGTGGGCTGGCGGCGCTGCTGGCGATGCTGAACTCCTGCGCGCCGGGGGTGGTGGTCGTCAACGTGGACAACGGGTTCGGCGCGGGCGTGCACGCGGCTCGGGTGGCGCGGGCGGCGGGCACCGCCCCGGGGGAGCGGCGGTGATCGGCTGGCTGCACTGCGCGTCCGGGGCGAGCGGCGACATGGTGCTCGGCGCGCTCGTGGCGTGCGGGGTGCCGCTGGAGGTGCTGGCGCAGGCGGTGGACGCCGTGGCGCCGGAGCCGGTGCGCCTGCGCGCGGAGGAGGTGCGGCGGGCGGGCCTGGCCGCGACCCGCGTGCACGTGGAGGCGGCGGAGTCCCCCGTGCACCGCACGTGGGCGGACGTGCGGGCGCTGCTGGAGGCGGCGCCGCTGCCGGGGGCGGTGGCGGTGCGGGCGCACGGGGTGTTCGCGCGGCTGGCGGCGGCGGAGGCGCGGGTGCACGGCACGAGCCCGGAGGAGGTGCACTTCCACGAGGTGGGCGCGCTGGACGCGGTCGCCGACGTGGTGGGGGCCTGCGCGGGGTTCGTGCACCTGGGCCTGGACGCGGTGCACGTCTCGGCGGTGGCCCTCGGCGGCGGGACGGTGCGCGCCGCGCACGGGCGGCTGCCGGTGCCGGGGCCCGCGGTGGTGGAGCTGCTGCTGGGCTCGCCCACGTACGGCGGGCCGGTGGAGGTGGAGCTGACGACGCCGACGGGCGCGGCGCTGCTCGCGGCGCACGCGGACGCGTGGGGACCGCAGCCGCCGATGCGCGTGGCGCGGCAGGGCTGCGGCGCGGGGGGCCGGGACCTGCCCGGTCAGCCGAACGTGCTGCGCCTGCTCGTGGGGGAGGCGCAGGGCGGGCCGGCCGGGCGTCTCCCGCCGGGCGAGGACGCGGTGCTGCTCCCGGGCGAGGACGCGGTGCTGCTGGAGACGAACGTCGACGACCTGGACCCGAGGCTGTGGCCGGGGGTGCTGGCGGCGCTGCTGGCGGCGGGCGCGGCGGACGCGTGGCTGACGCCGGTGCTGATGAAGAAGGGCCGGCCCGCCCACACGCTGGGGGTGCTGGTGGACCCGGCGTCGGTGGAGGCGGCGGTGGACGTGGTGCTGGGCTCGACGAGCGCGATCGGGCTGCGCTCCGCGCCGGTGCGCAAGCACCCGCTGCCGCGGCGCTGGGTGGGCGTGGAGGTGGACGGGCAGCCGGTGCGGGTGAAGCTGGCCGAGCGGGACGGGCGCGTGCTCACCGCACAGCCGGAGTTCGAGGACGTGGCGGCGGCGGCGCGGGCCCTGGGGGTGCCGGAGCGGCACGTGCTGGCGCGGGCGACGGCGGCGGCGCGCGACCTGCTGCCCTGAGGGCCGCGCCCGGCACCGGGGCCCGGAACGCGGGAAGGACCCTCTCCGTCGTCGCGGTGGCAGCCGCGGCGAAGGAGGGGGTCCTTCCCGGAGAGGGGTGGGGGCCGGTCAGCCGGCGCGGCGGGTGAGGCGCTCCTCGCGGCGGCGCGCGGACCACATCCGCTCGCGGTCCTCCTCGGTGAGTGCGCCCCAGACCCCGTAGGGCTCGCGGTACTTCAGGACGTGCTCGCGGCACGCGTCGAGAACGGGGCAGCGGTTGCAGACCGCGACGGCCTCGGCGTCCCGGCGCTGGCGCGCGGCGCCGCGCTCCAGCTCGGGGTGGAAGAACACCTCGGGGTCCGCGGAGCGGCAGGCCCCGCGCAGTTGCCACTCCCACTGGTCGCTCGTGGGCCGCAGCTGTCGGGACAGGTCGGGCACGTTCATCACCCCTTCGGTTCGGCGTCGGGCTCCTAGTGCCCCAGCGTCACGCAACTTAAACGCAAAGTCACTAGCTGAGTGCTCCCAGTGACGCATTGGTCGAAACCGTTCGGTCCTGGTGATCTCTGTGCTCGCCCCGCACCAGCCGGTGCATCGCCCACAGCGCCGCCACCGTCCACAGCAGGTCCCCGTTCTGCACCAGCCGGGCCAGCACCACCGGCACCTCCGGCCGCGCCACGAGGTTCGCCCCCCACCACGGCCACGGGCACCACAGCAGGACCGCCCCCACCGCCGCCACGACCACCCGGCGGCGCACCAGCCCCGCACCCACCAGCGCCCCCAGCGCCACCACCCCCCAGTGCACGTGGTGCAGCCACGACACCGGCGAGACCAGCACCGCCACCAGCCCGCACGCGGCGACCTCCCCCACCCGCGAGCCCTCCAGGTACATCCGCCGCGCCACCGCGAACCCCAGCACGGCCGCCACCGCCACGAGCACCAGCCACACCGCCTGCGTCGCCCCCGGCGACAGGTACAGGCGCAGCACCATCCCCCGCAGCGACTGGTTCGAGGACCCCGCGTTCGGGCCCAGCCGCTCCGAGGAGAACAGCGCGTCCGTCCAGAACGTCAGCGACGCCTCCGGCGCCAGCAGGAACGTGGCGAGGGTGACACCCGCCGCCGCGGCCACCGCGTTGCGCAGCTCCCGCCACTGCCGCGTCACCGCGAAGTGCACCAGGAACACCCCCGGCGTCAGCTTGATCGCCACCGCGACGCCCACCAGCACACCGCGCGGCCACGACAGGCGCCCCACCCGCCCGCGCGCCACGTCCAGCAGGCACAGCCCGATGAGCAGGGCGTTCACCTGCCCGAACCGGATGCCCTCCCCCACCGGGGAGAACCACACGGCGACCGCGCACACCGCGCCCTGCGCCAGCGCGGCGCGCTCCCCCGCCCGCGCCAGCAGCGGCCGGAACGCGATGCCCACCGTGAACCACAGCAGCGCCAGCTGCAGCGCCGTCCACAGCCACCCGAGCACCCCGAACGGCACCAGCGCCAGCGGCACCGCCAGCACCGCCGAGAACGTCGGGTACGTGAAGGGCAGCAGCTGCGGCACCTCCGTCTCGTAGGCGTACACCGGCCGGCCCGTCAGGAGGCTGCGGCCCGCCTCCCGGTACACCTCCAGGTCCACCTGCCACTGGTCCTCGGGGTAGGCGACGAGGTAGTGGTGCACCACCGGCGCGGCCGCCAGGAGGAACAGCAGCAGCCCCGCCCACAGCCAGCGCCCGCGCGCCGCGGTGGCACCCGCCGCGGCGGCGCCCGTCCCGGTCCCTCGTGTCCTGGTCACCGCGGGATTCTCCTCGAGACCTCGACAGCACCCACCCCGCCACCGCCGCTCCGCGGCCCGGCGCCGCGCGGGGCGCCACCTAGCCTGACTGCGTGCCCTCGCGACCGCCCGCGCCGCTCGCCCGCCTGCTGACGGCCGCGCTGGCCCTCCTCGCCGTGCTCCTGCCCACCGCCCTGCTGCCCGGCGCCCTGCCGCCCGCCGCCGCCGCGCCCGCGGACCGGCCCGTCGTCCTCGTCGGCTTCGCGGGCGTGCGCTGGGCCGACGTCGACGCCCGCCGCACCCCCGCCCTGCACGGCCTCGTGCCCGGCGGCGCCATCGGCACGGTCGCCGTCCGCAGCGTCTTCACCGCCGCCTGCCCCGTCGACGGCTGGCTGGGCCTGTCCGCCGGGCGCCGCGCCACCGGCTTCGCCGGCGACTCCGCCGGGCACCGCACCGCCCCCTGCGCCGACGTCGTCCCCGCCGTGAACGGGTACCAGCCCGACGTGCCGGAGTACCGGCGGATCGCCGCGGCCGGCACCTTCAGCGCGCAGCCGGGCCTGCTCGGCCAGGTCCTGCAGCGCGGGGAGGTCGCCGCGGCCGCCCTCGGCCCCGGGGCGGCCCTCGCGCTGGCCGACCCCACCGGCCTCACCCCCGACGTCACCGGTCCCGGCCCCGCCGCCACCACCCCCGACGCGCTCGCCGGGGCCGTGCGCGCCGAGCTGGCCGCTGGCACCCGCCTGCTCGTCGTCGACGCCGGCGTGGTGCGCGACCCCGCCGACCTGCCCCGGGACGAGGAGCCCCCGGCCGCGTCCCTCGCCGAGCAGGTCGCCGCCGTCGACGCCCGGGTGGGCGCGGTGCTCGACGCCGTCCGCGAGCAGGCCCCCGGCGCCACGGTGCTCACCGTCTCCCTCGCCGACGCCGGCCGCACCGCCCACCTGCAGTTCGCCGCCGCCACCGGGCCGGCACCGCAGGGCGGCTACGCCGAGGCGCTGCTGGGCAGCCGCTCCACCCGCCAGGACGGCATCGTCCAGACCACCGACCTGACGCCCACCCTGCTCGCCCTCACCCTGGGGCCGGACTGGGCGCAGGCCGCGCCGGAGCTGACCCGCACCCTCGTGGGCTCCCCCGTGAACCCGCAGCCGGGCTCACCGCAGAGCTCCGCCGGGCGCCTGCGCAAGGTCCTCGACCTCGACCTCGCGGCGCAGGCCGTCCAGCCCCTGGTGCCGCCGTTCTTCACCGCCCTGGTCACCGCGCAGATCGTGTTGTACGCCGCCGCGACCCTCGTGGTGCGCCGCCGCTGGGGGGGCCGGCTCGGGCGCCGGCGGGTGCTGGCGTGGATGCGGCGGGTCGCCGTGGTGTGCGGCACCGTGCCCGCCGCGACGTTCCTCGCCAACCTCCTGCCGTGGTGGCGCGCCGGCGACGGCACCGCGGCCCACCTGGTGGCGGTGTCGGCAGCCGTGGCCCTGTTCGTCACCGGGCTCTCGGCGCTGGCGCTGGCCGGGCCCTGGCGCCGGGACCCCCTCGGGCCGGTGGCCGTCGTCGGCGCCGCCACCGCGGTCCTGCTCGCGGTGGACGTGGCGACGGGCACGCGGCTCAGCACCTCCAGCCTCATCGGCCTGCAGCCCGTCGTCGCGGGCCGCTTCTACGGCCTCGGCAACACCCAGTTCGCCCTGTTCGCCACCGGCTCCCTGCTGCTCACCACGGCCCTGGCCGACCGGCTGCTGCGGGACGGGCGGCGCCGGGCGGCCGTGCTCGCCGTCGCCGTGCTCGGCGTCGTCGCGACCTACGTCGACGGGGTCGTGGGCAGCGACTTCGGCGGGCCGCCCGCGATCCTGCCCGCCTTCGCGCTGCTCGCGCTGCTCGTGGCGGGGGTGCGGGTGTCCTGGGCGCGGGCGGTGGCGATCGGCGCGGGCACCGTGCTCGTCCTGACCCTGATCTCCGTCGTGGACTGGCTGGGGCCCGCCGAGGACCGCACCCACCTGGGCCGCTTCGTGCAGACCGTCCTCGACGGCGGGGCCTGGCAGGTCGTGCAGCGCAAGGCCCTGCAGAACCTCTCCATCCTCGTCGGCTCGACGCTGACGCTGGTGCTGCCGTTCGCGGCGGCGTTCGTGGCGTTCGTGCTGATGCGCCCCTCCGCGCTCGGCGTGCGCGCGCTGCAGCGCGCCTACGACCGGCACCCGGCGCTGCGGCCCGGCTGCACCGCGCTGCTGGTGCTGTTCGCCATCGGGTTCGCCGTCAACGACTCCGGCACGACCGTGCCCGCGGTGGGGGCCATGCTGGCGCTGCCGCTGCTCATCGCGGCGTCGGTGCGGACCCTGGAGCTGGAGGAGCCCGCCGCGGGCGGCACCGCCCCCGGCCCGGCGCCCACCGCGGGCTGAGGGGCCCGCACACCGCGCGGGGACGGCTCCCGTGGCGCCCCGTCGGCCGGCCGTCACGCACGGTCCCACGTGTGGTGCAGGCCACCCGTCCGGCCGGTCGGCGGCCCGCGCGACCGCGCCACACCGGCCCCACCGGGGTGCGACCCTGGTGGTGCACAGCACCGCTCCGCACCACCCTGGAGGTTCCCGTGGTCCCCGTCGTCGCTCCCCTCGGCCATCTCCTCGCCACGGCCGCGGTCTCCGCCGGGCTCGTCAAGGCCCTCGGGGACGGGCGTGGGCCCGCCGCGCTGCGCCGCGTCGCCGTGGGCGCCACCAAGGTCGGCATCCGCGCCGCGCGCGTGGCCGAGACCGGCGTGGAGCGCACCCGCCTCGCCGCCGGTGACGTCGTGGCCCAGGCCTACGACGAGCTGGGCGAGCAGGTCCCGGTCCGCACCCCCGCCGCCGGCGGGCACGACCACCAGCACTGACGGCTCCCGGCCGCCCACCCGCACCGACGGCCCCCGGCCGCCCACCCGCACCGACGGCCCCGGCCACGCCCACCCCGACCGGCGGCCGGACGCCCACCCCACCGTCCACGCAGGCCCCGCCGCCCCCGCCCGAGCGGGCGGCGGCCGGGCCGTGCCCGCCAGGAGCACCCGTGCCCGAGCCCACCCCCGCACCCGCCCCGCACGAGGAGCCGGCGCACACCGTCCGGACCGTCGCACACGCCGGGGGCAGGGCCCGCTTCGAGGTGCCGTGGCTGCGGCGCTCCGCCGCCCGTGCCGTCGCGGCCGAGGCCGCGCTCGACGCCGCACCCGGGGTGCGGGCCGTGCGGGCGCACCCGGTGACCGGCAACGTCGTCGTCCACTTCGACCCGGACCTCACCGACGCCGCGCGCCTCGCCGCCGCGCTGGAGGCCGCCGTGGCCGCCACGGACCTGGCCGCCGACGCGGAGGCGCCGCGCCCGCCGCGCTCCGCCGACGTCCACAACGGCGAGGTGGCCCGCATCGGAGTCGGCGGCCTCGCGCTGCTGCTGCTCGGCGTGCGCCGCTACGCCTTCGGCCGCCCGCCCCTGCTGGGCCCCACGTCCCGGCTGGTCGCGACCGGTGTGACCGTCTTCTCCGGCTACCCGTTCCTCAAGGGTGCGTTCGGCGCCCTCGTGGGGCGGCGCTCGGCGGGCACCGACGCCCTCGTCAGCGCCGCCACCGTCGCCAGCCTCCTGCTGCGCGAGAACGTCGTCGCCCTCACCGTGCTGTGGCTGCTCAACATCGGCGAGTACCTCCAGGACCTCACCCTGCGCCGCACGCGCCGGGCCATCTCCGAGCTGCTGTCCGGCAGCGAGACGGAGGCGTGGGTGCAGCGCACCGGGCGCGACGGCACCGTCGTGGAGGAGAAGGTGGACCTGTCCGCCCTCGCCGTCGGCGACCTCGTCGTCGTCCACGACCACTCCACCGTCCCCGTCGACGGGGAGGTCGTCGAGGGCGAGGCCGTCGTGGACCAGGCCGCCCTGACCGGCGAGAACATCCCCGTGCAGCGCCGCGCCGGGGACCCGGTGCTGGCCGGCAGCGTGAACCTGCGCGGCCGCCTCGTGGTGCGCGCCACCGCCACCGGCTCCGACACCGCCGTGGGCCGGATCATCTCCCGCGTCGAGCACGCCCAGGCCGACCGCGCCCCCGTGCAGACCGTGGGCGACGCGTTCAGCCGCCGCTTCGTCCCCGCCTCCTTCACGCTGGCGTTCCTCACCTGGGTCCTCACTCGGGACGTGCGCCGCGCGATGACGATGCTGCTCATCGCCTGCCCGTGCGCGGTGGGCCTGGCGACGCCGACCGCCATCAGCGCGGCCATCGGCAACGGCGCCCGCCGCGGCATCCTCATGAAGGGCGGCTCCCACCTGGAGGCCGCCGGCCGCGTCGACGCGTTCGTGTTCGACAAGACGGGAACCCTCACCGTCGGGCGCCCGGTCGTCACGAACGTCGTGTCGTTCCGCGACGACTGGACCCCGGAGCAGGTCCTCGCGGAGGCCGCGAACTCCGAGGTGCACTCCCGCCACCCCCTGGCGCAGGCCGTCATCCGCTCCACGGAGGAGCGCCACATCCTCATCCCCACCCACGAGGAGTGCGAGGTCCTGCTCGGCCTGGGCATGCGCGTCCTGGCCAGCGGGCGGGTCCTGCTGCTGGGCAGCCCCGGCCTGATGGACCGCGAGGGCGTGGAGGTGGACGAGCAGGCCCGCGGCTGGGTGTCCCGCCTGCAGTCGGCGGCGGAGACCCCCCTGCTGCTCGCGGTCGACGGGGTGCTCACCGGCCTGGTGAGCCTGCGCGACGAGGTCCGCCCGGAGTCCCGCGAGGTCCTGGACACGCTGCGCCGCACCGGCGTCCGGCGCATCGTGATGCTGACCGGCGACCACCCCGACACCGCGCGCGCCGTCGCGGCGGAGCTGGGGATCGACGAGTGGCGCGCGCAGGTCATGCCGGAGGACAAGCAGGACGTCGTGCGGGAGCTGAAGGAGCAGGGGTACGTCGTCGCGGTCGTCGGCGACGGCACGAACGACGCCCCGGCCCTGGCGCTGGCCGACCTGGGCATCGCGATGGGCCTGTCCGGCACGGACGTGGCGGTGGAGACGGCGGACGTGGCGCTGGTGGGCGACGACCTGCGCCGGGTGCTGCACCTGCGCGACCTCGGGGCCCGCACGCTGCGGCTGGTCCGGCAGAACTACGGCGCCTCCATCGCGGTGAACGGCGTGGGCCTGGCCCTCGGCGCGGCCGGCTCGCTGTCGCCGGTGCTGGCGGCGATCGCGCACAACGCCTCGTCGGTGTTCGTGGCGCTGAACTCGGCCCGGCTGATCCGCTACCAGCTCCCCGCGGGGCGCCCGGCCGCGCGGGAGCTGCCCGTGGAGGCGGCCCCCGCCGCGGTGGAGCCGCTGGAGCGGCACGACCCGGTGGTGCGGCACACGGCGGTCGAGGCCGCGCCCGAGGCGGTGGCCGCGGTCCACGAGGCGGCGCCCGGGGCGGTGGCCGCGGCCCGCGAGGCGGTGGCCGCGGCCCATGAGGCGGCGCCCGCACCGGTGGCCGGGGCGGGGACGGCGCCCGGGGCCGCACCCGCGGACCTGCGCGACGCGGCGGCGTTCGAGCTGGCGCGCCGCACCGGCCTGACCCGTGCGGAGCTCGCCGCGCTGGACGTGGTGGACGTCACCGTGGAGGACGCCGGGCTGCGGGTGCGGCTCCGGCGGGAGACCGGGCCGGCGGAGGAGCTGCGGGTCGCGGCCGCGGAACCGGCCGGGCAGCCGGCGGTGGCCGCCGTGCAGGCCTGGCGGGCGCACCTCGCGGCCGGCGGCCACGGCTCCGGTGCCCTCTTCCCGGCGCTCACGGCGGGCGGCCGGGTGCGCACGGCCGCCGGGGAGAACGCCCGGCTGTCCCCGGCGGTCCTGCGGCGCGCGGTGCTGCGCGCGGCAGCGGCGGCGGGTGCGCAGCCGCCGGCCGAGGGGCGCACCGGTGGGCGGGCGGAGGAGTGAGAAGGGGGGTCCGGCACGGGGTGCCACGAACTATGCTGATGGTAATGATTTCCGATCTTGTGAGGTTGGTCCCATGACCGCGGCACCCCGTCCCCCCCGCACGCGCCGCACGGCCGCCGTCGCGCTCGCCCTCGGCGGAACCCTCCTGCTGGGCGCCTGCGGCGGGTCCGGGTCGACCCCGGGGACGGCGGCGGGCGGCTCCTCCGCGCCGGCGGAGCGCCTCTCCGTCGTGGCGTCCACGAACGTGTACGGCGACATCGCGCAGACCATCGCCGGGGACGCCGCCGAGGTCGTCTCGATCATCAGCGACCCGGCCCAGGACCCGCACTCCTACGAGGCCACCACCCGCGACCAGCTGGCCCTCAAGCGCGCCGCCGTCGTGGTCCAGAACGGCGGCGGGTACGACCCGTTCGTCGACACGATGCTCGAGTCGGTCGGCACCGAGGGCAAGGCGGTCATCACCGCGGTCGAGCTGTTCGACGGCGGCGAGCACGCCGGCGAGGCCCCCGCCGCCGAGGAGCCCGGCCACGAGGAGCCCGGCCACGAGGAGCCCGGCCACGAGGAGCCCGGCCACGAGGAGCCCGGCCACGAGGAGCCCGGCCACGAGGAGCCCGGCCACGCCGAGGAGCCCGGCCACGCCGAGGACGAGCACGGCCACGGGCACGGCGGGGTCAACGAGCACGTCTGGTACCACCTCGACACCGTCCACCACGTCGCCGAGGAGCTCGTCGAGGCCCTCTCGAAGGCCTCCCCCGCCGACGCCGCCACGTTCGAGGCCAACGGCCGGGAGCTGACCGAGCGCCTCGAGGAGCTGGAGCAGCGGCAGGAGGAGCTGCGCGGGCGGGTCCAGGGCAGGGCCGTCGCCGTGACCGAGCCGCTGCCCGTGCACATGCTCGCCGCCCTCGGCCTGGAGGACCGCACCCCGGCGGAGTTCGGCGAGGCGATGGAGGAGGGCAACGACGTCGCCCCCGCCGTCCTGCAGGAGACCCTCGTGCTCGTCCGCGACCGGCAGGTCCAGGCGCTCGTGTACAACGAGCAGACCTCCGGCGCGCAGACCGAGCAGGTGCAGGAGGCGGCACGCGCGGCGGGGGTGCCGGTCGTGCCCGTCACCGAGACGCTCCCGGAGGGCAGGGACTACACGACGTGGATGGGCGAGACCCTCGACGCCCTCGGCAAGGCCCTCGCCCCGTGAGCGCCGGCCCCGTGAGCGCCACGAGCGCGCCGCACCGCCCCGCGGTGGCCACCGGCCACGGCGGCGCCCTCAGCCTGCACGGGGCCACGCTGCGCTACGGCGAGCGGGTGGTGTGGGACGACCTCGACCTCGACGTCGCCCCCGGGGAGTTCGTGGCGGTGCTCGGCTCCAACGGGTCCGGCAAGACGAGCCTGCTGCGGGTGCTGCTCGGCCAGCAGCCCCTCGCCGCGGGCACGGCCACGATCGCCGGGCGGCCGGTGCGCCGCGGCGGCCCGGGCATCGGGTACGTGCCGCAGCAGAAGGGCCTGGACCCGACGACCCCGTTGCGCGCACGGGACTTCGTGCGCCTCGGCATCGACGGGCACCGCTGGGGTCCGTGGCTGCCCAGCCGCTCCGCCGCGCGCCGGGTCGACGCCGCCCTGGAGGCGGTGGGTGCGACCGCCTACGCCCGCACGCCCGTGGGCCTGCTCTCCGGCGGGGAGCAGCAGCGCCTGCGCATCGCCCAGGCGCTGCTCGCCGACCCCGCGGTGCTGCTGTGCGACGAGCCGCTGCTGTCCCTGGACCTGCACCACCAGCAGGCCGTGAGCGCCCTCATCGACCGCAGCCGCCGCCGGACCGGCGCCGCCGTGCTGTTCGTGACCCACGACATCAACCCGGTGCTCCCCTACGTCGACCGGGTCCTGTACCTGGCCCGGGGGCGGTTCCGGGTGGGCACGCCGTCGGAGGTCATGACGAGCGAGGTGCTCTCGGACCTGTACGGCTCCCCCGTGGAGGTGGTGCGCTCGGGCGGCCGGCTCCTCGTCGTGGGCGGCGCCGCGCCGTCGGAGCACCCGCACTGCGGGCTGCCGCCGGCCGCAGGCGAGCTGCCGGGCGACGGCTGGGGCGGCCGGTGAGCGCGGCGGGCGTGTGGGGCGCGCTGTTCGACTTCTCCGACTACGGGGCCCTGCTGGAGCTGGTGCAGAACTCCCTGGTCGCCGGGGCGCTGCTCGGCCTCGTCGGCGGGCTCGTGGGCGTGATGGTCCTCGCGCGGGACCTGCCGTTCGCGGTGCACGGCATCAGCGAGCTGTCGTTCGCGGGGGCGGCGTTCGCGCTGCTCGTCGGCGCGGACGTGGTGCTCGGCTCGGTGGTCGGCTCGATCGTCGCGGCGGTCCTGCTGGGGGTGCTGGGCGTGCGCGCCCGCGACCGCAACTCCGCGATCGGGGTGCTCATGCCGTTCGGGCTGGGCCTGGGCGTGCTGTTCCTGGCGCTGTACCCGGGGCGGGCGGCGAACAAGTTCGGGCTGCTGACGGGGCAGGTCGTCGCCGTGGCCGAGCCGCAGCTGTACTGGCTGGGCGGGATCAGCGCCGTCGTGGTGCTGGCGCTGGCGCTGGCGTGGCGGCCCCTGCTGTTCGCGAGCCTGGACCCGGAGGTGGCCGCCGCCCGGGGCGTGCCGGTGCGGGCGCTGGCCCCGGCGTTCATGGTGGTGCTGGGCCTGGCGGTGGCGATGTCCGTGCAGGTCGTGGGGGCGCTGCTGGTGCTGGCGCTGCTGGTGACGCCGGCGGCGGCGGCGGTGCGGGTGAGCGCCTCCCCGGTGGTGGTGCCGGTGCTGAGCGTGCTGTTCGCGCTGACGGCGATGCTGGGCGGGACGCTGCTGTCGCTGGGCTCCTCGGTGCCGATCAGCCCGTACGTGACGACCGTGTCGTTCCTGATCTACGTGGTGTGCCGCGTGGTGGGCCGGGCGCAACGCCGGAGCGTGCCGCGCACCGTCGTGCTGCCCGCGGGCCGGCCGGCCTGACCCGCCCCACCTGTCCCCGCCCTCCTCCGGGTTCGGGCGCTCCCGGGCCACGTCCAGCCCGCCCTTCTCCGGGTATGGGCGCAGCCGGGCCCTCCTGAGCCCACCCGAACCCGGAGAAGGGCACGCCCGGGGCGCACCCGGGGCCCGCCAGGTCCGCCGAGCGGCCGGGCGCGGGGCGCGGCAGGGTGGCGGGGTGCAGACGTTCCTCCCCTACCCCGACTTCGCCCGCAGCGCCGCGGTGCTGGACAAGCCGCGCCTGGGCAAGCAGCGGGTGGAGACCCTCCAGGTGCTGCGGGCGCTGGAGCTGCCGGACTACGGCTGGGCCAACCACCCGGCGGTGCGGATGTGGCGGGGCTGCACGCCCGCGCTGGTGGCCTACGGCCTGGCGTGCGTCGAGGCGTGGTCCAGGTTCGGGCACGCCGACTCCACGGAGCGGCTCATCGCGGAGTTCGCCCCGGAGGTCGTGGGCCGCCCGCAGCGGGAGCTGGCCGACGAGGGCCTGATGCCGGTGTGGCTGGGGGACGAGCGGGTCCACGCCAGCCACCGCTCCAAGCTGATCCAGAAGGCCCCGGAGCTGTACCGGCCCGTCTTCGGCGACGAGGAGGCCGACGACCTCGACTACTTCTGGCCCGAACCCGGCCCCGAGCCGCCCGCCCGCGAGCGCACGGGCCGGGCGGTGTGGGTGGTGCGACCGGACCAGCTGGCGGTCCTGGCGACGTTCCTGGTGGAGGGCGTGGTGGGGCTGGGCGACGGCTCGGGTGTGGACAGCGACGCCTCGGGCCTGGACGCGGAGGGCCTGCGGGCGCTGCTGCGGGAGCGGGAGCCGAAGCGCCGGCCGGGCAAGGAGCTGCGCCAGCTCGCGACGTTCGTGCAGGAGCTGGCGCCGGGCGACGAGGTGGCGGTGCCGATCGAGGGCGAGCAGGCGCTGCTGCTGGGCGAGGTGGTGGGCGACTACTCCTTCGTGGACCCGCGGGCGGGGTGGCCGCCGCACCGGCGGGCGGTGCGCTGGCTGGGGCGGGCCGAGCGCTCCCAGGTGGTGCCCCCGGCGGCGCTGCAGGACCCGCGCTCGCTCTTCCCGGTGCTCGTGGACGCCTGAGGTGGAGATCAGCTGAACAGGTGATCCGGTGACGAAAAGCAGCCCTTCCGACACCTCGCGCAGCCCGGATCGCTGTGCTAGCGTCCAATTGGCTGCAGCTAGCGCAGCTCCTCGATCGTTTCGTACGCCCGCGGAGTGTGTTGCGGGCGTCATCTGCACTCGGTACGGCCGGGAGCAGGGTGGCGTACCCACTCAGCCCGGAGCCGCAGAAGGCGGCTCTGATACAACCGGCAAGACAGATGGAGATCAGCATGGCTCAGGGCACCGTCAAGTGGTTCAACGCCGAGAAGGGCTTCGGTTTCATCGAGCAGGACGGTGGGGGCCCCGACGTCTTCGTCCACTACTCCGCCATCCAGGGCAACGGCTACCGTTCGCTGGAGGAGAACCAGCGCGTGGAGTTCGAGGTCACGCAGGGCCAGAAGGGCCCGCAGGCCGACAAGGTGAACGCGCTCTGACGAGCTGACACACCTGGCAGAGGCCCCCGTCCGACCGGACGGGGGCCTCTCGCCGTCCCGGCCCCCTGCAGCGGCCCGGCCCGCGCTCCCGTCCGTCAGTCCCGCTCCGCGGGGCGCACGGTCAGGTGACGGGCCAGCAGCCGTGTGACGAGGACCGCCGCCACGGTCTCGGCGGCCAGCAGCCCCACGAGGACGAGGAGCTGCACGCGGGCGGCCTCCAGCGGGTGCGCCCCGCCGAGGAGCAGCCCGACGAACGCGCCGGGGAGCACGACGAGGCCCACGCTGCGGGTCTGGTCCAGGGCCGGCACCACGGAGCGCGCCGCAGCGGTGCGGGCGAGGTCCGCGGTGGCCTGCCGGGCGGTGGCGCCGAGGGCGTACCAGCCCTCCACGACGTCCCACTGCTGGCGGGCGTCGTCGAGCAGCCGGCGGCCCGCGAGGGTGGTGGCCGTCATGGCGCCCCCGACGAGCTGGGCGACGAACGGCACGACGTCCCGGGCGTTCCACCCCAGGGCCCCCACGGCGAGCACCGGCACGGCGGCCGCCGCGGCACCGGCTCCGATCGCGGTCGCGGTGAGCGGCCACGTCCGCCGCAGGCCGTCGAGGCGCCGCGCGGCGGTGCCGGAGGCGACGCCGAGCGCCAGCAGGAGGTACGCCGGCGCCAGCGCGGGCGTGGCGAGCACGACGCCGATCACCAGGCCCACGGCCAGCACCTGCACCGTGGCCCGCACGACGGCCACGGCCACGTCCCGCTCCTGGCGCAGCCCGCCGGCCCGGCCGACGACCAGGGTGAGGGCCGTCAGGAGCAGCAGGGCGACGGCCAGGGGCCAGAGGTCCTCCAGGGGCGCGCTGCCGGCGGGCACGCCCGCATGCTGTCAGTGCCCCTCCGGCCCGCCCACGCCGCCCACCCGCCCCGCCCGCCCGCCTGGTCAGGAGCGGCTGCTCAGGAGCGGCTGATCAGGAGCGGCTGATCAGGAGCGGCTGATCAGGAGCGGCTGGTCAGGAGCGGCTGACGGCGGCGAGCAGCTCGGGGCCTCGGCGGTCCACGAGGGCGCCGCCGCGGCGCACGCCGAGCCGCAGCCAGACCGGGCTGAGGACCAGCGCGGCGAGCAGGCCCAGCCAGCCCAGCCACGCCCCCGTGGTCACGGCCAGCACGGCGAGCACCGCCGAGGGCAGGGCGAGCAGCGTCACCAGGGCCGTCGTGATGCTCTGCGCGACGAGGGTGGCCACCGCCGCCCCGCGCGGGGTCGCGAAGGGGCTGGCACCCGGGGCGGACACCGGGTACGGCGCGAGGGCGCTGGAGACGCTGGAGACGGCCAGGCCCGCGCAGTAGACGGCACCGGCGAGCCCCAGCAGGGCGGGCAGCAGGTCCCAGCGGCCCCCCACGGCGGTGCCCGCCAGGGTGACGACGAGGACGAGCGGCACCTGCCACAGGGCGGCGCCGAGCACGCGCCCGAGCCGGTCGTCCCGCCCGGACAGGCCCGCCGACAGGTGCAGCCAGAACGCGGAGTGGTCGTAGGCGACGTCGTCGTGCAGGGCCCAGCCGAGGGCGAAGGCGGTCACCGGCCCCGCCCAGGTCACGACCGGCCCGACGGGGATCCCGGTGCCGAGGGGCAGCACCACCAGCAGCAGGGGGAGGACGAGCACCGAGGCGCCCGCCATGAGGTAGCGGGGGTCGCGGCGCCAGTAGGCGAGGCAGCGGGCGGCGACCGCGACCGCCGGGGTGGCGGGCAGCCGCGCCAGCAGCCGGTCACCGCTGCCGGCCCGCACGTCACCGGCGCGGCGGCCGCCGACGGCGGGCCTGCCCTCGGCACGGGTGAGCGCCGCCGACCACGCGAGGAGGACCAGCGCCAGGGTCGCGGCGGCCAGCGCGGTGCGCAGCAGGGCGCTCCCCCAGCGCCCCGCGGCGGCGTCGGCGGGCGCCGCCCACGCGAAGCCCAGGGGCGTCCAGCCCGCCACGCCGGCCGCCGTGCGGAACACCTCCACGTACTGCACGGCCCGCGCGCCGAGGAGGTTGAGGGCGGGCCCCAGGCCGACGAGGAGCAGGCCGACGACCAGCACGACGGCGTCGCGGGCACGGCGGGTGCTCAGCAGCGCCGCGGCGGCCGTCGTGGTCGCCCGGGAGGCCGCCACGGCGGTCAGGGTGGCCAGCACGGCGCACACCACGGCCAGGGCGGCGGCGGGCCCGGAGCGTGACCAGGTGACCGCGGTGAGCAGGCCGAGCACCAGGGTGACGATGCCGGGGACGCCGACCACACCGGCGAGGAGCAGGCCCGTCATGAAGGGGGCGCGGCGGATGCTGAACGTCGCGAACCGCGCCGGGTCCAGGGTCTCGTCGACACCGAACGCCAGCAGCGGCACCACGGCCCAGCCCAGCACGAGCAGGCTGCCGGCGAGGGTCACGACGGCCGCGGCCACGTCCACGGGGACCCAGCGCAGCGCGACGAGCCCTGCCCCGGCGAGCCCGACGAGCCACAGCCCGGACAGGCCCGCGAGCACGAGGGCGACGACCTGCCACGGGCTGCGGCGCAAGCCGTTGCGCAGGAGGGTCAGCTTGAGGCGGACGAGGTGCGCAACCACGCGAGGCTCCCTGCCAGGTCGGACCGGCCACCGACGAGGTCGACGAAGCGCTGCTCCAGCGTGCCGTCGCCCCGCACGTCCCGGAGCGGGCCGGCGGCCAGGACCCGGCCCGCGCTGACGACGGCGACGTGGTCGCAGAGCCGCTCCACGAGCTCCATGACGTGGCTGGACAGCACGACCGTGCCGCCGCCCGCGACGAACCCGGTGAGGATCTCCCGGATCGTCCCGCCGCTGACGGGGTCGACGGCCTCGAACGGCTCGTCGAGGACGAGCAGCCGGGGGGCGTGGACGAGGGCGCACGCGAGGGCGACCTTCTTCGTCATGCCGGCGGAGTAGTCGGCCACGAGGGTGGCTCCGGCCTCGCGCAGCCCGAGGGCGTCCAGCAGCTCGGCGGCGCGCCCGTCGACGACGGCGCGGTCCATGCCGCGCAGCAGACCGGCGTAGCGGACCAGCTCGGCCCCGGTGAGCCGGTCGAACAACCGCACCCCGTCGGGCAGCACGCCGAGGCGCCGCTTGCCCTCGACGGGGTCGGCCCACAGGTCGGCGCCCAGCACGACCGCGCGGCCGGCGTCGGGGCGCAGCAGCCCCGTCGCCATGGACAGGGTGGTGGTCTTGCCCGCGCCGTTGGGCCCGACGACCCCGTAGAAGGAGCCGCTGGGGACGTCGAGGTCGAGGGAGTCGACGGCGACCTTCGCGCCGAACCGCTTCGTGAGGCCCCGCAGGCTCAGGGCGGGTGCGCGCCCGGCCCCCGGGGTCGTGGTCGTGGCCTCGTCCATGCCCGCTCCGTCCACCTTCGTCGGTCCCCGCCCCGCTCCGCCCGGCACGGCGCGGCCCAGCACGGCACGACACGACGCTATCGGCGCGGGGGCGGGCGCCCATCCGACGAACGGCGTGGCTCACGCACCCGGGTGGGGCCCGCGGCACGGGGACGGCGGTGCTCCGTCCGGTGGAGCGCGGCGCCCTCGCGCCGGGGGCGCTGGAGGCGGCGGCGTGGGAGGTGCCGGCGGCGGCGCTGGTGTGCCTGGTGGTGGCAGCACGGGCGGGGGTCTCCACCCGCGCGCAGCCACCCGCCGCGGCGGTGCCGGCGGGCGGTGCCGGTGTCAGCGGGCGGGGGTCTGCGCGTCGTACGCGCTGACCGCGACGCGGGGGGCGGTCCTGCGCCAGGCGTCGACGACCAGCTCGCGCATCTCCTCCGGATCCACGCGGTCGAGCCGGACGAGCACCCAGCCGTACCGGCCGACGTGCGGGGCGGGGGCGAACGTCGCCGGGTCCTGCGCCACGAGCGCGGCCTGGTCCTCCCGGGAGGCCTTCACGCTGGTCCCGTCCCGCCCGCTGATCGCGAAGATCTTCCCGCGCACCCGGAACGTGGGGTGGTCCCACGTCTCGACCTCCTCGGCTCCGGGCAGGCCGAGGGCGAGCTCGCGCAGTTCCGCGTCCGTCATCACACGGCGATCCTGGCGCGCGGGTCGGACACGGCGCCAGGGACCGTCGTGCCGGGCGGCTACGGTGGTCGCGACCCGTCCGGACGGCCGGCGCCACCGGCGCCCCGTCCCCGCCCCGTCCCCTCCCGAGGAGCCTGCGCCATGACGACGAGCGACCCCGTGGCCGGTGCGGTGCCGCCCGGCGCCTCCGAGGACACCGAGCCCCGGGACGTCACCGCGGGCGACCCCGCGCCCGTGCCCGACGCGGCGATCGCCTTCCGCAGCGACGTGGACGTCGACCTCGTCCGGGGCGCCGCGCGCGACGCCGACGTCGTGTTCGCCGCGCGGGTGTCCACCCAGGGGGAGGCCAGCCTGGCCGCCGTCGACGCGGACGCCACGGGGTCCGCGGGGCTCATCCGCTACCTCATGCGCTCGCGGCACGGCACGCCGTTCGAGCACAACTCCCTGACGTTCCACGTGCGCGCGCCGCTGTTCGTCTTCCGCGAGTTCCAGCGCCACCGGATGGCCTCCTACAACGAGGAGTCCGGCCGCTACCGCGAGCTGCAGCCGGTGTTCTACGTGCCCGCGGACGACCGCAGGCTCGTGCAGGTCGGCAAGCCCGGCCACTACACGTTCGTCGAGGGCGACCCTGCGCAGCGGGAGGTCGTGCACCGCGCGGTGCACCGGCAGTCCGTGCAGGCCTACGCGGCGTACCGGGAGATGCTGGAGGCGGGGGTGGCGCGGGAGGTCGCGCGCATCGTCCTGCCCCTGAACCTGTACTCCTCGATGTACGTCACGCTCAACGCGCGGGCCCTGATGAACTTCCTGTCCCTGCGGACCACCCACCCGAACTCCTCGTTCCCGTCGTACCCGCAGCGGGAGATCGAGGTGGTGGCGGAGGCGATGGAGGCGCACTGGGCCCGGCTGATGCCGCTCACCCACGCGGCCTTCACGGAGTACGGGCGGGTCGCCCCCTGAACCTGGCCCTGGACCGGACCCGGCGGCGGGAGCGGCGGGGCGGCGGGGTCACCAGGGCATCGTGACGAACGGCGAGGCGTAGGCGGGGTCCTGCGCGAGGAGCTCCTCCGCCTGCGCGGGGTCCACGCGGTCGGCCTCGGCGCGCAGCAGCGGGCCGAGCAGCCGCACGTCCCCGGCGGTGGCGAGCCCGGTGACCTCCTCGTGGGCGAGCACCCAGGACGCCGCGGCACGGATGCGCCCGTCGTCGGTGAACGGCTCGTACCAGGTGGACCACTCCTGGCCGGAGGCGTCGTCGCCGGGGGCCAGGCCCGGCCAGTTGCGCCGCGCCACCGTCTTGATGGTCATGAGCCCGGCGTCCTGGCGCCGGACCTCCTCCACGAGGGCAGCCCAGTCCTCCCGCCACGTGGCCTCGCGCCACAGCACGGGGTTCAGGGGGGTGAGGACCGTGGCGAACGGGAAGCGCCGCAGGGCCTGGAGGTGGGTGCGCGCGGCGACGGGGCCGTGCCCGGTGATGCCGACGGCACCGACGAGGCCCTCCTCCTGCGCGCGCACCGCGCCCTCGAGGGCACCGCCGGGCCGGGTGACGGCGTCGAGGTCGGCGGCGTCGCCGACGGAGTGCAGTTGCAGGAGGTCCAGCCGGTCGGTGCGGAGCCGCTCCAGCGAGGCGTTAATCTGCGCGTAGGCGGCGTCGGCGTCGCGCTCGCCGGTCTTGCTGGCCAGGAAGATCCGCTCGCGGATGCGCGGCATCCACGGCCCGAGGCGCAGTTCCGCGTCGCCGTAGCTCGCGGCGACGTCGAAGTGGTTGATCCCGCCGGCGAGGGCCTGGGAGATCGAGCGGTCGGCGGTGTCCTGGTCCACCGCCCCGAGCGCCGCGGCGCCGTAGATCAGGACGGAACTGTCGTGGCCGAGGCGGCCGAGGCGCCGGGTCTCCATGCACGGTTCCTACCACCGCCGCGCGCGGGACGCCTCCCCCGGACGGGAACCCGGCGCACGGCGGGTCCGGGCCGGGAGCGGGTCAGCGCGGGGCGGTGAGGGGCACGACGCGCCGGTCGCCCAGGAGGACGCCGGTGTGCAGGGGCAGGGTTGCGGCGGTGAGGACGGCGGCGAGGCCGGGGCGGCCCTGACCGCGCGCGAGGCGGGGCCCGAGCGTGGACATCAGGGCGGTGAGGGCGGGCAGAGGCCTGCCGAAGACGGTGATCTCGCGGACGAGGCCCGCCCCGTCGAGCCGGAGGAGCTGGGCCTCCTCGAGGTCCTGGCCGCCGACGCGGGCTCGGGCGAACAGGGCGTGGGTGCTCCCGTCCGGGGAGGAACCGTCGAGGCGGGTGTGGAAGCGCAGGCCCTCGAGGGCGCCGAACGCGGCGGCGAGCAGGTCCCGCACCTCCCCGCGGCCGGTGAAGCGGAGGCGGGCGGTGAGGGGGGAGACGAACTCGACGTCCGGCGCGAGGCAGGACGCGGCGGCGTCGACGTCACCGGCCTCCCCCGCGCGGCACCAGCGGTCGATCACGTCGGACCGGTCGTCCTGCTCGGGCACGGTTCCCCCTGGGTCGGCGCGGCAACTGAGTTCAATGCTGCAACGTACTACCCTGGGGGAGTGCGGCAGAAGAGCTTCGCGGAGATGCACTGTTCCCTGGCCCGGTCCCTGGAGGTCGTGGGCGACTGGTGGACCCCCCTGGTCCTGCGGGACCTGTTCCTCGGCCTCGACCGGTTCGAGCAGCTCGTGGCCGACCTCGGGATCTCCCGCAACCTGCTGACCGACCGGCTCGACACCCTGGTCGCCGGGGGCGTCGTGGCCCGCGAGCAGTACCAGGACAACCCGCCCCGCTCGCGCTACGTCCTGACCGGGGCGGGGCGCGAGCTGGTGCCCGTGCTCCTCGCCCTCACCGCCTGGGGGGACCGCTGGCTCTCCGGCGGGGAACCTCCCGTGCTGGTCCACCACGAGGCCTGCGGGGCGACGGCGACGGCCGTGGTGTGCTGCTCGGGGTGCGGCGGGGCGCTGTCCGCGGACGAGGTCTCCGTCTCCCCCGGGCCCGGCGCGCGCCCGGGCCCCGGCACCGCGCTGCTGGGCACGGTGCTGCGGCCCCGCACCACCTGAGGCGGGGGCCGGTCAGGCACCGGCGGAACGGACGGGCGAGAGGAACTCCACCACCAGGTGCGCGGCCCGCCGGTGGACGGGGGTGCGCGTGGCCGGGGTGGCGGCGTCGAGCAGGTCGTAGTGCCCCACGGCCGGCCCCAGCAACACGTGCCGGGCCCCGGGGATCCCGGCGGCGTAGACGGCGGCGTCGCTCTCCACCGGCGCGATGTCGTCGGCGCCACCGGAGAGCACCAGCACCGGCCTGCGGACCGCACCCGCGCTCCCGGTGTCCAGCAAGCGGCCCGTGCTCGGGCAGATCAGGACGGCGGCACGCACCCGGTCGTCGGCGAGGTCGTCGTCACAGCCGGCGAGCAGGCCGTCCAGGTCGTGCCCCCAGCGCTCCCGCACCTCCGCCAGCAGGCCGGGGTACTCCGGGACCGGCGGCACCGGGACGCGCCCGGACACGACCGCCTCGAACGCCCGGCGGGACAGCCGCACCCCCAGCAGCGCGGCGGCGGTGTAGCCGCCGAGGGAGAACCCGCAGGCGGCGACCCGTGAGGGATCCACGTCGAACCCCGCGCCGAGGACGTGGTCCAGCGCCCGGCTCAGGTCCCGCGGCCGCTCCCAGGTGCGGACGAAGCCCTCGGCGAGGTACCCCCCGGTGTCGCTGTTGCCGTGGTGGTCGACGGCGAGCACGGCCCACCCCTCCGCGGTGAGCGCCTCCGCCAGCCAGGCCAGCGATCGGGCGGAGCCGCCGGTGCCGTGCGAGAGCAGCACGACGGGCAGCGGGCCGGGGTGCCCGAGGGGCTCGGGGCGCCACAGGGTCGTGCGGAGCGGGCGCGGGCGTCCGGACCCGCTCCGCGCCGGGTCCACGAGGTCGAGCGCGAGGGGGGTCGTCACGGGCTGCATCCTGGCGCGGGCGGACCGGTCGCGGGGAGGACCGCCCGGAACCCGGCGGCGGCCGGTCGCGCGGTCATCCCGCCCGCCGGGGGCCGGCCTCCCGCGCGAGCCAGAGCGTGACCGCGAGGCCGGCGGCGACCGGCGTCCACAGCGCCCGCTCCACCCCGGACGGCGAGGCGAGGTTCAGGGCCGTCCCGAGCACCATCACGCCGCTCGCCACCCCGAGGACCCGGCGCCGCCCGCGCGGGGGGAAGCGCCGGGAGGCGGCCGCGGCGGCCAGGAGCACGTAGACCGCGGCCGAGCCGGCGCTGGCGGCGCGCAGGCCGGGCGGCAGGACCCCGGGGTTCCCGCCACCCCAGGCGGCGGCACCCCACGGTGCACCGGCGGCGAGGGCGACCTGGAAGGCGGCCACCCCGCCCGCGAGCGCGGCGGCGAGGAGGGCGGGTCCTGCGGGGAGGGGATCGGTGCTCGCGGTACCAGACATATCTGGAAGATACCCACCGGAGCGGCGGTTGTCTCTAGCAGATACCGTTCGGGTGTGGCACGACGGTCCCAGACGCAGCTCGCGGTGCTCGGCGCCCTGTCGATCGAGCCGATGACCGGCTACCGGCTCCGCGCGGAGATCACCGAGACCCTCGGCCACTTCTGGCACGAGAGCTTCGGGCAGATCTACCCCACCCTCGCCGCACTGCGGGCGGAGGGGATGGTCGAGCACGTCCCCGGCGGCACCACCCCGGGGAACCTGTTCCGCATCACCGCCGCGGGGGAACGGCGGCTGCGCGAACTGCTGGCCGAGCCGTTCCAGCAGCCCGCCCCCCGCAACCCCCTCCTGCTGCGCGTCTTCTTCGGCGCCCACGTCGACCCCGGCACCCTGCGCGGCTGGCTCACCGAGGCCCTCGCCGGCGCCGAGCGCGACGGCGCCCGCTACGAGGAGCTGCGCCGCCGGGTCGAGGCCGAGCCCGACGCCGCCACCACGGGCAGGTTCCGCCTGGTGACCGTCCTGGCGGGGCAGCACGGCGCGCGGGCCCGGGCCGACTGGGCGCGCGAGGCGCTGGAACTGCTGGACGGCCCCCGCGAGGAGTAGGAACCCCTACCGCAGCCCGCCGAGGATCCATTCCTCCAGCTGCTGCTTCTCGTGCGGCTCCAGCTGCATCTGCGCGTTGGCGCACAGCTCCTGCAGGTTCGCCAGCCACGCCCGGGCGAGGTCCTGCGCGCTCATCCCCGCCCGGGGACGGTCCCCCGCGTAGACGAGGCCCTGCACGACGGTCGAGACCACCGCGCGGCGGATCGGCTGCTCCCGCAGGTGGGCGCGGTCGCGGACCCGCTTGAACGTCCCGGCGTCGAAACCGTTCTCCGCGACGTCCGCGGCGAGCTCCTCGAACAACACGGCGTACTGCGCGCTGGACAGCGCCGGGGCGTTCGTGACGAGGCACACCTGCGCGGGCAGCGGCGCGAGGTCCCCGCGGGCCAGCTCCGTCGCCCCGGCCGGCACGTCCGCCTCGGTGTGGCGGCTGGGGTCGAACACGTAGCCGGGCTGCGGGTGCGGGACGTAGCGCAGGTCCGGCAGGAACGTGGAGAGGAACACCGCGAACTTGCCCGCACCGTCCCAGCCGCGCTCGGACAGCGTCGGGTCCACGCCGAGCGCGGCCTGCGCCGCCGCGGCGGTGACGAGGGGGCGGGGTGCGGTGCGCACGGCGGTGCGCACGGCCTCCAGGATGCGCTCGTCGGGGGCGGGAGCGCGGCGCGGCGCGGCCTGCTCGGCGGGAGCCCCCGCACCGCGGCGGGGTTCGGCCGGTCCCGGGGTGCGGGTGGTGGAGCGGGAGTCGCCGTCGCCGGGGGCGAGCACCACGGCGGCCAGCTCGTCGGGGGAGATGACGGTGTCGCACACGGACCGGTAGGCGGCCGCGGCGGGCCCGGCGGTGACGATCGCCGTGCGCCGGTCGTGGGCGCGCAGGCGCATCATCACGGGGGTGAAGTCGGCGTCGGCGGAGGCGACGACGAACTCGTCGTACCCGCCGCGGTGGTCCAGGGCGTCGAGGATGTCGAGGACCATGTGGATGTCGGCGCTGTTCTTCTGCCGCTGCGTCAGGGGCGGGCAGTCCACGACGCGGAACCCGTTGCGGGTGAAGAACGGCCGGAATCGCCCGTAGGCGACGGGGTTGAGGTAGCAGAGCCGCACGAGGAACCGCCGCTCGAAGGGGCCGCTGGAGTCGGCCCCCCTGGAGAGCCACCGCACCCACCGGTCCGGGTCCGTCGCGAACGCCTCCGCGGCCCGGCGATCGGTGTCGGCCAGCCCCGCGTAGATGTTGTCGAAGTCCACGAACAGGGCGCTGCGCCGCGCCCTGCCCGGCGTGTCGTCGCTGCCCACGCCGCACCGCCTCCTCGGCCACCGCCGACCGGCGGGAGCACCCGGACCCTCCGGGACCGCCACAACCTAGTCCTCGGGACGCCCGGGGTCCCGGGGGACCCTCAGGCCCGGGAGGCGGGCACGCGCCGCGCGGCGGGCGCGGGGGCTCCCCCGGCGGTGGTGCCGCCGGGGGCGGGCGGGTGCCCGACCCGGCCGCGCCCGGCGCGCTTGGCGACGTACAGGGCGGCGTCGGCGGCCGCGTACAGCTCGCGCGCCTCGACGGCGTGCTCGGGGACGTGCGCGACGCCCACGCTGACGGAGAGGGCGACGCGGACGCCGTCGGACAGGCGCACCGGGCTCTCGCGGACGGCGGCGACGAGGCGCTCCGCGCGGCGGGTGGCGCCGCCGTGGCCGCAGCCCGGCATGAGCACCGCCAGCTCGTCGCCCCCCATGCGGGCGACGACGTCCTGCTCCCGGCAGCACGCGGCGAGGATGGCCGCGACGTGCGCGAGGGCCGCGTCCCCGCCGAGGTGGCCGTGCGTGTCGTTGATCGTCTTGAAGTGGTCGAGGTCCAGCAGCACCAGGGCGGTGCCCTCGCCCGCCTGCGCGCCGGTGAGGGCGGACCGGGTGGCGTCGTCGAGGACGCGGCGGGTGGCCAGTCCGGTGAGCGGGTCCACCGAGGCCTGCCGCCGCAGCTTGTCCACGAGCCGGTCCTGGACGTGCGCGGCGCGGCCCAGCACCCCGGCGGCCAGGACCATCACGGTCGTCAGGAACGCCAGCTCGGTGAGCGCCTGGGTCCTCGGCAGGAGCGTGAGGACCACGACGGCCTCGCACACCACGGTGAACACGGTGACGAGGACCACCCCGCCGAGGCGGAGCTGGCTCGCGGCCCACAGGACGGGCAGGCAGAAGAACACCTGCCCCGTGATGGTCGCGTCGGCGGTGGCGAGGTCGAGGACGAGGACGGCGGCGGAGCCGATGAGGGGTGCCAGGACGCACAGCAGCGCGGACCAGGTGGCGCGTACGAGGAGCAGCGCGCCGGCCACGGCACCGAGGACGAGGGCGGTGCCGAGGTCGACGGTCCCCGGGCCCTCGGCGCCGAGCGCTGCGGTGAGGAGGGAGGTCGCGGTGGTGGCCAGCAGGAAGACGGCGGCCCAGATGCGCGCCAGCTTCCGGTGCCGGGGCCCCAGCGAGCGCGCGAGGGTGCGGGCCCACGCGGCGGCTCGGGTTCTGGACGGCACACCTGCGCATCGGCAGGGGGCGGGCCGCGCTGGAGCACCCGGACGGGTGCACCGGGAACCTCAGCCGGGCGCGCGGACGTCGTCGAGGTGGTCCTCCACCCAGGCGCGCACCGCGCGCAGCGGCTCGGCGACGCTGCGCCCGAGGTCCGTCAGCTCGTACTCCACGTGCAGGGGTACCGCCGGGTAGACGGTGCGCTCGCAGAAGCCCTGCTCCTCCAGCCGCCGCAGGGTGCTGGTGAGGACCTTCGGGCTCACGCCGTCCAGGCGCCGCTGCAGCTCGCCGAAGCGCAGCGGCCCCTGCTCCAGCGCCCCGATGGCCAGGGTGGTCCACTTGCTCGCGAGCAGGTCGAGGACGTCGCGGCAGGGGCACAGGGCCGCGTAGACGTCGTGGTGGTCGTGCCGGCCGGTGGTGCAGGCGGTGGTCACGGTTCCTCCCGGATGGTCGTGCTATCCCTGGGATAGTAGTCGCCCTTGCGGGTAACCACTATCCGCGGCATAGCGTCGGCCGCGTCGTCGAACGCGGCCGGCACCGGCCGCAGGAGGAGAGATCCATGACCGCCACCGCGCAGTCCGCCACCACCATGCGCGCCCTCGTCCAGGACTCCCTCGGGGGCCCCGAGGTCCTGCGCGAGGCCGACGTGCCCCGCCCCGAGCCGCTGCCCACCGAGGTCCTCGTCCGCGTCGTCTCCGCCGGCGTCAACCCCGTCGACGCCAAGACCCGCGAGGGCGGCGGCATGGCCGGGGTCCTCGGCGAGCCGCCCTTCGTCCTGGGCTGGGACGTCTCCGGGGTCGTCGAGCAGGTCGGGTTCGGCGTGCACACCCTCGCGGTGGGCGACGAGGTCTACGGCATGCCGTGGTTCCCCCGGCAGGCCGGCGCCTACGCGCAGTACGTCACCGCCCCCTCCCGGCACTTCGCCCGCAAGCCCCGCACCCTCGGCCACGACGCCGCCGCGGCCCTGCCGCTCGCCGGGCTCACCGCCTGGCAGGTGCTGGTGGACGCCGCGCACGTGCAGCCCGGGCAGCACGTCCTCGTGCACGCCGCCGCCGGAGGGGTGGGGCACCTGGCGGTGCAGATCGCCAAGCACCTCGGGGCCCGGGTGACGGGCACCGCCCGCGCCGACAAGCACGACTGGCTGCGCTCCCTCGGCGCCGACGACGTCGTGGACTACACCGCGCAGCCCTTCGAGCAGGCCGTGCGGGACGTGGACGTCGTGGTCGACCTCGTGCCCGACACCGGCGGCGGTCGCGGCACGGGCGCCCGCTCCCTCGACGTGCTGCGCCCGGGCGGGCTGCTCGTGGCCGTCCCCGGTGGCGTGGCGCCCGAGCTCGCGGAGCAGGCGCGGGCGCGCGGCCTGCGCACCAGCGCGTTCCTCGTCGAGCCCGACGGGGCCGCGCTCACCCGCCTCGCGGAGCTGGTCGACGCCGGGCACCTGCGCGTGGAGGTGGAGGACGTCCTGCCGCTGGCGCAGGCCGCGGAGGCGCACCGCCGGATCGCCTCCGGCCGCACCCGCGGCAAGCTGGTCCTGTCGGTCGGCTGACACCCCGGAGGCACCGCGGGGGGCGCGGACCGGTGCGCCCGCCGGCCGGTCCGCGCCCCCGCCGCAGCACCGTTCCCGGTGCTCCGCCATCCGTGGCGGGCGCGGCTCCGAAGGAGGGTCGTCCCCCCGCCTCCGCCCGGCGGGACCCCCCGGAGCCCACCTGCCTGGCGAGGAGATCGGAGCTATGGTTTCGGCATGCCGAACTCTCGGATCGGGCGGGCCGAACCGGTGGTGCGCGCGCTGCTCGCTGCGGCGTCGGCCCTGGTCTGCACCGCGGCCCTCGCCGGGTGCGGCGCCTCCGGGCCGGGCGCCTCGGCGGAGCCGCCCGACGACGGCCGCCCCCTGGTGCTGACGACGTTCACCGTGCTGGCCGACATGGCCCGCAACGTGGCCGGGGACCACCTGCGCGTGGAGTCCATCACCAAGGCGGGCGCGGAGGTCCACGGCTACGAGCCCACCCCCGCCGACATCCGCAAGGTCTCCGGGGCCGACCTCGTCCTCGACAACGGCCTCGGGCTGGAGGCGTGGTTCGGGCAGTTCGTCGAGGACGCCGACGTCCCGCACGTGGTCGTCAGCGAGGGCGTCGACCCGCTGTCCATCACCGAGGACGCCTACGAGGGCCGCGCCAACCCGCACGCGTGGATGTCCCCGCTGAACGCCGTGGAGTACGTGGAGACCATGGCCGGCGCCTTCGCCGAGCTCGACCCCGCCCACGCCGCGGACTACGAGCGCAACGCCGGGGAGTACGGCGCGCAGCTGCGGCGGGTGCACGAGGAGCTGGTCGCCGAGCTGGCCACCGTCCCGCAGGACCAGCGCGCGCTGGTGACCTGCGAGGGGGCGTTCTCCTACCTGGCGCGGGACGCCGGCCTGGAGGAGCGCTACCTGTGGGCCGTCAACGCCGAGCAGCAGGCGACGCCGCAGCAGGTCGCCCGGGTCATCGGGTTCGTCGAGGACCGGGACGTGCCCGCGGTGTTCTGCGAGTCCACCGTCTCCGACGAGGCCATGCGCGAGGTGGCGTCGGCGTCGGGGGCGCAGTTCGGCGGAACCCTCTACGTGGACTCCCTGTCCGGGCCGGAGGGGCCGGTGCCCACCTACCTGGACCTGCTGCGCCACGACGCGCAGACCATCGTCGCCGGCCTGACGGGGCGGGCGCCGTGAGCGCGCCCGCCGTCGACGTGCGCGACGTCACCGTCCGCTACGGCGACGTGCTCGCCCTCGACGGCGCCAGCCTCAGCCTGCGGCCCGGCACCGTCTGCGGGCTGATCGGCATGAACGGCTCCGGCAAGTCCACGCTGCTGAAGACCATCACCGGCCTCGTGCGCCCCCAGGGCGGGGAGGTCCTCGTCGAGGGCGCAGCGCCCGCGCGGGCCCGGCGGGCGCAGGTGATCGGCTACGTCCCCCAGGACGAGGACATCGACCGGGACTTCCCCGTCAGCGTCCGCGACGTCGTGATGATGGGGCGCTACGGGCGCCAGGGCCTCACCCGCCGGCCCCGCGCGCAGGACCACGCCGCCGTGGACGCGGCCCTGGAGCGGGTGGAGCTCACCGACCTGGCCGACCGCCGGATCGGCACCCTCTCCGGTGGGCAGCGCAAACGGGCGTTCGTGGCGCGCGGCATCGCCCAGGAGGCGCGCGTCCTGCTGCTCGACGAGCCGTTCGCGGGCGTCGACAAGCGCTCCGAGGCCACGATCTCCGTCCTGCTGCGCGAGCTCGCCGCCGACGGCCGGACCGTCCTGGTCTCCACGCACGACCTGCAGGCCGTGCCGGAGCTGTGCACGGAGGCGGTGCTGCTCATGCGCCGGGTCCTGCTGCACTCCACGCCCGAGGAGGTCCTGGACCCGCGCAACCTGGCCCTGGCGTTCGGCCTCGACGTGCTCGGCCGCGGCCGGGCCACCACCTGAGAGGAGCGCCCGTGACCGACCTGCTGCACGAGGTCCTGCTCGCGCCCCTGGAGTACGCGTTCATGGTGCGGGCGCTGGTCGTGACGACCACCGCGGCCGTCGTGTGCGCCGTGCTGAGCTGCTGGCTGGTGCTGATCGGCTGGTCGCTGCTCGGCGACGCCGTCTCCCACGCGGTGCTGCCCGGGGTGGTGCTCGCCTACATCGTGGGGGCGCCCTTCGCGGTGGGCGCCCTGGTGTTCGGGCTGCTCGCCGTCGTCCTCATCGGCACGGTGCGCGACACCAGCCGGGTGAAGGAGGACGCCGCGACCGGGGTGGTGTTCACGACCCTGTTCGCCCTGGGGCTGGTGCTCATCTCCGTCACGCCCAGCCAGACCGACCTCAACCACATCCTCTTCGGCAACGTGCTCGGCGTGAGCTGGTCCGACGTGGCGCAGGTCGTGGTCATCGGCACGCTGGCCCTGGCCGTGCTGCTGCTCAAGCGCCGCGACCTGCTGCTGTACGCGTTCGACCGGACCCACGCGCACGCGATCGGCCTGTCCACCCGGCGCCTGGGCGCCCTGCTGCTCGGCGTGCTGGCGCTGACGACGGTCGTCGCGCTGCAGGCCGTGGGCGTCGTCCTGGTCGTCGCGATGCTCATCACCCCGGGCGCCACGGCGTACCTGCTGACGGACCGGTTCTCCCGGATGCTGCTCATCGCGCCCGCGCTCGGGGCGGTGTCCGCGCTCGTCGGCATCTACGCCAGCTACCACGTGGACGCCTCCTCCGGGGGCATGGTGGTCCTGACGCAGGGGGTGATGTTCACCGTGGCGTACCTGGCCGCTCCCCGCCACGGCCTGCTGGCGCGCCTGTCCGGCCCGGCCCGGCGCCCGCGCGAGCGGAGGCCCGCGGGTGTCTAGGGCCCTGGAGCTGACCCCCACCGCGCAGGACTACCTCAAGGTGGTCTGGACGGCGCGGGAGTGGACGGACGAACCGGTCACGACCTCCCTGCTGGCGGAGCGGCTGGGTTTCTCCCGCTCCACGGTCTCCGAGGCGGTGCGCAAGCTCACCGACCAGGGCCTGCTCGCGCACGAGCCCTACGGCGCGATCGAGCTGACGGCGGACGGCCGGGCCGCGGCGGTGGCGATGGTGCGCCGCCACCGGCTGATCGAGACGTTCCTCGTGGAGTACCTCGGGTACGGGTGGGACGAGGTCCACGAGGAGGCGGAGGTGTTCGAGCACGCCGTGAGCGACACGTTCATCGACCGCCTCGACGGCCGCCTCGGCAACCCCGACCGCGACCCCCACGGCGACCCCATCCCCCGCCGCGACGGCACGTTCCCCGACCTGCCCGCCGTGCGCCTGGACTCCGCCCCGGTGGGCCGGGAGCTGCGGGTGGCGCGGGTGTCGGACAGCGCGCCGGACCTGCTGCGCTACCTGGGCGGGGTGGGGGTCGTGCCCGACGCGGCGCTGACCCTGCTCGCGCGGCAGGAGTTCGCGGGCACCGTGCTGGTCGAGACCGCGGGCGGGCGCATCGACCTGGGCCTGCCGGCGGCGGCCTCGATCTGGGTGGTGGAGGCCCGGTGACCCGGCGGGGTCCCGGCAGCGAGCGCGGAACCCGCGCGCCGTGAGCCCCGGCGCGGTCCTCGACGTGGCGCGCGCCCGCCGGGAGACCCCCGGCTGCGCGCACGTGGTGCACCTGAACAACGCGGGCGCGGCGCTGCAGCCGGCCGTGGTGACCGACGCGGTCGTGGAGCACCTGCGGCTGGAGCAGCGCACCGGCGGCTACGAGGCCGAGGCCGCCGCCGCGGAACGCGTCGAGGGCACCTACGCGGCGATCGCCCGGCTCCTGAACTGCCGGGCCGACGAGATCGCCCTGTTCGACAGCGCCTCCCGGGCCTGGCTCACGGCGTTCCACGCGCTGTCGCCGGGCGCCGGTGACCGCATCCTCACCAGCCGCGCCGAGTACTCCGGCAACCTCGTCTCCTTCCTGCAGGTGGCCGAGCGCGGCGGCGCGCGGGTGGAGCTGGTCGACGACGACGAGCACGGGCAGGTCGACGTGGCGGACCTGCGCCGCCGCCTGGACGACGACGTCGCCGTCGTGGCCCTCACCCACGTCCCCACCAGCGGCGGGCTGGTGAACCCGGTGGCCGAGGTGGGCCGCGCCTGCCGCGAGGCGGGGGTGGTGTACCTCCTGGACGCCTGCCAGTCGGCGGGCCAGCTGGCCCTGGACGTCGACGAGATCGGCTGCGACCTGCTGTCGGCGACGGGCCGGAAGTTCCTGCGCGGGCCCCGCGGCACCGGGTTCCTCCACGTCTCCCCACGGGTCCGCGAGCGGCTCCGCCCACCGTTCCTGGACCTGCGGGGCGCGACGCCGACGGGGCCGGACGGCTACGTCGTCCGGCCGGACGCCCGCCGGTTCGAGACCTGGGAACACGACGTGGCGGCGAGGATCGGCCTCGGGGTGGCGGTGGGGTACGCGCTCGGGTGGGGCCTCGACGCCGTCGAGGAACGCGTGGTGGCGCTGGGGGCGCGGCTGCGCTCCCAGCTCGGCGAGCGGCCCGGCACCACGGTGCACGACCGGGGGGCGTACCGCTGCGGCATCGTCACCTTCACCGTCGAGGGGGTCCCCGCGCAGGAGGTCCGGCACCGGCTGGCGGCCGCGGGCGTCAACACCTCCGTCTCGCCCGCGGCCTCGGCGCCGCTGGACCTGCCGGCGCGGGGCCTGCCCGACGTGGTCCGCGCCTCGGTGCACTACTACAACGACGAGGAGGACCTGCAGCGGCTGTGCGACGCGCTGCCACCCCCGCGCCGGTGAGCGCGGCCGGCCCGGGCACGCGGTGACGAGGTCGGGAGGAGGTGGAACACTTCGGGCCCGGGGCCGGGCGGACCGCGAGGACGACCTCCCACCACGCCCGCACCACCACGCCCGCACCACCACGGACGCACCACCACGGACGCAGCACGGAGGGACGACGGAGAGCCGGAAGACCGGGAACGGTACGACGAGGAACGGGAGTCACCATGACGCTCACGACGGCGAGCACGTCCACCCTGCTGCAGCAGTTCCAGGCGGTCCGCTCCACCACCGAGCGGCTGGCGCAGCCGCTGTCCCCGGAGGACCAGACGGCGCAGTCCATGCCGGACGCCAGCCCGACGAAGTGGCACCGGGCCCACACCTCGTGGTTCTTCGAGGAGTTCCTGCTCGCCCCCACCGGGACCTACGAGCCGTTCGACCCCACGTTCGGCTACCTGTTCAACTCCTACTACGAGGCCGTGGGCCCGCGGCACCCCCGCCCCCAGCGCGGGCTGGTCACCCGCCCGTCGGCGGCCGAGGTCGGCAGGTACCGCGCGCACGTCGACGCGGCGGTGAGCGCCCTGCTGGAGGCCGGCGTCGACGAGGACCAGCGCGCGGTGGTGGAGCTCGGGATCAACCACGAGCAGCAGCACCAGGAGCTGCTCGTGATGGACGCCCTGCACCTGCTCTCCGGGCACCCGTTCGCACCGGCGATGGTGCAGCGCCCCGAGGAGGACGACCCGGACCCCGTACCGCTGACGTGGCGCGCGGTGGAGGGCGGGCTGTACGAGATCGGCCACGACGGGGCCGGTTTCGCCTACGACAACGAGTCCGCCCGGCACCGCGTGCACCTGGAGCCGTTCGAGGTCGCCGAGCGGGCCGTCACGAACGAGGACTGGCTGGCGTTCATCGCCGACGGCGGTTACCGCCGGCCCGAGCTGTGGCTGGCCGACGGCTGGGCCGCGGTCCAGGGCAACGGCTGGCAGGCCCCCGGCTACTGGCAGCAGCAGGACGGGCGGTGGGTGGCCTTCGGCTCCGCCGGCCTGCGCCCGCTGCGCCGCGGCGAGGCGGTCTGCCACGTCTCCTTCTACGAGGCCGACGCCTACGCCCGCTGGGCCGGTGCCCGGCTGCCCACCGAGGCGGAGTGGGAGGTGGCCGCCGCCGCCGTCGCCGGCCTGCGCGGCCAGCTCCTCGACCCCGACCGGCTGCACCCCGGCCTGGCCGGGCGGCACATGGTGGGCGACGTGTGGGAGTGGACGTCCAGCGCCTACCTGCCCTACCCGGGTTTCCGGCCCGTGGAGGGGGCCATCGGGGAGTACAACGGCAAGTTCATGTCCGACCAGCACGTCCTGCGCGGCGCCGGGTGCGCCACCCCGGCGGGGCACGAGCGGCTGACCTACCGGAACTTCTACCCCGCTGGCGCCCGGTGGACGTTCTCCGGGCTGCGGCTGGCCCGCTGATGACCCTCACGCCCCTGGTGCGCGTGGACCGGCACCTGCCGCCCGACTCCCGTCGCCGCGCGCTGGAGGCCGACGTGCGGGCGGGGCTGGGCTCGACGCCGCGGACGCTGCCGCCCAAGTGGTTCTACGACGCCCGCGGCTCCCGGCTGTTCGACGAGATCACCCGGCTGCCCGAGTACTACCCGACCCGCCGGGAGTGGTCGCTGCTGGAGCAGCACGCCACCGGGATCGCGGAGACGACCGGGGCCGACACGCTCATCGAGCTGGGCAGCGGGACGTCGGAGAAGACGCGGCTGCTGCTGTCCGCGCTGCGCTCGGCGGGGCACCTGGAGCGGTTCGTCCCGTTCGACGTCGACGAGACGGTCCTCACCGAGGCCGCCCTCGCCGTCGCCGGGGAGTTCCGGGGCGTCGCGGTACACGCCGTCGTCGGCGACTTCGAGCACCACCTCCCCCTGCTGCCGCGCGGCGGCAGGCGGCTCATCGCCTTCCTCGGCGGCACGATCGGCAACCTGGTGCCCGCGGAACGGGCCGGGCTGCTGCGCACCCTGGCGCAGGGCATGGGCGACGGCGACGCGCTGCTGCTCGGCACGGACCTGGTGAAGGACCCCGGCCGGCTGGTGCGCGCCTACGACGACGCCGCGGGGATCACCGCGGAGTTCAACCGCAACGTGCTGCGCGTGCTCGCCCGCGAGCTCGGCGCCGAGGTGGACCCGGCGGACTTCGAGCACGTGGCGACGTGGAACGCCGAGGAGTCCTGGATCGAGATGCGGTTGCGGGCCAGCCGCGACCTCGTCGTGCGGGTGCTGGACCTGGAGGTGCCCTTCCGCGCCGGGGAGGACCTGCGGACCGAGATCAGCGCCAAGTTCCGGCGGGAGCAGGTCACGGCGGAACTCGGCGCCGCCGGGCTCGCCCCGGCCGCGTGGTGGACCGACCCGGACGGCGACTACGCGCTCACCCTCGCCGTCCCCGCGCGCGGCTGACCAGCGGCCGGGGTCGCGCTCCACCGGCGGCACGAGCACGCAGACCGGAAGGCCGCCGGCCGGGCCTCGCAGGTGGGTAGGTTCGCCGGATGCGTCTCGCGGTGATCTCCGATGTGCACGGCAACCTGCTCGCCTTGGAGGCCGTGCTGGCCGACATCGCGGCGCAGGCCGTCGACGAGACGGTCAACCTCGGTGACCTGCTCTCCGGTGGCCTCCACCCGCGGGAGACGGCCGACCTCCTCGTGGGGCTCGACCTGCCCACCGTGCGCGGCAACCACGAGCGGCAGCTCCTGCACACCCCGGTGGATCGCATGAGCCGATCCGACCGGCTGGCACACGAGACGCTGTCGCCGGGGCACCGGGCGTGGCTGGAGGCACTGCCCCTGACGCTCGAGCTGGACGGCGACGTCCTGGCCTTCCACGGCTCACCGACCGACGACCTCACCTACCTGCTGGAGACCGTCGAGCCGGCAGGCGCACGTCCCGCGACGGTGCAGGAGGTCCTGGACCGGCTGGGACCGCACGCCGGGCGGCGGCTGCTGCTGTGCGGCCACACGCACCTGCAACGCTCGGTGGTGTTGCCCACCGGAGCCCTGGTCGTCAACCCGGGCAGTGTCGGCTGGCCCGCCTACGACGACGACGCGCCACATCCGCACGTCATGGAAGCCGGCACCCCGCACGCCCGCTACGCCCTGCTGCAAGACAGCGCCGACGGCTGGGAGGTCACCTTCCGCGCGGTCGACTACGACTGGGAGCAGGCGGCGCGCACCGCCGAGGCGAACGACCGACCCGATGTCGCCCGCGCCCTGCGCACCGGACGCACCTGAGATCAGGGTCGCGCGGACGCGGGCGGGAGCACGTGGCCCGGCAGGGGGTCCAGGGTGCCGTGTTCGGCGAGGGGGCCGGGCAGGTCGCCGCGGTCCGCGCCGAGCCGGTTGTGCCACCACACCGGCATGCCGACGCCCGCGGCACCGGGCAGGTCGAACCGCGATCCGGCGACGAACAGCACCCGGTGCGGTGGCAGGCCGAGACGGTCGAGGGCCTGCCGGTACGGCTCCGGCCGGGGCTTGTACGCGCCGGCCTCCTCCGCGGTGACGACCACGTCCAGGGGAACCCCCACGAGCGCGGCGGCACGGTGCCCCAGGTCGGTCGAGCAGTTGGTGACCACCCCGAGGCGCACCTGCCCGCGCAGCCGCTCCAGGACGGCCACGGCCTCGGGCCACGACCGGAGTTCCCCCCACCGCCGGTGCAGCTCCGCCGCGGGGGAGCCGGCCAGGCCCTCGGCCCGCGCGGCCTGCGCGACGAGCACCTCGTACGGCGCGTAGTCGCCCGTGGCGTAGGTCAGCTGCAGGTACCGGTTGCGCCAGCGGCGACCGGTGGCCGCGTCCCCGGCGACGGCGTCCCACAGCGTCCACGAGTCCAGGAGTGCGCTGAGCAGGTCGAACAGGACGGCGTCGTAGCGACCGCCTCCGCTGCCGCCGGCCACCTCGTCGCCCACAGCCGGACGATACCCGCGTCGGCGCCGGCCGCCGTGATCGCGAGCGACGCGAACGGGCGCGGGTGGTGCTCGTAGGGTTCCGCCGTGACACACGGGGACGGGCACGGCGACGGCGCCCGGGAGGAACTGCAGGCGATGATCGCCGTGCACGCGCTGGACGGGCGCATCGAGGCCGTGCAGGTGGTGTGGACCGACTCCGCGGGCCGGCTGCCCCGGCACCCCGGGTACGACAACCCACCAGACCGGCAGCGCCTGCGCGGTCCGGTTCCCGCGCAGGCACCGGCCCTGCCGGCGGGGGTGCGCGCCACCCGCACGGGCGGTCACGGCAGCGCCTGGGTCCGGTGGCCGCACGGATCGGCCTAGGTTCCAGCCGGCCTCGGCGCCCTGACGGCGAGGAGGAGCACGCCCGCCCCCGCACACAGCAGCGCGGGGACGACGAACATGGCCGGCAGGCCGAGCCGCACCGCCGTGACGCTGCCCACCAGGCCGGCGGTCATGAGGGACAGGCTCTGCGCGGCGAAGAACACCGAGGCGGCGAAACCGGCACCCCCGGGGTGGAGCTGCTGCGCGTAGGTGACCCCGAGGCCCAGGACCACGGCGATGAAGCAGGCGTTGAGGAGCTGCCCGGCGCGAACCCGCCGCGGTGGTCACGGACGCCCGGGCGTCGCACCGCACGGGCGCCCACTCCCGTGTCGCCGGACTCGCGCGCCGGCGGGCCGCGGTGGGCGCGCACCCGGGTCAGTCGTCGAAGACGGACCAGCAGATCGCGCTGCGCCTGGCCTGGTCCTCCAGGACCAGCGCCCGGACCCGGCCGGGGAGCCGGGCCCGCTGCCAGTCGCGTTCCCGCTGCCCGGCGTCGAGGCCGTCCGCTGCCCGCGCCGCCTTGATGGCGTAGGCGGCGGCGCCGAGGTCGTGCTCCGGGACGTGGGGGACGCAGGCGGCCTGACCGGCGGCGTAGGCGGCGTACCGCGCGGCCCCGCGCAGGGGGCGGGCCGCTCCCATCGCGTGGCCGCCGCGGGCGCGGGCGTCCATCATCCTCGTGCCGCCGCCGGCCCAGGAGCGCGCCGCCTCGACGGCCTCGCGTGGACGGGTGTCCGACGGTCGCTCCTCCTCGAAGAGGTGCAGGACGTGCTCCGCGCACTCCGCGGCCCACAGCGCGAGGAGCCGGTGGTCCCCGTCCGTGAGGGTTCCGCCGCGGCGGATCGTGACCAGGCGCGGGTCGCGGACCTCGGGGAGGATCACGCGGGCAGCGTGCCACCGGCGAGCGGTCGCCGGCGGTGCACCTGCACGGTGTACGCCGCGCCCTCCCCGGCGGGCTCGCCGTCCCAGCCACCGCCCTGCGACACCGGCTCCAGCCCCGCCGCCTCGCACAGCCGCGCGTACTCCCCGGGCGCCAGGTGCCGGTCGGCGGCGAAACCCGCGACGAGCAGCCCACCGGGGCGCAGCCAGCCCGCGAACCGCGCGACGGCCGCCGCCTCCGTGCCCGGCGCCAGGTACACCAGCACGTTCCCCGCGGCCACCACGGCGTCCACCGGCCCGCCCAGCGCACCGGCGAGGTCCTCCGCCGCCACGTCGAGGAGGTCCGCGAGCAGCCACCGCTCCCCCGGCTCCCGGCGCCGCGCCTCGGCCAGCATCGAGGCGTCGGAGTCGACCCCCACGACGTCGTGGCCCAGGCGGCGCAGCGCCCGCGCCACCCGGCCCTCCCCGCAGCCCGCGTCCACGACGCGGGAACCCGGCGCCAGCAGGGCGGAGACGAACCGCGCCTCCCCGTGCCCGCCGCCCTCCGCCTCGTGCGCCTCGATGCGCGCGGCGTACACCGGCCCGCGCGTCCCCCCGGTCTCCGCCAGCCAGCGGCTCGTGCGCTCCACGCCGCCATCCTGCCCGCGGGCACCGCGGCCTGCGCCCCCCGGGCGGGCCGTGGAGCGGGTGCTCAGCGCCGCCGGCGCCGCGAGCGCCAGCTGAACGGGCCGGGCAGGTCCACGCGCTGGGTGCGGGTGCGGCTGTTCCACGACCACGGGCCGACCCCGAGGCTCCAGGAGACCCCGGAGCGGGACAGGTGCAGCCGCACCGGGCCCAGGCGCAGCGTGCGGGAGAAGTACAGGGGCATGCGCCCTCCTCGCTCTCGGCGGTGCGGCGGGAGCCGGAACGCTACCGGCGCAGGACCCGCCGTGCCCGGCGGGAGCGGCCGTGCCGGTGTCCTCACGAGCCGCGGCCGAGCCCCGCCTCGCGGGCCCTGACCACGGCCCCGGCGCGGTCCGCGACGCCGAGCTTGGCGAAGATCGACGTGACGTAGTTGCGCACCGTCTTCTCGGACAGGAACAGCCGCTGGGCGACGGCCGCGTTGGGCAGCCCGGCGGCCACCAGGTCCAGGACCGCCCGCTCCCGGTCGGACAGCTCGGGGAACGGCTTGGCCACCACCCCGGAGCCCGCGGTGAAGAAGGCGCGCAGCCGCCGCGCCACCTGCGCGCCGTAGACGGCCTCCCCCGCGGCGACCGCCGTCAGCGCCCTGCCGATCTCCTCCTGCCCCGCGCCCTTCAGCACGTACCCCAGCGCACCGGCCTGCACGGCGGCGAACACCGCCTCGTCGTCGGCGACCATGGTGAGCACGAGCACCTTGGCCTCCGGGTCGTCCGCCAGCAGCCGGCGCGTGGCCTCGATGCCGGAGGTGCCGGGCATCTGCAGGTCCATCAGGACCACGTCGGGCCGCTCCCGCAGGGCCGCCGCCACGGCCTGCTCGCCGTCGGCGGCCTCCGCGGCGACCTCCACGCCGAGGTCCTCGAGCAGGACCCGCAACCCCGTGCGGAAGACGGGGTGGTCGTCCGCGATGACCACCCTCACGCGCCCACCTCCCTCGGCAGGACGGCGTGCACGCGCGTGCCGCGCGGGACCCGGGGCTCGATGCGGCACGTGCCGCCCAGCTCGGCCGCCCGCTCCCGCATCGACGCCAGGCCCACGCCCGCGGTGCGGTCGCCGGGCAGGCCGGCGCCGTCGTCGGCCACCTCCAGCTCCACCACGTCCTCACCGGCGCGCACGCTCACGAGGACGCGGCCGGCACCGGCGTGCCGCACGGCGTTGAGCACGGCCTCCTGCGCGATCCGCAGCACGGCGACCTCCAGCGCCGCGGGCAGGTCCTCCGTCCTGCCCGTGCCCTCGACGTCCACGACGGGACCGCCCTGCGCCAGGGCCGCGGCGCCCGCCCGCAGCGCCCCGAGGAGACCCAGGTCGTCCAGGGCGGGAGGGCGCAGGCCGTGCACCAGGCGGCGGACGTCCACCACGGCCTCCGCGGCCTGCGCGCCGGCCGCGGCCACCAGGGCGCCGGCCCGCCCGGGGTCCCCCCGGCGCAGGGCGGACCCGGCGGTGTCCAGCGTCATGACGACCGCGGACATCTGCGGCCCGAGCCCGTCGTGCAGGTCCCGGCGCAACCGCCGACGCTCCTCCTCCCGGGCGGTGAGCAGGCGCTCCCGGGAGGCCTCGACGTCGCGCGCGAGGCGCACCGCGTAGGCGGCGGCGGCGATCCGGTTGCCGACGTCGGCCAGCAGCCGCCTCCCGGCCGGGTGGAGCACGCGCTCCCCGCCGCGGGGCACCACCCGCAGGGTCCCCACCTCCTCCCCGTGCAGGACGAGGGGTATGGCCTCCGCGTCCGCCGGGACGTCCCCGACCTCCTCGCGCACCGGGGACGCCCCGGGCACCGGCACCTCGACCGCCGCGGCGGGCAGCCGCAGGCCGGAGGCCACGGCGGCGACCCCGGCCCGCAGCGCCTCCCGCGGTGACGCGGCATCGCGCAGCGCCGCGTCCAGCCTCGTCAGGAAGGCGTAGGGATCGCTCCCCTCCCCGTGCACGAGGCGGGACACGACGCGTTTCACGCGAGCCTGCGCGGGGGAGAACGCCAGCGCCGCCGCGAACGCCGCCAGGAACGGCGCCGCGCCGCGCCGCTCCCCCAGCAGCGCCCCGGACCACCCGACGACGGCGGCGTAGACGAGGGCGCTGAGCCCGAACAGGACGGTGACGACGAGGGTGCGCTCGACGACGGCGTCGATGTCGTAGAGGCGGTAGCGGAACGCCGCCACCGCCAGCCCCGCGGGGACGAGGAGCACCGCGAGCGCCACCGCCCACGGCGGCGCGAGGAACGTGGCCGCGACGAGGACGGCGAGGCCGTACCCGGGCCAGGCGAGCTGGCGGCGCCGGACGCCGTCGGCCCGGCGGACGCGCACCACGAGGGACGCGGCGCCGCAGGCGATCAGCGCCGCGAGGGCGAGCGCCACCCACGGCACGGCGAGGGGGTCGCGGGCTCCCGCCGGCAGCACCGGCAGGGCGGTCGCCACGACCGTGAGGGCGATCCCCGCGGCGGCCGGCCACCGCCACCACCCCGGCAGCGGGCGCCCGTGCGGCAGGACCTGCGGCAGGACGGCGGTGACCAGGAAGAGGGCCGGGACCCACAGCCAGCCGCGGAACCACCCCGCGGTGCCGGCCTCCCCGACCCGGTACGCCACCGAGGTCGCCAGCACGTACGCGCCGGCGGACACGCCGACGAGGAGGAGCAGCCAGCCGAGCCGCCGGGCGGGGCGCAACCCCACCAGCAGGGCGCCGGCGACGGCGAAGGAGGGCCCCACGACCGGTTCGGGCGTGCGGAAGAGGGCGGGCAGCCAGCCGCCGCCGGTCAGCGGGGGCAGGGCCACGGCCACGAGGACCGCCGCGGTGGTGAGCGCGGCGAGGAGCCGGGCCGCCACCACGGCGGCCCGGCCCCTGCGCTCGTCGTCCGCCATCCCGCCGGAACAGTAGGGGGTGCGGCACGCCACCGTCAGGCGGTTCGCCACGCCGGTCAGGCGGTCCGCCACGCCGCGTCGCCCGCGCGGAGCACGTGGTGGGCCAGGCCGAGAGCGCCGGCGAGGAAGAGCCAGTGCGGGTCGACGGGGCCGACCGCGCCGACGGTGAAGTCGACCACGAGGAACACCAGCCAGGTCGCCGGGATCCACCGCGGCACCCCGCCGGTGCGCAGCATGCCCGCGGTGAGGACCAGCATCCCCAGCACGCACCCGGCGAGGAACGGCACGAGGAACAGGGCGCCGAGGACGGGGGAGCTCTGCACCTGCTCCAGGACGGCGGCTGCGGCGGGCAGGTCCCGCGAGGCGGAGGCCGGGAGCTCGAGCAGCATGACGACGTGCATCCCGAGGAAACCCCACATGCCGGCGAGCAGGAGGGCACCGGCGGCGACCGCGGTGCGCGGCGCCCGGGTGAGGAGGAGCCGGGCGGCGGCGAGGAACCCGACGGCCATCAGCGGCACGGCGAGCGTGCCGAGGACGGCGCGCGTGCCGAACAGGACCGGGTGCTCGCCGACGAGGCGCAGCGATTCCAGCACCGTCTCGGGCCTGGCGGGCAGGAACTGCCCCAGCACCGCCTCGGTGGTGTTGAGCACAGCTCCGCCGACGAGGCCGACGACGGCCAGCCTGCGCCCGACCGGGATGATCCGGCCCGGCCGGGCGGGGGCGGCCGGGGCGGTGCCGGTGCTGGTGGGAGCGGGGGTGGTGGCGGTGGTGGTCACGGCTGGCGCCTCTCGGCTCTGCGGCGGGTGGTTCCCACCGGGTGCACCCACCGTCCCCGCGGCGGCGTCCCGCCCGCCTGGGAGCAGGGTCCCGGATGTGCCGGGACACCGGGTGGGACGGCGGGCACCGGCCCGGGAGGCCCTGCGCTCGGTGGCCGGTGCGGGGGGTCTCAGAGCCGGTCGACGGTGCGGGGGTCCTCCTGCCCGCCGAAGTACTGCCCGAGGACGTCGCGGAACGCCTGCCCTGCCGGGTCGGCGCGCGCGAACAGCGTCATCGACGAGCGCAGTTTCAGGTCGTCGGGGTGGCCCATCACGCCGGTGGCGTCGGAGGACGGCAGGGCCAGCAGCGCCCGGGCGCACTCGAGCAGCCGCGGCCCGAGCACGGGGTGCGCGAGGTAGGCGCGCGCCTCGTCGAGCCCGGAGATCGCGTACCGCTGCGCGGCGGGGCTGCTGCCCAGACCGGAGACCTGCGGGAACACGAACCACATCCAGTGGCCGCTCTTGCGGCCCCGCCGCAGCTCGGCGAGCGCCTGCCGGTACGTGCCGCCGGAGTCCTGGGCGGTCACGAACCTGGCGAGGCCGTGCGGGTCGGTGGAGGGGTCCGCTGCCATGGCGGCACGTTCGCACGGACGGCCCGGCGCCGCACGGGGGCGCCGGTCAGCCGGTGCGGCGCCCGAGGTAGGTGACGGGCCCGGGGTCCGGGACGGGGATCTCGGTGAACCCCATCCGGTCGTAGAAGGCGCGGGCCCCCGTGTTCGTGCTCACCATGCCCAGGTGCACGGCACCGACCCCGGCGCGGGCCAGCGCGGCGAGGAACGTCCCGATGAGCACCCGCCCGTGCCCGCGGCCCTGGTGCTCCGGCAGCAGGTCGATGTGCAGGTGCGCCGGGTACGCGGCCAGCTCCGGCACGAGCATCCGCTCGGGCCGGTGGTGCAGGGCCACCATCTCCTCCTCCGGGGTGCGCGGCGGCGACGGCGGCACCGGGTACTTCCCGTCCAGCCGGGGGATCCACACGTCGCGGTACCAGCGGACGAACCCGGCGGTGTCCGCGGTGCCCAGCACGTAGCCGACGGCGCGGCCGCCGACGTCGAGGACGAAGGCCAGTTCCGGCTCGGCGGTGACGTAGGGCCCGGCGAACAGGTCCGGCATGAGGTCGTCGGTGCTGTAGCGGCCGCGGGCGTCCCCGCCGGCGGCGGCGGTGCGCACGCAGATGTCGTAGACGGCGGGCAGGTCTCCCGGCCGGTAGGGGCGGACGGTCGTGGTTCCGGTGGCGGCCGCGCTCATGGCGGGACGCTACGCCCGGGGAGGGCCCCGGGCGCAAGAGGTCCTAGAGCCTGCTCAGCCCCGTGACCCGCACGACGGCGGTGCCGGCCTCGTCGGAGGCGTCGAGGTCGACCTCCGCGGTGATCGCCCAGTCGCGGTCGCCGGCGGGGTCGTCCAGCACCTGCCGCACGTGCCAGTTCCGCGGCGAGCCCGAACCGCCCTGGACGGTGCCGGAGTCGATCTGCAGCAGGTGCGGGCCGCGTGCCTCCGGGCCGGTGCCGATCGAGCCGTGCTCGGCGAAGTACCCGTCCAGGGCCGCCGTCCACTCCGGCACCCCCCACGCGCCGGGCACGTCCTCGTCCAGCGCCGCCAGCTCCCCGGTCTTGTGGCGGGCGGCCAGCTCGACGCGGCGGAACAGCGCGTTGCGCACGAGCACCCGGAACGCCCGCTGGTTCGCGGTGACCGGCGGGGCCTCGTCCTCCTGCGGGGCGGTGGCCGCCTCCGGGTCCAGCGAGGGGTCGCGCAGCCGCTCCCACTCCGACAGCAGGCTGGAGTCGGTCTGGCGCACGACCTCCCCGAGCCACTCCACCAGGTCGGTGAGGGCCTCGGTGCGGGCCTCCTCGGGAACGGTCTGCCGCAGCGCCTTGTAGGCGTCGGCGAGGTAGCGCAGCACCAGGCCCTCGGAGCGGGCGAGCTGGTAGTAGGCGACGTAGTCGGTGAACGTCATGGCCCGCTCGTACATGTCGCGGACCACGGACTTCGGCCTCACCTCGTAGTCCGCCACCCACGGCTGGGTCTGCCGGAACGTCTCGAACGCCCCCTCCAGCAGCTCCTCCAGGGGCCGGGGCCAGGTGACGTCCTCCAGCAGCTCCATGCGCTCGTCGTACTCGATGCCCTCGGACTTCATCCGGGACACCGCCTCGCCCTTGGCCTTGGACTGCTGCGCGTAGAGGACCTTCTGCGGGTCGTCGAGGGTGGCCTCGATGACGGAGACGGCGTCGAGGGCGTACGTCGGGGACTCGGTGTCCAGCACCTCCAGCACGGCCAGCGCGAACGGCGACAGCGGCTGGTTCAGGGCGAAGTCGAGCTGCAGGTCGGCGACGAGGCGCACCTGCCGCCCGTCGGGCAGCGGCTCGGGCAGCCGCTCCACGATCCCCGCGGCGAGCAGGGTGCGGAACAGGGCGACGGCGCGGCGGACGTGGCGGACCTGCTGCTTGGGCGGCTCGTGGTTCTCCCGCAGCAGGTGCCGCATCGCCTCCACCGGGTCCCCGGGCCGCTGCAGGACGTTGAGGATCATCGACGTGGTGACCCGGAAGTGGGAGGTGAGCTGCTCCGGGCGGGCCTCCACCAGCTTGTCGTGGGTGGTGCGGCTCCACGAGACGACGCCCTCGGCGGCCTTGACCCGCTGCACCCGCTTGAGCTTGGCGGGGTCGTCGCCGGCCTTGGCGATGCGCCGGGCGTTCTCCACCTCGTGCTCGGGGGCCTGCACGACGACGGTCCCGGCGGTGTCGAAACCCGCCCGCCCAGCGCGCCCGGCGATCTGGTGGAACTCCCGCGCCTTGTAGTGCCGGACGCGGCGGCCGTCGAACTTCGTCAGGCCCCCGAACAGCACCGTGCGGATGGGGACGTTGATGCCGACGCCGAGGGTGTCGGTGCCGCAGATGACCTTCAGCAGCCCGGCCTGCGCGAGGGTCTCCACCAGGCGGCGGTACTTCGGCAGCATCCCCGCGTGGTGGACGCCGACGCCCATCCGCAGCAGCCGCGAGAGCACCTTGCCGAAACCGGGCGCGAAGCGGAAACCGCCGATCGCCGCGGCGATCGCGTCCCGCTGCTCCCGCGTGGCGAGCTTCGCGCTGGTGAGGGACTGGGCCTGCTCCACCGCCGCGGCCTGGGTGGGGTGGACGACGTAGACGGGCGCGCGGTCGGTGCGCAGCAGGTCCTCGATGGTCTCCTGGACCGGGGTGGTGGCGTAGTAGTGGTGCAGCGGCACGGGGCGCTCGGCGGAGCTGACGACGGCGGTCTCGCGGCCGGTGCGCCGGGTGAGGTCCTCCTGCAGCCAGGTGACGTCCCCCAGGGTGGCGGACATGAGCAGGAACTGCGCCTGGGGCAGCTCGATCAGCGGGACCTGCCAGGCCCAGCCCCGGTCGGGCTCGGCGTAGAAGTGGAACTCGTCCATGACGACCTGGCCCACGTCCGCGAACGTCCCCGAGCGCAGGGCGATGTTCGCGAGGACCTCGGCGGTGCAGCAGACGATGGGCGCGGAGGCGTTGACGGAGGCGTCGCCGGTCATCATCCCGACGCGCTCGGCGCCGAACGTCTCGACGAGGGCGAAGAACTTCTCCGACACCAGCGCCTTGAGGGGGGCCGTGTAGAAGGTGCGCTCCCCGCGGGCGAGGGCCGCGGCGTGCGCACCGGCCGCGACGAGGGACTTCCCGGAGCCGGTGGGGGTGGACAGGACCACGTTGGAACCGGTCACGACCTCCAGCAGCGCCTCCTGCTGCGCCGGGTAGAGCGAGAGCCCGCCGGCGGTGGCCCACGTCTCGAACGCCTCGTAGACCGCGTCCGGGTCCGGGTCGCCGCCCGGCTGCGGGAGCAGGTCGGGCAGGAACAGGGATGCGGCGGCGGCAGTCATGGTGGGCCCATCGTCGCACCGGACGCGGTGCCCGGGCGCCCCCGCCGGCCGGTACGCCCCGCCCGCCTGCGCCCCGGGGCGAACGGGTGACCCCGGCCCGACACCGGCGCTCCACCCTGCGTTTCCCGCGCCGGTGTTGCAGGGTGGACAGATGACCGTTGACGACACCGCCGCTCGGGGCGCCCGGGTCGACCGGGTCCTCACCATGGCGGAGCACCTCGCGCGCGAGGAGCTCTCGCAGGCCTTCGCGATCGCCCTGGGCACCCCGGACCCCCGCGGGGACCTCGTCGCCGCCGTGAACTACCTCGCGGGGCGCGTCAAGGAGGACGCGGAGCGCCGCGCCATGCCCGTCGAGGAGTACCTCGACCGGCTCCGGGTGCTCTGGATGGAGGCGCAGGAACGCCGGGACGGTCAGCCCCGCCGCGGAGGGGCCGACGCCGCCTGAGGCCGGCCCCGGGTGACGGCCCGGCGGCCCGGGTGACGCCCCGGCCGCTGCGGCGGGTGCTACGCCGGTGGAGAACGGCCCTGGTCCCGGGCCGGCGCCGTTCCTAGCCTCCGGCCATGACCGACCACGACCCCGGTTCCGTCGCCGGCCTGGCCGCCGTCCTCGCCGCCCGGACCGCGTCCCTGCTGCCCGACCCCGCCCGGGCGGCGCGCATGGGCGCGGACCTGGACACCGCCTTCGCCGGTGACGCGCGGCCCGTCGACGCCGCGAGCGCCGCCGAGGTGGAGGCCGTCGCGCGCCGCACGAGCCGCCACGTCCTGCTGGAGGTCGTGCCCGGCGGCGGCCTCGACCCGGACGACGGCTCGGCGGGTTGGCCACCGGTTGACCCCGCCGGGGTGCTGCGCCGCGGGGCGGGGGTCGGCGCCGTGACGCGCCGCGACGACGGCACGGGCGTCCTCGTCCTCGACGCCCTGGAGGACGCCGCCCTCGCCACCCCGTTCCTGGACGCCGCCTTCGCGCTGCTGCACCGGGCCCGGGCGGTGGTCCTGGACCTGCGCGGCAACGGTGGCGGGGAACCGGCGACCGTGGCGCTGGTGATGAGCTGGTTCGCCGGGCCGCGGCAGCGGCACTACGCCGACGTGGTCTCCTCGGCCGGGGTGCGGCAGTGGTGGACCACCGCGCGGCCCGCGGAGCGCTCGCTGCCCGCGGGCACGCCCGTCGCCGTCCTCACCGGGCCGGGCACGTTCTCCTCCGCGGAGGCGCTGGCGTTCTTCCTGCGGAGCTCGGGCCGCGTGCGGGTCGTCGGCGAGCGCACGCGGGGCGCGGCGGACCACGTCGTCCCGGTCTCGCTGACCTCCTCGGTGCGCGCCCACGTGCCGGTGGCCTGGTACGTCGACGCGGTGCGGGGGGGCAGCTGGGAGGGCACGGGGGTGCTGCCGGACGTGCCGGTGCCGGCGGAGGAGGCGCTGGAGGCGGCCGTGGCGGGGCTGCTGCACGGGCGCTGAGGGCCGTGGGTCGAGGGCCCGGGCGGCCCGGGTGAGGGCTCAGGTGGTGAGGAAGCGCCACAGCGCGACGCAGCCGAGGACGACGATGACGCCCCGCAGCGCCGTGGGGTTGAGCCGGCGCCCGATCCGGGCACCGACCTGCGCACCGACGACCGAGCCGGCGGCGATGAGCCCCACGGCCTCCCACGCGATGCGGTCGGCGGCGACGAGGACGTACGCGCAGGCGGCGACGACGTTCACGCCGAGGGACAGGACGTTCTTCAGCGCGTTGATGCGCTGCAGGGTGTCCGCCACCAGCGGCCCCATCACGCCGACGAGGAGGATGCCCTGCGCGGCGGTGAAGTACCCGCCGTAGACGCCGGTGGCGCACACGGCGAGCCACAGCCCCACCGCACCGGCGCCGGTGGGGTCACCGGTGCGGCCGGCGGCCTCCCGGCGGGCGTTGACGGCCCGCTGCAGCCGGGTCTGGGCGACGACGAGGACGAGCGCCAGCACGAGCAGCACCGGCACGACGGCCTCGAACGCCCGCTCGGGCAGGTGCAGGAGCAACCAGGAGCCGGCCAGGGCCCCCAGCAGGGACGCCGGCAGGAGCCGCAGCAGGCGCCGCCCCTGTCCCCGCAGCTCCCGGCGGTAGCCCCACGTGCCGCTGAACCCGCCCGGCACCAGGCCCAGGGCGTTGCTCATCGTCGCGACGACCGGGGGGTAGCCGAAGGCCACCAGCACGGGGAACGTCACCAGCGTGCCGGAGCCGACCACCGTGTTGATGGCGCCGGCCCACACGCCCGCCGCCAGGATCGCCGCAGCCTCCGCCCAGTGCACCGGGCGAGCTAACCAGCGGGGCGGCGGGCCCCGCGCGGCGGGACTGCACAGATCCGGGGCCGGCGGCGTCATGAGGAGCATGAGCACCACGCGCCCCGTCCTGCACACCGTCCTCCTGGCGGGTGTCCTCGCCCTGTCGGCCTGCTCCGGGGCCGGCGGCACCGGGGCGGAGGCCGGCAGCCCGGCGGCCACCCCGAGCGCGTCCGCGACCGAGGCCACCACGCAGGCCACCCCGAGCGCCCCCGCCGAGGGCGCCGGGCAGGGCGCCGTCGACGGGGAGGCGCAGTTCGAGGCGGTGAAGACCGCCTCCGGCGCGATGGCCGCCTACGCCGACGCGGACGCCGACCCCGCCGCCTGGCACGCCGGCATCTCCGGCTACGTGACCCCGGAACTGGCGGAGTCCCTGCGCGGCACCGACCCCTCGACCCTGGGCGTGCGGCAGATCACCGGCAACTCGGAGGTCGTCCTCGTCGACGGCCCCACCTCGGTCCGGGTCGACGTCCCCACCGACGCGGGGAGCTTCAGCCTGGGCCTCACCCGCTCCGACGCCGCCAGCCCGGTCTGGAAGGTCACCGAGATCATCCCCGTGGAGTGAGGGCCGGCGGCCTCAGAACCGCCCCGTCAGCGCCGTGGTCAGCACCACCCCCGCGGTGACCGCGGCGCCCGCGGTGTCCTGCACCGTGTACGGGGTCCCGGCGGCCCGGCGCCGCACCGCCGCCGCCAGGTCCCGTGCGTCGCTCACGGCCGCTCCTCCCGGTGCCGCCTCACCCGGCGAACGCCTCGCGCTTGGCGATGCGCCGGTACACGCCGTTGCGCATCCGCAGCACCACCGACCCCAGCACCGCCGCGGTCAGCGAGCCGACCAGGACGCCCACCTTGACCAGCTCGTTGTTCGCGGTGCCGTGCCCGAAGGCCAGCTCCCCCACCAGCAGCGACACGGTGAACCCGATGCCCCCCAGCATCGCCAGGCCCAGCACGTCCCACCAGGACAGGTCCTGGTCCAGCTCGGCGCGCGTGAAGCGCTGCACGAGCCAGGTGGAGGCGAGGATGCCGGCGGTCTTGCCGACGACGAGGGCGGCGACGATGCCCAGGGCGAGGGGCTCGCCCAGGGACCGGCTCAGCCCGCCGAACCCGCCGACGGCCACACCGGCGGCGAAGAAGGCGAAGACGGGCACGGCGAACCCGGCCGAGACCGGCCGCCAGCGGTGCTCGAACTGCTCGGCCAGGCCGCCCTCGCCGTCCGGCTCGCGGCTGGAGTCGCTGCGCAGCACCGGCACCGCGAAGCCGAGCAGGACACCGGCGACGGTGGCGTGGACCCCGGAGGCGTGCACGAGCGCCCACGCGGCGACGGCCAGCGGCAGCAGGAACCAGGCGCTGCGGACGCGCTTCTGCACGAGCAGGGTGAACAGGCCCAGGGGCAGCAGGGCGAGCAGCAGCATCCCGGGGGCGAGGTCCTGGGTGTAGAAGAACGCGATCACCACGATGGCCAGGAGGTCGTCGACCACGGCGAGGGTGAGCAGGAACGTGCGCAGCGCCGAGGGCAGGTGGGTGCTGATGACGGCGAGCACGGCGAGCGCGAAGGCGATGTCCGTGGCCGTCGGGATGGCCCAGCCCCGCAGGACGCCGGGGCCGCCGCCGGCGTTGAGCGCGACGTAGACCAGGGCGGGGACGATCATGCCGCCGACCGCGGCGGCGACCGGCAGCGCCGCCCGCCGGGGGTCGCGCAGGTCCCCGGCGACGAACTCGCGCTTGAGCTCGAGCCCGGCGACGAAGAAGAAGATCGCGAGGAGCCCGTCCGCGGCCCACTGCCCCAGCGTCAGGTCCAGGTGCAGGGCGTGCGGGCCGACGCGGGCGTCGCGCAGCGCGGTGTAGGAGTCCCCCTGGGAGGAGTTGGCCCAGACCAGGGCGAGGACCGTGGCCAGCAGCAGCAACCCGCCGCCGACGGTCTCGCTGCGCAGCACGTCCGCGATGCGGCGCCGCTCGCCCGGCGAGCCGGAGCCGAACAGGCGCAGGGGGCCGGGGGGCGGGGCGATGGGTGGCTGGGAGGTCATGTCGGCGTCTCCAGGGGTCGGCGAAGCGATCGCCGACCAGACTTCCCGGCACGCCCCGCCCGGAAAGCTACCGGCCGGCCACCTTCATGTCACCCCACGGAAGCGAGTTCCGTTCAGCGGAACCGATCCGCGTCGCCGGCGCCCTCCCGCACGACGTCCGGGTACCCCTCGGACCAGTCCACGACCGTCGTGGGACGCGAGCCGCACTCCCCCGCGTCGACCACCGCGTCGACGACGTGGTCCAGCTCCTCCTTCACCGTCCAGCCGTCCGTCATCGGCTCCTCCTGCCCCGGCAGCAGCAACGTGCTCGACAGCAGCGGCTCCCCCAGCTCCCACAGCAGCGCCCGCACCAGCGGGAAGTCGGGGATGCGCACCCCCACCGTCTTCTTCTTCGCGTGCGCCAGCCGCCGCGGCACCTCCTTCGTGGCGGGCAGGATGAACGTGTACGGCCCCGGCGTCGCCGACCTGATCGACCGGAACGCCGCGTTGTCCAGGTGCACCAGCTCGCCCAGCTGCGCGAAGTCCGTGCACACCAGCGTGAAGTGGTGCTTCTCCCCCAGGTGCCGGATCGCGCGGATGCGCTCGGCACCGTCCGGGCTGCCCACGCGGCACCCGAGGGCGTAGCCGGAGTCCGTCGGGTACGCCACGAGCGCGTCGTCGCGGATCATCGCCACGACCTGCGCGACGGCGCGCGGCTGCGGGTCGCGGGGGTGCACGTCGAAGTAGCGGGCCACCCCGGAAGCCTAGGCAGAGGCGCGGCCGCGCGCCCGGGCAGCCGACCGGGCTCGTCCCGCGGGACCCGGTGGGTGCCGGACTCCCCCGTGGTCGCCCGGTCAGGCCTCGAACCCCGTCATGCGGACGAGCCTCGCCGGCACCCCGGCGACGACGGCGTTCGCGGGCACGTCCCTGGTGACCACGGCGCCCGCGCCGACGATCGCGCCGTCGCCGATCGTCACGCCCGGCACGACGGTCACCGAGGCGCTGAGCCACACCTTGCGGCCGATCACGACCGGAGCCGGCACGATGTCGCCCCGCCGCTCGGGGTCGACGCCGTGGTTCAGGGTGGTCAGCGTGGTGCCGTGCCCGACGAGCGTCCCGTCACCGATGGAGATGCCGCCCGTGTCCTGGAAGCGGCAGCCCATGTTGATGAACACGTCCCTGCCCAGGGACAGGTTCTTCCCGAACTCGCAGTAGAACGGCGGGAAGAGGGTCACCGACCCCTCCACCGCCCGGCCCGTGAGCCGTGACAACAGGGCGCGCACCTCCTCGGGCGTGCGGTAACCGGTGTTGAGCTCGGCGACGGTGCGCAGCGCCTCCTGGGCGGCGTGGTGCATGAACGCGTGCTGCTCCGACCCCGCCTCGATGACCGTGCGGCGCCCGACCTCGGCGAGGAACTCCTGTAGGTCCATGCCGCGATCGTGGCACTCCCGGGCCCGTCACCGCGGGCGCGGTGTCGTCGCAGCCCACCGCGCTCGTGGGCGCGGACTCAGAGGGGGAAGGCCACGCCCGTGAGGTCCTCGGAGACGGACCACAGCCGCCGCTGGACCGCGAGGTCGTACGACTGCGGGCTGGAGGTGACGAGCCGGGGGTACCCGCGGACCTCGCCGCGGCCGCCGGGACCGTAGTACTGCCCGCCCAGGACGGCCGGGTCGGTGGCTGCCCGCAGCGTCGGCAGGGCGCCCGTCGCGGCCGGCTGGGCGACCAGGGGTGCCAGGCGGTCCATCAGCGCGCGGACCGCAGCGGGGGAGTTGCGCACCAGTTCGGTGTTCGAGACCCCCGGGTGCGCGGCCACCGCGACGGTGTTCCCGCCGTGGGCGGCGAGGCGGCGCTGCAGCTCGTAGGTGAACATCAGGTTCGCGAGCTTGGACTGCCCGTAGGCGCCGGCGCGGGAGTACGAGCGTTCCCACTGCAGGTCCTCGAAGTGGATGCCCGCGCGGATGCGGTGACCGCTGCTGCTGACCGTCACCACGCGCGAGCCGGGCACGGGCAGCAACCGGTCGAGCAGCAGTCCGGTGAGGGCGAAGTGGCCGAGATGGTTGGTGCCGAACTGCAGCTCGAAGCCGTCCCGGGTCGTCCGCTTCGGGGTGTACATCACCCCGGCGTTGTTGACGAGCAGGTCGATCCGCGGGTGCGCCTCGCGCAGCGCGGCCGCGGCGGTGCGGATCGACGCCAGCGACGTCAGGTCGAGCTCCTGCACGCGGACGTCCCCGCCCGCGCGGGCCGCCGCCCGCGCGCCCTTGTCGACGTCCCGCACGGCGAGCACGACGGTGGCGCCGCGTTCGGCGAGGACCCTGGCGGTCTCGAACCCCAGTCCGGTGTTGGCGCCGGTCACCACCGCCACCCGGCCGTGCTGGTCGGGAACGTCTCGTGCTGTCCAGGTCGTGCTCATGTCGTCCTCCAGGAGAGACCGGCGGTCTGTTGTGCCCGACGCTAAGAGACCGGCGGTCTACTGTCAAGAGACCGGCGGTCTGGAAATGCTAGGGTTCTGCTGTGACGTTCCAGCGGGCCCGCAGCGAGGAGCAGCGCGAGATCCGGCGCCGGGTCATCCTGGACACCGCGGCCGCCATGCTCGACGAGATGCCGGTCGTGGACCTCACCCTCAACGAGCTCAGCCGCCGCGTCGGGCTGGCGAAGTCGAACGTGCTGCGCTACTTCGACTCCCGCGAGGGTGTGCTCCTGGAGCTGATGGACTCCGTGCTGCGGGACTGGCTCGCCGATCTGGCCGACGACCTCGCGGCCGGGGTCGACGCGGACCTGCCGCTCGTGCCGCGGGCCGAGCAGCTGGCCGCGGTGCTCGCCCGGTCCCTGGCGGGCCACCGCGTCCTGTGCGACCTGGTGGGGGCACAGGGCGGCGTCCTGGAGCGCAACGTCACCGTCGAGGTCGTCACGCGCCACAAGCGCGCGGCGCTGGCCCGGTTGACCGCCACGGCCGACCTGCTGCGCAGGTACGTGCCCGAGCTCGGCTCCGCGGCCGAGGTGTTCTGCTTCCAGGCGATGGTCCTGGCGGGTGCACTGGCGCCCTACAGTTCGCCGCCGCCGGGCGTGCTCGCGGCCTACGAGGCCGACCCGGCGCTGGCCGTCCTGCACCTGGAGCTGCGGGACTCGCTCCAGCTGGCCATCCGGACGATGCTCCTCGGGGCCGTGCCGCGCGGCCGGCCCTGAGCGCGCCGGTGGGCGCCGGCAGGCACCAGGACCGTCGCGCCCTACGCCCCCGCCGGGGCGCGGGACGCCGTGCCCAGGGCACCCACCGCGAGCTCGAAGAACACGAACTTGCCGTTGTCGGTGGGCACCACGCCCCAGCGGCGCGCCAGGACGTCGACGATGTGCAGGCCGCGGCCGGACATCGCGTCGTCGCCGACCTCCCGCAGCTGCGGCATCCGCACCGAGAAGTCCGCGACCTCCACGCGCACCGCGTCGGCGAGGCGCTCCACCGTCAGCTCCACCCCCTCCGTGGTGTGCAGCACGGAGTTGGTGACCACCTCGCTGGTGAGGATCTCCGCCTCGTCCGAGACGTCCTCCACGGCCCACGCCTCCAGCACGTCCGTCACGAACTGCCGGGCGGCGCTCACGCTCGCCGGGTCCGACGGGAAGCGCCGGGACACCCGCGTGTCGGAGCCCTCCCGGGCGGGGACCCGCAGCGCGAGGACGGCGATGTCGTCCTCCTGCGTGTCCGGCGGCAGCATCGCCGGGACCACCTCGTCCACCACGCGCTGCGGCAGCGGCGGGATCTGCTGCAGCACCCGGTGCAGCCGCTCCAGCCCGGCGCCGATGTCCTTGTCGCGGGACTCCACCAGGCCGTCGGTGAACAGCAGCAGCAGCGAGCCCGGCGCCAGCAGCAGGGTGTGCTCCGCGCAGCGCAGGTCCGGGTCCACCCCCAGGGGCGGGTCCGGCGGGATGTCCAGGGAGTGCGCCTCGCCACCGGGGGGACGCACCACCGGCGCGGGGTGCCCCGCCAGCACGATCGTCACCGCACCGGTGCCCGGCTGCAGCTCCAGGTAGGCGCAGGTGGCGAACTGCGGGATCTGCAGCGTCCACATCAGCCGGTTCACCCGCTCCACCACGCCCGCCGGGGAGTGCCCCTCCAGCGCGTACGCGTGCATCGCGTTGCGCACCTGCCCCATGACGGCCGCCGCGGCCAGGTTGTGGCCGGACACGTCGCCGATCACCACGGCGATGCTGCCGCTGGGCAGGCGCACGACGCTGTAGAAGTCCCCGCCCACCTCCAGCCCGCGGGCCGCCGGCACGTAGTGCGTCGCCACGGGCAGGCCCAGGTCGCCGAGGTCCTCCGCCGGCAGCAGCGCCCGCTGGAGCTGCACGGCGGTGTTGTGCGTCACCCCGTGCAGGCGCGCCCTCTCCAGGGCCTGCGCGTAGTGGCTGGCCAGCGTGCGCAGGAGGCGGCGCTCGTCGTCGTCGAACACCCGCTCCGCGGAGTACGCCACGGACCACCCGCCGATGACCCGGCCGGAGACCACCAGCGGCAGGGAGGCCCAGGCGCGCCGGCCCTGGGTGGTGAGGACGAACCCGGCCGCCGGGAAGCGCTCCAGGAGCTGCTGCGGGCTCTCCACGAAGTGCACCCGCCCCGTCACCGCGGCGTCCGCCACCGGGCAGGCGGCGAGGCGCTCCGGGTCCCGCACCGCCTCGAGGAACTCCTCGGGGTAGCCGCTGACGTGGGAGACGACGAGCCGCTGGTCGGCGAAGAGGCACACCATGGTGCCGTCGCAGCCCAGCACCGCCGGGGTGCGCTGCATGATGACGCGCTGCACCTGGTCCAGGGTGACGGCCTGCGACAGCGCCGAGGCGGTGTCCAGCAGCAGGACCGCGCGCCGGGCGGCGGCCTGCGCCTGGCGGGTGCTGCGCTCCAGGAGGCGCTTCTGGCGGGTCTCGGCGGAGGTGTCGCGGTAGGAGACGTGCAGCGTGTCGCGGTCCGACGGCGTGAACTGCACGTCGAAGGTCAGCTCCCCCACGCGCCCGACGGTGGCGGCGTCCACGTGCAGGGTGGTGCGGCGGGGTTCCTGCGCGGCGAGCGCCTCGCGGGCGTGCTGCACGACGCGCTCCCCGCCGAGGTGGTGCAGGGCGTGCGTCAGGGGCCGGCCGATCGCGGAGGCCGTGTCCACGCCGGGCAGCGTGCCGGCCTCGTTGACGTAGTCGACGCGGAAGTCGGCCACCTGCCCGTCCTGCCCGCGCAGCGCGGTGAGGATGCTGAAGCCGTCGAGCGCGGCGGCCATCGCCTCCTCCACCCGCAGCCGGGGGCGCTCCGGCGCGGCGTGGGGCCGCTGCTGCGCGGGTTGGTCGCGGCCGGTGCCGGCCGGGGTGAACCGGACGGCGACCCCGGCGCCCACGGCCAGGGCCGCCACCTGCCACCTGCCCAGCGCGCCCGCGTCCAGCCCCTCCTCGGCCACGGCACCCACCGCGCCGTCCGACGCGCCGCCCGCCGTGCCGTCGCGCAGGGCCCGGGCGCACCGCTCGAGCAGCGGCCCGGCGGCGGCCGGTGGCAGCAGGGCGCTCAGCCGGCAGCCCGGCGCGGGGTGCGCCCCGCCCAGCAGCCGCACACCGCGGGGGTTGACGTGGTCCACGAGGAGGTCCACGAGGTCGCCGCCGTCGCCGTGCACCGGGCGCGCGAGCAGCCAGCCCTCGCCGGCGGCGGCGAGCAGGGCGGGCAGGACGCCGGGCACCGGCCCGAGGGACGGCGCGGCTGCAGAGACGCTCGGGGTGCCGGACCCGCTCACGAGCGCTCCTCCCTCGGCCCCGCCGCGGCGCACGGCGTGCGGTCGACGGTAACCGATGCCCTGCGCTCCGCCACCACCGCTCCGGCGGGTCCCCACCCGGCCGGGGGGACGCTCAGAGCAGGGACTCGACGTCGAACGCGTCGACGGCCTCGGGGAAGCCGTCGGCGCCCATCGACGGGCGCGGCTCGAACCACACCGTCTTGCCGCCACCGGACCCGGCGCCCCGCTCGTCCACACCCCAGTCGTAGGACAGGGAGTCGACGAGGCGCAGGCCGCGGCCGGTGGTGGCGGACAGGTCGAAACGCCGCCGGCGGGGTGGGGCCGGGGACATGTCGGAGACCTCCACGCGCACCCGGCCCAGGTCCGTGCGGCGCACGGTGATCGTCATGGGGGTGCGGCCGTGGAGGACGGCGTTCGTGACGAGCTCGGAGATGCCCAGCTCGGCGGACTCCTCCAGCTCGTCCGCGCCGATGCTCCGCAGCGCCCTGCGCACGTAGCGCCGGGCGGCCGAGACGGCCTGCGCCATGGGGTCCAGGGACAGCGGCTCGCCCACGGGCTCACCCACCGACGTGCCCGCTGCCGCGGGCACCCACCGGGACGGCGCCGACCCCGTCCCGGGGCCGCCCGGCCCTCACGCCTCCGCCCGCCAGGGCCGGGGGGCCGCACCGGCGACCTGCCGCTCGAACTCCTGGAAGACCCACTCCCGGTACTCCGCCACCTCCTGCGGCGGCGCGAGGGTGAGCAGGTGCTCCCCGCGCCGGCAGTACTCGTCGACCTCGGCGAGGACCGTGCGCAGCCGGTGGATGAACGGCACCACGTGCCGCGGGACGCGGTAGACGACATCCGTGCTGTGCTCACCGCGGTCCAGCGCGTCGTCCATCTCCTGGTCCGGCTGGGAGTTGAACGCGCCGTAGGTGCCCCGCACCTCGGCGGCGATGTCCAGCAGCCGTTTGGGGACCGAGTCCGCGACGTGGTGCTGCACGCCGATCTGGATGAGGGCCAGCTCGCGCATCAGCTCCTCGCCGTGCTGGCTGGCCAGCTCGCGCAGGCGCAGGGGCACACCCAGCAGGCGGACCTCGGCGAGGCCGGAGTCGGACGGCGAGTGCGACGGGGAGTCCACGGGCACCCGGCCAGCATCCCACGATCCGCCCGGGAAGCGGGTACCGAGCACCCGGGACGGGGAGGAGCCGGCGCCGCCCGGCCCTCACGACCGCCGGCGCCGCCCGGCCCTCACGACCGCCGGCGCCGCCCGGCCCTCACGACCGCCGGCGCCGCCCGGCCCTCACGACCGCCGGCGCCGCCCGGCCTTGTCGGCGTACATGAGGTGGTCCGCGATCCGCAGCAGCTCGTCGACGGTGGAGGGCAGCGCGGCGGTGACCGCGCCGGTGCTGATGCCGAGGGAGCAGCCGTCGGGTGCGCCGAGCTCCGCGGGCCCGGCGGCGCGCAGCCGGTCGGCGACGGTGAACACCATGTCGGGGGGCAGGTCCTCGCACACGACGACGAACTCGTCACCGCCGACGCGGGCGACGGTGTCGGTGGGACGCACGACGGTCCGCAGCCAGCGCGCGACCGCCACGAGCACCGCGTCGCCGGCCTCGTGGCCGTGCGCGTCGTTGAGGGCCTTGAAGCCGTCGAGGTCGCAGAAGAAGACGGTCGGCGGCCTGCCGGAGCGCTGGGCGCGGTTGAGCGCCTGGGTGAGGCGGTCGACGAGCAGGCGCCGGTTCACCAGCCCGGTGAGGGCGTCGTGGGTGGCGTGGTGCTCGACCTCGACGAGCAGGACGGCCATCTCCAGGTGCCTGCGGCGCAGCTCCAGCAGGGCCTCGACCTGGCCGGCGACGTCCCGCAGGGCGGCGAGCTGGACGGGGTGCAGGCTGCGGACGAGGGGGTCGACGACGCAGAGGGAGCCGACGGCGTGGCCGCGGTGGTCGTGCAGGGGGACGCCGGCGTAGAGGCGCGCGGAGGCCAGGCGCCCGGTGACGAAGGGGTTGTCGGCGAAGCGCACGTCGCGCGAGGCGTCGGCGACGTGGATCACGTCGTCCACGGCGACGACGTGGGCGCACATGGAGTCCTCGCGGGGTGCCTCGCCGGGCGTCATCCCCGTGGCGGCGGCCTGCCACTGCCGGTGGCTGTCGATGAGGTTGACGACGCCGACGGGTGCGCCGGTGACGTACACGGCGAGCCGGGTGAGGGCCTCCAGGTCCGGCGCGGGCGGCTGGTCGAGCACCCCGAGGCGGTGCAGCGCGGCGACGCGCTCCGCCTCGCCGACGGGCAAGGGTGCTCTCACGCTGGTCTCCGGGGCCGGGTGGACGTGGACCCGGTGACCATCGGCGCCCGCGGGGCCCGGCCGGAGCGGGCGGGCCGGGCTTCACCCGGTCGGCCGCAGCGCCGGGCCCCGCGGAGGACGGCCGCGTCGCCACGGCCGTCCTCCCGCCCTACTGTTGTTTCTCTGTGTAGTCATGTGATTACTCAGAGAGGAGAGGTGGTGGCAGGCAGCACCGCGAGGGCATGGCTGCGCACCGCGGCCTGGGCCACGGCGTTCGTCCTCACCGCGCTCGTGGGGCGCGCCACCCGTCTGGAGCTGCCGCCCTTCGCCTTCGTGTGGCCGGCCGGGGGCGTGGGCGTCCTCTGGCTCGTCCTGTCCCCCACCGCCCGCAGGTACCGGGTCGAGCTGCCCGTGCTGGCGCTGGCCGCCTGGGGCGTGAACCTCGCCACCGGCTCCGGCGCCGCCATGGCCCTGGGCTTCGGGGCGGCCAACGCCCTCCACGCAGCCGTCGGCTGCGCCGTCCTGCGGCGGCTCGGCGCACACCACGCGCTCCGGCTGCGGGACACCCGGGGGCTGGTGGCCGTCGGGGTCGCCGCGCTCGCGGGCGCCGCGGCCAGCGCCCCGGTCAGCCTCCTGGCCACGCCCCCCGGCAGCGCGGGGGAGGCGGTGTCCACGGCCCTGCCGTGGGTGGTGCGCTACGGGGCCAGCAGCGCGGTGGTCATGACGTTCGTGCTGGCCTGGCGGGTGCGGCGGGGCGACCGGCGCCACGGCCGCCCGCCGGCGGAGGGGCCCGGGCCGTGGGAGGCCGCCGGGCTCGTCGCGCTGTCCGCCGCGGTGTACGCGGCCCTGTTCGGCGGCCGCTCCGAGCACGGCATGGTGTTCCTGGCGCTGCCGGTCACCGTGCTCGTGGGCTGGCGGTGCGGACCCGCCTGGACCGCCACCCACGGCGTGCTGACGGCCGCGGTGGCGGTGGTCGCGACCCTGGACGGGCGCGGGCCGTTCGCCGGGATCGGGTCGGTGCCCCTGCGCACCGCCGCGGTGCAGGCCTTCATCGCCGTCGTGGGCCTGGTCGGGCTGGCCCTCAGCGTGGAGGTCGGCCAGCGCCACGACGCGCTGCTCGCCTCCCGGCGCCGCGCCGACGCCCTGGAGCGGACCCTGCAGACGGCGGTCGTCGGCAACGCGCTGCTCTCGCTCGCCCCCGCGACCCGGGGCCTGGTCCGCTACGCCAACCCCGCGCTGCGCGCGTGGTGGGGCTCGGGCACGGACCGGCCGCTGGAGGGCACACCGTGGCTGGACCTGCTCGGCAGGACCGAGCGCGACGGGTTCCGCCGCGTCCTGGAGGACCTGGCCCACGGGCGGCTCGCGAGCTGGGACGGGGAGCTGCGCCTGCACGTCCTCGACGGCTCCGAGCGCTTCTGCCACGCGGCGGCGGCACGCCTGGCGCTGCCCGCCGACGACGGCGGCGCCTGCGAGGAGCCGGTCGCGAACGTGCAGCTGGTGGACATCAGCGAGCGCAAGGCCCTGGAGGCCCGCCTGGTGCACCAGGCCCTGCACGACCAGCTCACGGGCCTGCCGAACCGGGCCCTGCTGCGGGAGCGGGTGGAGCAGGCGCTGGCGGCGCAGTCGCGCAGCGGCCGCACCCTCGCGCTGGTCTTCTTCGACCTCGACCACTTCAAGAAGATCAACGACTCCCTGGGGCACGCCGCGGGCGACGAGGTCCTGCACGCCGTCGCCGCGCGGCTGTCGGCAGCCGTGCGCCCCGGCGACACGGTCGCGCGGATCGGCGGCGACGAGTTCGTCGTCTGCTGCCCGGACGTCGGCACCCCCGCCGACGCCTCCGAGATCGCCACCCGCCTGCTGGCCGCGGCGTGCCGCCCGGTGGAGGTCGGGGGCCGCGGGGTGCAGGTGAGCCTCAGCGCGGGCATCACGCTGGCGCGCCCCGGCGCGGCCGCGGCGGACCTGCTGCGGGAGTCGGACACCGCGATGTACGAGGCGAAGGCGACGGGCCGGGGGCGGGTGGAGTTCTTCAGCGAGGCCCTCTACGACCGGGCCCGGCGCAACCTGCAGCTGGAGGACGAGCTGCGCCGGGCGCTGGCCGGCGGGCAGTTCGTGCTGCACCACCAGCCGATCGTGGACCTGTCGACGGGCCGGGTGGAGGCCGTGGAGGCCCTGGCGCGCTGGGAGCACCCGCAGCGCGGGCTGCTGGCGCCGGGCGAGTGGCTGGCCGTGGCGGAGAACTGCGGGCTGATGGCGGACCTGGGCACCGTCATCCTGCGCGACGCGCTGCGGCAGTGGCCGGGGCTGGCCGCGCTGCACGGCGAGCACCTCTCCGTCCACGTCAACGTCAGCGCCGCCCAGCTGCACGACGGCCGCCTCGCCGAGCGGGTGGCCGCCGCGCTGGGCGAGAGCGGCACCCCCGCGGACCGCGTGGTCCTGGAGCTGACCGAGACGCAGCTGCTGAGGGTGCAGGACTCGCTGGTGGCCGACCTGCAGCGCGTCCGCGCGCTGGGTGTGCGCCTGGCGGCCGACGACTTCGGCACGGGGTACTCCTCGCTGACGCAGCTGACCGACCTGCCGATCGACGAGGTGAAGATCGACCGGCAGTTCGTGGCGGCCATGGGCACCGACCCGCGCAGCCGGGCCGTCGTGCACGGGGTGCTGGCGATGGCGCGGGAGATGGGGCTGGCCGTCGTCGCGGAGGGGGTGGAGACGCCGGAGACCGCCGCGCAGCTCGGCCGCGCGGGGTGCCGGGCGGCGCAGGGGTACCTGTGGGGCCGGCCCCGGCAGGTCATCGACCTGCGCACGCCCGCCGAGGTGCGACCGGATGCCGGTGTCGGGGGCGGCTGGTAGCAAGGGGTCGTGCCCGCCGCACAGCCCTCCCCCGCCCAGCCCGTTCCCACCCGGACCTCCCCCGGACAGCCCTCCCCCCGCCCGGCCCGGCCGCTGCTCGACGTCCGCCGCCTGTGGGCCGAGCCCGCCGCACTGGCCAGCCCGCGCGGCCGGCAGGTGCGCGAGCGCTTCCCGGCCGCGGAGGTCGTGGAGGTCGCCTCGCACTGGAACATCCCCGAGCTGCACGGCAACGCCGGCAACGTCGAGCGCTGGGTCCGGGTCAAGACGGAGGACCTCGTCCTCGGCGTGAAGAAGTCCCTCGCGGCGCGGCCCAACGGGCGCTCGGCGGACTTCATCGCCCCCTCCAGCGCCAACGGCTGCGCGATGGCCTGCGCCTACTGCTACGTGCCCCGGCGCAAGGGCTACGCCAACCCCATCACGGTGTTCACCAACATCGAGGAGATCACCGCCTACCTGGAGCGGCACATCCGGCGGCAGGGCCCCAAGGCGGAGCCGAACCAGTGCGACCCGGCGGCGTGGGTGTACGACCTCGGGGAGAACAGCGACTGCTCGGTCGACGCCCTCGTCAGCGACAACGTCGCGGACCTGATCGCCCTCTTCCGCGGCTCCCCGACGGCGAAGGCGTCGTTCGCGACGAAACACGTCAACCGCGGCCTGCTCGACCTCGACCCCCGCGGGCGCACCCGCATCCGGTTCTCCGTCATGCCGCCCGCCGACGCCCGGCAGCTCGACCTGCGCACCACTCCCGTGCCGGAGCGGATCGCCGCGGTCGACGACTTCGTGGCCGCGGGGTACGAGGTCCACCTGAACCTCTCCCCCGTCGTGCTGCGCGGCGGGTGGCTGCACGACTGGGCGGAGCTGCTGCGCCACCTCGACGACGTGCTCTCCCCGGCCGCCAAGGCGCAGGCCGCCGCCGAGGTCATCCTCCTGACGCACAACGAGGAGCTGCACGAGGTGAACCTGGGCTGGCACCCGCGCGCGGAGCAGGTGCTGTGGCGCCCGGACCTGCAGGAGCGCAAGGTCTCCCAGAACGGTGCCGTGAACGTGCGCTACGACCGCGCGAACAAGGCCCGCGCGGTGCAGGCGGTGCGCGACCTGGTGGCCCAGCACGCGCCGTGGCTGGGCATCCGCTACGCCTTCTGAGCGGCGGCCCCTGCCGCCGGCACGGCACTCACGTCCGTGGCAGGGACACCCGCACGAGGAGGCCTCCGCCCGGGCGGGGGTGCGCGCGGACGGTCCCGCCGTGCGCGGAGGCGATCATGCGCACGATCGACAGCCCCAGCCCGGCGCCGCGGTCGCCCGGGTGGGCGAGGCGCTGCGCGCCGCGCCGGAACGGCTCGAACAACCGCTCGACGTCGTCCTCGGGCACGACCGGGCCGGTGTTGGCGACGGTGAGCGCGGCGGCGCCGTCCACCACCCCCACCTCGACCTCCACGTCGCCGCCGTCGTGGTTGTGCCGCACGGCGTTGTGCAGCAGGTTGAGCACGAGCCGCTCCAGCAGGACCGGGTCGCCGCGGACGACGGCCGGAGCGGTGGTGGCGGAGACGGTGAGGTCGCGGGCGCGCGCCTCCCCGCCCACCTGTGCGACGGCCGCGCGCGCCAGGTCCGCGACGTCGGTCGCCTCACGCCGGGCGGGTTCGCGTTCCCCCCGGGCCAGCAGCAGGAGCCCGTCGATGAGCTGCTCGCTGCGCCGCACCGACTGCAGCAGGACGGGCCCGACGGCGCGCAGGTCGGCCGAGGCGTCGGGGTCGCCCATCGCGACCTCCAGCACGGTCTGCGTCGTGGCCAGGGGGGTGCGCAGCTCGTGGGAGGCGTTGGCGACGAACATCCGCTGCCCGTCGAAGGAGCGGTCCAGCCGTTCCAGCATCGCGTCGAAGGTGTCGGCGAGCTCCTTCAGCTCGTCGTGCGGGCCCTCCAGGGCGATGCGCTCCGACAGGACCCCGCTGTGGGCGACGCGGCGGGCGGTCGCCGTCATGCGCGAGACCGGCGCCAGCGCCCGGCCCGCCAGGACCCGGCCCACGACGACGGCGGTGAGGGTCCCCAGCAGCACCACGAGCACGGAGGAGCGCACCAGGTCCTGCAGGATCGCCTCCTGCAGCCGGGCCACGCTCTCGGCCAGCGGGATCGTGACGCGGGTGGTGGACGGGGTGGGCACGGCCGGCCTGGCGGCGACGCCCGGCGTCGCCTCGCCGTCGACGGTGGCGACGACGATCGCGGACCGCTGCTCCAGGCTCGCGCGCACGAGCAGCGCGAGGATGGTGACGATCACGGTGCCGGCCACGAGGAACGTCCCGCCCTGGAGCAGGGCCATCCGCCAGCGCAGCGGGAGCGGCCCGCGCACCCGCCCGGCGAGGGGCGGCCGGGGGCCGTCGTAGGCCGCGGCGTCGCCCGTCACGGGATGCGGTACCCGGTGCCGGGCAGCGTCTCCACCAGGGCCGGCGCCCCCAGCTTCCGGCGCAGCGTCATCACCGTGACACGGACGACGGTGGTGAAGGGGTCGGCGTTCTCGTCCCACACCTTCTCCAGCAGCCGTTCCGCGCTGACGACCGCGCCGTTCGCCCGCAGCAGTTCCTCCAGGACCCCGAACTCCTTGCGGCCCAGCCCGAGCCAGCGGCCGTCGCGGTACGCCTCCAACCGGGCGGGGTCCAGCCGCAGCCCGGCGCGCTCCAGGACGGGGGCCACCGCCGGGGCGCTCCGCCGTCCCAGCGCGCGGCAGCGGGCGACGAGCTCGGCGAAGGCGAACGGTTTGGGCAGGTAGTCGTCCGCCCCGAGGTCCAGCCCCTCCACGCGGTCCGCCAGCGCACCGGAGGCCGTGAGCATGAGGATGCGGACCTCGCCGCCGGCCAGCCGTCGGCACACCTCGTCGCCGTGCACCACGGGCAGGTCGCGGTCGAGGACGACGACGTCGTAGTCGTTGACCGCCGCCCGCTCCAGGGCCGCCCCGCCGTCGTGGCCGACGTCGACCGCCATGCCCGCCCGCCGCAGCCCGGTGGCGATGGCGTCGGCGAGGACCGTCTCGTCCTCCACCACCAGGACCCTCACGGCGCGCTCCTCATGCCGCCACTGTGCCGCACGGGGTGTGAGGCCGGTGTGAGTTCCGGGACTCACCACGGTCACACGACCGCTCCGCTGGCATGGGCGTCCCGGCGGCAGGGCGCCGCCGGGACGAGGAGGCGACATGAGCACCACGACGGGAACTCCCACCGGCACCACCCGGGGGCGCATGACGAGGCGGCGGCTGACGCCGGTCCTGCTGGTGGGCACCCTGCTGCTCGGTGCCTGCGGGCAGGGCGCCGGTGGGGCGGGCGAACCGGTCGCCGGTGCCGCGGGCGGTGCCGGGAGCCCGGCCCCCGCACCGGAGAGGTCGCTCAGCCCCGAGGAGGCCGGGCTGCGGTTCGCCCGGTGCATGCGCGAGAACGGCGTGGACGTGCCGGACCCGGAGCCCGGCACCGGGGGCCGGATGGGCATCCCCGCGGACGGCAGCGTCGACGCGGAGGCCGTGCAGGAGGCGCACGAGGCGTGCGAGGAGTTCGCGCCGGCCGGAACGGGATCCGGCGCGGTGGACCCGGAGGTGCAGGACCGGATGCGCGACTTCGCGAAGTGCATGCGCGAGAACGGCGTGGACGTGCCGGATCCCGGGCCCGGCGGCGGGCCGGTCGTCATCGGCCCCGAGGCCGCCGGGGTACCGCAGGCCGTGCAGGAGGCGGCGAACGAGGCCTGCATGCCGCTGCTGGAACTCGGCGGCGGCGCGTCCGCACCGGTGGGAGCCAGCAGGTGAGCACCGAGGTGGGCACCGGCGGTGTCGGGGAGCGGAACCGGCCGGGGAACCGGCGTGGAGCGGGGCGGCGGGTGCTGGCGGGCGGGATCGTCGTCGGCACCGTCGTCGCGGCGGGCGCCGTCGCGCTGACCACCCGCGGCGACGGCGGCCAGGAGGCGGCGGCCGAGGGCCCGCCGCGGGCAACGGCGCAGGTCACCCGCACCGACCTCGTCGAGCGCGAGGACGTCGCCGGAACCCTCGGCTACGCCGGGGGCCGGACCCTGTCGGCAGGGACCGCCGGCACCTGGACCTCCCTGGCCGAGGAGGGCAGCACCCTCACCTCCGGCGGGGTGCTGTGGCGGATCGACGAGCGCCCGACCGTGCTGCTGCGCGGCGAGCTGCCCGCCTACCGGCGGCTGGCACCGGGCACCGGGGGGGAGGACGTGCGCCAGTTCGAGCAGGCGCTGCGGGAGCTGGGGTTCACCGGCTTCACGGTGGACGAGGAGTACACCGCCCGGACCGCCCGGGCCGTCAGGAGGTGGCAGGAGGAGCTGGGCGCCGTGCGCGACGGCACCGTCGACCTCGGCGACGTCGTCTTCACCCCCACCGACGTGCGGGTGGCGCAGTGGGAGGTCGGTGTCGGCGACGCCGCGCAGGCCGGGCAGGCCGCGCTGGTCACCACGGGCACGGCGCGGGTCGTCCGCCTCCGCCTGGAGGTGGAGGACCTGCCGCTGGCCCGCCGCGACGCCCGCGTCGAGGTGGTCCTGCCGGACGGGTCCCGCACCGGTGGGCGCGTGACGTCCGTGGGGACCGTGGCTGAGGAGGACTCCGACGAGGAGGGCGAGGCCACCGTGGAGGTGGAGGTGGAGGTGGCGCTCGACCCCGCCGACGCCGCCGCAGGCCTCGACGGCGCACCCGTGACCGTGAGCATGGAGAGCGAGCGGCACGCGGGGGTGCTCACCGTGCCCGTCGGGGCGCTGCTCGCGCTCGCCGAGGGCGGCTTCGGGGTGCGCGTCGTGGAGGGCGCCGGCACCCGCGTCGTGGCCGTGGAGCCGGGTGCCTCCGCCGACGGCCGCGTCGAGGTCAGCGGCCGGGACGTCACCGAGGGCGCCCGGGTGGAGGTGCCGTCGTCGTGAGCGCACCGCTGCAGCGGGCCCACCGGCCTGACGTCGTCATCGGGATGCAGGACGTGCGGCGCGCCTACCCCGGCGGCGTGCACGCCCTGCGCGGGGTGGACCTGCACGTCCGTCCCGGCGAGCTGGTCGCCGTCGTCGGCCCGTCCGGATCGGGCAAGTCCACCCTGCTCAACCTCGCGGGGACCCTCGACCGGCCCAGCTCCGGTCGCGTCGTCGTCGCCGGTCACGACGTGACGGACCTGCCCGACGCCGGGCTGTCGGGGCTGCGGGCCCGCTCGATCGGGTTCGTCTTCCAGTCCTTCCACCTCACCACCGGCGCCCCGGCGCTGGAGGTGGTCGCCGACGGGCTGCTCTACGCCGGCGTCCCCGTCCGCCGCCGGCGCGAACGTGCCAGGGTGGCGCTGGAGCGGGTGGGGCTGGGCCACCGGCTCGGGCACCGCCCGCACGAGCTGTCCGGCGGGGAGCGCCAGCGCGTGGCGGTCGCGCGGGCCGTCGTCGGCGAGCCGCCCCTCCTGCTGGCCGACGAGCCCACCGGAAACCTGGACTCCGCGGCCGGGGCGGTGGTGCTGACCCTGCTGCGCGAGCTCAACGCCGCCGGCACGGCGGTGGTCGTCGTGACCCACGACCCCGGTGTCGCCGCGGAGCTGCCACGTCGGATCGAGGTCCGCGACGGCCTGGTCGTCGCCGACGTCGTCACGGGCGCCACCGCACGTGCCTCCACCGGCGCCTCCGCGCTCACCGCTGGGAGGCCCTCGTGAGCGCCGGGCCGACCCCGGTGCGCCCGGTCGGCGACGGCCCGGACGCCGGACCCCCGCCACCACCGCGCCTGGGCGCCGGCGACCTGCTGCGGGTCGGGCTGTCCGGAGCGCGGCGGCGCCCGCTGCGGGTGGTTCTGGCCGCCCTCGGGGTGGCGGTCGCGATCGCCGCGATGGTCGGGGTGGTCGGCATCTCCGCCTCCAGCCGGGCGCAGCTGGACCAGCGCCTGGAACGCCTGGGCACCGACCTGCTCACCGTCACCCCGGGCAGCACCCTGTTCGGGGAGGACGCGGAGCTGCCGCGGGAGTCGGTCGGCATGGTCCGCCGCATCGGCCCGGTGGAGCACGTCTCGGCCACCGGCCTGACGGAGACCACCGTGCGCCGCAGCCCCTACGTGGACGAGGCCGAGACCGGCGGCATCGGCGTGCAGGCCGTCACCCCGGAACTGCTCTCCACGCTGCGCACGGCCGTGGCGCACGGGCGCTGGCTGGACGCGGCGACCGCGCGCTACCCCGCCGTGGTGCTGGGGCCCGTGGCGGCCGAACGGCTGGGTGCGCAGGTCGGGCAGCGGGTCTGGATCTCGGGCACCTGGTTCGCCGTGGTCGGCGTCCTCGGGCCGGTGGAGCTGGCCCCGGAGATCGAGCGCTCCGCACTGGTCGGCTGGCAGGCGGCCGAGGAGCTGCTCGGGTTCGACGGGCACCCCACCACCCTCTACGAGCGCTCCGCCGACGGCGCCGTGGAGGACGTGCGGCAGGTGCTGGCCCGCACGGTGAACCCGCAGGCCCCGGAGGAGGTCGACATCTCCCGGCCCTCCGACGCCCTGGAGGCGCGGGCCGCGGCCGACGACGCGTTCACCGGTCTCCTGCTCGGCCTGGGCGCCGTGGCGCTGCTCGTGGGCGGTGTCGGCGTCGCGAACACCATGGTGGTCTCGGTCCTGGAGCGGCGCGGGGAGATCGGCCTGCGCCGCGCACTGGGGGCGACCCGCGGCGCGGTGCGCCTGCAGTTCCTGGTGGAATCCTCGCTGCTGGCCGCGCTGGGCGGGGCGGCGGGAGTGCTGCTGGGTGCTGCGGTGACCGCGGGGTACGCCACGTCGCGGGGCTGGCCGGTGACCCTGCCCCCTGCGGCCGTCCTGGGAGCGCTCGGGGCGACCCTGCTCGTCGGGGCCGTTGCGGGCCTCTACCCGGCGGCCCGGGCGGCGCGCCTGAGCCCCACCGAGGCGCTGTCGGTCCCCTGAGCGGGCGTCCCCGTCCCCGAAACTTTTCCGCCCCCGGCCGCGCGGGACGGCTCGTTGACTTCCCCCCACGCCGTTCCTACTGTCCGCTCATGGTCGACGGAGACCGCGGGGAGAACTCCCCACTCCTGGCGATGCGCGGGATCGTCAAGCACTTCCCCGGCGTGAAGGCGCTGGACGGCGTGGACCTCGACGTGCGCGCCGGGGAGGTCCACTGCCTGCTGGGGCAGAACGGGGCGGGCAAGTCGACGCTCATCAGGGTCCTCGCCGGGGCGCACCGCCCGGACGCCGGGGAGATCCTCTGGAACGGGCGGCAGGTCACGCTGCCGGACCCGCAGGCCGCGCTGGCGCTCGGGATCGCCACCATCTACCAGGAGCTGGACCTGGTGGACGGGCTGAGCGTCGCGGAGAACATCACCCTGGGCCGGGAACGCTCCCGGGCGGGGCTCACCCGCGGCTCGGCGACGAACCGGCTCGCGGCGGAACTGCTGCACCGGCTCGGGCACCCGGAGATCTTCCCCACCACCGAGGTGGGGGAGCTGTCCGCGGCGGGCAAGCAGGTCGTCAGCATGGCGCGGGCGCTCTCGCAGGACGCGCGGCTGCTCGTCCTCGACGAGCCGTCCGCGGTGCTGGGGCAGGACGAGGTGGAACGGCTGTTCGGCGTCCTGGCCGACCTGACCGCCTCGGGCGTCGCCGTGGTCTACATCAGCCACCGCCTGGAGGAGATCCGCCGCATCGGCAACCGCGTCACCGTCCTGAAGGACGGGCGCACCGTGGCCACCGGGTTGCAGGTGGCGGACACGCCCACCTCGGAGGTGGTGCGGCTGATGACGGGCCGGTCCATCGAGTACGTCTTCCCCCCGCGCCCGGAGGCGGTGCCGCCGCGCGGGGAGCCCGCCGTCCTGCAGGTGCGGGGGCTCTCCCGCGCCCGGGAGTTCGAGCCGCTGGACCTGGACGTGCACGCCGGGGAGGTCGTGGGACTGGCCGGCCTGGTGGGCTCGGGCCGCTCGGAGATCGTGGAGACCGTGTACGGGGCCCGGCGGGCGAGCACCGGCAGCGTGAGCGTCGGCGGGCGCCGCGTGCGCCCGGGGGACGTCGCCGCCGCCGTGGCCGCCGGGATCGGCCTGTCGCCGGAGGAGCGCAAGAGCCAGGGCCTCGTGCTGGACGAGGCCGTGTACCGCAACGTCTCCCTGGCCAGCCTCGGCAGGTTCTCCCGCGGGGGTTTCCTGCGCCGCGCCGCCGAGCGCGCCGCGGCACGCGAGCAGGTCGCGGCCCTGGACGTGCGCCCGGCCGACGTGGACCGCGCGGTGCGGCTGCTGTCCGGCGGCAACCAGCAGAAGGTCCTGCTGGCCAGGTGGCTGCTGCGCGGCTGCCGGGTGCTGCTGCTGGACGAGCCGACGCGCGGGGTGGACGTCGGCGCCCGCGCGGAGATCTACGCGCTGGTGCGCTCCCTGGCCGACGCGGGCGTGGCCGTGCTCGTGGTCTCCAGCGAGATCGAGGAGGTGCTCGGGCTGGCCGACCGGGTGCTGGTGGTCTCCGACGGCCGGGTCGTCCACGACGGCCCCGCACAGGACCTGGACGAGCACCGGGTGCTGAACCTGGTGATGGAGGGGAGCACCGCGTGGGCGACATGACGACGGCCTCGGCCGGTGGCGGGACGACGGGCGGGGCGGGGCTGCCACCGGCCCCGGCCCGCGCACCGGCCGGGCACCGGGGCGGGGCACCGGGAGGCCTGCGCGGCTCCCTCGGCCGCAACCTCGGCCTGCTCATCGCGCTGGTGCTGCTGTGCGCGGCGGGTTACGCCACCGCCGGGGAGCGCTTCGCGAGCGTGGACAACCTCCTGACGGTGCTGCGCGCGGCGTCGGTCGTCGGCGTGGTGAGCATCGGGATGACCTTCGTCATCACCGGCGGCGGGATCGACCTGTCCGTGGGGGCGATCCTGGCGCTGTCGTCGGTGTGGGCCTCGACCCTGGCGACGCAGGCGATGGCGCAGGAGCTGCACTGGACGGTGATGGTGTTCACCGCCCTGCTCGTGGGCGGGGTCTGCGGCCTGGTCAACGGGGTGCTCATCGCCTACGGCCGGGTGGTGGCGTTCATCGCGACGCTGGCGATGCTGGCCGCCGCCCGCGGCCTGGCGGAGATCATCTCCAACCGCAAGACGCAGATCGTCACCGTGGACGGGTTCACGGACGCCCTCTCCGGCAACGTTCTCGGGATCCCCCGGCTGGTCGTGGTGTTCGCGCTGGTCGCCGCGGGTGGCTGGGTCCTGCTGAACCGCACGACGTTCGGGCGGCGCACCGTCGCGGTCGGCGGCAACGCGGAGGCCGCACGCCTGGCGGGCATCCGGGTGCAGCGGCACACCGTGGCGCTGTACGTGCTGCTCGGGGTGACGTGCGGCGTGGCGGCGCTGATGCTCATGGCCCGCACCACCACCGGCAGCGCCACCCACGGCGGCCTCCTCGAGCTGGAGGCGATCGCCGCCGTGGTCATCGGCGGGACCCTGCTCTCCGGTGGCCGGGGCACCATCTCCGGCACCGTCCTCGGCGTCCTCATCTTCACGACGCTGAGCAACGTCTTCGTCCTGAACAACCTGTCGATCTCCGCCCAGTCGCTCGCGAAGGGCCTGATCATCGTCGTCGCGGTGCTGCTCCAGCAGCGCGTCGCGGCCCGCACCCGCTCCTGAGGACCCCGGGCCACCGCGTCCGGGCACCGCACCGAGAACCTGGAGGAACCATGTCCCCGAGCCTCTCCCGGCCGCACCGCCGGCTGCTGGCGTCCGCCGCCCCGGTGCTCGGCGCCGCGGTGCTGCTGGCCGGCTGCACGAGCAACACCCCGGAGCAGCCGCAGCGCGAGGAGCCCCGCGCCGCCGCGGCCGGCGGCAACGACGAGCCCGGCGAGAAGGTCACCATCGGTTTCTCCGCTCCCGCCGCGGACCACGGCTGGATGGCCGCCATCACGGACGCGGCGAAGAAGGAGGCCGGGCGCTACGAGGACGTGGAGTTCGTCGTCGCCGAGGGCACCAACGACGTGAACCAGCAGATCAGCCAGGTGGAGACGTTCATCAACGACGAGGTCGACGCCATCGTGCTGCTGCCCTTCGACGGCGCCGCCCTGACGCCGGTGGCGCTGCAGGCGATGGAGGCCGGGATCCCGGTGGTCAACGTCGACCGGGAGCTGTCCAGCCCCTTCGCCTCCCGCGTGACGGTGCTCGGTGACAACTACGGCATGGGGGTGTCCGCCGGCACGTACATCTGCTCCGCGCTGGAGGGCAAGCAGGACGCCGTCGTCGCCGAGATCGCGGGGATCGACAGCCTGCCGCTGACGCAGGACCGCAGCCGCGGCTTCGCGGACGCCCTGAAGGAGTGCGGTCTGGACGTGGACAACCGGGTGGCGGCGGAGTTCACGGTGGAGTCCGGGGAGCGGTCCGCGGCGAACCTGCTCCAGGCCGCGCCGAGGATCGACGCGATCTGGAACCACGACGACGACCAGGGCGTGGGCGTGCTGGCGGCCGTGAAGAACGCGGGCCGCGACGAGTTCGTCATGGTCGGCGGCGCGGGCTCGGCGAACGTGATGCGCTCCATCGAGGCGGACGACTCGGTCGTGAAGGCCACCGTCATCTACCCCTCCACGCAGGCGGCGGACGGGGTGCGCCTGGCCCGGCTGCTGGTGCAGGGCAAAGCCCTCGGGGACCTCGTGGAGGTGGAGGTGCCCCGGCAGGTGCAGCTCTACGCGCCCGTCGTCACGAAGGAGAACGTGGGCGAGCACCTGCCCACGGCGTTCGAGTCCTGAGCGCGGGACCCGGGTGGCCGGGGTGGGGG
>NZ_BAAIHU010000007.1:511606-514013 GCF_054590795.1 Kineococcus anabasis
CCGCGGCCGGGTCCGGGCGTCGCCGCGTCCGGGTGGTGCTCAGGCGACGACGCGCAGGTGCCTGCCGGTCCCGGTGCCGAGGAAGCCGGTGAGGACCTCGGCCACCTCCTCGGTGCTGTCGAGCAGCACGAGGTGGCCGCCGCCGCGCACGACGTGCAGCTCCGTCCGGGGCCGCAGGGACGCCATGAGGCAGGCGTTGGCGACGGGCACCAGCGGGTCGAGGTCACCGGCCAGCACGAGCACGGGCTGCTCCAGCCGGGAGAACCACGGCAGGCTGGACCACAGCGTGGCCGCCTGCAGCTGCCCGAGGTAGGACAGGACGTCGACGGGCTGGGCGAACCGGCGGGCGAGGGCGTCGAGGTCGGGCTGCACCGCGACCCTGCCCCCGAACAGGAACGGCCCGAAGGTGCGCAGCCAGTTCCCGTCGGCCATGTGCGGCACCGTCAGCAGCGCGTACGCCAGGGGGCTGCCGGGGACGGAGCCGACGCCGACGCCGGTGCCCACGAGGACGAGGCGGCGCACCGTCTGCGGCGCGTCGTGCGCGAGCTGCTGGGCGACCATCCCCCCGAAGGAGAACCCGAGGACGTCCGCGCTCTCCACACCCGCCCACTCCAGGACGGCCGCGGCGATCCGGGCCTGCTCGCGGATGGACAGCGGGTACCGCGCCGGAGCGCTCGCCCCGCAACCGGGCGCGTCGAACGCGATGGTGCCGATGCCGGGCGGCAGGGCCGCGCGCAGCGGTTCCCACAGCGCGCGGCCCCCGCCCACGCCGTTGACGAGCAGCAGGTAGGTGTCGCCTTCGTGGACGTCGGCCGTGACCGTGTTCCGGCCGACCTGGACTGTTCCCTCGCGGTACATGGTCGTCTCCCGTGCCGGGGCGACGACGGCCCTACAGGGCCGCCCCACCGTTGATGTCGAGGATCTGGCCGGTGACGAACGCCGCGTCGTCGCTGCAGAGGTACGCGACCCCGCCGGCGATGTCCTCGGGCTGCCCGGCGCGACCCAGCAGGTTGCTGGTCATCAGCGCGTCACGCGCCTCCTGCGGCATGGCGGCGGTCATCGAGGTCTCGATGAACCCCGGCCGGATGCCGTTGACGGTGGTGCCGAAACGGGCCAGCTCGGTGGCGGCGCTGCGCACGAGGCCGACCACACCGGCCTTGGCGGCGATGTAGTTCATCTGCCCGAGGTTCCCGGTCTTCGCCACGATGGAGGAGATCAGGACGACCCGGCCGGGACCCTCGGTGCGCAGCCACGGGGCCGCGGCGCGCAGGCCGTCGAAGATGCCGGTGAGGTTCACCGCGAGGACCTGGTCCCAGTCCTCGTCGGTGAGCTTGTGGAACATGCGGTCGCGGGTGATGCCGGCGTTGCCGATGAACGTGTCGAGCCCGCCGAGGGCGTCGGCCGCCTGGGCGAAGACGTCGCGGACCTGCTCGCGGTCCGTCACGTCGCAGCCGAACCCGACGACGTGGGACGAGGTCCTCCCGGCGATCGCGCCGGCGGTCTCCTTGGCCCCGGCCTCGTTCACGTCGAGCACCGCGACGCTGAGACCCTCGCTGGCGAGCCGCTCGGCGATCGAGGCGCCCAGACCGCGGGCGCCGCCGGTGACGATGGCCTTCGAGACGCTGTAGTGACCCATTGCGGTGCTTCCTCCTAGAGGCGCCGGCGCGCCGGCACCCTCTTCAGCAAGTCGAATACCGGGTGCACGGGCAGGACGTCACGAGGGGACCGACCAGGTGAGGGAGGACCTCGCACGCCCGCTGCCGTTCGCGCCGCCCGCGGACAGGGCACACGACGGTGCGGTGGACGCACCGCCGGATTTCCCGGTCCATCCTCACACGGCAGGGCCGCACGAGTCGTGCTGGAACGGTCAGCCGTCGTGGTCGCCGGTTTCCCGGTCGTCCTGCTCGGCCTTCCCGTCGAGGAGCGCGATCCGGTTCTCCAGCATGGAGATCACACCGGGCCGCGCCGCGTGGGCCTGTTCGTAGGCCTGCAGCGTGTGCAGCTTGGGGAGGGAGTAGTGCCGCAGGCGGGCACGGATGCTCGCGAGCGTCAGCTCGTCCCAGTGCGGGACCGGAGGCGCCTCGTCCTCAGCCCCGTCCTCGACCCGCTCGGCGTCGACGACGTAGGGTTCCGGCGCCTCGAGCTCGACGGGCGGGACGTCCGCCGGCTCGACGGGTTCCACCTCCTCGACCTCGGTGGGTTCCACGGCGGGGACCACGTCCGGCTCGACCTGCTCCACCTCGGCGGGTTCCACCGGGGGGACGTTCTCGGGTTCGACGGGCTGCACGGCCGCCTCGGCCTCGACCCGCTCGGCCTCGACCCGCTCGGCCTCGACCCGCTCGGCCTCGACCCGCTCGGCCTCGACCCGCTCGGCCTCGACCCGCTCGGCCTCGACCCGCTCGGCCTC
>NZ_BAAIHU010000007.1:514030-596916 GCF_054590795.1 Kineococcus anabasis
CGCTCAGCCTCGACCCGCTCAGCCTCGACCCGCTCAGCCTCGACCCGCTCAGCCTCGACCCGCTCAGCCTCGACCCGCTCAGCCTCGACCCGCTCAGCCTCGACCCGCTCAGCCTCGACCCGCTCAGCCCTGGTGTCCACGTCGACGAGGTGCTCGTGCAGCGCCTCGGCGACGGCGTCCTGGACGAGACCCTCGGCCGTGTCGGCCTGCAGGTCCGGGGACTGCTCGAGCCCGGCCTGCTGGTCCGCCCCGCGGGGCGCGGGGAGCAGGTCCGCCGGGTCGGGCAGGACGGCGACGGCGGAACCGGGGCGCAACGCCACGGTGGTGCCGGGCACGTCCGCGGGACGGCCGGAGGCCCCGCCGAGCGCGACGCGCAGGAACGTGGCGCCGGCGGTGGCCGTCACCTCGGTCCAGCGGAGGTACGCCGCGGCCGTCGACGCCGCGGCCGCGCCGGCACAGGCCACCTGGAAGGTGGCCAGCGTGCTGACGGCGCGGGGACCGCTCCACCACAGGGTTGTCTGGGTCATGTTCGAGCCGTTCCTCTCCAGGCCCGCCGCAGCGCCGTGCGGCGCTGCGGCGGGGTGTTCCGCGAAGGGACTCAGAGCCCGGTGCTCTCGTGGCCGCCGGCCACGTCGGCGGTCTTGTTGGCGAAGTCGGCGGTCTTGTTGGCCAGGTCCTCGCCGAGGTTCAGCGAGCGCAGCCACAGGCCCTTGACGAAGTCGTGCTGCAGGGAGAGCAGCTTGTGCGCGAAGTCGAAGGTCTGGTCGACGACCTGGGTGGGGTTGACGTCACCGTTGGTCCCGCCGTACAGCGGGAGGTTGCCGGTGGTCTCCTTGACGGTGCGGGTCCAGGAGGAGACGGCCTCGAGGACGGCCTCCTGGCCCTGCTGAACGACCTGGAGGTACTGCTCCTGCAGAGTGGTCATCACGATCTCCTTGTCGCGGGGGTGCGCGGGGGTCGTGCGCACTGCTTGAAATACTACGCAGCGTTGCGTGGTGCGTCAATCGCTTGGGACGTCAAGCAGGCGACGCCGTGGTGAACAGCGCCCCTCGGCGGCGCGCGGTTACAGTGCCCTGCGTGGACCTGAACGAGCCGTGGAAGACGCAGACCACAGCCCTCGGCTCGTTCATCCGGGCCCAGCGGCAGCTCGCCGACCTGTCCCTGCGCGAACTGGCCACCCTGTCGAAGGTGTCCAACGCCTACCTCAGCCAGGTCGAGCGCGGCCTGCACCAGCCGTCCGTGCGGGTGCTGGGCTCCATCGCCCAGGCGCTCGGCGTCCCCTTCGACGCCCTGCTCACCGAGGCCGGCCTGCGCACTCCCGGCGGCCGGACCGCCCCCACCCCGGCGCCCGAGGCCGCCGAGGGCTCCGCGGGCCCGCAGGCCAGGCGCAGCACGGAGGAGGCGATCCTCGCCGACCCGGCCCTCACCCCCGAGCAGCGCCAGGCGCTCCTCGGCGTCTACCGCAGCTTCCTCGGCCGCGACGGCTGAGCCGCCCGCACCCGGACGCACGGACGCCGGGCGGGTGCGCTCGCACCCGCCCGGCGTCCGTGCGTCCCACCGGCCGCGGCCGGAGGGGTCAGCGCCCGTGGACGTACGTCCCCGGGGCGTCCTCCAGGACCGGGTAGCGCTCGCTGCCCGTGCGCGGCGGCTCCCGCAGCTCCCCCGAGCGCTCGGAGATCCACGGGGTCCAGTCCTCCCACCAGCTGGCCCGGTGCTCGGTGGCCCGCGCGCGCCACTCCTCCGGGTCCTCCGGTAGCGGCCCCTCCTCCAGCACCCAGTGCCGGGACTTGGGGTTCGGCGGGTTCACGACGCCCGCGATGTGGCCGGAGTTCGACAGCACGAACCGCACGTCGCCCGCGGCGAGCCGCGCACCCTTGTACACGGACTTCCACGGCGCGATGTGGTCCTGCTCCGCCGCGACGAAGTACAGGTCCTCCGTCACCTCGCCGAGGTCGATGCTCTGCCCGGCCAGCTCCATGACACCGCGAGCGAGCTGGTTGTCGACGTAGCAGCTGCGCAGGTAGAAGGAGTGCATCTGCGCCGGCATGCGGGTGGAGTCCGCGTTCCACGCCAGCAGGTCGAACTTGGGCGGCTCCTCGCCCAGCAGCCAGTTGTTGACCACGTAGTTCCAGATGAGGTCGTTGCTGCGGAGCAGGTCGAACGTGGCGCGCATGTCGCCGCCGGCGAGGAACCCGGTCTTCTCCATCCGGCGCTCCAGCCGGTCCACGGTCGCCTCGTCCGTGAAGACGCCGAGGATGCCGGGCTCGGAGAAGTCGACCAGCGTGTTGAGCAGGGTCCCGGTCCGCACCCGGCGGTCGCCCACCGTCGCGAGGTAGGCGAGCGTGGACATCGTGAGGGTGCCGCCGAGGCAGAGGCCGATGACGTTCACGGCCTCGGCGCCGGTGATGTCCTGGATCACGTCGATGGCCTGGCGCGGCCCGCTGATCAGGTAGTCGTCGAGCTGCACGCCGCTCATGGACTCGTCGGGGTTGCGGTAGCTGATGACGAACACCGTCAGCCCGCGCTGCACCGCCCACTCCACCAGGCTGCGGCCCGGGGCGAGGTCCATCATGTAGTACTTGTTGATCCACGGCGGGCTGAGCAGCAGCGGGATCTCCCGCACCTGCTCCGTCTGCGGGGAGTACTGGATGAGCTCCATGAGGTGGTTGCGGAAGACCACCTTGCCGGGCGTGGCGGCGAGGTCCTCGCCGACGGTGAACTGCCCGGGGACGGTCTGGCGCGGCTGCCCGCCGTTGTTCGCCAGGTCGTCCAGGAAGTTCTTCGCGCCCTTGACGAGGCTCTGCCCGCCGGTGTCCAGCGCCTTGCGCAGCACCGCCGGGTTGCCGAGGACGGTGTTCGTCGGCGCGGCGGCGTCGACGAGCTGGCGGACGAGGAACTCCGTCTTCGCCTTGCGGGACGTCTCCAGGTCCGCCGCGTCCAGCAGCTCACCGGACAGCTTCTCCAGGGCGAGGTACTGCTGGCGCAGCGCCCAGTACCAGGGGTTGCTCTCCCACGCGGGGTCGGTGAACCGCTTGTCGCGCGGCGGCGCGGCGACGGGGCCGTCGGCCGCCTTGCCGGTGGCCCGCAGGACCCCGGCGGTGACGGCCTGCGTCACGTCGGCGGCGTAGCGCCAGAACGCGGTGGTGGTCTCCTCGGGCTTGGCCGCGAGCCGCTGGCCGAACTCCAGCAGGGCCGGCCCGAACGCGGCCGGGTCCAGCTCGCTGTAGAGGTCGACGCCGGGCATGCCCTTGCTGGCCTGGTCGATCGCGTCCTCGAGCCGCTCGCGCCACTCGTCGTAGGAGGAGCGCCAGGACGGCTGCGGCTGCTCCTGGGAGGACTGGGGAGTACCGGTGTCGGTGCTCACATGTACTGCCCACCGTTGACGGAGTAGATCTGGCCGGTGATGAAGGCCGACTCGGGGTCGGCGAGGAACTCCACGACCCGCGCGACCTCCTCCGGGGTGCCCAGGCGGCCGACGGGGATCTTGGCGATCACCTTGTCGAGCGCCTCCTGCGGCACGGCGGCGACCATGTCGGTGCTGATGTAGCCGGGGGCGACGGCGTTGACGGTGATGCCCTTGCGGGCGGTCTCCTGCGCCAGGCTCATCGTCAGGCCGAACAGACCGGCCTTGGAGGCGGAGTAGTTCGCCTGACCGATGTTGCCGGACTCGCCGATGATGGAGCTGATGTTGATGATGCGCCCGCTGCTGCGGTCCAGCATGTGCTGCAGGATCGCGCGGGAGAGGTAGAAGGCCCCGGAGAGGTTGACCTGGACGACGCGGTCCCACTCCTCCACGGTCATCTTGCGGACCGTCTTGTCGGCGGTGATGCCGGCGTTGTTGACGAGGATGTCGAGGCGGCCGTGCTCCTCGAGGACCTCGGAGACGACCCGCTCGCAGTCGGCGCTGGAGCCGATGTTGCCCTGGTGGATGGAGGCGCCGGGGTGGTCCTCCAGGAACCGCTTGGCAGCCTCGGTGTCGCGGGAGTACCCGGCGGCCACCGTCACGCCGCGGGCGGCGAGCCGGTCGCTGATCGCCCGGCCGATGCCCCGCACGCCGCCCGTGACGAGCGCGACCTGTCCAGTCATGTCAGCCATCTGTGCCACTCCTTCTGTCGTCCGCCGCTGTGCGCGGCGGAACCGTGTCGGGGCCTGGGGTCGGGAGGTCGGGACGGCTCACGCGGAGGGGGCGCGCAGGATGATCGCGTCACCCTGCCCGCCGCCACCGCAGAGACCGGCGGCACCGAGGCCGCCACCGCGGCGCTGGAGCTCCAGCGCCAGGTGCAGGACGATCCGCGCGCCGCTCATGCCGATCGGGTGGCCCATGGAGATGGCGCCGCCGTTGACGTTGACGATGTCGGCGGAGGCCTCCAGCTCGCGCATGGACTGGATCGCGACCGAGGCGAACGCCTCGTTGATCTCCAGGAGGTCGAGGTCCTGCACGCTCACACCGGCCTTCTGCGCGGCGCGGCGGATGGCGTTGGACGGCTGCGACTGCAGGGAGGGGTCGGGGCCGGCGACGGCCCCGTAGGACTCGATGGTGGCCAGGACGGGCAGGCCGAGCTCGCGGGCCCTGTCCTCGCTGACGACGACCACGGCGGCGGCGCCGTCGGAGATCTGCGAGGCCGAACCGGCGGTGATGGTGCCGTCGGGCGCGAACGCGGGGCGGAGCTTGGCGAGGGTCTCGGCCGTCGTGTCGGCGCGCACGCCCTCGTCGACGGTGACCTGCAGGGCGTCGCCCTTGCGCTGCTTCACGGCCACGGGGACGATCTCGTCGTTGAAGACGCCGTCCTTGGCGGCCCGGGCGGCGCGCTCGTGGGAGCGGGCGGCGAACTCGTCCTGCTCCTGGCGGGAGATGCCCAGCTTGGCGTTGTACTCCTCGGTGGCGTCACCCATGCCGCGCTGCTCGATGGTGCAGAAGAGGCCGTCGTGCAGGGTGGAGTCCAGGACGGTCTGGTTGCCGTAGCGGAACCCGGAGCGGGCGCCGGGCAGCAGGTACGGGGCGTTGGTCATGGACTCCATGCCACCGGCCACGACGACGTCGGCCTCGCCGAGGCGGATCAGCTGGTCGGCGTGGGCGATGGCGCTGATGCCGGAGAGGCAGACCTTGTTGACCGTCTCGGCGGGGACCCGCATGGGGATCCCGGCGTTGAGGGCGGCCTTGCGGGAGGTGATCTGCCCCGCGCCCGCCTGCAGGACGTGGCCCATGACGACGTGGTCGACCTGGTCACCTGCGAGCCCGGCCTTCTCCAGGGCGGCGGCGATGGCGAAGCCACCCAGGTCCACGGCCTGGAAGGACTTCAGGGACCCCAGGAGCTTCCCGATCGGGGTTCGCGCGCCACTCACGAGGACGGACTTCGGCATGGAGGCCTCCGGTTTCAGGAACGGTTTCACGGACGGGTCGGGCGGAACTCAGGACTCGGCACCCCCCGGCGCGGGCCGGGAGGTGCCGGTGAGTGGTCGGGCGGGATGCCATCGGAACGTCACAGCGTCAGCAACCTTGAGCAGCGCGTGAAGCAGCCGTCGAATGCTCTTGGGTCCGTCCGCCGCGGACAAGGCGGACGTGAGGGGAGTCACACGGTTCAGCGGACGGGAACCGTCCGCGACGCGCCGGCGGCACAGGCGTCGGCGAGGGTTCGCCGGGAAGGACAGCGCAGGCAATCCCTTCGCCACCTCCGTGCGGTTCCGCGCGGCACACCGGGGGAACACCGAAAGACGTTGCCGCAGCGAACCTTTCGGCAGGGAGAACACGCCACGACGGGGGGCCCGCGACACATCCGGACGACGCGGGCGCGGCCGCCGCGGGCACACGGCGGTGCCCGGCCGTCCGCGGCGCACGACGTGCCTCATGGATGCCCCATCCCCTCGCTGGGCACCCCGTCGTGCTGTCCCTGTGGAGCCCGCACCGTACCGCTTCCGGGCGCATTTGGGTACCGAGCGTCACAGGACATTGCAGCGCGCAGGGATCTCGCCCGCCGGGAACACAGCGCGCCTCCGTACGTTGTACGGAGAAGCCCGTACGATGTACGGGCTCCGATCCTCGACAGGAGTGCCCATGAAGATCACCGGCAGTGCCGTCTCCCTCAACGTGGCGGACGTCGGCGCCTCCAGCGCCTTCCTCTCCCGCCACTTCGGCTTCGAGGAGCGCATGGCCGCCGACGGCTTCGCCTCGCTCACCCGCGACGACGCCGGCATGCACGTCATCTACCTGCGCCGGGGACTGGCCACCCTGCCCGCCGACCAGCGCGACGAGCACGCCGCCGGGCTCATCCTCGCCTTCGAGGTCGACGACCTGGAGGGCGAGCTGGCGCGCCTGGAGTCCGAGGGTGTGCGGATCACCATGCCGCTGACCACCGAGGAGTGGGGCGAGCGCGCCTTCCAGGTGCGCGACCCCAACGGGGTGATCGTGCAGCTCGTCGACTGGAACGGCCCCACCGCGGGCTGACCCGCCGGCGGTTCCCCGGCGGCGCGACGAGCCCTGTCGCGCCGCCGGGCCCACCTCCCCGCCCCGCCGCGGGCCGTGGCGCGGGTCACACGGTGGCCGCGCGAAACCGCGTTCTGCCCTCTAGTAAGGTCTGCCTGTCCTAAGTAAGTCGGACCTTAGTTCTGGAGGGCGAGTGCTGCGACCGGCGACGAGCGCGGGCACCGCGTGCGCGCGGGCCCTCGACCCCACCGCGCTCCCGGCGCGGCTGCGCGCGCACCTGCTGGAGCGGGCGCTCACCGGCTCGCCCGTCAGCGGCTACGTCTACGACCCGTCCCTGGCCGCGGCACGGGCCCTCGCGCTGCGCGCCGCCCTGCCGTCCTGGGCGTCGCTGTTCTTCGCCGCCAAGGCCAACGGCCACCCGCCCGTCCTCACCGCCCTGGCCGGGCCCGGCGGCGTCGACGGTCTCGAGGTCGCCTCCGCGGCGGAGGCCCGCACGGCCGCGGCCGTCCTGGCCGCGGCCGGGCGCACCCCGCGCCTGCTCGCCGCCGGGCCCGCCAAATCCCCCGAACTGCTGGAAGCATTGCTGGACAACGACATCGAGGTCGTCCACGTCGAGAGCGCCCTGGAGCTGCGGCGCCTGTCCGCCCTCGCGGTGCGCCGCGGCACCCGCGTCCGCGTCGGCCTGCGCGTCAACCCCCGCGCCGTCGCCGTCAGCGGGACCCTGGCCATGGGCGGGCGCCCCACCCCCTTCGGCGTCCCCGAGCCCGAGGTTCCCGCGGCCGTGGAGCTCGCCCGGTCCCTGCCCGGCCTGGACCTCGTGGGTTTCCACGTCCACGCCGTCTGCGGCAACCGCGACGCCGCCGCCCACGCCGCCTACGTCTCCTGGTGCCTGGACTGGGCCGCGCGCACCGCCGCCGCCACCGGCGCCGACCTGCGCTGGCTCGACGTCGGCGGCGGACTCGGCGTCGACTACGACGCCACCGGTGCCCTCGACGTGGAACTGCTCGGCGACGCGCTGGCCGCCCTGCGCCCGCCGTCCGGGGTGGAGGTCGCCCTCGAGCCCGGCCGCTGGCTCGTCGCCGACTGCGGCTGGTACGCCGCGGAGGTCGTGGACGTGAAGACCTCCTACGGCAGCACCTACGTCCTCGTGCGCGGCGGGATCTCCGGGTTCGCGCTGCCCGCCACCGAGGACTTCCCCCTCCCCCTCGCCGTGCTGCCCGTGGAGGGCTGGCCCACGGGCCTGCCCCGCCCGGAGACCCGCGACGTGCCCGTCACCGTCGCCGGGGAGCTGTGCACCCCCGAGGACGTCCTCGCCCGCGACGTCGTCGCCCACGCCCGCGCCGGGGACCTCGTCGTGTTCCCCGGCGCCGGCGCCTACGGCTGGGAGTTCGCGCTGCCCGCGTTCCTCGGCCACCCCGCCGCCACCCGCGAGGTCCTGGCGACCACGCCGGAAACTTCTGCGGAACCTCCCGCACCCCGCACCCGACAGCCCGAACCCGTCCTGGAGGACGCCCGGTGACCCTCGCCCTGGAGACCACCTCCGCACCCGCCGACGCCGTCCTCGCCCGGCAGGACGCCCGCGAGTCCTCGGCCCGCACCTACGCCCGCACCTTCCGCATCGTCCCCGTCGCCGCGCAGGGCATGACGGTCACCGGCGCGGACGGGCGCACCTACCTCGACTGCCTCTCCGGGGCCGGGACCCTCGCCCTCGGGCACAACCACCCCGTCGTCGTCGACGCGGTGCGCCGCACCATCGACCGCGGCGCGCCCTGGCACGCCCTCGACATCGCCACCCCCGAGAAGGACGAGTTCACCGACGCCCTCTTCGCGGCGCTGCCGCCCGGGCTCGCGCGCAGCGGCCGCGTCCACTTCTGCGGACCCGCCGGCACCGACGCCGTGGAGGCCGCGCTGAAGCTGGTGCGCACCGCCACCGGCCGCGGCGGCGTTCTCGCGTTCACCGGCGCGTACCACGGCATGACGGCCGGGGCGCTGGCCGCCTCGGGCGGGACCGCCGCCAAGGCGCCGATGGCGGGTGTGGCGGCGGAGGCCGTGCGCCTGCCCTACCCCTACGCCTACCGCTGCCCGTTCGGCCTGGGCGGCGACGCCACCGCCGAGGTGTCCGCCACCTACGTCGAGCGCATCCTCGACGACCCCAACGGAGGTGTCGTCACCCCCGCGGGCATGGTGCTGGAGGCGGTGCAGGGCGAGGGCGGGGTCATCCCCGCGCCGCTGGAGTGGTTGCGCCGCATGCGCCGTGCCACCGCCGAGCGCGGCATCCCGATGATCGTGGACGAGGTGCAGACCGGTGTGGGCCGCACCGGCACGATGTGGGCCTCGGACGCGGCCGGGATCGAGCCGGACGTGATGGTGCTGTCCAAGGCGATCGGCGGCAGCCTGCCCCTGGCCGTCGTCGTCTACGCCGGGCACCTCGACACGTGGGCCCCCGGCGCCCACACGGGCACGTTCCGCGGCACCACCCTGGCGATGGCCGCGGGCGCCGCCACCCTGCGCCACGTCCTCGCCGAGCGCCTGCCCGAGCGCGCCGCCGCCCTCGGGGAGCGGCTCCTCGCCGAGCTGCGGAACCTCCAGGCCCAGCACCGCTGCATCGGGGACGTGCGCGGCCGCGGCCTGATGCTCGGGGTGGAGCTCGTCGAGCCCGGCTCGGAGCCCGACGCCTGCGGGGCGCGACCCGCCGCACCGGAACTGGCCGTGGCCGTGCGGGCGGAGTGCCTGCGCCGCGGGCTGATCGTCGAGCTCGGCGGTCGCCACGACAGCGTCCTGCGGCTCCTGCCGCCGCTGGTGATGACGGACGCCGAGGCGGGGGACGTGCTCGACCGGCTCGCCGGCGCGATCGCCGCGGCCGAGCGGGAGCACCGCGCGTGAGCGCCCCCGGAGGAACCCCCCGGGCGAACCCCGACGCGACCGCCGGTCGCACCGGCGGGCACACCCGCGACCTCGCGGAACTGGTGGGCCTGAGCCTCGACGCCCTGGCCGCAGGCCGCGCCGCCCGCGGTGGGCCCGTCCCCGCGGGCGACCCCGCCGAGGTCGCCCGCGCCGTCGACACCGCGCTCGGCGGCGAGGTCCTGCCCCGGCACGGCGTCGGGGACGCCGACGCCCTCACCGCCCTCGTCACCGCCGTCGCGGCGGGGTCCGCCGACCCGGCCGACCCCGCCTGCGCGGCGCACCTGCACTGCCCGCCGCTGCCCGTGGCCGTCGCCGCGGACCTGGCCGCCAGCGCCCTGAACCAGTCCCTGGACTCCTGGGACCAGGCGCCCGCCGCGACGGAGCTGGAGGATCGGGTGGTGCGCGCCCTGGCCGCCCTCGCCGGCCTGCCCGCCGGGACCGGTGTCGTCACCACCGGCGGCACCGCCTCGACGTACACCGCGCTGCTGCTCGCCCGGGACGCCGCGCCCGGCCCGGTCCGGATCTACACCGGCGCCCTCGCGCACTTCTCCGTCGAGCGCGCCGCGACCCTGCTGGGGCTGCCCGCGCCGGTGCTCGTGCCGGTCGACGCGCAGCGCCGGGTGGACGTGGCGGCCCTGCGCGCCGAGCTGGCCGCCGCGCCCCCCGGGGAGCGCCCCGTCGTCGTCGCCACCGCGGGCACGACCGACTTCGGCAGCATCGACCCGCTGCGCCCGCTCGCGCAGGCCGCGCACGAGGCCGGCGGCTGGCTGCACGTGGACGCCGCCTACGGCGGTGGCGCGCTGTTCTCCGACGCCCTCGCGCCGCTGCTGGACGGCCTGGAGCTGGCGGACAGCGTGTCCCTGGACCTGCACAAGCTCGGCTGGCAGCCCGCCGCCGCCGGGGTCCTCCTCACCCGCACCCCGGAGGCGTTCCGCCCGCTGGAGCGGCGCGCGGTGTACCTCAACCCCGCCGACGACGAGGCCGCCGGGTACACCAGCCTGCTCGGCAGGTCGCTGCGCACCACCCGCCGCGCGGACGTGCTGAAGATCGCCGTGACGCTGCGCGCCCTGGGCCGGGCCGGGCTCGGTGCCCGGGTGGACGCCTGCGCGGCGCTGGCCCGGCACGCCGCGGGGCGCGTGCGCTCCTCGGGGTTCCTGCACCTGACCGCCGAGCCGGTCCTGACGACCGTGGTGTTCCGGTTCGGGGAGTTCCCCGGCCTCTCCCCGCAGGACACCGACGTGCTCAACGCCCGGCTGCGGCGGCGCCTGCTGCGCGAGGGCCGCGCCGTCGTCGGCCGCACGGAGGTCGACGGGCGGGTCCACCTGAAGCTGACGCTGCTCAACCCCGACGCCTCCACCGCCGACGTCGACGCCCTGCTGGACCTCGTGGTCGCCGCCGGTTCCGCCGAGGTCGCGGCCCTGCGCGGACGGGTCCCGGCGTGACCGCGCTCGTGGACGCGGCGGCACCGGCCGCCGCGCGGGCCCGCACCGGCGCCCTGCACGTGCTCCTGCGCTGCTGGCTGCGGGAGACGGGGATCCCGGTGCGCGGCAGCGGAACCCTGCGCGTGGAGCTGCCCGCGACCGGGCGCGCCCTGGACGTGGAGGTGCTGCGCCGCTCCCCGGGCGGGGCCCACGAGCTGGGCGCGTGCCGCGGCGCCGGCGGCACCGTCTTCGACGTGGACGCCGCCGCCGCGCTGCTCACCGCCGAGGCCGCGGCCCGCGCGGGGCTGCCCGCCGCGCACGCCGCGGACGCCGCCGCCCGCATCGCCGAGTCCGCCCGGCGCTCCGCGGCCTACGCCGTGGCCCGGCAGGCCGGGCCGGCTGCCCCGCAGCACCTCCCGGCGTGGCTCGCGGCCGAGCAGGACCTGCTCGCCGGGCACCCCTGGCACCCGATGACGAAGAGCCGCGACGGCCTGCCCGACGAGGAGGACGCCCGGTACTCCCCCGAGACGCGCGGCGCCTTCCCGCTGCACTGGTTCGCCGCCGCCCCGCACGTGCTCGCCACCGGCGGTGCCGGCGTGCCGGAGCTGCTGGGAGAACTCGCGGGGGACGTGACCGGCCTTCCCGCGGGGTTCGTGCCGGTGCCCGCCCACCCGTGGCAGGCGGCGCGGCTCGCGCAGCGCCCCGGCGCGGCGGAGCTGCTGCGGCGCGGGGACCTCGTGGACCTCGGCCCCGCCGGGCCCGACTGGTGGGCCACGTCCTCGCTGCGCACCGTCGCCCGCCCCGGCGCGCCGGTGATGCTGAAGCTCAGCCTGGGGCTGCGGGTGACGAACAGCCGCCGGGAGAACGTGCGCTCCGAACTGCTCCTCGGCGAGCGCACCGCCGCCCTCGTGCGCGCCGGGCTGGGTTCCGCCCTCGCCGCCGCGCACCCGGGTTTCGGCCTGGTGCTGGACCCGGCGTGGGTGGGCGTGGACTCCCCCGCCGGTCCGGTCGGGCTGGACACGGTGGTGCGGCAGCAGCCGTTCGCGCCGCACGAGCGGGTGGCGTGCGCCGGTGCGCTCGTGGACGCCCGCCCCGACCGCGGGGAGCCCGTGGCCGCGGACCTCGTGCGGGGCCTCGCCGCCCGGGAGGGCCTGGCGCTGCACGCGGCCACCGCCACCTGGTACCGGCGCTGGCTGGACGCCGTGGCCCGCCCCCTGCTGTGGCTGCACGGGGCGTGGGGGGTGGGCCTGGAGGCGCACCTGCAGAACACCCTCGTCGGCCTGGACGCCGGCGGGGTCCCCGAGCGCGCCTGGTACCGCGACAACCAGGGCTGGTACGTCGCCGCCTCCCGCGCCGGGCGCGCGCAGGCGCTGCTGCCCGGGGTGGGCGAGGGGGTGCCGCTGGTGTTCGCCGACGACCTCGTCACCGACCGGGTCGTGTACTACCTCGGCGTCAACGGCCTGCTGTCCGTGGCGGGCGCGCTCGCCGGGGCGGGGCTGGCGGTGGAGGAGGACCTGCTGCGGGTGCTCGCGGAGGTGCTGCGCGGGTGCGCCCGCGGCCCGGAGGGTTCCGCCGCCGCAGAGCAGCTGCTGGAGGCGGACACCCTGCCGGGCAAGGCGAACCTGCTGACGGCCGTGCGCGGGCGGGACGAGCTGGAGGGACCGGTGGAGACGCAGTCGGTGTACGTGCCCGTGCCGAACCCGCTGCGGGAGGTGGCCCGGTGAGGGTGCACGACCTGCTGGGGGTGGGGCTCGGCCCGTTCGGGCTGTCCCTGGCGGCGCTGGCCGACGGGGTGCCGGAGCTGGACGCGGTGTTCCTCGACCAGCGACCGGAGTTCTCCTGGCACCCGGGGCTGCTGCTGGAGGGCGCGACGCTGCAGGTGCCGTTCCTCGCGGACCTGGTGACGCTGGTGGACCCCACGAGCCGCTGGTCGTACCTGTCGTACCTGCGCGAGCGGGGCCGGCTGTTCCGCTTCTACCTGGCGGAGCGCTTCCAGGTGCCGCGCGCGGAGTACGACGACTACCTGCGCTGGGCGGCGGCCTCGCTGCCGGGCTGCCGGTTCGGGACCCGGGTGGACGCCGTGTCCTGGGACGCGGGCCTGGAGGCGTTCCGGGTCACGGTCACCGACGTGGTGACGCGGCGCTCGCGGGAGTGCGCGGCGCGGTCGGTGGTGCTGTCTGTGGGCACCGAACCGGTGGTGCCGCAGGCGTTCTCGGGGCTGCAGGGCAAGCGCGTCGTGCACGCCGCGGAGTACCTGCCCTCCCGTCCGGCGCTGCTGGAGGCGCCGTCGGTGACGGTGGTGGGCTCCGGGCAGTCGGGGGCGGAGGTGTTCCTGGACCTGCTGCGGGCGCAGCCGGGGACGGGGCAGTCGCTGCGCTGGCTCACGCGCACACCGGCGTTCGCGCCGATGGAGTACTCCAAGCTGGGCCTGGAGCACTTCACCCCGGACTACGCGGAGTTCTTCCGCGGCCTGCCGGAGGGAACCCGCGACGGCCTGCTCCCGGAGCAGTGGCAGCTCTACAAGGGCATCAGCGCCACCACGATCGCCGAGGTGTACGACCTGCTGTACGAGCGCACCGTCGGGGGCCGCCACGTCGACGCGGTGCTGCAGCCGGGGGTGGCGGTGGAGTCCGCGCGCGCCGACGGCGAGGGGTACGTGCTGTCCTGCCGGCACGTGCAGCAGGACCGCGGGTTCGACGTGGCCACGGGTGCGGTGGTGCTGGCCACCGGGTACGCGGCGCGCCGGCCCGCGCTGCTGGAGCCGCTGCGGGAGGTGCTGGACACCGACGCGCGCGGCCGCTACCGGGTGGACGGCGAGCACCGGGTGGCGCTGCGGGTCCCGGGAGCGCTGTACGTGCAGAACGCCGAGACGCACACCCACGGCGTGGGCGCCCCCGACCTCGGGCTGGGGGCGTGGCGCAGCGCGCGGATCCTGTCCGCGGTGACGGGCCGGGACCTGCTGGGCCCGCAGCAGGGCGCCTTCACGACGTTCGGCGCGCCGTGAGCGCCCCGGCGCGGGCGGGTGCGGCGACGGGGGTGCTGGCGCTCGTGGTGGCCTTCCAGCTCGTCGCGGAGACCGCGCTGACCCCGTACTTCCCCGCCCTGTTCCGGGAGCTGTTCGGCACGGCGGACCTGGGTGGGACCGGCGCGTACCTGACGGCGTGCCGGGTGGCGGGGCTGCTGGCCCTCCCCCTGTGGGGGCTCGCCGCGCGGCGCTGGCCGCTGCCGCGGCTGCTCGTGGCGGGACTGCTGGGCTCGGCGGTGTTCGACGCCGGGCTGGCCGTGGCGCCGGACCTGGCGGTGTTCACGGCCCTGTCGGCGGGGGTGGTGGCCACGGGCAGCTCCCTGGTGCTGGCTTACCCGGCGCTGGTGGCCGTCGCCGACCGGCGCCTCGACCGCCGTGCGGGAGCCGGGCGCGCGGGAACCGGGGGCGGGTCCCGGCCCGGGTCCCGCACGGGCGCGCTGGTGACGTACGCGGTCGTGTTCCACGTCGCCTCCGTCGTCGCGACGGCGGTGGGCGCGGGGATCCTCGCGCTGCCGCAGCCGCGCCTGGGGCTGGCGGCGTTCGCCGTCGCGGACCTGCTGCTGGCGCTGGCGGTGTGGCGGGTCGTGCCGGCCTCCGCGTGTGCGCCCGGACCGGCCGGCGCCGTTCCCGCCGCGCGGCGGGTTCCCCTGCGGCCCCTGCTGCTGGTGGCGGCGCTCGCCGTGCTCGTGGACACCGGGACGTCCGTGGGCCGGCCGTTCTTCGCGGAGCTGGTGCTGGCCGGCGGCGGGTCGCTGGGAACGGCGGCCGCGCTGTTCCTCCTGCCGTCGGCGGCGGCGCTGGCCGTGCTGCCCGCGGCCGCCCGCCTGGCCGGCACCCTGCCCCGCGGGCTGCTGCCCGTGGCCGCGGGCGCCGCCGCCGCGGGGTGCCTCGTGCAGGCCGTGGGGGCGGGGTCGCTGCCGGCGCTGGCGGCGGGACGCGTCGTCCTGGGCGCCGGGCTGGGGCTGCTGGCCGTGGCCCTCGACGGCCGGGTGTTCGCGGTGGCCGGCACGTCCGGTCCGGGTTTCACGGCCGTGGAGACGGCCCGCTCCGCGGCGCTGCTGGCCGCTCCCGTCCTCGCCTCCGCCACCGCGGCGGCGGCCCTGCCGCTCCCCCTGGCGGCCGGCGCCGCGCTGCTGGGCGCCGCCGCCCTGCTCGCCCTGGTGCCCGCCGCACCGGCCGCGGTGGCCGGGCGGCGCGCTCCCGGACCCCCGTCCGAGTCCGACCAGCCCGACCCGACCCCGGAGACCTCCCGTGCCCTCGATCCCGTCCGCTGACCGCGCCGTGCCCCGGCAGGCCGGCACCGCCGCAGCCCCCGACGCCGACCGGAACCCCGCGGCGATCGCCACCTCGAACCCTCCGGCGCCGGCCGCGTGGCGCCGGGCGGGCCGCGCCCTCGTCGCCAAGGCGCTGGCCGAGCTCTCCTACGAGGAACTCCTCGTGCCCACCCCCGACGGACCCACCCCCGACGGCCCCGCCTACGACAGCACGGGCCGCTGGGAGCTCCTGCTGCCCGCGGGCGTCACCTACCGGTTCGCCGCCCGCCGCGGCGGTTTCGGCACCTGGCGCGTGGACGCCGCCTCGGTCACCCGCGAGACCCCCACCTCCTCCCCCGTGCCCGCCGAGGACCCGGTGCGCCTCGTCCTCGACGCCCGCGCCGTGCTCCGCCTCGACGGCCCCACCGCCGCGGAGGTCGTGCGGGAGCTCACCGCCACCCACGCCGCCGACGCGCGCATCCTCGCCACCGGCCTGCCCGCCGCGGACCTCGCCGACCTCGGCTACGCGGAGCTGGAGCAGCACCTCACGGGCCACCCGGTGCTGCTGCTCAACAAGGGCCGGCTGGGTTTCGCGGCCGACGACCTGGACCGCTACGCGCCCGAGGCCCGCGCGGAGGTCCGGCTGCGCTGGTACGCCGCCTCCCCGGAGGTCGCCTCCTCCCGGGCGGTGCCCGGTCTCGACGCGGCACGGCTGCTCACCGAGGAGCTCGGCCCGGAGGTGGTGGAGGAGTTCCGCGCCCGCCTCGCCGGGCAGGTGGAGGACCCCACCGGTTACGTGTGGCTGCCCGTGCACCCCTACCAGGACGAGACGGTGGTGCGGACGCTGTTCGCCGCGCACCTGGCGTCCGGGCGGCTGGTGCCCCTGGGCGAGGCGCCCACCGCGTACCGGCCGGTGCAGTCGGTGCGGACCCTCGTCGCCGCCTCCCACCGCGACGTCAAGACCCCGCTGCTGATGCGCAACACGCTGGTGTGGCGCGGGCTGGGCACCACCGCCACGGCCGCCGCGCCCGACGTCAGCGACTGGCTCGGCCGCCTGCACGCCTCGGACCCGGCGCTGCGCGAGACCGGGATCGGGTTCCTGCGCGAGGTCGCCAGCGTCGTCGTGCGGCACGACGTCCTCGACGAGCTGCCCGACGCGCCGTACCGGTACTCCGAGCTGCTGGGCGCCGTGTGGCGCGAGGACGTCGGCTCGCACCTGCGGGCCGGGGAGCGGGCGCGGTCGCTGGCGTCCCTGCTGCACGTGGACCCCGCGGGCCGCTCCCTGCTGGCGGAGCTGGTCGCGCGCTCCGGTCTCGGCGCGCGCGCGTGGCTGGAGCGGCTGTGCGGTGCGCTGCTTCCGGGGCTGCTGCACTGCCTGACCGCGCACGGGGTGGCGTTCTGCCCGCACGGGGAGAACACGGTGGTGGTGTTCTCCGGGGACGTGCCCGCGCGGGTGCTGGTGAAGGACTTCGCGGAGGACGTGAACCTGCTGCCGGGCCGGGACTACCCGGGCCTGCCGGAGCGCGCGGACGCGGTGCTGGTGCGCTGGCCCCTGTCGGAGCTGGCGCACAGCGTCATCTCGGCGGTGTTCGCCGGGCACTTCCGGTTCCTCGCCGGGGTGGCCGGGGAGCACCTGGGCGTGCCGGAGGAGGAGTTCTGGGCACTGGTGCGCGAGGCGCTGCTGCGGTGGCGGGCGGCGAACCCGCACCTGGCGGCGGAGTTCGACGGGCTGGGCCTGCTGGCGCCGGAGGTGGAGCGCATCGCGCTGAACCGCGAGCACCTCACCGGCGGCGGTTTCCACGACCGCTCCGAGCGGGACGCGGCCCCCGACGTCGTGCACGGCACCGCCCCGAACCCGCTGGCGCCCGCCGCGCTCCCGGCGGTGGCGGCGTGCTGACCGCGGAGGCGCTGCGCGCGGAGGTGGAGGCCGGACGCGTGCAGGAGGTCGTGCTGGCGCTGCCGGACCTCGCGGGCAGGGTGCAGGGGACGCGCCTGGACGCGCGGTACTTCCTCGACGAGGTCGCCGCCTCGGGGTTCGGCGCCTGCACGTACCTGCTGACGACGGACCTCGGCATGGCGGTGACCGCGCGCTCGGGCGAGCTGGACCCGGAGGGCACCGGTTTCGGGGACATGGTCCTCGTGCCGGACCTGGCGACGCTGCGGCCGCTGCCGTGGGACCCGGGCACGGTGCTCGTCCTGGCCGACGCCGCGCACCGCGACGGCTCCCCGGTGCGGGTGGCGCCCCGGCAGGCGCTGCGCGCGCAGGTGGAGGCCCTCGCCGGGCACGGCCTGGTGCCGTTCGCCGGTGTCGAGCTGGAGTTCCGGGTGTTCACGCAGTCCTACGCGCAGGCGGCCGCCGCGGGCTGGCACGGCCTGACGCCCGCCACGCGCGGCGGGGTGGACTACGCCCTGACGGGCATGGAGCGGATGGACGCCCTGACCCGGCGGCTGCGGCGGGAGATGTCCGCGGCCGGGCTGCGGCTGGAGTCCGCCCGCGGGGAGTGCGCGCCGGGGCAGTACGAGATCGTGTTCCGCTACGACGAGGCGCTGGCCGCGGCCGACGCCGCGGCGTTCTACCGCACGGGCGCCCGGCAGATCGCCGCCGCGGAGGGCATGGCGCTGACGTTCATGCCGAAACCCGATGCGGCCGAGGGCAGTTCGTGCCACCTGCACGTGAGCCTGCGGGACACCGACGGGCGGCCGGTGCTGGCGGGCGGGGGCCGGTACGGGGAGTCGGGGCTCCTGCGGCGGGTGCTGGCCGGGCAGCTGGCGTGCCTGCGGGAGCTGACGCTGCTGTTCGCGCCGACGGTGAACTCCTACAAGCGGCTGCGGCCGGGCTCGTTCGCGCCGACGTCGGTGGCGTGGGGGCCGGACAACCGGCTGACGGCGCTGCGGCTGGTGGGCTCGGGTCCCTCGCTGCGCCTGGAGCACCGCGTGCCCGGTGGGGACGCCGACCCGTACCTGGCGCTGGCGGGGGTGCTGCTCGCGGCGCGGCACGGGCTGGAGGGCGACCTGCCCCTGCCGGCGCCGGTGCGCGGCGCACCCGGCCCGGACGCGCAGCGGCTGCCGGCGTCCCTCGGGGAGGCGGCGGACCTGCTGGAGGGCAGCGAGGTCGCCCGCAAGGGACTGGGCGACGGCCTGGTGGACGCGCTGGTGTCGGCGGCGCGCGCGGAGGTGGAGTTCCACGCCGCGGCGGTCACGGACGTGGAGCGGGCGCGGTACTTCGAGCACCGCTGAGCAGGCAGGCCCGGCGGGCCGGCACGACGGGCCCGGCGGGCGGGGTCACCACACGGGGCGCAGGCGCAGCGGGGTCTCCAGCGCGCCGCCGTCCCGGGCGATGGCGGTGAGCGCGGCCCGCAGCGCCCGCGCGCCGTCGGCGCCGAGGAGTTCGTCCACCTCCGCCTCGACCTGCGCCCAGGCGGCCGTGGCGGCGGAGACGGCGGCCCGTCCGGTGTCGGTGAGGACGGCGAGGCGGGCGCGGTGGTCGCGCGGGTCGGGCCTGCGCTCGACGTAGCCGGCGCGCTCGAGGCCGTCGAGGAGCTGGGCGGCGGCCTGCTTCGTCACGCCGAGGTGCTCGGCGACCTCGGTGCCGGAGGCACCGCCGGTGCTGGCCAGGAGCTGGAAGGTGTAGCCGTGGGCGGGTCGCAGGGTGGTGCCGCCCCGGTCGAGGTGGCGGTGGGTGCGGTCGAACACGACGCGGGTGGCCAGCAGCAGCAGCTCCGGCAGGCCGACGCCGGGGGGTGGTGCCTCCACGGAACTCCTCGGTCAAGGTGCTTGACCGGGGCGGTACCCGGTCCCTACGGTCTCAGTCAACCACTTTGACCGAAGGAGACGTCATGCCCCTCGTCCGCGACGCCGACGCGCCCGCCCACACCGCCCACGGCTTCACGTTCCGCTCCCGCGCCACCCCCTCCCTCGGGTCCTCCCAGGTCGCCCTGTGGACCGTCGAGGCCCCGCCCGGCGCCCGCTCGCCCCGCCACGCCACCAGCGCCGACGAGGTCTTCGTCGTGCAGCGCGGCGAGGTCGTGCTCGTCCTCGACGACGGGGACCTCGCCCTGGCGGCCGGGGACACCTTCGCCGTCCCCGCCGGCACCGCCTTCGCCCTGTCCAACCCCGGCGGCGAGCCCGCGCACCTGCTCGCCTGCACCACCGCCGGGATGCACGCCGTCGTGGACGGGCGGCGGCTCAGCCCGCCCTGGGCCGCCTGAGCACCCTCACCCCGCCGCGGCGGCGCGGACGCGGGCGGCGATCTCCCGCAGGTACCAGCGGCGGAACCGCGCGTGCTCCTCCAGGCCCGCGGCGGCCGCCAGCCCGCCCTCGGCGTGCAGGCGCACCGCCTCGTCCAGCGCGTCGCTGAGCTCCAGGGCGGCGTCGGCGTCGGCGGCCGTCAGCTCCAGCTCCAGGTCCACGGCGTCGAGGTCGTGGGCGACGGCCCGCAGCGCCTCGTGCCGCAGCTGCGAGCGCAGGCTCTCCGCCGCCCGCGCCGCCGCATCCAGCCGCCGCGCGAGGTGCAGGTGCCGGGACGACCTCCCGTCGGCGCCGGTCCGGGCCTCGTCGCTCAGCAGCAGCAGCTGCAGGTCGCGCAGGACGTCCTCCCCGTTCGCGCGCGACACCTGCAGCGGCTCGGCGGGCACCCCGCGCAGGACGACGTGCACGCGGCGCTCCTCCTGCTGCCCGGCACCACCCTCCGCGGCGACGTCACCGAACGCCTCCTCGTCGAACGCCGCCCACATCTCCAGCAGGTCCTCCGGCGAGGGCTCCTCCGCGGGCCCGGCCGCGGCCTCGGAGATCTCGAACCACACCGTCTTGCCGCCGTCCGGCACCGGGTCCGCACCCCAGCGGGCCGAGAGGGCGTCGACGAGGATCAGGCCGCGCCCGCTCACCGCCGTGCCGGAGAGCAACCCGGGGCTGGGCAGCACCGGCGAGCCGTCCGAGATCTCCACGCGGGCCCCCGCGCCTGCCCCCGCGACCCGCACCACCATCGGGGTGCGGGCGTGGATCACGACGTTCGTCACCAGCTCCGCGACGGCCAGCTCCGCGTCGTCGACCAGCTCACCGAGCCCCGACCCGCGCAGCGCCTCGGCCACGAAGGAACGGGCGGGGCCGACCGAGGCCGCCTCACCGGGCAGCCGCAGCTCCAGGGGCGGGGCGGTGGAACAGGCGGGCACCTTTCCAGACTGGCACGACGCGCCCCCCCACACCTCCCCGGGTGGGCGCGCGGGGGCCTCCGGCGGGCCGTCCGGCGGCCCCGCCTGCCCGTACCCTTCCGGTGCCGCCCCGCCACCAGGAGGTCCCGCCCGTGCCGTCCCGTCCCGCTCCCCGCTGGCTGGACCGCGCCCTGGGGACGCTGGGCTGGTCGCTCGCGCCGGCCGGGGGCGGGCCGGACCCGGCCGGAGCCGTCCCCGCGCAGCTCCCGCCGCCGCGCCGGACCGGCGCACGCCCGCCCGTCGCGCACCGGCTGGACCTGCGCGCCATGGAGGGTCTCGACGCGCGCCTGCCCGTCGTGGACTGCCGCCTGTACTCCGGTGGGCGCGTCCACCCCGTCCAGCACCTCGGCAGGGCGCTGCAGACGGCCGAGCGGCACGGCGGGTTCGTGTGGATCGGCCTGCACGGGCCCAGCGCCGCCGACGTGGCCCGCCTCGCCGAACCCTTCCGCCTGCCCGCGGCGGCCGTCGAGGACGCCGTCACCGCACACCAGCGACCCAAGATCGTGGACTACCCGGGTGTGGTGTTCGCCGTCGTCAAGCCCGTGCGCTACGTCGACCGCCAGGAGGTCGTCGACGTCGCGGAGGTCGCGGTGTTCCTCGGCCGCACCTTCGTCATCGCCGTCCGCCACGGGGAGTCCGACATCCCGTCACGGGTGCGGGCCGAGCTGGAGGAGGACCCCACCCCCACCCTCGAGGGGCCCGAGGTGGTGCTGCGGAGGTTCGCCGAGCTCGCCGTCGCCGGGTACGAGGAGGTCGTCGACGCCATCGCCACCGACGTCGACGACATCGAGGCCCAGGTCTTCAGCGGCGACACCGCCGACCACGCCGAGCGCATCTACAAGCTCAAGCGGGAGGTGCTGGAGTTCAAGCGGGCCGTGGCACCCCTGGCCGGGCCGCTGGAACGGCTCGACGGGGACGACGGGGACGCCCGCTGGGGCGTGCACGAGGACCTGCTGCGCGCCACGGAGGCCATCGAGGGCTACGACGCCCTCCTCACCGACGTCCTGCAGGCACACCTCGCCCAGGTCGGGGTGCAGCAGAACCGCGTGGCGGTGCGGCAGAACGAGGACATGCGCAAGATCTCGGCGTGGGCGGCGATCGCGCTGGTGCCGACCGCCATCGCGGGGATCTACGGCATGAACTTCGAGAACATGCCGGAACTGCGCACCCGGTACGGCTACTTCGTGGTCCTCGCCGTCATCGCCGCGGTCTGCGCGGCGCTGTACGGGGTGCTGCGCCGGCGCAACTGGCTCTGAGGTCCCCGCGCGGCCGCGGCCGCGCGGGGCCCTCAGAGCCGGAGCCGGTCGCGCTCCCGGCTCAGAAGGACAGACGCCAGATCTGGCCGCCGGGCATGCCGGGGCCCTGCGCACCGGCGGGGGTGCCGTCGGCGTCGGAGACGCTGAACGCGGAGACGTACACGCGGCCGGCGCGGTCCACGGCCAGGCCCGCGGGGAACGGCACGGGTACCGTGGTGCGCCCGGCGTCCGTGACGCGCACCACGTCCCCCGGCGCGCCGGGACCCGGGCCGGGCACGTCGTCGCCGGGGCCCTGCGGAGGACCGTCCGGACCGGGGGCCGACCCGAACAGCTGCGAGACGTACAGCGCACCGGCCCGGTCCACCGCCACGCCGGTGATCCCGGTGAAACCACCCCAGCGGCGCAGCTCGCGGCCGTCCGGGGAGTACTTGACGACCTCGGCGGCGCCGGGCTGCTCGCTGCCCAGCCCGCCCACGTAGACGTTGCCGGCGTGGTCCCTCGCCAGCGACGTGGGGACGAACTCGGGCGTCTCCTCGTCACCGGCCTCCGTCGGGTACGCCGCGAAGACGCTCACCGGGTCGGCCACCCCGGGCGCGAAGGAGATCCTCCAGACGGCGTTCGCGGCGGCGTCCGCCACGAGGGCGTAGCCCGGCGACCGGCCGGCGGAGGGCACCACGAGCACCGCGTACGGGTTGGACTCGATCTGCGCGCCGTCGGGATTCTTCGCGACCTCGGCGGCCCCGAGGTCGGTGGAGAGGTGGATGTGGCCACGCCCGGTGAACAGCAGCCGGCCGAGCTGCTCGAGGGACCCGGGCGGGGGGACGAACCCGGGCGGCAGGGCACCCGGCGGGGGTGCGGTGGTCTGCACGACCGCGTACCCGCCGGGCACCTGGGTGGCGGCCACGCCGTCGGCGCCCACCGCGAAGCTCCCCGACGGCCCGGCGATGGAGGTCAGGCCCGTGGCGATCCGCTGCGGCCGGACGTTCCTCGCCTTCGCGGGGTCCGGGATCCTGCTGATGCCTCCCGTGAGACCGACGCACACCTGCTCCTCGCCCTCACCGAAGCAGGTGTCACCGCCGCGGCCGGCCTCGGCCACGACGAGGGCGGAACCGCTGTGGTCCCAGCCGAGCTGGCGGGGGTTGTCCAGCCCGGTCGCGACGACCGCGGTCCGGACGGGGGACGGGGCCGCCGCGACGGCCGCGGGAACGGTGAGGGGCGAGGTGAGCGCGAGGGAGAGGAGGGCTGCCGGTGTGGTGCGTCGTCGCATCTGGAGCTCCCGAGGAATCGGTGGAGCAGGCGTGGACACACCGGCGCACCGGCACGGGCGGTGGACGGACCGGTTTCTGCGCCGCTGGTGCCGGGGCCGGGCGCGACGAAGCCTCGTCCCGGCGACAGGGGGTGTCAAGGTCTTGTGCCGCTCCGGAGCACGGCGGGAGGATCGGGGTTCGCCGCGCCTCCCCGTGTCCCGGCGCGTCCGGTGTCCCGGCGCGTCCGGGTCCTCAGCGCGGCAGCTGCAGCGACGGCGGCTGGTCCGGGCGCAGGCCGGCGTCGAAGATGGCCGGGTTGTGGATCACGATGAGGTCGTCGGGGGTCCCGACCACCCCGGGGTCCTTGGTGTCGTAGTCGAACTCGCTCAGGACGTGGCGCATCGCCTCGACGCGGGCACGCTTCTTGTCGTTGCTCTTCACGACCGTCCACGGCGCCTCGTCGGTGTCCGTGTACCAGAACATGGCCTCCTTGGCGGCGGTGTAGTCGTCCCACCGGTCCAGGCTGGCGATGTCCGTCGGGCTGAGCTTCCACCGGCGCACCGGGTCGGTCTGCCGGTTCACGAACCGGGTGCGCTGCTCGGAGCGGGAGACGGAGAACCAGAACTTCACGAGGTGGATCCCGTCGTCGACGAGCATCTGCTCGAACAACGGGGTCTGCCGCATGAACTCCTCGTACTCCTCCTGCGTGCAGAACCCCATGACCCGCTCGACGCCCGCGCGGTTGTACCAGGAGCGGTCGAACATCACGATCTCCCCGCGGCTGGGGAGGTGCTCCACGTAGCGCTGGAAGTACCACTGCCCGGCCTCGCGCTCGCTGGGTTTCTCCAGGGCGACGACCCGCGCACCGCGGGGGTTGAGGTGCTCGGTGAACCGCTTGATGGTGCCGCCCTTGCCGGCGGCGTCCCGGCCCTCGAAGAGGATGACGAGCCGCTCGCCCCTGCTCCTGATCCAGTTCTGCAGCTTGAGCAGCTCGATCTGCAGGGCGTACTTCGTGCGGTCGTACTCCTTGCGCGTCATCTTCCGGTCGTAGGGGTAGTCCTCGCGCCAGGTCTCCTCCGGCGCACCCCCCACGTCGATCAGGACGTCCACGCCCGCTGCGTCCGCCACCTGTCGCCACCCTCCGCTCGGCCCTCCGCGGCACGGCACCCCCCAGCCCGGTCCGCGTCCGCGCACGGCGCCCCATGATGCCCCGGCCGGCCGCGGGGGGCATCCGGGAGCGGCCGCTCACAGCACCGGCGGGAGCGCCTCCAGCAGCGTGTCCAGGTCGGGGACCGTCATGCGGAACCGGGCGCGGACGGCGCCGTGGGCCCGCTGCCGGACGGGGCGCAGGTCCAGCTCGGCCAGTCCCCCGCCGGCGGCCGCGGTGGCGGACAGCGCCTCCTCGTGGCCGCGGGCGTACGGCAGCCCCCCGGGCCCGTCGGCCGGGTCGCTCAGCTCCAGCAGCTCGGTGAGGGTGCAGCCCAGGGCCGTGGCGTGCTCCTCGGCGCGGCGCAGGGCGTCCTGCACCGCGGCGCGGCGCGCACGGCGGTGCACGTCGCTGTCGGGGCGCAGCTGCCAGGTGGGGCCGGAGAAACTGCCGCCGTCGAGCACGCCCAGCACCGCGAGGACCTCCGGCAGCAGCGGGAAGTCGGTGACCTCCACGCGCAGCTCCGCGGAGGCGACGAACCAGGGGGGCCGCCGCAGCGAGATCGGGTCGCTGTAGCGGGGGTGCACGCTCACCGACCCGGTCTCGACGTTCACGCCGTTGCCGAGGGCGACGAGGTTGTGCCAGGCCCGCTTGTGCAGGTCCCCGATGCGGCTGAGCACGTGGGCGCGGTCGCGCTCCTCCGCGGTCAGGGTGGCGGTGAACACGGCGAGCTCGGGGTCGGCGTGCACGACGGCCTCACCCAGCACGGTGACCAGCGGCCCCGTCACGGCGTCACCTCCTGCGCGTCCGGCGTCCCCAGCATCCTGACACCGGGCACGGCCGGGCGCAGGCCCGGCGGCTCAGGCGCTCTCGTGCTCGGCGCAGTCGACGCGCAGGTCCCCCGGCCCCAGGGGTGCACCGAGCAGCGCACAGGCGTGGGGGGCGGCGGTGCCGGGGGCCAGGTCGCGCCGGAAGAACCGGCAGGTGGTGCAGGTGCGCGCGACGCCGATCACGCCCGCGCGGTGCAGGTCGGCGACGAGGTCGAGCAGGAGGGGCAGGGCGCTCTCCTTGCGGGCCCGGGCCCCGGGCCCGTCGTGGCCGGCGAGGGCCGCGGCGAGGGGGTCGGCCGGCCCGAGGGCGCCGCGGACCACGTCGTGCCCGGCGTCGGTGAGGGCGAGGACCTGTCCGCGCCGGTCGCCGGGGACGGGCGCGGCGGTCACGAGGCCCTTGCGGCGCAGGGCGGCGACCGCGTCGCTGACGGTCGGTGCGGTGACGTCGAGCTCGGCCGCGAGGGCCCCGGTGCGCCGGCGCGCGGGCGGGGCGTCCCGGAGGCACCCGAGGAGCTGGGCCTGGATGGGGCTGAGGCCCGCCGCGGACGCCCGCGCGCGCAGGGCGCCGCGCTGGGCCGCACCGAGGCGCTCGACGGCGGCGGCGAGCCGGGCGTCGAGGCCGTCGGGCACCGCCGCGGCGTCCTCCGCGACGTCCCGGGGCGGGGACGGTTCCACGACGCCACGATACGACAGATAGGACTCCTCACATACTTGTTAGGAGTCCTATCTAGTGCCTATGCTCCACCCCACGGCGATCCGCCGCAGAACCCGCACCCCACCCAGGAGGACCCGTGTCCCGCCTCGCCCCCGTCGACCACGCCACCGCCTCCGGCCGCAGCCGCGAGCTCCTCGACCGCGTCGAGCGCTCCCTCGGCACCGTCCCGCTGATGACGCGCGTCATGGCCACCAGCCCCGCCGTGCTCGACGGCTACCTCGCCCTCGCCGGGGCCCTGGCCCGCGGCTCCCTCGGCGCCGCCGTCGCCGAGCGCGTCGCCCTCGCCGTCGCCGCGGAGAACGACTGCGGGTACTGCGCCTCCGCGCACACCGTCCTCGGGGCCCGCGCCGGCGTCTCCCCCGACGAGCTGGACGCCGCCCTGCACGGGCGCTCGCAGGACGAGCGCACCGCCGCGTGCATCGCGCTGGCGCTCGCCGTCGTGCGGCAGCGCGGCGCCGTCGCGGACGGGGACCTCGCCGCCGCCCGCACCGCCGGCCTCGACGACGCCGCCATCGCCGAGGTCGTCGCGCACGTCGCGCTGAACGTGCTGACGAACTACCTCAACTCGCTGGCGCGCACGGAGATCGACTTCCCGGTGGTCGACCTTCCCGGTCGCACCGGGACGCACCGGGCCGCCTGAGCCGGCCCCGGGCCCGCCCGCCGCTCCGCGCCCCGCGCGAGCGGCGGGCGGGCACCCGTCTGCTAGGCATGGCCCCGACGACCCGACGACCGGGCCCGGACCTGCCAGGAGAGCGACGATGACGACCCTCGGTGCCGTGTTCCTCCCCCAGCTGCCCCCCGAGCGGCTCCTGCCCGTCGCCCGGGCCGCCGACGCGGCCGGGCTGGAGGAGCTGTGGCTGTGGGAGGACTGCTTCCTGGAGGCGGGGATCTCCACCGCCGCCGCCACCCTGGGGGCCACGGAACGCCTCGCGGTCGGCATCGGCCTGATGCCCGTCCCGCTGCGCAACGTCGCCCTCACCGCGATGGAGCTCGCGGGCCTGCACCGGATGTTCCCCGGCCGCCTGCACGCCGGGCTCGGCCACGGCGTGCAGGACTGGATGGGGCAGGTCGGGGTGCGGGTGGAGTCCCCGCTGACGCTGCTGCGCGAGCACGTCGAGGCCCTGCGCGCGCTGCTGTCCGGCGAGGAGGTGAACCGCTCCGGCCGCTACGTGCACCTGGACCGCGTGCGGCTCGGCTGGCCGCCCGCGCCCCTCCCCGCGATCCACGCCGGGGGCCAGGGACCCCGCACGCTCCGGCTGTGCGGGGAGGTCGCCGACGGCACCCTCCTGACCGCCGACCTCGGCCCGGACGGGGTCCGCGCCGCCGTGGAGCTCGTGCAGGAGGGCCGCCGCGCCGCCGGCCGCGAGGACGTGCCGCACCGCGTCACCGTGTACCTGCTCACCGCCACCGGGCCCGGCGCCGCCGAGCGCCTCGACGCCTCCCGCCGCTCCTGGGACATGGACCCCGCCACCGGCGCGGGCGTGGCCGGGGACGCCGCCGCCGTCGCCGAGGCGGTGAACCGCTGGGCGCAGGCCGGTGCGGACGCGGTCGTCCTGCAGCCCACCGCCGACGACCCCGACCCCGAGGGGTTCGTGCGCTTCGCCGCCGAGCAGGTCCGGCCGCTGGTGGGGTGAGCGCCGGGAGGGAACCCGCCGGGGGGCCCAGGTCCCTCCAGGGGACGTGATGCCCCGCACCCGCACCCGGGACGACGGCTCCGGACCACCCGGCTTCGCCGAGTACGCCGCCGCCCGCTACCCCGCCCTCGTCCGCCTCGGCACCCTGCTGTCCGGCGACCCCCACCACGGCGAGGACCTCGCCCAGCTCGGCCTGCTCGCGGAGCTGCCCGCCCCGCAGCGCCTCGTCCTCGTGCTGCGGTTCTGGCTCGACCTCAGCGAGCAGGACACCGCCGACGCCCTCGGCTGCTCCGTCGGCACCGTCAAGTCCCGCACCTCCCGCGCCCTGGCACGCCTGCGCGCGACCTCCCCCGACCGGCCCGGCGCCGGGGTCCGCCCCGGGAACGGAGTGCTGCGGTGAACGACACCGACGTCAAGGACCTGCTCGCCTCCGCCGCACGCACCGCCGTGCCGCGTGAGAGCGACCCCGTCGGCGCCGTGCTGCGCCGCCGCACCGCAGCCCGCCGCCGCGCCACGGCGTGGGCCGTCTGCGGGACCGCCGCCGCGTGCGCCGTGCTGGCCGTCGCGGGATCGCTGCCCGGCGGCTCCGCCGTGCGGCCGGACCGGCTGCCCCCCGCGACGCGGACCGCCGAGCCCGCGCCGCCGTGGACGCCCGCGCCGCCCGCGGTGACGGAACGCGGCATCAACGGCGTGGAGGTGACGGCGGCGGGGTACGAGGCGGTGCGCCGGGACGAGGCGGAGCTGTGCCCGGCCCCCGGGACGGTCGTCGTCTCCGTCGTTCCCGGTGGCCGGGGCTGGTGCGAGGAGGGACACGGCGCCGTCGTCCAGCCGCTCGCCCGCCGCGACTGGCAGACCGGGTACCCCGCGGAGCCCGGGATGCAGCTGCGCAGCGGTGTGCCCCTGTGGTTCACGGACGGGCCACCCGCGCGGTTCGGCGTCGGGGTCGCCACCCTCACCCTGCCCACCCGCGGGGTCTCCGTCGTCGTCACCGGTACCGCGGAGCAGCGGCGGGAACTGCTCGACAGCGTCACCGTCGCCCCCGACCCGGGCGAACGCGACGCCCCTGTCCTCGCCACCGGCGAACCCCTCACCTTCGGCCGGCTCACCGACGGACCGGGCAACGGCGACGGCGGGGACTCCGCCGACCCGGAACTCCTGCGGCGGATCGCCGAGGCCGTGGACGGCGCGCCCCGGCTGGAGGGGGAACCAGGCTGCGTGCCCGCCCACGCGGACTTCGTCCAGGTGGACCTGCAGACCTCCCCCGACTCCGACCCCGCCACGGCACCGGTGGGCGGGTACACCTACCTCGCCGCCGACATCACCGGCCGCTGCGACCTGGTGTTCTCCAGCACCGGCGCGGTGGTGCGCCCGGACCCGGCCGGTTTCCGGGAGCTGCTGCGCCGCCTGCAGGGGAGCAGGGCCTGCCCGGACTGCGGGCGCTGACGACCTCCGGGCGGGAGACGGCAGCGGCTGCTCGCGCCGGCCGCCGCACCGCGCGGGAGCAGCCGCCGCTGCCTACAGTCGCCGGGTGGAACAACCCGTGACGCCCGACGGGCGCTACCTCGTGGTCCGGGGCCGGCTGTGGCGGCGCTCCGACCCGTCGCTGGACCCGGCCCGGCGGGAGGAGCTGGTGGCCGAGCTCATGGCGGCCCGCCGCGCGAAGGGGGTGGCGATGCGCGCCGGGGACGAGGAGGCGCGGGAGGCCGCCCGGGCCCGGGTGGACGCCGCCAAGCACGCCCTCGGCGAGCGGGGCCCCGTGTGGTGGGACGACGGGACGCCGGACCTGACGCGGCACCTCGCCCGGAACACGCCCTACGCGGCCTGGTTCACCACCCTGCCGGAGGGCGGACCCGGCGCGGAGGGCTGAGCGCTGGCAGGCTCGGGGTGCGGCGGCCACGATGGCCGTCCCCGACAGCGAGGAGGCCGGCCGTGGACGCGAACTCCGCAGACCCGCCGTTCCAGCCGGTGCGGCACTCCCTGTACGTGCCGGAGGAGCTGCTCGACGGCTTCGACCCGGCCGACCCCGCGAGCCTGGCCCGCACCCTGGACTTCCGCTCGTACCGGTACTTCGTGCGCAGCGGGCGCGCCGCCCCGCACGACCCGTACGCCGACATGATGCAGGCGCTGCACGACAACTCCGTCGCCCGCGCGATGTACGCGTTCCTGGCCGCGCGGGCACGGCCCACCGCGGCCATCATGGGCGGGCACCGGGAGCCGCGCGGCTCGGGGCCCTACCGGCAGATCGCCGCGCTCGCCAAGCGCCTCACCGAGGGCGGCTTCCTCATGGCCAGCGGCGGCGGGCCGGGTGCGATGGAGGCCACCCACCTCGGGGCGCTGCTGGCCGGCCGCGGGGACGGGGAGCTGGACGACGCCCTGGAGCTGCTCGCCGGGGAGCCCGTGCTGCCGCACGCCACCGAGGTCGTGGACCCCTCCGGCCGGGTGTCCGGGGAGCTGGTCGCCGCGCTGCACCGCTGGACCGTGCCCGCCGTGACGGTGCGGGAGCGCTACCGCGACGGCGGGGAGAGCCTGGCCGTGCCCACCTGGCACTACGGCCACGAGCCGTTCTCCCCCCTCGCCAGCCACATCGCGAAGTACTTCCTCAACAGCATCCGCGAGGACGTGCTGCTCGCCCTGGCGACCAACGGCATCGTCTACACCCCCGGCCGTGCCGGCACCCTGCAGGAGGTCTTCCAGGACGCGGCGCAGAACTACTACGCCACCGAGGACTCCCCGTTCGCGCCGATGGTGTTCCTCGGGGTGGAGTTCTGGACGAGGACCCTGCCCGTGGACGCGCTGCTGGAGTCCCTCTTCGCCCTCGGCGGGCAGCGGGAGCGCTACCGGGAGATGGTGCTGTTCACCGACGACCTCGACGCCGTCGTGGAGTTCCTCACCGCGAAGCGCCCCGCGCCGGCGGCCGCGGCGGCGCGCCTGTCCCACCTCGGGTTCGGCAACCACCCGGAGGACGCGCAGTGGTGAGCAGCTACCGCATCGCGACGTTCAACGCGGAGAACCTCCTGCACCCCGGGGTGTTCTTCGCGGGCCGCGGGGACGCCGCGCCGTACCCCGAGGAGCTGTTCGCGGACAAGGCGCGCTGGATCGCGTCGGTGCTCGACGAGGGCCGGGTGGACCTGGCCGGGCTCCAGGAGGTGTTCAGCGCCGAGGCGCTGCGCCGCACCGTCGCGGCCAGCGGGTACCTGCGCGGTGCCTCCGTCCTGGCCCCCGGGATCGACCGCGGGGAGAACATCACGGCCCGCGAGGACGGGGGCGAGGAGGCCACCGGCCCGCACGTGGCGCTCGTGACGCGGTTCCCCGTCCTCTCGTGCGAGGCGGTGCGCGACTTCCCCGGCCACGTGCAGGTCCCCGTGCAGCTCGTGGACCACCGCCCGCGCGACGGCGACGCCGCGGACGGTGCCGTGCGGCGGTTCCAGCGCCCCGTGCTGCGCGCCCGCGTCGTGCTGCCCGGGGACGTGCCGGCGACGGTGCTCGTGGCGCACCTGAAGTCCAAGCGGCCGAAGTACCTCTCCGACGAGGACCCCCGCGACCCCGTCGCGCAGGCCGCCGGCCGGGTGCGCTCCCTGACGCTGCGGGCCGTGGAGGCGATGGCGCTGCGGGCGATGGTGGTGTCCCTGCTGGACGGGCCGGACGGCGGGCGCGGGGAGCCCGTCCTGCTGCTCGGCGACCTCAACGACGACCTCACGGCCGTCTCCACCCAGGTCGTGGCCGGGGAGGAACCGCCGCGCTACCTGTCGGCGCAGCGCAGGCTCGCCGCCTCCGACGTGCAGCTCTACAGCGTCCACGACATCCAGGGGCTGCGCAGCTACCGCGACGTGGCGTACACGCACATCCACGACGGGCGGTACCAGCTCCTGGACCACATCTTCGTCAGCCAGGAGTTCCTCGCGGAGTTCCCCGGCCGCGTCGGGGAGGTCGTCAGCACCCGCGTGTTCAACGACCACCTGCACGACGAGCGGTTCTCCGCCCCGCGGGAGCGGCCCGGCGTGGTCGTCGACGGGGAGACGCTGTGGCTGCCGTCGGCGCGCTCGGACCACGGCGTGCCGGTGACGGAGGTGGTCGTGCCGGAGCCGGCGCAGCCCTCGCCCCAGGAGGAGGGCTGAGCGGCGCAGCCCTCGGCTCCGGGGAATCCGCGACCTTCGGATGATCACGCCACGACGGACGGCGGTCGCCTCCCCCACCCGCGCCCCGGGAGCGTCGGGGCACCACCGACCACGGGGAGGAACCCGATGAGCACCACGACGACCCGGCGACGGCGCCGGGCGGCGGCCGCCGCCCTGTTGAGCACGACGATCCTGGCGATCCCGGTGGGAACCGCCACCGCCACCGCCGCACCGACCGCCACCGCGCCCGATGCCACCGCGTCCTTCCTCGGCGCACCCACCGCCACCGCACCCGCCACCACGCCCGGGCGCGGCGCCGACCGCGCCGTCGCCCAGCGCGCGCTGGACGAGCTCGCCGCCTCCGGCGCGCAGGGCGTGCAGGCCCGGCTCACCGACGGCAGGCACCAGAGCGTCCTGCGCAGCGGCACCGCCCACCACGGCCGGAGGACCCCCGTCCCCCTCGACGGCCGGTTCCGCGCCGGCAGCATCACGAAGGTGTTCGTCGCCACCGTCGTGCTCCAGCTCGTCGCCGAGGGGAAGGTGCAGCTCGACGAGCCCGTCTCCCGCCACCTGCCCGGCCTGCTGCCCGACGGCGACCGCATCACCGTCCGCATGCTGCTCCAGCACACCAGCGGACTGGAGAACTACACCGACCAGGTCCTCGGCGACGCCCTCTTCGCCGACCCCGCCACGTACGAGAAGGCCCGCTACCAGCACCACGAGGCGCGTGACCTCGTCGGCCTCGCCACGAAGCTCCCGCTGCGGTTCCAGCCCGGCACGAGGTGGGAGTACTCCAACACCAACTACCTCGTCGCCGGGCTGCTGATCGAGAAGATCACCGGCCGGCCCTACGGCGAGGCCGTCCAGCGGCGCATCATCGGGCCCCTCGGCCTGCGCGGCACGTCCGTCCCCGGCGACACGGTGGCCCTGCCGCCGCCGCACGCCCACGGCTACGCCCGCATCGGCGGGCAGGTCGTCAACCTCACCCGCCTCAACCCCACCGTCGCCGGGGCCGCCGGGGAGATCGTCTCCACCACCGCCGACCTCGACCGGTTCCTCGACGCCCTCCTCGACGGGGAGCTGCTGCCCGCGGCCCAGCTCGCGGACATGAAGCGCACCACCGCGGTGTCCCCCCAGTACGGGCTCGGCCTGGTGGTGACCCCCACCAGCTGCGGGGTCACCACGTACGGGCACACCGGTGGGATCCCGGGCTACCTCAGCGTCGCGTTCAGCACCGCCGACACCCGCAAGAGGGTGGTGGTCTCGCTCACCACCGCCCCCGACCCCGGGGAGTTCCGCGGCTCCGACCAGCTCGTCGACGGGGCGTTCTGCGGCTGAGCCACGGCCCGCGCCCCGGTTCCGGCCGGGGCGCGGGACCTCACGCGGTGGCGCGTCCGGTGAGGGTCGCCACCCCGGGACCGGTGAGCTCGCCGGGGCGGACCGGGCGCCCGGACACCGCGAGGAGCAGGGCGAGGGCGGACCCGTGCACCTGCGGCCCGGACCCCGCGTCGACCGGGGCGTCCGGGGCCACGAGCCGCAGACCCGCCGCGCGTTCCCTCCCGCCGCCCATCCGCACCGTCGTGCGGAGCTGGTGCCCCAGCGCGTCCGCGACGTGCGCGGCCGGGTAGCTCCCCGCCAGCCCGGCGGCCCGCCGGACGTCCTCCCCGTGGACGAAGGCCTCCACGAGCCGGGTGGCGAGCGGCGCCGGCGGGGTGCTGGTGAGCGTCACGACGGACCGCAGCGCGGCGAGGGTGTCCCGGGGGTCCTCGCGCCGCTCCCGGGCGATCCCGAGGGCGTTCTGCCGGTCGAAGTCGAAGCGGGCGACGGCCATGTCCCGCAGGAAACCCCACCTCGTCGTCCGGGCGGTGTCGACGAGGTGGGCCACGACGTCGTGGACGTCCCACCCCGGGCAGGCGGTCGGGGCGCCCCACCGGTCGGGCGGCAGGTCCGCCAGGTCCCGGGCCAGCGCCGCGCGCTCGGCGTGGACGACGGCCCAGACGGCGGTGCGTCGTGCATCCATGCACCCAGTGGAGCAGCGGGGTCCGACAGGCTCAGGCGTCCCGCGCCACCGGGCACGTCATGCAGTGCCCGCCGCCGCGGCCCTTGCCCACCTCGAAACCCTCGATCTCCACGACCTCCACGCCCGCACGGCGGAACGCGGAGTTCGTGCCGGTGTTGCGGTGGTAGGCGACCACGACACCCGGCTCGATGCACACGACGTTGTTCGCGTCGTGCCACTGCTCCCGCTCCTGTTGCGCCGCGTCCCCGCCCGTCGGGACCACCCGCAGGTCCCGGCGCGCCAGGCCCAGGGCCCCCGCCACGGCGGTCAGCACGTCACCCTCCTCGCGCACGTCCACCCGGCCGGGACGCTCCCCGGCCCGCATCGTGTACGCGCGGGCCTCCTCCACCACCGGCAGGTAGGCCGTGACGGCGTCCCGGTCCAGGAACGTCAGCACCGTGTCCAGGTGCATGAAGGCCCGCTCGCTGCGCAGCGCCACCGCCACGACCCGTTCGGCGGCCCCGTCGTCCAGCAGCCGCGCCGCGAGGCGCTCCACCATCTGCGGCGTGGAGCGCTCGCTCATGCCCAGCAGCACCGCCCCGTTCCCGACGGGCATGACGTCCCCGCCCTCCACGGACGCGCCGGAGAACTCCGCCGGGTCGAACTCCCCGTCCGCCCCGCGGTGCGGGTACCAGAACGGGGAGCCGACGTCGCGGAACCTCGGGTGGAACCGGTACACCGCCGCGACGTTGACGACCTCCGGCACCCGCGCCGGGGAGGACATCGTGCTCAGGCACACCCCGCCGTACACCCACGACGAGGAGTCCCGCGTGAACAGGTGGTTCGGCAGGGGCGGCAGCACGAAACCCTGCGCCCCGGCCGTGACCGCCGTCAGCGAGCGCGACCCGGTGCCGCGCTCGGCGAGCTCCCCCCACGTCAGGCCGCCCACGAGGTGCACCGCCAGGTCCTCCGCGCCCAGGGAGTCCAGCGCGGCGCGCACGTCGTCCACCGCGCCGGGCCCCACGGTCGTGGGCGTCACGGCCCGCTCCAGGACCCACGTGCGCGCCTCGGCGGAGCGCAGCGTCTCGGTCAGCAGGTCGTGCAGGTGCAGCACCTCCACCCCGCGGGCCCGCAGCTCGGCGACGAACTGGTCGTGCTCGTCACGGGCCCGGTCCACCCAGAGCACGTCGTCGAACAGGAGCCGCTCGCGGTTGCTGGGGGTGAGCCGCTCCAGGCTCAGGTCCGGGCGGTGCACCAGGACCGTGCGGAGCCTGCCCACCTCCGAGTGCACACCGGGGACCGCGCTCATGCCTGCATCCTGTCCCGGACCGGCTCCCGCCCGCGCGGTGGGTCGGTGCGTCCCCTCCCGCGCCCCTCTCGCCCATCTCCGGGTATGGGCGCACCAGGGGCCCCCTCTCCCCGCCCATCTCCGGGTATGGGCGCACCAAGGGCCCCCTCCCCCCGCCCATCTCCGGGTCTTGGCGCACCAAGGGCCCTCTCCTGCGCTCGAACCCGGAGACGGGCGGTCGGGCAGCGCGCGCCCCGCGCTCGAACCCGGAGACGGGCGGGGGGAGGGTGGCCGGTTCCCGGGCCGGCCGCCGGGGGGAGCCGCGGCGCTGCGCGATCAGGGGACGCGCGGGCCGACGGCGTTGACGGCGGTGCGGACCTGCCCGGCCACGGCGTCGGTGAGGACGTCGGCGCCACCCATGACGAACGCGCCGTTGGTGGGCAGGCGCGGGTCGGCCAGCAGCTCCCGGGCCCGCTGCTGCAGCTCGTGCCGCGCGGTGAGGACCACCACCGGCGGGCGGCCGTCGTAGAGGTTCAGGTCCGAGTGGGCGAGGGTCCCGGCGCCGACGAGGGCGTCGGGGAAGTCGCTGCCCGTGGCGACGACCACGGTCTGCGCGGGCTCCTCGCCGGTGCCCAGCCGCAGGCGGATCGCCAGGGCGGAGGTCTCGTACCGGTCGCGCCCGGCGACCGCCGAGACCCGGGTGTCGACGTCGCTGCGGAAGTACGTCGTGGCGGGGTCCAGCTCACCGGCGAGGGCGGCGGGGCCCCCGACGGCGGTCAGCCGCACCGGCACGTCGAGGTGCAGGGCGCGCCCGTCGGCGTCGCCGCGGCAGCGGGCGATCTCCCGCAGGGTGGCGGGCGGCATCGTGTAGCCCCTGCTGAACAGCAGCGGCAGCCCGGTGCTCGCGGCGGTGAGGGCGTCGGGGAAGTCCAGGCCGGTCGCGAGCGCATAGGTGCACGGGCGGCCGGGAGTGCCGACCTCCGGGCTGACGAACTCGGCGATCGCCGCGGCCGTCGCGTAGCGGTCGGCACCGCCGAGCCGGGTGACGTCGTGCCCCATGCTCCGCAGCTCCGCGGCGACCCCGGCACCGATGACGTCCTCCGTGCCGAGGATGAACACGGTGACCCGGGGAGCGAGGACGCGTTCGAGCTCGGCGCGCACCCTGGGGTCCAGGCGCGTCCCGCGCGTCAGCAGCAACGGGCCGTACCGCGCCGCGAGTGCGGTGCCGGCCAGGGCGTCGGCGTAGTCGTCGGCGCGGGCCAGCACCGCGCCACCGGCGGAGCCGCGGGGCAGGGCGGTGCGGGAAGCTGCGACGGCGGTGTCGATGCGGTCCGGCCCGGCGACGCGCGTGACGGGCTGGTCGCGCACCTGCGTCCCGGACAGCGGCGAGCGGGACGGCGGGGCGGCCGCCGCGTGCCCGGCGCCGAGCACCAGGGCAGCCGCCGCGGCGGCGGCCGGGGTGAGGAACCGCACCGTCCTGCGCCGTGCCCTGCCCATGCCGCCTCCACCGATGGCGTCGCCGATCCCGTTCCGGACGCCGGCGGTCCCGCGACCGCGGCCCTCCGACCGTAGCGAACCGGCCCGTTTCCGCGCCCGCGCTCGCGCGCCGCCCGCCCATCTCCAGATTCGGGCGGTCCAGATGCGCCCGATCGTCGCCCGGACCCGGAGAAGGGCGGGGAGGCACCGCCCGATCGTCGCCCGAACCCGGAGAAGGGCGGGGAGGCACCGCCCGATCGTCACCCGGACCCGGAGACGGGCGGGGGAGGGTCAGGGCAGCAGCAGCGTCCCCAGGCCCAGCAGGGCGCACACCCCGAGCGTGCGCAGCACCGACCACCTCAGCTTGAAGATCATGACGCCCGCGGCGGCGGCGATGACGACGGACGCCCAGCGCACCGAACCGAGGACCGGCAGCTCCACCGACAGCGGCCCGGCGGAGGCGGTGGTGGTCGCGGCGAACAGGGTGTGCAGGGCGAAGTAGACGGCCAGGTTCGCGATGACGCCCACCACGGCGGCGGTGATACCGGTCAGCGCGGAGGACAGGGCCCTGTTGCTGCGCAGCCGCTCCACGTAGGGGGCGCCGAGGAAGATGAAGAGGAAGCACGGCACGAACGTCACCCAGGTGGTGAGCAGCGAGGCCAGCACGGCCGCCACCCACGGGTCCAGGCCGCCGGGGTTGCGGTAGGCGCCGAGGAACGCGACGAACTGCACCACCATGATGAGCGGGCCGGGTGTCGTCTCGGCCAGCGCCAGGCCGCGCACCATCTCCCCCGGCGCCAGCCACTGGTAGCGCTCCACGGCCTGCTGGGCGACGTAGGCGAGGACGGCGTACGCGCCGCCGAACGTGACGAGCGCGGTGCCGGAGAAGAACAGCCCCTGCTGGGTGAACACGCTGTCGCGGCCCGTCCACAGCGCGACGGCGAGGACCGGGACCGCCCACAGCACCAGGCCGATCGCGAGGACCTTCACCGCGCGGGCGGCGGAGGGCTTCTCGGTGTGCAGGACGTCGTCGGAGATGACCGGGGCGGGCCCGTCGGCGGCCTTGCCGTGCCCGCCGCCGGCACCGGCCAGGACGTGCGGGGCCCAGCGGCCCAGGGCCCAGCCGGCGAGGGCCGCCACCGCCACGACGAGGGGGAACGGGGCGGAGAACGCGGCGAGCGCGACGAAGGCGCCCACGGCGAGGCCCACCAGCGCGCGGTGCGCCAGGGCTCGCTTGCCGACGCGCAGGACCGCCTGCACCACGATGGCCAGCACGGCCGGGGCGAGGCCCGCGAACAGGGCGCTCACCAGGGCGGTGTCCCCGGCCGCGGCGTACAGGACGGACAGCGCCAGCAGCGCCACGACCCCGGGCAGGACGAACAGCGTCCCCGCCACCAGGCCGCCGCGGGTGCCGTTGAGCAGCCAGCCGGTGTAGATCGCGAGCTGCTGCGCCTCCGGGCCGGGCAGGAGCATGCAGTAGTTCAGCGCGTGCAGGAACCGCTTCTGCCCGATCCAGCGCTTCTCGTCGACGAGGGTGCGCTGCATGACGGCGATCTGCCCGGCGGGGCCGCCGAAGGTCTGCAGGGAGATGGCGAACCACGTCCGCACGGCCTCGCGGAACGGCACCAGGTCGCGCTGGTCGCCGCCCGCGGGACGCAGGGCGGTCTCGTCGGCTGTCACAGGGTCTCTGCCTCTCGGGAGTTCGGTGCTCAGGCGGGCTCGCGGCCCAGGAGCAGGGCGCGGTGGAAGTAGGCGTGGAGGCCGTCGAAGATCGGCCCGGACACGGCGAGCGTCTCGGGGTCCGTGCCGGTGAGGGACAGCCCGCGCAGCACGACGTCGAGGCCCGGTGCCTCCGGCGCGTCGAACCGGCCGTCGTCGAGGTCGGCCTCGTGGACGATCTCCGCGATGCGCCACAGCACGGGGTCGGTGAGGTCGCGCAGGCGCAGGATCGTCTCGAACGTGCAGTCGCCGCCGTGGTGGCCGAGGTCCACCCCGCGCATGTCGAAGGGCGTGGCGTCGGCGGGCACCTCGGAGGGGTCGGCGACGAACACGAACTCCGCGTCGGGGTCGACGAAGCGCCGGATCAGCCAGGCGCAGGCGGCGCGGTCGATGTGGACGCCGGCCCTCGTGGCCCACCTCACGCGCTCACCCTCCCCTGCGCTGCGACCCCCTGCGCTGCGGCGAGGTCCCGCAGGGCGGCTGCGGCCTCCTCGCGCTCGGGCGGGGGGAAGAAGTCGCGGCGGCCGACCTCGCGCCACTGCGCCCGCAGCCGCTTCAAGGCGCGCTGGGGGTCCCCGGCGGTCAGGGCCTCGCGCGCGGCGGCGGCCAGCTCGCGGTACTCGGCGGCGCGGGCGTCGGCCATCGAACGGGCCAGCGCACGTTCCTGGGCGGCGGCCGCGGGGCGCGCCAGCCACACGGACGCGGTGCCACCGGCCTCGAGGACCTCCTCGGCGACCCACTCCAGCTGCTCGCGGGTGCGGGCGTCGGCGGGCAGGGCCACGAGGCCGTCACCGAGCTGGGCCACGCCGAGGCGCTTGAGCCGCCGCCACACGGCGATGCGCGGGGCGGAGGGCTCGCGGGGCGTGCGGTGGCTTAGCAGCACCCACTCGCCGGGGGAGGACGGCACGGCCCAGATGTAACCACGGTTACAACGCCTGGTCCAGCTCACGCCGCCGCGCCAGCACCGCGCCCGCCACCGCCACCACCAGCACCGCCCACGCCGCCCAGGGCCCCACCTCCCGGCGGAACCCCAGCGTCAGCGCCTCCACCGCCGGGCTCATCCCCTCCACCAGCCCCGGCACGTACGCCAGCGCCAGCACGCCCGCGCGCACCACCAGCAGCCGGTCCAGCCACGACGGCGCCAACAGCACCAGCGGCCCCCACAGCAGCGCGTCGTACCAGGGCAGCACGTACGGCCCCGCCAGCAGGTACACCAGCACCAGCGCCACCGTCGCCGGCGCCGCGTGCCGCACGACCTCACCACCGGGCGCGCGCCCCGGGAGCGCCTCCCCCAGCAGCGGGCGCCGCGCCAGCAGCGCCGGCCACCACGCCGCCAGCAGCACCGCCCCCAGCACCAGCACCCCCGGCAGCAGCAGGCCCCGCGGGTACCCCGCCTCCACCGGCGGCCGCCACACCGTCGCCAGCGACACGAACCGCCCCGCCGCCCGCACCTGGTCGTACACGTGCGCACCCGCCCACACGTGCGCCGGCACCAGCACCAGCAGCGCACCCGCCAGCCCCGCCAGCACGTGCCGCGCCCCGAACCCCGGCTCGCGCGCGGGACGCGGTGGTGGGGTCCCCCGCAAGCGGGAGGTGCCCCCAGTCGCGTCGCGCGACACCGGCGCGTCGCCCGCGCAACGTCCCCGCCGACGTGTGCCTGTGGAGCCGGCCCAGCCGCCCGCGGGTCCACCCGAGCGCCACCACGCCCACAGCAGCCCCGCCCCCACCGCGCCGTACGGCAGCTTCGAGCCCACCGCCGCGCCCAGCAGCAGCCCCGCCACCAGCGGGCGACGCCACGCCAGCAGCAGGCACCCCAGGGCCGCCGCACCCGCCACCACGTCCAGGTGCGCACCCAGCACCCCCACGCCCAGCAGCAGCGGGTTCAGCGTCCACAGCACCGCCGCCCGCGCCCGCGCCGCCTCCCGGCCCCGCAGCGCCACGTGCAGGCCCGCCGCCGCCGCCAGCCACGAGGCCGCCACCACCAGCTGCCACAGCCACACCGTGCGGGCCACCGACTCCCCGGCCACCGCCGAGATCCCCGCCAGCAGCGCCGTCGCCACCGGCCCGTACACCGCGACCGTGTCCTCCCACGGCGCGCGAACCGCCGACACCACCGGGTCGGCAGCACCCGACGCGCCGCGGAAGTCCTCCGGCGCCACCACGTACGGGTCCGCGCCCAGCGCCGCGATCCGCCCGTACGCCGCGTAGCTCAGGTGGTCCGCCGACCCCACCGGCGGCACCAGCACCAGCACCCCCGCGGCCAGCGCCCCCGCGGCCAGCACCCGCCGCGCCGGCGGGCGCCACCCCCGCGCCACCGCCGCCAGCATCAGCCACGTGCCCGCCGTGGCCGCCAGCACCGCCACCGCCTGCACCGCCGAGACCAGCGCCGACGACGGCCGCCCACCCAGGCTCAGGGGCACCGCCCCCGGCCCGAGCCCCGGCACCGCGGCCGACTCCCCCAGCACCGCCACCACGACCCAGGCCAGCAGGGCCACCAGCGCGCAGGCGCAGCCCGCCCGCGCGCGGCCCGCCCACGTCGAGCCCGCCCGGGGTCGCGCGGCGGTCACCGCCCCGCCGCGCGCCGGCCCCACCGCCGCGCCGCCAGCGCCAGCGCCACGTCCCGGTACTGCCGCCCGCGGTGCAGCTGCGCGCGCCAGTTCCTGCCCGTGACCCGGTGGTGCAGGTCGCACGGCACCTCCACCACGCGCAGGCCCGCGCGCAGCAGGTCGATCGTCATGGCCGTCTCCACACCCCAGCCGCGCGCCAGCGGCCGCGCCGCCTCGAACGCCGCCCGCGTCAGGCAGCGCATCCCCGACAGCGGCTGCTGCGGCGACCAGCCCACGGCGGCGAGGGTGCCCGAGCGGGCCAGGTTCACGACCAGCCCGCGCCCGCCGCCCGCCGTGGCCTGGCGCGGCAGGACCGCGATCGTCATGTCCGCCTCCCCCGCCAGGACCGGCACCGCCAGGGGCGCGGTGTTCGCGGCGGTGTCGCCGAGGTCGGCGTCGACGAACAGCAGCGCCCGGGGGCCGGCTCCGGGGCTGGAGGCGTCGTGCACCGCGACCGTGCGCGCACCCGTCTCCATCGCGGCGGCCTTGCCGCGGTTGCGGGGGTGGCGCACCACGAGCGCCCCGGCGGCGCGCGCCACGGCGGAGGTGGCGTCGCGCGAGCCGTCGTCCACGACGACGACGAGGTCGACACCCTCGATGCGGGAGGCGGAGCGGACGGTCGCCCCGATCCGCTCGGCCTCGTCCTTGGCGGGGACGACGACCGCGCAGCGGCCGGCGGGGGGCGTCACGTCGGGACCGGGCTGGTCGGGCTGCACGGGGGCGAGGCTAGTGCGCGGGCCGCACCGCCCCGGTGGGGGACGGGCGCCCACCTGACCAGGACCGGTGATTCCGCGCCCTGCCGGGAGTCCGTCCTGTCATGACCTTCACCCACGTGCTCGCCGGATCGCTGGTGAGCGACCTCACGACCGCGGAGTCCTGGTACTCCACCCTGTTCGACCGGGGCGCGGACACCCGGCCGATGAGCGGGCTGCTGGAGTGGTACCTGCCCGACGGCAGCGGGGTGCAGGTGTTCCACGACCCCCGCCGTGCGGGGCGCTGCTCGCTGGTCCTGCGGGTCGACGACCTCGACGCCACCGCCGAGCGCCTGACCCGGGCCTCCGTCCGGCACCCCGGCCCGCAGTCCGGCGGCGGTGCGCGGATCCTGGAGCTGAGCGACCCGGACGGCAACAGCGTGGTGCTGACCGGCGCGTGACCCCCGGCGGCCTGCGCCGGCGCGTGGCGCGGGCCGGGGCGGGGAGCACTCCTGGGCGCTGAACTTCAGGGTCGACGACCTCGACGCGATGGTCGGGCAGCTGCGGGGCGGCGGCGTCGCCGTCGAGGCGGACGCGGAGGTCTACCCGAACGGCCGGTTCGCCTCCCTGCAGGACCCGGAGGGCAACCAGGTCCAGCTCTGGCAGCCGGACGGGGCGGACCTGCACCGGCCCGCCTGAGCGCCCGCCCCGGCGGTCGCCGCCCCGGCCCGCGGGAGGCGGGTCAGGCGGGGACGCGCCGCCGCGGGCCGCCGAACGTCGCCCACACCGTGCGGGAGAAGTCGTCGAGGTCCTGCACGACCCCCCACTCGGAGGCGAGCCGGTCGACGAGGCCGAGGCCCCGCCCGTTCGTGTCGGAGTCCGCCGCCTGCATTAGGGCCACCGCGCCACCGCCGCCGTCGGTGACGGACACCTCCACGTGCCGGTCGCCGCACGTCCCGCCGGGCAGCAGGCGGCAGGCCACCTCGATGCCGTCGGCGCTGTCGCGGCACAGGGGCCGCGCGTGCCGCACGGCGTTGCCGACGATCTCGGAGACCACGACCTCGATCTCCGCGCGGGTGGCCTCGTCCAGGCCGGCGTCGTCGAGGACCTCGCGCAGCAGGTGCCGCGCCCGCGGCACGGACCGGGTCTCGTGCGGCAGCGTCGCCCAGTGGCTGGCCGGCTGCACCGGTGTGCCCTCTGCCATGTGTTCCTCCCGGGGTCGGCGAGCCGTCGCGCCCGGGAGCGCCCCGGGCCCGCCGCGGCCGGGAACCCGGCCGCTGACGCTCAACCGGTACCCCGGCGCGCGGGAGGGCGAAACCAGGCCCTGCGCCCGTCCGGGGGAGGGGCGGGGCCGGACGGGTGTCAGAGGACGGTCGGCTCGCGCCCGTCGTCGGTGACGAGGGGGCGGCCCGCGTCGGCCCAGGCACCCATCCCGCCGGCGACGTTGACGGCGTCGTAGCCGTTCTCCTGCAGCCACGCGGCCACCCGCGCGGAGCGGCCACCGCCGCGGCACACGACGTGCAGCTCCGTCTCGGCGGGCAGCTCCGCCACGCGGGAGGGGATCTGCCCCATGGGGATGTGCAGGGCGCCGGGGGCGTGCCCGGCGGCCCACTCCTCGTCCTCGCGGACGTCGAGGAGGACGGCCTCGTCGGGGACGGCGGCGGCGGGGACGGACGGCAGGTCGGACATGGTGGGAGCCTAACGAGGGACCTGCGCGGGGCACCGCACGGTCCGGCACCCGCGGGCCGCCGCACGGGCGGGTGCGGGAACGGGCGGGACCCCCGCGGCGTCCGAGGACGGGGTCCGCCGGGGACCGCGCGACGGAGGAGGGCGACGATGGGCCGCACGAGCGGACGGCGGGGCGCGTGCCGGGGGCCGCGGGCCCTGGCGGCGCTGACCCTGGCCGTGCTGGCCACGACCGGGCTCGCCGCGTGCGGGCAGGGAGGATCGGGAACCGTGAGCGAGGGCACGAGCAGCACCGGGGCACCGGGACCGGCGGCGCCGGGCAGCGAGGAGTCCGCCACGCAAGACTCCCTGACCGTCACCGTCGACGACGGGTCGGGCGGGACGAGCACGTGGACGCTGACGTGCACCGCGGAGGGCACCCCCGGCGGCGACCACCCCGACCCGGCGGGGGCCTGCACGGCGCTGCGGGCCGTGAAGAAGCCGTTCGCGCCGGTGCCGAAGGACATGATGTGCACCCAGGTGTACGGGGGGCCGGAGACGGCGAGCGTGCAGGGCCGCTGGGGCGGGGAGGACGTGGACACCACGTTCCAGCGCACCGACGGCTGCCAGATCGCCCGCTGGAACCGCGTCGCGGCGCTGCTCCAGCCCGGCCGGCCGGCCACCAGCCCCTCCGGGCCCGTCTGACGGGCGGCCCCGTCCGGCGCGCTGCCCGGCGCGGGAGGTCGCGGGAGGGCGGGGCGCTGCTCAGACGGCCTGCCGGTCCACGGCCGCCCGGTGCGGCACGACCCGCGGCACCCGCGGCCCCTCGCAGCGGTCCCGTGGGCGCAGCGGCACCGGCGGCTGCACCACCTCCACCGGCGGGCGGGCGGCCGCGCGGGCCGTCGCGTACCCGAACCCCGCCCCGCGCGGCGCGACGAGGTCCTCCCCCGCCTCGCGCCCCACCCGCGCGGCCCACCGGCTGCACGCGCCGACCCCCAGCAGCAGCGTTCCCGCCACCACCCCCAGCACCGTTCCCACGGCCACGACCAGCTCGCTCATCCCGATCCCTCCTCGCCCGGCGGGCCGCCACCACCTCGTCGCGCGCCCTGTGACGAGGATGCGCCGCGGCACCCCTCCCGGTCAGCGGTCCGGAGGGTGAACCCGCCGTCCGGCCAGGGGCCGACGTGCGCACGGGACCTCCACCCCCGGTCGTAGGGGATCCCCCGGGTGCGGGGTCGGGGTCGGCCCCGGGGTTGCGGCCCGGGTGCGGCCCGGCGGGCGCCTCCTCAGCGCAGCAGCCGCGACAGCCTGCGGTCGGCCAGCGGCCTGCCGCCGGTCTGGCAGCGGGCGCAGTACTGCAGCGAGCGGTCCGCGAAGGAGACCTCCCGCACGACGTCCCCGCACACCGGGCACGGCTCGCCGGTGCGCCCGTGCACCCGCATCCCCGCCCGCTTGGCGTCCTTCAGCTGCGCCGCGGGCCGCCCGGCCGCCGCCCCCACCGCCTCGCGCAGCACGGTGTCCAGGGCGTGCCACAGCCGGTCCACCTCCTCGGCGCCGAGGGAGCCGGCGACCGCGAACGGCGACAGCCGGGCCGCGTGCAGCACCTCGTCGGAGTAGGCGTTGCCCACCCCGGCGAGGACGGACTGGTCCCGCAGCAGCCCCTTCACCTGCTGGCGGGAACCGGCCAGCAGCGCCGCGAGGTCCTCCCGGCCGAACCCGGGCCCCAGCGGGTCCGGGCCGAGGGAGGCGACGGCGGGCACCTGGTGCACGTCCCGCACGACGTGCACCGCGAGGCGTTTCTGCGTGCCGGCCTCCGTCAGGTCGAACCCGCGCAGCGGCGCGTCCGGGTCCTCCGGGTCGGCCAGGCGCACCCGCAGCGCGACGGGGTTGCGGCCCCCGGGGCGCAGGGGCGCCGCCGGGAGGGCGTCGGACCAGCGCAGCCAGCCCGCGCGGGACAGGTGCACCACCAGGTGCAGGCCGTCGGCGTCGAGGTCGAGCCACTTGCCGTGGCGGCGCACCCCGCCCACCACGAGCCCCTCCAGCGCCTGCGGGGGCGGGTCGTACGTCTTGAGGACGTTCACCGCGCCCACCTCGACGCGGGCCACGACCAGGCCGGCGGCGTTGCGGCGCAGGAACTCGGCGAGGGCCTCCACCTCGGGCAGCTCGGGCACGGCGCCAGTGTGCCGCCGGGCGCCGACAGCGGCCCGGGCGGCGCGCCGCCGTCAGCGATCGGGCGGCGCGCCGCCGTCAGCCGGCCACGCCGCCGGCGGGCACGTCCCCGAGCGATCCGACGACGGGGCAGGGGGCGTCCGGGTCGACCCCCTCGGTGGACAGGAGGGTCAGGGCGGCGCGCATCCGGGTCAGGTCCGCGATGCGCCGGTCCACCTCGGCGATCTTCGCCGCGACGTGTTCCGCCACCACGTCGGGAGCCACGTCCCCCGCGGCGGCGCGCAGCTCCAGCACGGCCGAGATCTCCGCGAGGGTGAAGCCGAGCTGCTGGGCGCGGCGGATGAAGCGCACGGTGCGCGGGGCGTCGCCGGGGTACGTGCGGTAGCCGCCGGGGGTACGGCCCGCGGGCAGGAGCAGACCGCGCCGCTCGTAGAAGCGCAGCGTGCTGACCTCCACGCCGGACGCGGCGGCGACCTCACCGATCAGCACGGGGCGGACCGTAGCAGCGGGCGGCGGCGGGTCAGGCCGCGGCGGGCGTCGTGGGCTCCGGGTCCCCCGTGCGGCGCAGCGCGGCCCGCACCCCGAGGCCCTGCGCGAGGAGGAAGGCCACCTCCACGACGAGGAACGGCACGAGCAGGGCGGAGGCCCCGGCGGCGAGCGCCGCGAGAAACAGCAGGGAGAAGGCGGCCCGGGCGAGGGTGTCCAGGCCCACGAGCAGCGGCACGGGGCGCAGCACCCGCGCGAGGCTCCACGTGGTGACGCCCGCGCCGAAGAGGGTGACGAACAGGAGCTGCCCGGCGTCGAAGGCTGGCAGCGGCTCACCGGGCAGGCCGAGCGCCGTGTGCAGCCCGCGCAGCAGGTCCAGCAGCAGGGCGGCCGTCCACGGGGTGGCGAAACCGGCGGTGGCCAGCAGGTCGTACCAGGCGCCCACCCGCCCGGCGGGGACGGTCTCGCCGGAGGTCAGGAGGCGGGAGGCCGGGGACTGCGGGGGCCGGGAACCCAGGGGCCCGGGGGCCGGTGTGCGGGGGACGGGGCGGGTCGGTGCGGTCATGGCGAGCACGGTGGACCCTGCACCGTGGTGCAGGGTCAAGCCGCGACCCCGTCCGCCGGGTGCGCCTCAGTCCGGCAGCAGCCCGCGCCGCCGCGCCAGGGCGGCCGCCTCGGTGCGCCCCGCCGCCCCCAGCTTGGCGAGGATGTTGGAGACGTGGACGCTGACCGTCTTGGCGCTGATGGACAGCGCCCGGGCGACCTCGCTGTTGCTGCGCCCGTCCGCGACGAGGACGAGGACCTCCCGCTCGCGGGCCGTGAGCTGGTCCGGCTCGCCCGCGCGGGAGGGGCCGAGGGCGATGCCGCGCAGCTCCCGCAGCAGCGGGGCGGCCCCGAGGGCGCGGGCCGTCCCCGTCGCCCGCACCACCTCCCGCTCCGCCCCGGCGGTGTCGCCGGCCGCGCGCAGCGCCGCGGCCAGCCGCGCCCGGGCGCGGGCCGTCTCGTGCACCCCGCCGAACGCCTCCGCCGCGGCGACCGCGCGGGTCCAGGCCGCGACGTGCGCGGCGGGGTCCTGCACGCCGGGGTCCCCGGCGCCCGCGAGCAGGCGCAGCCGCAGGTGCTCGGCCTCGGCGCGGGCCAGCCACGCGGCGGTCTCCGGGCCGTACGCGCTCGCGGCCTCCACCGCGGCGCGCGCGGCCTCCACCAGCCGCTGCCCCCGCTCCAGCAGCTCGCGGCGCTCCCGACCCGGCGCCCGGGCGGCGGCGGTGCCCAGGTGCGCGGTGAGCAGCGCCCCGAGCCGCACCCGGGCCTGGAAGGTGGGGTTGCCCCACAGGGCCGTGGCGCGGGCGACGACCTCGTCGTGGACGGCGGTCGCGGCGGCGAGGTCGCCCGCGTCGCCGTGCAGGTCCACCGCGGCGCCCCCGCACAGCACGGCGAGCATCCCGTCCCGCTCCCACCAGGGGCGCAGCCGCGGCAGCAGCTCCAGGGCCGCGGTGTCGCCGCGCGTGGCGGCCACCCCCAGCCGCACCGTGTCGAGCGCGGCCCGCGCCAGGGGCGGCGGGGACTCGGCGGAGGTGTCGAGGATGCGCAGCGCGCCGTCGAGGTCCCCGCGCGTGCTCGCGACGAGCGCGGCCATCACCCGCCCGTCGAACCCGTACGGCGCCCAGGGGCGGCGCAGCTCCACGGCCCGCGCGGCGGCGGCGGCGTACGCCTCCTGCGCCTCGGCGAGCCGGCCGGTCTCGTAGAGGAACGAGCCGAGCTGGTGCATGGAGCGCAGCTCCACCGCGGCGTCGCCGCCGGCGCGGGCGTCGGCCAGGCCCGCGCGCAGCGCCTGCTCGGCCTCCTGCGGCGCGGGGTGCTGGGTGAGCCGGGCGTAGGTCGTGGTGGCGTCGGCGAGGACGTCGGGCAGGTCCAGCTCGCGGGCCAGGTCGATGGCCTCCGCGGCCCGGCGCAGCGCCTCCTCCCGGTGCCGGTGCGCCGCGCAGGCCCGGGCCCGCACCGCGAGGACCTGCGCCCGCAGGGGACCGGGGGCGCCGGCGGGCAGCAGCCGCAGGGCCTCCGCGCTCAGCGCCAGGGTGTCGATGGGCGCGTCGTCGAGCAGCGCGGTGCTCGCGGTGGCGCGCAGCAGCAGCACCCGGGTGAGCGGGTCGGCGTCGGCGGGCAGGGCCTGGAGCTGGTGCCGCACGAGGTCCAGCGCCCGGTGCAGGCGGCCCGCGGCGACGGCGCTCTCCGCGGCCCGCAGCACCAGGGAGACCACGTCGACGCCGGTGCCCCCGGCCCCCGGCTCGGCGAGCAGCTCCAGCACCTGCTCGTAGGCGGCGCTGGCCTCGGCGGGGCCGCCGACCCGCATGGCCTCGTCCCCGGCGCGGACGCCCGCGCTGATCGCGGTGGGCACGTCGCGGGCGGCGCGGGCGTGCCGGGCGAGCTGGGCGGCGCCGCCGGGGGTGCCGGCGTCCGCGGTGCGCAGCAGGTCCGCGAAGACGCGGTGCAGCCGAACCCGCTCCCCCGGCAGCAGGTCGTCGTACACGGCCTCGGCGAGCAGGGCGTGGCGGAAGGCGTAGCCGTCCCCGGGCCCGTCCGCGGCGACGAGGACGTGGCGGTCGACGGCGGCGCGCAGGGCCTCGTCGAGGGCGGCGCCCCCCAGCCCGGTGACGGCGGCGAGCTGGTCGTGGGAGATGCGGCCGCCGGCGACGGCGACGACGCGCACCACGCGGCGGGCGTCCTCGTCGAGGGCGTCGAGGTGCAGCAGGAGCAGGTCCGCCAGGTCCGCCGTGAGGGACCGCTCGCCGCGGCGGACGGCGGAGACGAGCTCCTCGGTGAAGAAGGCGTTGCCCCCGGCGCGGGCCACGATGCGGTCGACGTCCTCGTCGCTGAGCCCGGTGGGCTGCAGCTCGCGCACGAGGGCGCGCACGTCCTCGTCGGGCAGGGAGGGCAGGCCGAGGCGGGTGACGCCGGGCAGGCGGGACCACTGGGCGGCCTGCGCGCGCAGGGGGTGGCGGCGGTGCAGGTCGTCGGCGCGGTAGGAGGCGACGAGGGACACGCGGGCGCCGGTGGCCCGGGCGAGCAGCAGGCCGAGCAGCTCGCGGGTGGAGGGGTCGGCCCAGTGGACGTCCTCGACGACGAGCAGGACGGGCGCGTCGCGGGCGAGCCGGCCGAGGAGCGCCTCGACGGCCTGGAACAGCTCCGCCCGGCTGACCTGCCCCGCGGCCGGCGGGCGGCCGGGCAGGAGCGGGGCGAGGGCGGGGCCGGCCTCGGCGACGGCCTGCGCGCCTGCCCCGGGCGTGGCGGCGAGGCGGCCGAAGGCCTCGGTGAAGGGCAGGTACGGCAGCCAGTCGCCGCCGAAGTCGAGGCAGTGGCCGACCAGGACGTGCCGGCCGGCGTCGGTGGCGCGCCCGCACAGCTCGGTGAGCAGCCGGGTCTTGCCGACCCCGGCGTCCCCGGCGAGCAGGACCCCGCCGCCGGTGCCGTCGGGCCCGGTGCCGCCCGTCCCGTCGAGGCCGACGAGGCCGCAGAGGGTGGCCAGCTCCCCGTCGCGCCCGACGAGGACGCGGGTGGAGGCTGCGGGCACGTCGCCCATCCTGTCGCCCCGCCCCGACAGCGCCGGACCCGGCGTCTCCCCGACCGCCGCACCCGGCGTCTCCCCCGCCGCGGGACCCGGCGCCTCCCCGACCGCGGGACCCGCCGGGGGGCTCAGCGCGCGCAGGGCACCGGGGCCGGGCGCAGGTGCAGCGCCGCGCGCAGCCGCCGGCCCCAGGGGCGCGGGCTGCGCCGGGCCCGGGCCTCGCGGCCCCGGCGGGACCGCTCGAGGTCCTCGCGGCGCCGCTCGGCGTCCACGAGGGCGGGCCACAGGTCGGCCGGGTAGTTCCACAGGTCGCTGGTCATGTCGGGCTCCTCCGCCGTCCGGTGCTGTCGACGGTGCGACGGTGCGCCGCTGAGGTGGCCGGGTACATCGGGAGTGCGCCCTATCCGCGGGGCCGCTCCCCGGCGCGGACCCGTCTGAGGACCCTCAGCGGGGTGCCGCGGCCCGCCGCCAGGTCCCGATCCGGTAGCGCGGCCCCGAGCGGGAGCGGTGCCACCCGTCGGGGGGGTCGCGCCGGACCTGCTCCCACCCCGGCCCCACGGCCGGGGCGAGCACGTCGCCGGGTTCCTCCCCGGGCAGGGCACCGTCGATCTCGGTGACGACGAGCCGGTCCGCCAGCGGCAGGGCCGCGGCGAACACCTGCGCGCCGCCGATGACCCACACCTCACCGCCGGGCTCCCGCCGGGCCTCCTCCAGGGCCTCCTCCAGGGAGCGGGCGACGTGCGCGCCGGGGGCGGCGAAGGCGGGGTCGCGGCTGAGGACGACGTTGCGGCGCCCCGGCAGGGGGCGGAACCGCTCCGGGACCGCCTGCCAGGTCGCGCGGCCCATCACGACGGTCGAGCCGGCCGTGAGGGCGCGGAAGTGCGCCAGGTCCTCGGGCACGGACCAGGGCATCCCCCCGTCGCGCCCGATCACCCGGCCGGCCTGCGCCCACACCAGCCCCAGCACGGGTCCTCCTCCGCCGCCGCCCCCTGTGGGCACCGACGACCCTAGGACGGCCCGGGCGCCGCGCGCTCCCCGCGGCGCAGCCGGAGGGTGACGATCTGGAAGGGCCGCAGGTGCAGGTCCACCCGCCCGCCGTCGAGGCGCGGCGCGGGCCCCTCGAACGGGTCCTCCCAGGGGCGTTCCAGCAGGTCCGTGCGGGACACCGAGGCCACGGCCAGGCCCAGGTGCAGCCGCGCGCGGGTCCTGGCGCCGAGGCTCTCGTAGAGCCGGACGACGACGTCCCCGGAGCGGTCGTCGGCGAGCTTCACCGCGGACACCACGACACCGCCGGGCTCGGCGCGCACGAGGGGCTCGACGGTGGCGTCGCCGGGGACGCGGCGCTCGGGCAGGTTGAGCCGGTACCCCTCGCGCACCGCGTCGGCGATCCCCGCGCCGGGCAGCAGGGCGTAGCGCATGCGGTGCGTGCCCTGGTCCGTCTCGGGGTCGGGGAAGCGCGGGGCGCGCAGCAGCGACAGCCGCACGGTGGTGGTGGTGCCGCCGTCGGCGCGGACGGTGCGCGTGACGTCGTGCCCGTAGGTGGAGTCGTTGAGCACGGCGGCGCCCCACCCGGGTTCGGCGACGTGCAGGAACCGGTGGGCGCAGATCTCGAACCTCGCGGCCTCCCAGGCGGTGTTGGTGTCGGTGGGGCGCTGGACGTGCCCGAACTGGATCTCGGCGCTGGAGCGGTCGGCGCGCAGGTCGAGCGGGAACGCGGCCTTGAGGATCTTCTCCGTCTCGTGCCAGTCGACCTCGGTGTCGACGTCGACCCGCCCGGTGCCGGGGGTCAGGCCCACCACCTGGGTGACCCGGGACGCGCCGAAACTGCGCACGACGCGCACCGCGGCGGTGCCGTCCGCCGCGGGTGCGACGGGTTCGACGACGGCGGCACCGGTGAGGTCCTCGACGCGGTGCCGGTAGGAGGGGTCGACGTCCCAGGCGTCCCACGCCGCGGGCAGGTCGGGGTGCAGCTGGAGGAGGTTCCCGGCCCCACCGGGGGCGACGGCCTCGCGCCCGGTGGGCAGGTCGAGGACGGAGACGAGGAGCCCGCGCCCGTCGACGGTGACGCGCAGCTGCCCGTCGTCGAGGACGAGGCCCTGCGCGGTGCGGGTGCAGGTGGCGGCCGCCGGCGGCGGGAGGGCCGGCCCGGCGCCACCGGCGGGGACCCCGCCCCTCTCGTGCGGGGCGGCGTTGAACACGACGTGCCCGGCGGCGGGGTTCCCGGCCAGGGCCCGCTGGGCGGTGGTCACGAGCTCCTCCAGCTCCGCGGCCAGCCGCCGGTAGGTGGCGCGCGCCTCGCGGTGGACCCAGGCGATCGAGGAGCCGGGGAGGATGTCGTGGAACTGGTGCAGCAGGACGGTCTTCCAGATGCGGTCCAGCTCGTCCCACGGGTAGGGCGCGCCGGCCCGCACCGCGGCGGTGGTGGCCCACAGCTCCGCCTCGCGCAGCAGGTGCTCGCTGCGGCGGTTCCCGCGCTTGGTGGCGGCCTGGCTGGTGTACGTGCCGCGGTGTAGTTCCAGGTACAGCTCGCCCACCCACACCGGGGCCCGCGGGTGCTCGGCCTCCGCCTTGGCGAAGAACTCCGCGGGCGTCTCGACCTCGACGCGGGCGGAGCCCTCCAGGTCGCGCAGCCGGGCGGCGCGGGCGAGCATCTCGCGGGTCGGCCCGCCACCGCCGTCGCCGTGGCCGAAGGGCACCAGGGAGCGGCGGGCGACGCCCTTGTCGGCGAAGTTCTCCACCAGGTGGGCCAGCTCCGCGCCGGTCAGCTCGGCGTTGTAGGTGTCCACGGGCGGGAAGTGCGTGAAGACCGTGCTGCCGTCGAGGCCCTCCCAGCGGAACGTGTGGTGCGGGAACCGGTTGAACTGGTTCCAGGAGATCTTCTGGGTGAGGAACCACCTGGAGCGGGACTGCCGGACGAGCTGGGGCAGCGCCGCGCTGTAGCCGAAGGAGTCCGGCAGCCACACCTCCTCCGTCTCGACGCCGAGCTCCTCGAGGAAGAACCGCTTGCCGTGCACGAACTGCCGGGCCAGGGCCTCGCCACCGGGCATGTTCGTGTCGGACTCGACCCACATGCCGCCGACGGGCACGAACCGCCCCTCGCGCACGCCCCGCAGCATCCGCGCCCACACGTCGGGCCGGTGCTCCCGCATCCAGGCCCACTGCTGGGCGGAGGACATGGCGTACACGAGGCCGGGGTCGCGGTCCTGGAGGTCGGTGACGCTGGAAACGGTGCGGGCGACCTTGCGGACGGTCTCGCGCAGCGGCCACAGCCAGGCGGAGTCGATGTGCGCGTGCCCGACGGCGCTGACCAGGTGGGCGCTGGCGTGGGCGGGGGCGGCGAGCTCGGGGGCGAGGACGGCCCGGGCCGCGGCGGCCGTGGCGGGGACGTCCTGCAGGTCGAGGGCGTCGACGGCGCGTTCCAGGGCGCGCAGCAGGTTCCACCGCCGCGGGGTCCCGGTGTCGAGCTGCCGCATGAGCTGGAACAGCACCTCGACGTCGTGCACGAGTTCCCACACCTCGGGCGCGAGGACGGCGGCGACGACCCGGCGCACCCGGTACAGGGGTTCGCGGCCGGCGGTGCGCACGTCGCCCAGCCAGGTCCGGGGCCCGGCGACCAGGGGGTTCGCGGCGGCCTCGACGTAGAGGTCGACCTCCTCCCCGCCGCGGGCGTCGCCGGTGAGGGGAACCCAGGTGTTCAGGGGGTTCAGGCCCTTGACGGCGGTCCCGTCGGGCCGGTGCACGAGGCCCTCGGCGGAGAAGCCGGGGCGGTCGGTGGCGAACCCGAGGTCGAGGACGGCCTCGACGGTGCGCCCGGCCCACGCCCGGGGCACGGTGCCGGTGACGTGGAACCAGCTCGTCCCCCAGGCCGGGCCCCAGGGGTCGCCGGGGTGCGCGGGGACGTAGGGGGCGGCGAGGGCGTCGGCGACGGGGACGGGTTCGCCGGGCGCGTGCCAGACGGCCAGGGAGAGGGGGATCTCCTCGGGGTGCACGGCGGGGCGGAGGCGTTCCTCCAGGACCCGCTCGATCCGGCTCTCCACGAGGCGGCGGTCGTCGTGCACGCGGGTTCCTCCCCGGCCGGCCCGGCGCGGTGCGGCCGGTCGGCGCGACCGGTCGGCGGTGCGTCGACCGTAGGTTCGGCGCACCGGTGTGTCAACGGCGGGAACCCCCGCTCAGGCGCCGCGCCCGGAGCGCCGGGCGCGGAACGCCGCGACGTTGGTGCGGTTGGCGCAGGCGGTGCCGCAGAAGCGGCGGGAGCGGTTCTTGGACAGGTCGACGAGGACGTCGGCGCAGCGCTCGGCGGCGCAGGTGCGCAGCCGTTCGAGCTCCTTGGTGCGGATGACGTCGGTGAGGGCCATGGCGGCCTCGACGGACATCCGGTCGGCCAGGGGCGCCCCGGGGGAGGTGGCGTGCACGTGCCAGTCCCAGCCGTCGTGGCGGACGAGCTGGGGCAGGGCGGCGCCGGCGCGCAGGAGGTCGTTGACGAGGGCGACGGCCCCGTCCTCGGGCAGGGACCACAGCGCGCGCAGGCGGGGCCGCAGGGCGCGCACGGCGTCGAGCTCGGCGCGGTCGTGGGTGCGGGAGCCGGTCCAGTTCCAGGTGCGGGTGAACTCGTCGAGGGCGGCCTCGTCGGGCAGCAGGTCGCCCTCCGGCTGCTCGGTGTTGACGAGCGCGGCGGCGGCGGCGAGCGCCACCTCGGTGTCGTGCGCGAAAACCACCTTGACCCCTTCCCTGCCGCAACCCTACCGTCGGGAGCCGTAAGGACCGTGGACATCTACAGGAATTACATGCCGGAACGGGGAGCACGATGACGGACCATCCGGGCGGCCGGGGCACCGGGCTGCTGCTGGCACTGCTGTCGGCGGCGACCTTCGGCACCTCCGGCGCCCTCGCGGCACGCCTGCTCGAGGCCGGCTGGACCCCCGGCGCGGCGGTGACCGCCCGGGTCGCGATCGCCGCTGCCGTGCTCACCCCCGTCGCCCTCGTCCAGCTCCGCGGGCGCTGGGAGCTGCTGGCCCGCTCCCGCGCCCTCGTCGCCGCGTACGGGCTGGTGGCCGTCGCCGGCTGCCAGCTCGCCTACTTCAGCGCCGTGCAGCACGTCTCCGTCGGGGTGGCGCTGCTGCTGGAGTACCTCGGCGGCGTCCTCGTCGTCGGCTGGCTGTGGCTGCGGCACGGGCAGCGCCCCCGCCGCCTCACCGTGGCCGGCTCGGCCACCGCCGTCGCCGGGCTCGTGCTGGTGCTGGACCTCACCGGCCCGCAGCGCGTCGGCCTCGTCGGCCTGCTCTGGGGCCTGGGCGCGGCGGTGGGCCTGGCGGCGTACTTCCTGCTGTCCTCCCGCACCACCTCGGCGCTGCCGCCGCTGGTGCTGGCGTGGGCGGGGCTGTGCACGGGGGCGCTCGGGCTGGGCCTGGTGGGCGCGGCGGGGATCCTGCCGCTGCGGGCGCCGCTGGTGGACGTGGAGCTGCTCGGGGCCCGGGTGAGCTGGCTGGTGCCGGTGCTGCTGCTGTCGCTGGTGGCGGCCGTCGTCGCCTACGCCACGGGCATCGGCGCGGCGCGGCGCCTCGGCGCGAAGCTGGCCTCCTTCGTCGGCCTGACGGAGGTCCTGTTCGCGGTGCTGTTCGCGTGGTTGCTGCTGGGGCAGTCCCCCTCCCCGGTGCAGTTCGCGGGCGGGGCGCTCATCCTCGCGGGCGTGGCGCTGGTCCGCGCGGACGAGGGCCGGGAGGACCGCCGGCCGGAGACCGTCGCGGCAGCGGGCACCATGGCGGCGTGACCGACGCGCCCCGCCCTCCCAGCGACGCGCCCCGCCCCACCAGCAAGGACGTCGCGCGGCTCGCGGGGGTCTCGCGCGCCACGGTCAGCTACGTCCTCAACGGGGTGGCCGGCTCGCGGATCCCGGAGGGCACCCGCTCCCGGGTGCTGGCCGCCGCGGCGGAGCTGGGGTACGCGCCGTCGCTGGCGGGCCGGGCGCTGGTCTCCGGCCGCAGCGACCTCGTGGTGCTGCTCATGCCGGACATGCCCGTGGGCGAGCCGGCGCTGCGCCTCGTCGACGCCCTGGGCCGCGCCCTCGGGGAGCACGGCCTGACGCTGACCGTGCACTTCGACACCCCGGGCGGCCCGCCCCTGGGGCGGCTGGCGGCGATGCTGTCGGTGCGGGCGGTGGTCTCCCTGCACCCGCTGGGGGCGCGGGCCCGCGCGGAGCTGCGCGCGGCGGGCGCGGAGGTCGTCGTCGCGCACGGCGCCGGCTCGGTGGAGGACCCCGACGGCGTGGAGCCGCTCAACGACCGCGCGGGCAGGCTGCAGGCGCAGCACCTGACCGGGCGCGGCCACCGGCGGCTGGTGTTCGCCGCCCCGGCCGAGGAGCGGCTGCGGCGGTGGGTGCAGGGGCGGCGCGCCGGGGTGGAGCGGACCTGCGCGGAGCTGGGGCTGCCCGCCCCGGTGGCCCTCACGGTGCCGGAGGAGCCGGACGCGGCGGTGGCGGCGGTGCGGGGGCTGCGCGCGCGGGAGCCGGGCGCCACGGGGATCTGCGCCTACAACGACGACGTGGCCCTGACGCTGCTGCACGGCCTGCGCCGCTGCGGGGTCCGGGTGCCCGCGGAGGTGGCGGTGGTGGGGGTGGACGACCTGCGCGCTGCGGCGGTGAGCGAGCCGCCGCTGACGACGGTGGGCATCGCCCCCGAGGCCGGCGGGCGGCGCACGGCGGAGCTGGTGGTGGCGGCCCTGACGGGCGCTCCCGGCCCGGCCGGGGGCGCCGTGGACGCCGTGCGCCTGGTGGTGCGCGAGAGCACCTGAGGTCCGGTGTGCGGAGCAGGGTGCGAGGCAGGGGGCGGGACGTGGCCCGGCGCCGGGGGATCCTGGGGCGGACCGGGCCGCCCCGTGGTGGGGTGGGCCCGACGACCCGTTCCCGAGGAGCAGCCACGTTCGACCTCGCACCCGCGACCGGCCGGGGCGGCGGCCCGCGCCGCAGCGACCCCGCCGACCGCGCCCAGCTCGCCCGCTCCCCCGTCTCCCTGCGCCGGGTCGCGGCCCTGTTCGCCCCGCACCGCGCGCGCCTGGGCGTCGTCGTCGCCCTCATCGTCGCCTCCTCGGCGGCGGCGCTGGCCTCGCCGTTCCTCGTCCGCCTCGTCATCGACGAGGCCCTGCCCCGCCAGGACGTGCGCCTGCTCGTGCTGGCCGTGGGCGGGATGGTCGCCGTGGCCGCCGTCACCGCGCTGCTCGGCCTGGTGCAGACGTGGCTGTCCACCACGATCGGCCAGGAGGTCATGCACGCGCTGCGCACCTCGCTGTTCGTGCACCTGCAGCGGCAGTCGCTGTCCTTCTTCACCCGCACCCGCGGCGGGGAGGTGCAGTCCCGGCTCACCCACGACATCGGCGCGATGCAGTCGGTCGTCACGTCCACCGCGACGTCCCTGGCGGCCAACGCCACGACCGTCGTGGGCACCGCGGTGGCGATGGTGGTGCTGGACTGGCGGCTGTCGCTGCTCTCGCTGCTCGTCGTGCCGCCCGCCGCGTGGCTGACCCGGCGGGTCGCGCTGCGCCGGCGGGAGGTGACCGCGGCGCGGCAGCGGCGGATGGCGGACCTGCAGACGCAGGTGGAGGAGGGCCTGTCGGTCAGCGCCGTGCGCCTGGCCAAGACCCTCGGCAGCGGCCCGGCCCGCTCGGCCCGCTTCGCCGAGACCTCCGCGGACCTGGCGGCGCTGGAGGTGCGGGCGCAGCTCGCGGGGCGCTGGCGGCTGGCCACGATGAACGTCGTCTTCGCGGCGATCCCGGCGCTGCTGTACCTGGCCGCGGGGCTGCCCGCCACCTCCGGCGACATCACCATCGGCACCCTCGTGGCGTTCACCACCCTGCAGGCGGCGCTGTTCCGGCCGCTCATGGGCCTGTTCGACGCCGGGGTGCAGATCACCGCCTCGATGGCCCTCTTCAGCCGGGTGTTCGAGTACCTGGACCTGCCCGTGGAGATCGACGACCCGCCGCACCCGGTCCTCCTCGACCCGGCGCGGGTGCGCGGGGAGGTGCGCCTGGAGGGCGTGGGGCTCACCTACCCCGGCAGCGACCGGCCCGCGCTGCGCGACGTGGACCTCACCGTCCCGGCCGGCACGGTGCTGGCGCTGGTCGGGGAGACCGGCTCGGGCAAGAGCACCCTGGCCTCGCTGCTGCCGCGGCTGCACGACCCGACCAGCGGGCGGGTGACGGTCGACGGGGTGGACCTGCGGGAGCTGAGCCTGGACACCCTCTCCCGCATCGTGGGCGTGGTGTCGCAGGAGACGTACCTGCTGCACGCGAGCGTGCGGGAGAACCTGCGGCACGCCCGGCCCGGCGCGGGCGACGAGGAGCTGGAGTCGGCCGCCCGCCGCGCCCGCATCCACCACGTCCTGCAGGCGCTGCCGGAGGGCTACGACACGGTCGTGGGCGCGCGGGGACACCGCTTCTCGGGCGGTGAGCAGCAGCGCCTGGCCATCGCGCGCACCCTGCTGCGGGACCCGCGGGTGCTGGTGCTGGACGAGGCGACGAGCGCGCTGGACAACGAGACGGAGCAGGCGGTGCAGGCCGCGCTCGACGAGGCCGCCCGCGGGCGCACGACGATCACCATCGCCCACCGGCTCTCCACGGTGCGCGGGGCCGACGCGATCGCCGTGCTGGAGGCCGGGCGGGTCGTGGAGGTGGGCACCCACGAGGAGCTGCTGGCCCGGGGCGGGCGCTACGCGCGCTTCCTCCGCAGCGGCGAGCGGCGGGCGTGAGGCGGGCCCGCCCTCAGCCCACCGCCACCTGCACCCGCACCGCGGCGGGGTCGTGCGCGTGCGCGCCGACGTGCAGCTCCACGGGCTCCTGCGGCAGGTCGAGGTCGCGCCGCTGCGGGTTCCAGCGGCCCAGCGGGCGCAGCGACACCGGGACCTCCACCTGCACCGCCTCCCCGGCGGGCACCGCCACGGAGCGGAACCCGGCCAGGGCGAGCTCCCCGGCGCGCTCGCCGTCGGTGCGCGCGGCGTAGACCTGCACGACGTGCCGGCCGTCGCGGGCACCGGTGTTGCGCACGGTCGCGCTCACCCGCACCCCCTCGCCCTCCGGTGCCGCGGAGACGCCGGAGATCTCGAAGCTCGTGTAGGACAGCCCGAACCCGTGGGGGTGGGCGGCCTCGACCCCGAGGTGGTCCAGCAGCCGCTGGCCGTGGAGGCGGTCGTAGGTGACGGCGCGCGCGTCGCGGTCGAAGGGCGGCAGGTGCTCCGCGGAGGTGGGCACCGAGAACGGCAGGCGGCCGGAGGCGTCCACCGCGCCGGTGAGGACGTCGGCGAGGGCGTGGCCGCCCTCCATCCCGGAGTACCAGGCCATCAGGACGGCGGGGACGCGGTGCCGCCAGTTCTCGGTGAGCACGGCCCCGGCGGCGACGACGGCCACGACGGTGCGGGGGTTGGCGGCGGCCACCGCGAGGACGATCTCCTCGTCGACCGCCCGCAGCTCCAGGCTCGCGCGGTCCCCGCCGGGGGCGTCGGAGCCGACGATGGAGGTCTCGGAGTGCCCGCCGCCGAACAGCTGCTCCGGGCCGGTCCAGTCCGGCGCCGGGGGGTAGAGCGCGAGGAGGGCGGGGTCGGCGAAGGCGTCGGAGCCGACGTACTCGCCCTCGTCGCGGGCGGTGTAGCCGGCGACGACGAGCGCCACGTCGGCGGCGGCCGCGGCGGCAGCGGCGGCGGCCGGGTCGTCGGCCTCCACGACGGTGACCTCGGCACCGGGGAAGGCGGCGCGGATGCCCTCGGCGGCGGTGACGACGTGGGGTGCGCGCACGTGGGAGGAACCGAGGTCGCCGGTGTTGGCGAGGGTGGCAAGCCGGCCGATGACGGCGATGCTGCGCACGGCGGCGGGGTCCAGGGGCAGGACGGGCACGCCCTCGACGGGTTCGTTGCGCAGCAGAACCATCGAGCGGGCCGCGACCTCCCGGGCCAGCGCCGTGTGCTCGGCGCAGGCGACGACCTCGGGGCCGGGCGCCCCGGCGGACAGCCCCGCGCGGTGGCGGAGCTGGGTGGCGAGGATGCGCACCCCCGCGCGCTCCACGTCCGCCCAGGACGCGCGCCCGGCGGCGAGGTCGCCGGGCAGGTGCTGCGCGCGCTGCTGGCGCAGCGGTTCCTCGACGTCGAGCCCGGCGGCGAGGGAGGCCGTGGCGTCGCGAAGGCCCCAGATGAAGTCGGAGACGGTGACGCCCTCGAAACCCCACATCTCCCGCAGGACCTCGGTGAGCAGGTACCGGTTCTGCCCGGCCCACTCACCGTTGACGGAGTTGTAGGCGGACATGACCGCCTGCGCGCCCTCCTCGAGCGTGCGGCGGAAGTGCGGCAGGTACACCTCGTGCAGGACGTCCTCGGCGACGGTGACGTCGACCGTGAAGCGGGCGTTCTCCATGGAGTTCAGGGCGTAGTGCTTCACGCAGGCCATCGCGTTCTCCTGCACCCCGCGCACCAGGGCGGCGCCGAGCTCCCCGAGGTGGTGCGGGTCGTCGCCGTAGGTCTCCTGGATGCGGCCCCAGGCGGGGTGGCGGGGCAGGTTGATGCAGACGCCGCCGAAGAAGTTGCCGCCCTGGGCGCGCAGCTCGCGGCCGATGGCGCGGCCGACGCGCTCCTCCAGCTCCACGTCCCAGGTGGCGCCTCGGGCCATGGAGACGGGGAAGGCGGTGGACCTGCCGGCGACGACGCCGCGGGGCCCGTCGACGAACCTCGTGCCGGGGATGCCGAGGCGGCCCACGGCGCCGTGCACGTAGGGGGTGAGGTTGTAGCCCTCGCGGATCATCCGGTCCATGCCCGGCCAGAAGTCCTCGTCGCCGTCGAGGAGCCACAGGCGCTCGTCGTCGGTGAGCTGCCCGTACAGGGCGCGCGCCTGCTCGCCGGGGTCGGCGCCGGCGCGGACGGCGCTCACGGCGGTGTCGAATGCGGTCTGCTCGAGAGCGGGCGAGGTCATCGGTGTCCTCCGGCGGTCGGCGGCAAGGGTGCTGACACGTGTCAGCATACGTCGCCGGCGGAGGGCGGGGAGGACGACGGGCGCGGACGCCACCCACCACCGCGAACCCCGTGCCGCACCCCGCGGTCCGGCGGCAGACTGCCCCCGGCGGGACCTGAGCGGAGGCGGCGCGGATGACGGGGACGGCGGACGTGGGCGGCAGCCGGGTGGCCGGCGACGGCGCGGAGGCAGCGGGCGGCGGGCCCGCCGGGACCTGCGTCACCGGCAGCGCGGTCGCGATGCCTGACGCGGCGGCGCGGTGAGCGCGGGCGGGCGGGCGGTGGACCCGCGGCTGCGGACCGCGGTCGACGCCTCGATCGGCTGGTACGAGGACCTGTGCGCCCTGCACGGGGTGGGTTCCACGCTGAGCGAGGGGTTGTGGAGCTCCCTGACGCCGCCGCCCCCGCTGCACTCCGACGCCGTGACCGTCGAGCCGGGGGTGACGGCGGAGCAGGTGGCCGGGCGGCTCGCGGGGCGCACGCACGCCGGCGTCAAGGACGGCTTCGCGACCCTGGACCTGCGCGGGGCGGGCATGCGGGTGCTGTTCTCCGCCACGTGGCTGCACCGGCCACCCGCGGCCGGTGCACCCGGGGTCTGGGAACCCGTCCGGACGCCGGAGGCGCTCGCGCGGTGGACCGCCCGGCACGACACCACCGCGGTGCTGCTCCCCGGCCTGCTGCGGCGTGGGCACGTCACGGTCCTGGCCCGCTACGAGGACCGGCGCCCCGTGGCGGGGGCGGTGGCCCGGCTCGGCGGCGGCGCCGTGGACGTGTCGAACGTCTGGGCGGCACCGGGCCACGAGGTGGGGTGGGCCGGGCTCGCCGCCGCGGTCGGCGCCCTCCTGCCGGGCCGTCCCCTCGTCGGCTACGAGCGGGGCGAGGAACTGCAGGCGGCCCTCGCCGGGGGTTTCGAACCGGTCGGCGAGCTGCGCGTGTGGGTGCGCTGACCCGGCCCGTCCCCCGCCCTACCCCGCGGCGGGCTCCAGCCGCACGGTGGTCCCGCCGGCCGCGGCCGCGCCGAGGGTGAACCCGGCCGAGCCCTGCGGCGCCGACACCTCGTACTCCCCCGCGAACCCCGCCACCGGCAGGCGGCCGGCCCCGTCGGTGCGGACGGTCGTCGGCGCCAGCCACCACTCGCCCTTGACGAGGTTCCGCAGCGCCTCGTACGACGGCTTGGCGGTGCCGTCGGCGCGGACCAGCCCGCCGGGGGCGCCGAGCCACGCGCCGGCGTCGGAGAGCCCCCAGTAGGTGGCGGCCTCGACGGCCGGGTGCGACAGCAGCGTGCGGTAGTGCCGCTCCACCTCCTGCGCCTGTCGCGCCTCGCCCTCGGGGGTGGAGGGCCAGGAGGGGATCTGGTAGTCGTTCAGGTCCTCGATCTCCGGCGGCATGAGGTGCCCGGACAGCAGCGTCGTCTCGGTGAGGTGCAGGGGCAGCCCGAAGCGCGCGAAGCGCTCCAGCACGGAGAGGGTCTTCTCCTCGCCCCACCACCCCTGGTGCATGTGGCTCTGCAGGCCGAGGGCGTCGATGCGGATGCCCGCCTCGAGGCAGTCCTCGACGAGCCGCTCGTAGTCGGCGGACATGTCGAAGTCGTTGAGCAGCAGCGTCGCGCCCGGGTTGGCCTCGCGGGCGGCGTCGAACGTGGCGCGGACGATGCCGACCCGGCCGAGGTCCCGAGCGATGCGGGTGATGCCGTTGTCGTACTTGTCGAACACCGGCATGATCACGACTTCGTTGATGACGTCCCACGTGTCGACGACGCCGGCGAACCCGGTGACCTCCCGGCGGATGCGGTCGAGCTGGACGGCGAGGACCTCCTCGTTCGGCAGCTCCAGCAGCCAGTCCGCGGTGACGGTGTGCCAGGCCAGGGGGTGGCCCTTGACGGTGCAGCCGCGCTCGGCGAACCAGCGCGCGGTGCGCAGCAGCCGCTCGGTGTCCGGCTTCCCGCGGACCGGCTCGAACCGGCCCCAGTAGAACGGCAGGGTCGCGAAGTTGAAGACGTCGAACCACTTCTCCGCCAGCGCCTCGTCGCCCGCGACCTCGGCGCCGAACGGCTCGGGCGCCGCGCCGGCCGGCAGCTCGCCGTTGGCCAGGGGGATGAACTCGAAACCGATGCAGCCGAACCCGAAGGCGTGCCGGCGCTGGGCGACGGTGACGTCCGCGCCGGCCAGGGGCCGGCCGTCGGGGCCGAGGACGGTGACGTCCGCCTCCACGACGCGGTGCCGCAGGGCGGCGTCGGAGGCGGCGGGGGTGCGCGCGCCGGGCGCGGTGGTGCTGGACACGGGCTCGTCCTCCGAGGGGTTGGGTCCGCTCCCGGCGCCGCCGCGTGGTTCGCGGCGCCGGGAGCGGGATCGTGGGGTGGGCCGGAGGGGTTCCGGCCCACCGGGGCCCGCGGGCTACGCGGGCAGGGGCGCGCCCACCGTCGCGCACACCAGGCGGGGGTCGGCCGTGGTGACCTCGTGGACCGCGCCGGCGAGCTCGACGAGCGCGCGGGGGGTGGCGGAGCCGGGGACGACCCGCCGCCGGACCTGCTTCTCGCTGACGATCGCCCCGCCGGTGCTGTCCTGCGCCGACGTGTCCGCCGCCGGTGCCTGCGCGGCCGCGGCCTCCGCGTGCGCGCCGACCCACACCTCCACGTCGCCCGGCTCGACGATCCTGACCATCCGCCGGTCGCTGAACGCGAACCGGGTGGTGGGCACGCCGAACGTCACCCGGCGGGACTCCCCCGCCTGCAGCGCGAGGCGGGTGTAGCCGAGGAGCTGCACCGTGGGGCGGGTCACGCTGCCGTGCACGTCGCGCCCGTAGAGCTGCACCACGTCCGTCCCGGCGACCGTCCCGGTGTTGGTGACCGTCACCGCCGCGGTGAAGATCCCGCCGGTGGCGGCGATCTCATCCACCTCCAGGTCGGAGTAGGCGAACGTGGTGTACGACAGGCCGAAACCGAAGGGACGCAGCGGCGTGGAGTCGGTGGCGGTCACGTCGGAGGGCCCGCCCAGCAGCGGGTGCAGGTAGGAGAACGGCTGCGCGCCCGTCGAGCGCGGCATCGACACCGGCAGGCGCCCGGAGGGGTTGACCGTCCCGGTCAGGACGTCCGCGACCGCCGGGCCGCCGCCCTCGCCGGGGAAGAAGGCCTGCACGACGGCGCCAGGCCGGGGGCCGGGCCCGTCGAGCGCCCAGTCCAGGGCGTAGGGGCGGCCGGTGAGCAGCACCACGACCACGGGGGTGCCGGTGGCGACGACCGCCTCGACGAGCCGGCGCTGCACGCCGGGCAGCTCCAGGGACTCGCGGTCGTTGCCCTCCCCGACGGTGCCGCGCCCGAACAGGCCGGCCTGGTCGCCGACGACGACGACCGCCACCTCGCACTCCCGCGCCGCGGCGACGGCCTCGGCGATGCCGGAGGTGTCCTCGCCCTCGACCGCGCAGCCCTCGACGTGCACGAGGTCCGGGGCCGGCAGGCCCGCGGCGGCGAACGCGGGGGCCAGCGACTCCAGCACGGTGGGGATCTCGAAACCCAGCGGGTGGTCGGGGTGGTGCGCCAGCACGTGGTTGGCGAAGGAGTAGCAGCCCTGCAGGGCCTCGGGCCGGTGCGCGTTCGGCCCGATCACGGCGACGCGCCGCGGCGGGCGCGCCCAGCCGGACAGCGGCAGCACACCGTCGTTGCCGAGCAGCACGACCGACTCCTCGGCGAGGCGGCGGGCCAGCTCCCGGTGCCGCGGGGAGTCCAGGTCGACGTCCGCGGGCGGGGAGTCCTCGAAGGCACCGGGGTCGAGCAGCCCCAGCTCCTCCTTCTGCCGCAGGGCGCGCAGCACCGCGCGGTCCACGTAGGCCTCGTCGAACGCGCCGGCCCGGATGCGCTTGGCCAGCGGGTCGAGGTACGCGTCGCCGCTGGGCAGCTCGACGTCGATCCCGGCCTCCAGGGCCAGGGCCGCGGCCTCCCCGCGGTCGCGGGCGACGCCGTGCATGACCTCCAGGAACGCGACGGCGAAGTAGTCGGCCACGACGACGCCCTCGAAGCCGAGCCGCTCGCGCAGGACGCCGGTGAGGTACTCCGGGCTGGCCGCCATCGGCACGCCGTCGATCTCGTTGTACGCGTTCATGACGGACTTCGCGCCGCCGTCCAGGAGCGCCATCTCGAAGGGCGGCAGCAGCACGTCGGCGATCTCGCGGGGGCCGGCGGAGACGGGGGCGTGGTTGCGGCCGGACTTGGAGGCGGAGTAGCCGAGGAAGTGCTTGAGGGTGGCGTGGACCCCTGCCTGCTGCAGGCCGCGCACGTAGGCGGTGCCGACGGTGCCCACGAGGTAGGGGTCCTCGCCGATGCACTCGTCGACGCGGCCCCAGCGCGGGTCGCGGATCACGTCGAGCACCGGCGCCAGGCCCTGGTGGACGCCCAGCAGCCGCATCGAGGCGCCGATGACGGCGCCCATCTCGTGGACGAGGTCGGGGTCGAAGGACGCGCCCCAGGCCAGCGGCGTGGGGAAGGTCGCGGCCTTCCACGCGGCCAGGCCGGTGAGGCACTCCTCGTGCACGAGGGCGGGGACGCCGAGGCGGGTGTCGCGCTTGAGGCGGCGCTGCTCCGCCCAGAGCCACGCGGCGCGCTCGGCCGGCTCCACGGGGCGGGTGCCGTACACGCGGGTGTAGTGGCCGATGCCGTGGCGGGTGATCTCGGCGAGGGCGCCGCCGTCGCGCTGCCCGGCGGTCATCTCCCCCTGCATGGGGGCCACCACGTTCCCGCCCTGGTCGAGCCAGTACCCCGTGAGCTGCGCGAGCTTCTCCTCCAAGGTCATCCGCGCGTGCAGGGCACGCACGCGGTCCGACACCCGGGGCATCGCCACGAGGTCGACGGGGTTCTCGGTCACGGGTCTGACTCCTCGGTGTGGCACGGGGGGTGACACTGGTTCGTGGAGGTGGCCCCGCAGCGCTGCGAGCGTGCGGGGCCACCGGGTGGAGCGGGAGGTGCGGGGCGTCAGCCCTTGACGGCGCCCGTGAGGCCGCCGACGATGCGGCGCTCGAACAGCGAGAAGAACACCAGCGCCGGGATCATCGACAGCGACGTGAAGGCCAGCACCCGCGCCGTGTCGACGGAGTACTGCGAGGAGAACGCCTGCACGCCCAGGGGCAGCGTGTAGGAGGTCTCGTCGTTGAGGATGAACAGCGGCAGCATGTAGCCGTTCCAGCTCGCGATGAACGCGAGGATGCCGGTGGTCACGACACCCGGGACGGACAGCGGGACCACCATCCGGAAGAAGAACCCGAGCCGGCTGGCGCCGTCGATGGCGGCGGCCTCCTCCAGCTCGTCGGGGATGGCCCGCAGGAACGGTACCAGGATGATGATCGTCACCGGCAGGGCGAACGCGATCTGCGGGAGGATGATCCCCGGCAGGGTGTTCATGAGCCCGAGGTTCCGCACGAGGATGTACAGCGGCGTGATGGCCACCGTCATCGGGAACATGAGGCCCGCCGCGAACAGCGAGTACATCGCACCCCGCGCGGAGAACTTGTACCGGGCGATGACGAACGCCGCCATCAGGCCCAGGACGACCACGCCGACGGTGGTGGCGAGGGCCGTGATCGTCGAGTTGAGGACCTGCTGCCAGAAGATCGAGCTGGTCAGCACGCCGACGTAGTTCCCGCCCACCCACGGGCTGGGCAGGCCGGCCGGGTCCAGCGTGATCTGCGAGTTCGTCCGGAACCCGCCGATGATGATGTACAGGACCGGGCCGATGCAGACGCCGACGAACGCGTACGCGACGAGGTAGGTCGCCAGTCCGGCCCGGCCGAGACCCGAGTTCTGCTTCGGCCTGCGCCGCGGTCCCGCGACCGGGAGCCGCACGGTGCTCGCAGCCATCACTTCTTCCCCTCGGTGAGGGCACCCTCGGTGTCGCGCCGGAGCACGAACCGCTGGTACGTCAGGGCGATCACGAGCGAGATCAGGAAGAGCACGACCGCGACCGCGTTGCCGTAGCCGTAGTTCCCGGCGAGGCGGCCGGACAGGACCATGTACGTCGCCATCGTCGAGGTCCCCGCCGTGGCGGAGACGTACTGGCCCCAGATGATGTAGACGAGGTCGAACAGCTGCAGCGAGCCGATGATCGACAGGAACGCCCAGATGCGGATGGTCGGCCCGAGCAGCGGGAGCGTGATGCGCCGCTGCGTCTGCCAGTAGGACGCGCCGTCGATGGCGGCGGCCTCGTACAGCTCCTCGGGGATGCTCTGCAGCCCGGCGAGGAAGAGGATGACGGCGAAGCCGAGGTACTTCCACGTGATGATCAGCATGAGCGACCAGATCGCCACGTCCGGGTCGGACAGCCAGTCCACGGTCCAGCCGGAGAGGCCCACCTCGGTCAGCGCGTCGTTGACGGCGCCGGTGGTCTGGAGCATCAGGGCCCAGCCGGTGCCGACGATGACCTCGGCCACCACGTAGGGCACGAAGATGAGGACGCGGATCAGCGAGCGCCCGCGCATCTTCTGGTTGAGGAGCAGGGCGATCGCGACCGCGGCCGGGCCCTGCAGCACGAGCGAGAGGACGACGATGAACCCGTTGTGCACCAGGGCGTCGTGGAAGGCGCCGTCCGTCAGGATCGTGCGGTAGTTGTCCAGGCCGACGAACTCCGTCGGCGGGCCGAAGCCCTTCCAGCGGAAGAAGCCGTAGTACGCCGCCATCAGCACGGGGAAGATGACGAACGCGAGGAAGACCACGATGGCGGGGCCCGCCAGGACCGCGATCTCGAGGCGCTTGCGCCAGTCGGCCCCTCCGCCGCGCCGGGACCGGCGGGCCGGGGACGGCGCCGTGGTGGCGCCGCCCCCGGAGACCGAGGGACCCACAGGCGCGGGCTGGGGGGCCAGCCGGTTCTCGCCCAGGGAGTTGGTCATGTCCGCCCGATCAGCCCTTGGCCGCGGCGGCGCCGACGGACTCGACGATGCCCTCGGGGCTGCCCTTGCCGGCGAGCATCTCGACGACGGCGGCGTTCAGGGCGTTGCCGACGTTCTGGCCGTACAGCGTGTCGAGCCACACCGAGACGTAGGGGGCCTCGTTGTAGGCGGCGAGGATGTCCTTCAGGGCGGGGTCCTCGACCACGGCCTGGGCCTCCTGGCTGGCGGGCAGCGTCTGGAACGCCTCGGCGTACTCCTCCTGCTGCTGCTGGCCGACGATGAAGTTCAGGAACGCGGTGCACTGCTCCTTCGGGGCCTGCGCGGAGCAGCTGTAGCCGTCGACGCCGCCCATCATCGCCTTGGGGTCGCCCTCGCCGCCCTCGACGGCGGGGAAGGGGAACCAGGCCAGGTCCGGCAGCGGCTTCGTGTCCGGGGTGAGGGACGCGATGACGCCGGGGTTCCAGGCGCCCATGAGCTCCGTGGCGGCCTTGCGGTTGGCGACCAGGCCGGCGGAGGAGCCGGCGCCCTGCTGGGCGGCGGTGGTGAGGAAGCCCTCGTTGAACGGCTTGGTGTCGGCGAAGGCCTTGAGGTCCTGACCGGCCTTCGTCCAGCACGGGTCGTCGAACTTCTTGGACTCGGCGGCCGACTCCAGGGTGTCCTGGGAGCAGGCGCGCAGCGCGAAGAAGTAGTACCAGTGGGCGGCGGGCCAGGCGTCCTTGCCGCCGAGCGCGACCGGGGCGACGCCGGTGCCCTTGAGGGCGGTGGCGGCGGCCTCGAGCTCGGCGATGGTCTTCGGCGTCTCGGTGATGCCCGCGGCGCCGTAGAGGTCCTTGCTGTAGAAGAGGCCACCGGGGAGCACGGCGACCGGCATGCCGTAGTTCTTGCCGTCCACGGCGAAGGCACCGAGCACGCCCTCGCCGAGGGCCGTCTTCGCCTCGGCGCTGATGGAGTCGGTGAGGTCGAGGACCTGACCGGCCTCGACGATGTCGGCGAGCTTGCCGCCACCGCGGGCCATGAAGACGTCCGGGGCGTCGCCGGAGTTCAGGGCGGTCTGGAGCTTGCCGTCCATGTCCTCGTTCTGGACGGACTGGATCTTGATCTTGACGCCGGGGTTGGCCTTCTCGAAGTCCGCGGCCGTCTTGTCCCAGTACGCCTTGCCCGGGCCGGTCGTGGAGTTGTGCCAGAACGTCAGGGTGGTGGAGCCGTCCTCCGACGTCCCGCTGCCGCCGTCCGCGCCGCCACAGCCGGAGACCAGGAGCGTCACGCTCGCACCGAGCGACGCGAACACGGCCGCGCCCCGCAGCTTCCTCATCATCGTGGAGTCCCTCTGTCGTCATCGACCTGGAGCCAGGTGCCTGGATCTGGTGTCAGGTGCCTGTCCGGCGCCTGTCCCGACGACTGTGCGGCTTCCGGAAGTTTTTCGTCAAGTCCTTTCGATAACGTTTTCGCACTTCCCTCGAACGGCCCCTGCGGGCCGGTGGGCGGGGCTAGCATGCGCCGGTGAGCAGCGACGCCCGGGGCCCGGGGACCTCCCCCGCCCCGCTGCCGGAGCGCGTGACGATCTCCGACGTGGCCCGCGTCGCCGGCGTCTCCGTCGCCACGGTCTCCAAGGCGCTCAACAGCCGCTACGGCGTCTCGGCGGCCACCTCCCGGCGCATCGCCGGGGTCGCCGCGGAGCTGGGCTACGAGTCCTCGCTGGTGGCCCGCTCGCTGCGCAGCAGCCGCACCGGCGTCCTCGGCATCCTCGTCTCGGAGTTCGAGCCCTTCTCGGCCGAGCTGCTCAAGGGCGTCTCCGGCGCCGTGGCCGGCCTCGGGTACGAGCTGCTGGCCTACTCCGGGTCGGTGTCCGGGCCGGAGGCGGAGGGCCACGTCGGGTGGGAGCGCCGCTCCCTCTCCCGCCTGGCGGGCACGCTGATCGACGGCGCCGTCCTCGTCACGCCCACCGTCCTCACCCCCGCCACGGGCATCCCCGTGGTGGCCATCGACCCGCACACCGGCCCCACCGGCCCCACCACCGTCGACTGCGACAACGCCGCCGGCGCGCGCGCGGCCACGGGCCACCTGCTCGGCCTCGGGCACCGCCGCATCGCCCACGTGCGGGGCCGCGCGGACCTGGAGTCGGCCCGCCTGCGCGAGCTCGGCTACCGCGAGGCCCTGGCCGCGGCGGGGCTGCCCTTCGACCCCGCCCTGCTGCGCCACGGCGACTACCGGGCCTCGGCGACGACCACCGAGGCGGCGCGGGCGCTGCTGACGCTGCCGGAGCGGCCCACGGCGGTCTTCGCCGCCAACGACCTCTCCGCGATCCGCACCGTCGAGGTCGCCCACGAGCTCGGGCTGCGCGTGCCCGGGGACGTCTCGGTCGTCGGCTTCGACAACATCCCCGAGGCCGCCAACTGCGCGGTGCCCCTGACGACGGTCGCGCAGCCGCTGCGGGAGATGGGCGCCCAGGCGGTGCGGATGCTCGTGGACCTGCTCGACGGCAGGGAGTGCGCCGCGCACGTGCGCATGCCCGCGCGCCTGGTGGTGCGGGCCAGCACCGGCCCGGTGCCCGCCTGAGGGCGGTGCCGCCGTCCGCGTGAGCGACAGGAGGCGCCGCCGCGGCCCCGGTTACGGTGGTCCGGTGCGCGCTGAGGAGCCCCGGCGGTGAGCCGGACGACGAGCCGGAGGGCGACCCCGACGACGAGCGGGGCGACGGGCCGGCTGGGCCGCCTGCGCGAGGCGCTGCGCGTCGACCTGGTCCGCAGCGCCTCGGCGGTGCCGCACCTGACGACGCTCGTGGTCGCGGGCGTGTCCACCGTCCTGCTGACCAGGCTGTTCCTGGCGCTGACGGGCTACCCGCAGATCGGCGGTGAGGGCCTGCACATCGCGCACGTCCTGCCGGGCGGGCTGCTGATGCTCGTGGCCCTGGTGCTCCAGCTCGCCTACATCGGCCCGGGCCCGCGCCCGGTCTCCGCGGTGCTGGGCGGGGCGGGGTTCGGCCTGTTCATCGACGAGGTCGGCAAGTTCGTCACCACCGACAACGACTACTTCTACGAACCCGCCGCGGCGATCATGTACGTGGTGTTCGCGCTGCTCGTCGTGGGCGCCGCCCGCTGGCGCCGGCACCGGCCGCTGGAGGCGGACGAGCGCGTCGCGGGGGCGGCGTTCGCCCTGGTCGACGGCCTGGCGGGGCGCCTGTCGGAGCCGCGCCGGCAGGACGCGCTGCGGCTGCTGGAGGGGGCGCCCGGCTCCCCCGGCGCCGAGGAGATCGCCCGGCTGCTGCGGGCCGTGGAGCCGCGGCCGCTGTCCCTGTCGCACTCGCTGGAGGACCTCTGGGTGCAGGTGCGGCGGCTGTTCGACCGGCTGGCCCTCTCGCGCTGGGCGGTGCCGCTCATGGGGGCGCTGCTGCTGGCGCAGGCCGGCGGCGCCGCGCTCGTGGCCACCGGCCTGTGGCGCGCCGGCGAGGGCGACCGGGTCTCCTTCACCGGGGTCCTGCTCGGCGCGACCCTGTCCTTCCTCCTGGCGCTGGCCGGCCTGCGGCGCTGGCGCCACGAGGGGCGCGCCGCGGCCGTCGCCTCCTTCCAGCGGGCCGTGCTGGTCTCGCTGCTGCTGACGCAGGTGTTCCTCTTCACGGCCTCGCAGTTCGCCGCCACCGCGGGGCTGCTCGTGGACCTGGTGCTCCTGGGGCTGCTGCACGCGGACTCCGAGCGCCTGCGCCGCAGCGCGAGCGGGCCCGCTCCCGCCTGAGCGCCGGCCCGCCGCGCCGGGATCACGCCCCCTGCGGCGCCCGCCCCGCGGCGGTGTCCCCGGTCCCGGCGGCCTCCTCGATCGCGGCGGGGCGCAGCTGGGCGGCCCGCACCCGCTCCACGTCCAGCTTCTCGCTCCGGTCGAAGGAGTAGATGCCGTTCTGCTCCTGGAAGGTGTCGGTGAGCTGGGTGTAGCAGTAGCCGAACATCAGCGGGTCGGACAGCAGCACGCCGGTGAGGCCGGCGAAGCGCTCGTGGAACTCCTCCTCGCTCGCCGGGGCCCGCCCGTAGCCCCACGAGGCGTCGGCACCCCGGTCGCCGGTCGGGTGCCCGCCGGGACGCCACCAGATCCCGCCGAACTCGCTGCAGAACCACGGCTGCCCGGAGTACGGCACGGACCACTCCTCGCCCTCGGGGCCGCGGTTGGTGTGCGGGGTGCCGGAGACCAGGCCCCCCACCTCGGCGGCGAAGAGGGCCGGGTCCTGCTCGTACAGGTGGGAGTCCCACACGTCCGACTCGGCCACCCGGTGGGAGTAGCCGGAGGCGTCGAGCACGGGGCGGGAGGTGTCCGCCGCCTTGGTCGCCAGGAACATCGCCCGCGTCACGTCGTCGAGCACGGTGATGCGGTCGGTGATGCGCTGGTACGTCTCGTTGAGCGGGCACCAGCCGACGATGCTGGGGTGGGAGTGGTCGCGCTCCAGGGCCTCCAGCCACTGGGTGACGAAGGACGCGGTCGGGCGCTGGAACTCCCGGTCCACGACCGTGCCGCGCTCGGCGGCGCCCCAGTCGCCGAACTCGCCCCACACCAGGAAGCCGAGGCGGTCGGCGTGGAAGAGGAAGCGCTCCTCGAAGACCTTCTGGTGCAGGCGGGCGCCGTTGAAGCCGGCCCGCTGGGCCAGCTCGATGTCGCGGACGAGCGCGGCGTCGTCGGGCGCGGTCATCAGGCCGTCGGGGTAGAGGCCCTGGTCCAGGACGAGCCGCTGGAACACCGGGCGGCCGTTGAGGAGGACGGCCTTGCCGTCGATGCCCACCGAGCGGAGCCCGGCGTAGGAGCCGAGGGCGTCGAGGACCTCGCCGCCGGGGCCGACGAGCTCGACGCGCAGGCCGTACAGGTGCGGGTCCTCCGGGGACCAGGTCCGCACGCGGTCGGCGGGGACGGGCAGGACGAGGCGCGGGGCGAGGTCGAGGTCGGCGCGCACGGAGGCCGCGGCCACCTCCCCCGCGGTGTCGGTGAGCACCGCCCGCACGGTCCACCCCTCCCGGCCGCCGGGCAGGCCGGCCGGGTCCCGCCGCAGCGGCTGCTCCAGGTGGAAGGCGGCCCCGGCGAGGTCGGGGGTGACGCGGGTGCGCAGCAGGGAGGTGTCGGGGACGGGCTCGGCCCAGACGGTCTGCCAGATGCCGGTGGTGCGGGTGTAGAAGCACTCGTAGTTCGCGTACCGGGTGGACTGCTTCCCGCGCGCCTGCGGGCCGTGGTGGCTGTCGCGGGCGCGCACGACCACGGTGAGCGTCCCGGTGCGGTGCCCGAGGTCGAGGGTGAAGGGCGTGAACCCGCCGCGGTGCCGGCCCACCTCGACCCCGTCCACCCACACGGTGGCGTCGTGGTCGACGGCCCCGAAGTGCAGGAGCACCCGGCGTCCCGCCCAGGCGGCGGGGACCTCGACCTCGCGGCGGTACCAGACGGCGGCGGTGAAGTCGGTGTCCCCGATGCCGGACAGCTCCGACTCGGGCGCGAACGGAACGGTGATCCGCGAGGCCAGCGGCCGCCCGAGCAGCCCGCGCTCGAGCCCGGAGTCGCCGGCGTCCGCCTCGAACTCCCACTGCCCGTTGAGGCAGAGCCAGTCCGGGCGCGTGGAGGACGGTCGGGGGTGCTCGGGGCGGGGGACGTCGGCGAGGGGCACGGGGCCTCCGGAGGTGGGGGATCGGGGTGCGGGCGCGCGACAGCGGCGCGGCGCTCCTTTGCACCGGTGCAAAGCGATGCTAGCGTCCCATCACCCGACGGCCACCGTCCAGCCCGGGCGGGGACGCCGGGGACCGCGCGGCACAGCGAGGTGCCGCGCCCGCGCCGACGACGGCGGAAGGACGACGTGTGACACGCTCCCTGCCACCACCACCGCGCCGACCGAGCAGGCGCGCCCTGCTCAGGGGCGGGCTCGCGCTCGGCGGGCTCGGCCTTGCGGGCTGCGGCTCGCCGCTCGCCGCCGGGATCGCCGGCACCCAGCTCGCCCCGGGCACCGTGACGTTCTGGAACCTCTTCGGCGGCGGCGACGGGGCCCGCCTGCAGCTCATGCTCGACGAGTACGCCGAGCAGAACGGCGGCCCCGGCTCCCTCCAGGCGGCCACGTTCGCCTGGGGCAACCCGTACTACACGAAGGTGTCGCTGGCGACGCTCGGGGACAAACCGCCGGACGTCGCCGTGGCGCACCTGACGCGCGGGCAGAACCTGGCCCGGGCCGGGCTGCTCACCGAGCTGACCGACGACGTGCTCGCCCTGGCGGACCTGACGCCGGAGGACTTCACGCCCAAGGTGTGGGAGGCGCAGCAGCTCGACGGGCGGTCCTACGCCATCCCGCTGGACACCCACCCCTTCGTCCTCTTCTACAACAAGGCCGTCTGCGAGAAGGCGGGCCTGCTCGACGGCGGGGGGAAGCTGAAGCCGATCGAGGGTGTGGAGCAGTGGGACGCCGCGCTCACCGCCGCCAAGGAGGCCACCGGCGCGTACGGGGCGAGCGTCGCGACCGTCACCGACACCGCCACCCCGTGGCGCCTCTTCCAGTCGCTGTACTCCCAGCGCGAGGGCAACACCCCGTTCCTGTCGGAGGGCGGCACCGAGCTCACGTTCGACGAGGCGCTGGTGGAGGACACCCTGGCGTACCTGCAGAGCCTCACCGCCAGGGGCCTGATGCCCGCCACGACCGACTACGCCGGCTCCCAGACGCTGATGTTCACCGGGAAGTCCGCCTTCTACCTGCAGGGCGAGTGGGAGATCACCACCGCCCAGAGCGTGGAGGGGCTCGAGTTCGGCATGGCACCGATCCCCCAGCTCTACGAGCAGCCGGCCTGCCAGGCCGACTCCCACGCCTTCGTGCTGCCCCGGATGGAGCGCAGCGACGACCAGCTGCGGCGCGCGATGGGCTTCGTGAGGTCCATGCTCGACCAGAGCCTCACGTGGGCCGAGGGCGGACACATCCCCTCCTACCGGCCCACCCTGGAGAGCCCCGAGTACGCCGCGCTGGAACCGCAGTCCGACTACTCCGCAGCCGCCGAGTACGGGGTGTACGACGCCCCGGCCTGGTACTCCGGCTCCGGCTCCAACTTCGAGACCATCGTCGGTGCCCAGATCGGGCTGGTGCTGCAGGGTTCCGCCAGCCCGCAGGAGGCCATCGCCAGCATGCGCTCCCAGCTCCAGACCTACGCGCGCACGGAGGACCCGCTGTGAGTGCCGAGACCATCACCAGGCCGGGGACGGCCGCGACCAGCACCCTGAGGAAGGATGGGCTGCGCAAGGGCGAGACCCGGCCCGCCTGGCTGTTCCTCGCACCGTTCGCCCTCTTCTACGTCCTGTTCCTCATCTGGCCGACCCTCTACATGGTCGTGGCCAGCCTGTTCAACACCAGCATCGTCAAGGAGGGCCTCGGCACGTTCGCCGGGCTCGGCAACTACCGGGAGATGCTGACCCGGCCGGAGTTCTGGTCGGCGATGTGGCACACCCTGCAGTTCACGCTCTACACGGTCCCGCCGCTGGTGCTGCTGTCCTTCGTCTTCGCCGTGCTGGCCAACCGCCTGCAGCGGGGGCAGTGGTTCTTCCGGCTGGCGTTCTTCGTGCCGTTCATCCTGCCCTCCGCCGCGATCGCGCTCATCTGGAACTTCATCCTCAGCCCGGCGACGGGGCTCCTCGCGGTCGTGCAGGGCTGGTTCGGCGTGGAGGAGCCGGCCCCCATCCTGGGCACGCCCGCCCTGGCGATGATCGGCATCGCCCTGGCCACCGTCTGGTGGACGATCGGGTTCAACTTCATCCTCTACCTCGCGGGCCTGCAGGAGATCCCCCGCGAGATCTACGAGGCGGCGGCCATCGACGGCGCCTCCCCGTGGCAGCAGGTCCGCTGGATCACCCTGCCGATGCTCAGCCGCACCACGACCCTCGTGGTCCTGCTCCAGATCATCGCCAGCCTCAAGGTCTTCGACCAGGTGTACCTCATGACGGCCGGCGGTCCGGGCATCTCCACGGAGGTGGCCCTCGGCCTGGTCACCACCTCGGCGTTCACCGACTTCCGCGTCGGCGCCGCCTCCGCGGCCTCCGTGCTGCTGTTCATCGTCATCGTGGTCATCGCCGTCCTGCGGCAGCTCATCGACCGCGCACAGGAGAGGAGGGCCTGAGATGGCGACCCAGACCGGCAGCGCCTCGCGGCGCACGGGGATCTCCGCCGCCGCACCCCCGGCGCGGCGCACCACCGACTCGGCGAAGAACAGCACCCGCACCTTCAACATCGTGTGCGGGATCGTGCTCGGCCTCTTCGCCCTGCTCTGGCTCACCCCGAGCCTGTGGGCGATCAGGACGTCGCTGACACCCAACAGCGTCTCCGCCGTCGGCGCGGAGGCGATCCTGGGCCACCCGGGTGCGACCCTGGAGCCGTACCAGGCCATCCTCGGCGGCGGCTCGATCTGGAACTGGTACCTCGCGAGCTTCTTCACCGCCTCCGTCAGCACCGCCCTGACCGTCGCGTTCGCCTCGATGGCCGGATACGCCCTGTCGCGGCTGCAGTTCCGGGGACGCAAGGTGGCCTTCGTCCTCATCCTCGCCGGCGTCATGATCCCCAACCAGGTGCTCGTGGTGCCGATCTTCCAGATGCTCGACTCGGTGGGTCTGCTCAACACCTACTGGGCGGTAATCCTCCCCCAGGTCCCCTACGTCATCGCGGTGTTCGTCTTCAAGCAGTTCTTCGACGGCCTGCCGAAGGAGCTGGAGGAGTCCGCCCGCCTCGACGGGGCGGGCTTCTGGCGGATCTACCGCTCGATCATCATGCCGCTGTCCAAGCCGGTGGTCTCGGCGATGGCGATCCTCACGTTCGTCAACGTGTGGAACAACCTGCTGCTGCCGCTGTTCGTCGTGTCCAACCCCGAGCTGATGACCATCCCGGTCGGCCTGGCGACGGTGCAGGGCTCCTTCGGCCAGCGCGTCTCCGACATCCAGGCCTCGGCGATCCTGGGCGCCCTGCCGCTGGTCGTGCTGTTCCTGCTCTTCCAGCGCCGCATCGTGGAGGGCGTCGCCGGCACGGGCCTGAAGGGCTGAGCGGGTCAGTCCACGGCGGCCGCGCCCGCCGTGGACTCCCGCACCCTCAGGGCGTACGGGGTGAACACCTGCCGGCCCTGCCCCCGTGCGGCCGGGGAGAGCACCTGCTCCTGGAGCATCGCGAGGGCGCTGTCCGCGAGCTCCGCCGTCGCCGGCGCCACCGACGACAGCGACGGGCTGGTGTACCGGGACTCCTCCACGTCGTCGAAACCCACGAGGGCGACCTCCTCCGGTACCGCGACACCGTGGTGCAGCAGCGCCCGCAGGGCGCCCAGCGCCAGGGTGTCGCTGAACGCGAACACGGCGTCGGGCCGCTGACCCGGCGCGTCGAGCACCCGCTGCACGGCGGCGGCCCCGGCCTCCCTGGTCCACTCCTCCGCGTGCAGCCGCCACCGGCGCTGCGGCCGGACCCCCGCGGCCGCGAGCGCGTCCTCGTAGCCCTGCAGCCGCAGGGTGGACGTGGCGTGGTGGCGGTGCTGCACCCCGAGGGCGGCGATGCGGCGCCGGCCGAGGGAGAGCAGGTGCTCCACGGCCACCCGGGCCGCCTCCCGGTTGGGCACGCCGACGTGGTCGAGCGGCCCGTCGGCGACGAGGTCACCGAGCAGGACGAGGGGGACCTGCGGCCGGGCGACGGCCACGTCGTGCGGGGTGAGCGAGGTGGGGCTGAGCAGCACCCCGTCGGTGAGGTGGGTGCGCCCGCCGCGCAGGACCTCCAGCTCCCGGGCGCGCTCGCCGTGCGTCACCTCGGTGAGGACGGTGAACCTGCGGCGCTCGGCGGCGGTGACGACGGCCGTCGCCAGCTCCCCGAAGTAGGGCACGGTGAAGTCGGGGATCGCCAGCGTGACGATGCCGGTGCGCCCGGTGGTGAGGCTGCGTGCCGCGGTGTTCATGCGGTAGCCCAGCGCGTCCAGCGAGCGCTGCACCCGCTCGCGCATGGCGGGGCTGACGTGCGGGTAGTCGTTGACGACGTTGGAGACGGTCCGCAGTGAGACCCCGGCGTGCGCGGCGACCTCGCGCATCCCCACCGCCACCAGAACACCCCCTCGGCGCGGGGGCCGGCGCTCCCCGCGGGAAACCCCGGCCGGTCCGCCATCATCCCACGGGAGAACCGGGCCCGGCCGGTCCGGCGCAGGGCCACGAGCACCGGGGGCGCCGGGACGGGGGCGCCGGGACGGGGGAACCGTCGACGTCCGCGCCCCCGGAGCAGGCTCCCGGGGTGACCGCAGCACTTCAGCATTCGCAGTACTACTCAGAGTCACATTGTTGCCATTTTTATCGGTTCATTCATGTCTTGACGGAACTGACAGTCACCTCGTACCGTCCCACCCCTCGCGGAAGCGGTTCCCGCGAGTCGCTCCGCCCTGTCGACGATGACACCTGGAGAACCAGTGGCGCTTCGCTCCGTCCTGCCCAGCACGCCCCGCCCCCCTCGCACCGCGCGCCTGTGGCGCAACGCCGTCACCGGCGCCGGAACCCTGGCCCTCGCGGCCGCCGGCGTCCTCGTGGCGCCGCAGGCCGCCCAGGCCGCCTGCGGTGACGGCACGTTCAACGCCTCGGCGACCCGGGTGGACAACACCTGGACCGCCCGCAACGGCAGCCGCACCGTCTACACCGGCAGCGACATGCGCTCCGCCGTGCAGGCCGCCGTCAACAGCCTCTCCGCCGGCCGCACGACGAAGCAGCGCGTCGTCGTCCGCGGCTCCGGCACCGTCCCCAACGGCCAGCGGATCACCCTGCCCAGCTACACCACGCTCGACGTCTGCGGCACGATCAACGTGAGCGGCAGCGCCTCCGGGGACTACGCCCCGATCTACACCCGCGGAACCCGCGACGTCGAGGTCCAGAACGTGACCGTCACGGGCACCCCGAACTACGGCATCTTCGCCCGCAACGTCGTGGGCCTCACCCTCGGCCAGGTCACCATGCGCCTGTCCAGCGGCCTCGGCGTCCGCATCGACAACCGCGGCGACACCAGCCAGTGGACCCGCAACGTCCGCATCGACAACGTCTACGTCTCCGGGGCCAGCTCCCACGCGGTGGAGACCTACGGCGTCGACGGGCTCAGCATCGGCACCGTCACCGCCCGCGGCGTCGGGGAGTCCGGCCTGCTGCTGAACCAGACGATCAACGCGACCATCGGCACGGTCGACGCCGAGAACGCCGGGGCGGGCACCGGGTACGCCGCGTTCCGCATGGCCAACCGCAACGGCCGGGTCGGCTCCAGCTACGCCACGAACGTCCGCGTCGACCTCGTGCGAGCCCGCGGCGGCGGCCGCGGCATCTTCTGCGTCTCCGAGAGCGGCGGCGCGGTCATCAACCGCGTGGACATCGCCAGCACCGGCTCCAACGCGGTCATGATCGAGAACTGCTACAACGTCAGCCTCGCCACCAACGGCGGGACCATCTCCGGCGGTGGCGAGATCCGCCTCGCCGAGCGCACCGAGTTCGCCGGCAACCGCGACATCACGCTGCAGAACTTCACGCTGACGAACAACCGGATCGTCGAGAGCCCCTGCGCCGACAACCTGACCATCCGGAACATCACGCTGAACAACTCCAGCATCCGGCGCTGCTGAGCCCCGGGACGACGGGCTGACCGGGCACCGGGGGCGTGCCCGGTCAGCCGGCGTCCCGCAGGACGGCGAGGATCGCGGCGGCCGTCTCCCGCCGGGCGATCAGCAGGTCCGGCATCCACACGTCGGCCTGGTTGAACCGGGCCGGGGACCCGTCGAGCCGGCTCGCGTGCAGGCCCGCGGCGAGGGCGACGGCGACGGGGGCGGCGGTGTCCCACTCCGACATGCCGCCGTCGTGGACGTAGGCGTCGGCCTCCCCGCGGACGACGGCCATCGCCTTGGCCCCGGCCGATCCCTTCGGCACGATCTCCGCGCCGAGCTCCCGGCGCAGCACCTCCGCCTGGGCGGGCGGCCTGCTGCGGCTCACGACGACCCGCAGCCTGCCCGGCGTCGCGGGCGGCACCACCGGCGGCCGTCCCGTCGAGGCGGTCGTCCCCAGTGCCGGCAGCGCGACGGCCCCCGCGACGAGCCCGCCACCGGCCCACAGCGCAACGTGGACGGCCCAGTCGTCGCGGGAGACCTCCCCGTACTCGCGGGTGCCGTCCAGGGGGTCGACGATCCACACCCGCTCCGCCCGCAGGCGCGCGCGGTCGTCGGCGGCCTCCTCGCTGAGGACCGCGTCACCGGGGCGCAGCCGGGTCAGCAGGGCGGCGAGGACCTGCTGGCCCAGTGCGTCGCCCCGGCGGCGCAGGTCCGGCGCGCCCGCGGCGGTCTCCCGCAGCGCGAGCAGCTCGCGGCCGGCCGCGGTCGCGGCGAACTCCGCGGCCGCGTGGTCGTCGGTGGTGTCCAGCTCGTCGGGGACGTGCGGCGGGTACGTGGCGGCCTCCTCAGGCAACGGGCAGGACGCAGCGGAACCCGAGGTTCGCCAGCGTCGCGCCGGGGTCGTTCGACGTCCGCGCCGAGACGCGGTAGCGGTTGCAGTAGGAGTCGTGGCACAGGAAGGACCCGCCGCGCATCACCCGGTTCCGGCTGCGACGCTGCCTCGGGGTCCACCACGTGTCCGCACACCACTCCCACACGTTGCCCGCGGCCTGGTGCAGGCCGTAGCCGTTGGGCTCGTACCAGCGGGCCGGGGCGGTGCCGGTGAACCCGTCCTCGCCGGTGTCGTGCCCGGGGAACTCGCCCTGCCAGATGTTGCAGCGGTGCTCCCCGCCCGGGTGCAGCTCGTCCCCCCACGGGTAGCGCTTCTGCTCCAGCCCGCCGCGGGCGGCGCGCTCCCACTCGGCCTCCGTGGGCAGGCGGGCCCCGGCCCACGCGCAGTACGCCTCGGCGTCGGCGGTCGAGACGTGCACGACCGGGTGGTCCCGGCGCTCCCGCACGTGGGAGCCGGGCCCCTCCGGCGCGGACCAGGTGGCGCCCGGGACCGCCGCCCACCACGGCGCGGTGGGCGGGCGGGGGCACTCCTCCCGCAGCCGGGGCGGCAGGGCGCCGGCCGGCACGAACGACCAGCCGACCTCCTCGGCCGTGCTGCGGTGGCCGGTGGCGTCCGCGAACGCGGCGAACTGCGCCACGGTCACGGTGGTCGCCCCGACGCGGAACGGTTCCACCGCGACCGGGCGCACGGGGCCCTCGGCGTCGAACGGGTTGACGTCGGGGTCCTCGCTGCCCATGAGGAACGTCCCGCCGGGGACGTCCACCCACTCCCCCGGTGCCGCACCGGGGGAGTGGGTGGACGCCGCGACGGGTACCGGCGCCCGCACCGGGACGGGCCCGGCGACGGGGGGCCTGGCGACGGGGGGCCCGGCGGCGCGGGGCGCGGTCGGACCGCAGCAGCTCATCCCGCGGCGTCCTCCCGCGCCGGCCCGGAGCGGACGGCGCCGGTGAGGCGGCGCTGCGCCGCGAGGGGCTCGCGCGGCGGCATGCCGAGCTGCTCCAGGTACGCGGCGAGCATCCGGGTGGCGAACGCCTCGCCCTCCTCCAGCGCGGGCAGGACGTCGCCGGTGGAGGCGCGCCAGTCGTGCAGCCGGCGGGCCAGGTCCTGCTGCACCTGCGCCACCTCCGGCCGGTCGGCGAGGTTCGTGCGCTCCAGCGGGTCGGCGCGCAGGTCGTACAGCTCCCGCGGCGCCCGGGGCTCGGCGAACTCCTCCCCCACCGCCGTGCCCGACGGGCTCGCCGCGATGTCCAGGGGGAGGTCCAGGCGGGGCCGGGGTGCGTAGTTCTCGATGTAGCTGTGCGTGGAGGTCCGCACGGCCCGGATCGGGTCGTAGCTGTCGTGGTACGTCTTCTGCGTGAACACCTCCGTGCGCGCCGGCGGGAGGTCCGCGGACGGCGAGGTGAGCGCCGCGGCGTGCGAGAGGCCCTCCACCTCCTCCGGGACCTCCACACCCAGCAGGTCGAGCAGCGTCGGCACGAGGTCCACGCCGCTGAACAGGCCGGTGTACTCGTGCGCCGCGACCCGCCGCCGGCGCGGGGGGCGCACGAGGCACGCGATCCCGGTGCCGGCGTCGTAGAGGGTGGACTTCGCGCCGGGGAACGCCTCGCCGTGGTCGGTGACGAACACCACCCACGTCGTCTCGTCGAGACCGAGGACCTTCAGGGTGTCCAGCAGCCGCCCGACCGCCGCGTCCGCGATCTCGATCGAGGAGTGGAACCCGGCGAGGTCCTCGCGCACCTGCGGGGTGTCCGGCAGGTACGCCGGCACCTCGAAGGCACCGGGGTCACCCGGCGGGTAGTCCTCCACGGGGTAGGGCCGGTGGGTCTCGAAGAAACCCGCCGTGAGGAAGAACGGCCGGCGCTCCGGCCCTGCCTCGACGGCCGCGCGCACCCACTCCTGGCTGCGGTCGACGACCCAGTCGCAGCGGGAGTCGGTGACGTCGAACTCCTCGAAGCCCAGCCGCTCCGGCCGGGCGGTCTCGTGCTGCATCCCGAACAGGGCGGTGCGCCACCCCGCCGCGCCCAGCAGCTGCGGCAGGGTGCGCACGTCGTCGTGGTACTCGAACCCGTGGTGCGCGAGGGCGAGCAACCCGTTGCTGTGCGGGTACCTGCCCGTGAACAGCGAACCGCGCGCCGGGGAGCACAGCGGGGCCGTGGCGTGGGCGGCGGTGAACAGCACGCCCTCCGCCGCCAGGGTGTCCAGGTTCGGGCTGTGGGCGCCGGAGGCGCCGTAGCACGCGAGGTGGCGCCCCAGGTCGTGCCAGTGCACGAGGAGGACGTCGTCGCGCGCGGCCGGCCGGCCGGCGGAGGATTTCATCCGCTCACCATAGGCGGGCTGCGCGGAGAGGGCTGGATCGTGTGTTCCCGTCATGCCTGACCCTCCGCGAACTCGCGCTCGCGCGCCTCCAGCGTCGCGAGCACCCGCCGGACGAGGACGTCGAGGTCCGCTCCCGTCGTGTCGATCACCAGGTCGGGGGACTCCGGGGGCTCGTAGGGCGCGTCGATCCCGGTGAGCCCGCGGAGCTGACCCGCACGCGCCCTGGCGTAGAGGCCCTTGGGGTCGCGGCGCTCGCACTCCTCGATGGGCGTGGCGACGTGGATCTCCAGGAAGGGGATCCCGGCGGCCTCGTTCATGGCCCGCGCGATGGCCCGGTCCGAGCGCAGCGGCGAGACCATCGAGGCGATGGCGACGACCCCGGCGTCGGCGAACAGGCGGGTGAGGTGCCCGACGCGGCGGATGTGCTCGGCCCGGTCGCCCGGGGAGAACCCCAGGTCGTCGGACAGCCCGTGCCGGACGTTGTCGCCGTCGAGGAGGTACGCCACCCGCCCGGCCCCCACGAGGGCGCGCTCGACCGCCACGGCGACCGTCGACTTGCCGGAGGCGGGGAAACCCGTCAGCCAGACGGTCGCCCCGCGCTGCCCGGTGGAGGACACGCGGTGCTCGCGCCGCAGCGAGGAGGGGTGCCAGGTGACGTCCTCGCGGTGCCGCTTCGGCGCCTCGGCCGGCTTGACCTGCAGGACGGTGCCGGCCGCGACGGTGTCGTTGCCGTGCTCGTCGACGAGGATGAACGCCCCCGTCTCGCGGTTGCCGCTGTAGGGGTCGGCCGGCACCACCGAGCTGGTGCGCAGGGTGACGTTGCCGATGTCGTTGAGGTTCAGCTCGACGGGGTCGGGGAACTCGTGGAGCGTCTCGGGGTCGAGGCGGTCGTGCAGGAACTGCACGGTGGCCCGGACCGTGCGGGTGGTGTGCTTCAGCACGAAGCGGTCACCGGCCCGCAGCGGGGTCTCGCTCATCCAGCAGACGCTGGCGACGAGCTCACGCGCCTGCACGGGCTGGTCTCCGGGGCTCACGATCAGGTCCCCCCGGCCGACGTCGAGGTCGTCGGCCAGCTCCACGGCCACCGAGAGCCCGGGCACGGCGGTGGGGCGGGTCTCGTCGAGGGTGTCGATGGCGGTGACCCGGCTCGTGGCGCCCGCGGGCAGCACGACGACCTCGTCGCCGACGGACAGGGTGCCGGCGGCCATCCGCCCGGTGTAGCGGCGGCGCTGCTCCCCGCCGGGGCCGGCCTCGGGGCGGGAGACCCACTGCACGGGCAGGCGCAGCCCGCCGACGCCGTGGTCGGGCGGGGTGACCTCCACGGCCTCCAGGTGCTCCATGAGGGTGGGACCGGTGTACCAGGGCGTGGCCGCGGAGCGGTGCACCACGTTGTCGCCGTGCTTGGCGGCGATCGGCACCACCAGCAGCTCG